>CAZFPL010000031.1:0-33098 GCA_964521085.1 uncultured Anaerolineales bacterium | reverse complement strand
GGGGAAGGTATTATTCGGAAGGGATGCCGTTCGTGTGGCTGCTGGCGGCGCGCGGATTGCTCAAGTTTTCGGCCGGGAAGGGACGCTTGCGTTTGGTCCGGGTCGCCCTGCCTCTTCTCCTGGTTTGGAACATCGCCTTCCAGATCCAGCCGCGGCTGTCCCAGGGGCACGGGCTTTATGGCATCACCCGCGAGCATCCCGCGGCGGTTGCCGCGGCCGGCTTGCACAACGCATTGGTGTTCGTCCGCATCCGCTTTTGGACGGATTACGCCGCCTTTTCCTGGCTGAATGCTCCGGACTTGAACGGGGACGTGATCTTCGTGCGCGATATGGGCGGCGAAAGGAACGCCCAGGTCATCCGGGCCTTCCCCGGGCGGGAAGTGTTCTATTACGATCGCTACAAGACCGCAAGCCCGTTGGTTCCCTATGGACCGTAATAATAATGAAGCCATGATCCCGGCCCTTGCGCGGCCGGGTGGATCGTTTTATCCTGAGATCCCATCCTGGGAGTACACCGAATGTTGATCCGGAATGCGTCGGCGGGGCTGCAATCCTTCATTCGATCGGGCCGCCTCAGGCGGCTTGGGGTATTCCTGGCGGGCACCGGGTTGTTTGCGCTCGCCTACACCCAAACCCCGCTGTACGGCCCCAACCAGGATCAATACTTCCTGCACGGGTTGGCCCGCGCCGGATACGGTTTTCTTTCGCGGGATTGGCTGGCCGGGACGCTGGATCCCACGCCCCTGTTCAGCCTGCTGGTCGAGGCGATCTACCGGCTGACGCACTGGGCGCCGGCTTTCTATCTGCTCTACGCCCTCCTCCTCGGGATCTATTATTTCTCCGTGATCGACATCTGCGCGGCGGTTTTTTCGTTTCGCGTTTCCTCCGCCGCCAGGGGCGCGCTCGCCTGCGGTGTGCTCCTTCTGCATTCGGTGCTCTTCCGCGCCGCGATCGCGCGTACGCTTGCCGGCTGGGGAGGCTACTTGCTGGAAGACGGGCTGGCCGAGCAGCGCATCCTCGGCGCGGTTTTCCAGCCGAGCGTGTTTGGAATTCTGCTCGTCGTCTCCCTCCGCTTCTTCCTTGTCCGCCGGCCCCTGGCCGCGGTCCTGTTTGCCGTGCTGGCGGCCGCCTTCCATCCCACCTATCTCCTCTGCGCCGCGATGCTTACCCTGGCTTACCTGACAGTGATGACGGCGCGGGACCGGGATCCAAAGCGGGCGGTTCTCGCCGGCGGGCTCGCGCTGCTCGGCGCGCTTCCGGTCGCGCTGTACACCCTCTGGGTATTTGCCGGATCCTCCCCCGCCGCAACCGCCGAAGCCTACCGGATCCTTGTTCATGAGCGCCTGCCCCATCACGCGGTGATTCCGTATTTCTGGAACGCCGGCATGACGGTCAAATTGATCGTCATCGCACTCGGGCTGTTTGTCATCCGTAAAAGCCGGCTGTTCCCCGTGCTTCTCATTCCCGCGTTGATCGGCGCCGGTCTGACGCTTCTCCAGCTCGCCACCGGCAGCGATACGCTGGCCTTGCTTTTCCCCTGGCGGATTTCCTCCATCCTTGTCCCGCTTTCGTCACTGCTGCTCCTCTCTGCCGCGCTGGATTTGCTTTTCCGGCGCTGGAGTCTCCCGCCGCGGGGAGAGCAGTCCGTGCGGGCTTTCGCGCTGGGCGGGATGATCCTGCTGGCCGCGGCCGGAACCGTCAAGATGGCAATGGACTCGTCCGAGAGAACCTCCCAACCCGAACTCGGCCTTTATCAATTTATATCCGCCCATCATCAGGCGGACGAGGTGTACCTGATCCCGCCGAAGATGGAAGGGTTCCGGCTGGCGACGGGATCCGCGGTTTACATCGATTTCAAATCGATCCCGTATCGGGATCTGGATGTCCTGGAATGGTACCGGCGGGTGCAGGTCATCAATAAACTGTATCTGGAGATGGACTGCCCCGTGGCGGAGGAACTCCAGGCCGAAGGCGCCGTCACCCACCTGGTTCTGCCCGCCGATGATTTTCCGCAGGGCTGCCCCGGTGTGGCGGAAATTTACCGCGACGATTATTACGGCCTGTATCAATTTTAAGAATGGGCTCAGCCGCTGCTCGCGGATCGGATCGCGGAAGGAAATCTGAATTATGTCTCAACTAGGGAATCGAACTACACCCCGGATTTGGATCGGTTGCCTGGGAATAGCGCTTTTCGTATGCGCCGGCGGGATTGCCCTGCCGGTCGGATTCCTAGCGGCGGACCGGGATACCCGCATGCAGATCGGCTCGATGCTGGGAGTTATTCCGCCGACCGCGACATCAACCTCAACCCCTACGGCGATGGCAACCCTCACCCCCAGCATGACCTTCACTCCGACGGCCACCCTCGCTCCGACCCGGACTCATACCCCGACGCCCGCGACACCCTGCGCCGGGCAGATCCTGTTCACCTCGGATCGCAGCGGCGACATCGAAATCTACGCCATGGATCCGGACGGCGCGAATGTGAAGCGCCTGACCGATAGTCCGGGCGAGGATTCCCAACCCGCCGCCTCCGCAAGGGGAAAACGTATTTCGTTTGTGTCGTTCCGGGATGGGAATCCGGAAATCTATCGGATGGAGTGCGACGGCTCGAATCCGATGCGGCTGACGTTCAATGAATCCGCCGACCTCTCGCCGTCCTGGTCTCCGGACGGAACGCGGATCGCCTTCGTGACTTGGCGCGACGGCGACTCGGAGATCTATGCGATGGATTTCGACGGTTCGAACCCGGCGAATTTAACCGTCTCCCCTGCGTTCGCGGTGGGCGATCCGGATTGGTCAAGCGACGGAGCCCGCATTTTTTATGATTCCAACTTCGGCGGACGGAGGAGGATCATGGCCATGCATCCCGACGGCTCGCAGAAGGCGTTTCTGACCGGCGGCGATGCGGTCGACTACTCCCCTTCCGGATCTCCGGATGGAAGGCGGATCGCATTCGTCTCCCAGCGGGACGGGCGCGATGAAATCTACGTGATGAACGCCGACGGCTCGGATGCTGTCCGGCTCACCGATCCTTCCAGCGGGAGCTGGAGCCCGGATTGGTCGCCGGACGGATCGTGGATCGTCTTTGTATCCCTCCGCGATAAGGGGATCGAGATCTACCGGATGGAGATCGACGGATCCGATCAGACGCTTCTGACGGACACCCCCGGGAACAATTACTATCCTTCATGGGCCGGTTGACCGAAAGATTGACCTTTTCCTCCGGACTACCGTCCCGGCACAGCCCCCGACCGGAAATGCCGATCCGGACTGCATGGAAACGCGGTTTTCTTCTATAATATAGGCTTGAGAACCGGGATGACGCCCCGCGGGCGACAGACAGGACACTGCCCATGACCGATACTCCTCCCCCCTTGCCGGAAAAAATCTCGCGCTACGAAATTCGCAGCGAAATCGGCCGCGGCGGGATGGCCTCCGTTTACCTCGCCTATGATCCGAATTTCGGCCGCGAGGTGGCTATCAAAATCCTGCCCCGCGAACTGATGCACGACCCGACCTTTCGGGCCCGCTTCAACCGCGAAGCGCGCACGATCGCCACGCTCGAGCATCCGGCCATCGTCCCGGTCTACGATTTCGGCGAGGAGAACGGCCAGCCGTTTCTGGTCATGCGCTACCTGAGCGGCGGATCGCTCGTCTCGCGCATCCAAAACGGACCGATCCCCGCGGAAGAGGCCGCCAAGATCCTCTCCCGCATCGGTTCGGCGTTGGATGCCGCGCACGCCAAGGGGGTGGTCCATCGCGATCTCAAGCCCGCCAACATCATCTTCGATCAATACGAAAACGCCTACCTGAGCGATTTCGGCATCGCCCACCTATCGGATACCGGCGGCACGCTCACCGGGTCAATGGTCATCGGCACGCCGGCGTATATGAGCCCGGAACAGATCAGCGGAGATAAAAAAGTGGACGGGCGGTCGGATATTTACGCCCTGGGAATCGTGTTGTTCGAGATGCTGACCGGCCAGGCGCCGTTCCAGGCGGATTCCCCCCTCAAGGTGATGATGATGCAGGTGTCCACTCCCCCGCCGAAGATCTCGGAGGCCGACGTGAAACTTCCGGCCGGATCCGGCGCCGTGCTCGAACGGGCGCTGGCGAAGGAGCCGGATCAGCGCTACCAGAAGGCGGCCGATTTCAGCCGGGCATTCGAGGAAATCACCGCAGAAAGAAAGCCGCTTGGCGCGGTTACGCCCACCGAGGGCGTCGGCAGAACCGCAGGGACCCAGGATTTCCTGCAAAAAGGAACCTCCCGGGAGGAGCCTCAAAAAGCGTCCCCGTCCGTATCGGGTATCCAGGGAAAACCCAAACGCAGGTCTCCCTGGGTTGTTCTGGCCGGGATCGCCGCCTGTCTGTGCTTGGCGGTGGGAGGGGGGACGATTTTCGCAAGCTCGGATTTTGCCAAATGGCTTTTCGAAGTGCCCGCGCAGCCGACGCCGACCGTCGCGCCAACCGCCACCTTGGCGCAAACCGACACTTCGACTCTCACACTCACCCCAAGCGTGGAAGCGCAGACTCCCACGGCTTCCTTGCCGCCGTACATCTCCGGTCAGCCGTTTCAGTTTACCGATGGGGCGGGGGTGTCATCTCAGCCGCGCATCGGAGTGGATTCGGAAGGGATTGCGCATGTATTTTGGATGGATGAATCCGAGGAGATCAACGAAAAAATTTTCCATCGCGCATTCTCTCCGGATGGGAAGTGGACGGACCCGGAATGCGTCTCGTGCCTGGCCGGTGAACCGGAATATCTTTATGAATATAAATTCATCGCGCAGGATAATGGCAAGGTGTGCGTCGGCTTCGTCTACACGCCGGAATATCAATATAGCGGTTTTGTTGCTTGTTACCGGGGCTCCGGCCCGGCAGAAACACGGCAACTTTCCTTGCAGAACGAGCAAATCGAAGCGGTGGATTTCCTTCTTCAGCTGGATCCCTCCGGCAGCCTGATCGCCCCCCTTGTTACTTCCAAGGCGATCCAAGTCGGAGACCATTTGGTTTCCGACGGATCAATCTCCATGTTCTCCCATGCATTTGCGATCGATTCCCAAATCGGGTACCACCTGGTATGGGTCCGGGATTCCGAGCCGGCGGTTCTGGTCTATCGCTACTCCGCCAACCAGGGGACAACCTGGTCCGCCCCGCAGGTTTTGATCAAGGAAGATATAAACATCTCCTCCGAAACGCTTCTGTTCGCCGGATCGGACGGCGAGATGTATATGTTGGTCGCCAATTTTGCCACCACCCGCACCCTGCGGTGGAAAGGGACTTGGTCCTCCATCCACACCCTGACGGAGGACTTTCTCTCCTATGACTTTTGCTTCGTCAAAGACAGCAACGGGCGCGTATACCTCTTGGGCACGGGGTTTTTCACCGGCGAAGGCGGGATCTGGCTTTTTGAGGACGACGGCGGCACGGGTGGATGGACCGGGCCGGTCTCGCTTCGCAGCCTGGACGATGTAATGCTGTATGGTTTTTCCGCCGCCATCGCTCCCAGCGGAAAACTTCTCCTGGCCTATGGCCAGCCCGGAAAGGATGCCCTCGCCGGCGAAATCTTGTTTCTCGAAGCACCACACCTGTAGCCTGCGGAAATCGGGGCTTCCCCCGATCTTGGTTCCGGCTGGCGTCCCCTGAGACTATCGGTAAGGCGGTCATGAGCTTCCGCCCTTACCCCTACCTCCTTTCCCAGCCTTCATCCCTTCCCTCTCCCAGTAGATCCCATGTAGAAAAATGCTGGGAGATGGGCCAGGGGTGAGGAGGAATTAGAGGAGGGGCAGTGTTTCCGGTAGTAATATAAAATCCTCCGGCAGCGGCGCTTCGAACTCGCACAGCGAATCTTCGCGGGCGAGCAAGGTCTTTGGCCGGCACCCGTGGAATTGCGAAAGCCATAACTACGAATTCACCGCCCATAACCGGATGGTGTTATCCCCCACCGCAGCGGCGAACAATGTGCCCTGCGGGGAAAACGCCACGCTGGTCACCGGTGGATCATACTCCGTCACCAAGCGGCTCAAATCCCCGCGGTCTGGTTCCCACAAGCGGATTGTGCCGTCATCCGATCCTGAAAGCAACACCCTCCCATCCGGTGAGAATGCTATGCTGAAAATCCCGCTGACAGTTCCGGCCAAACTCCGGAGTTGATTCCACGTCGCCGGATCCCATAGGATGATCGTGCCGTCCTGCGAGCCGCTGGCCAGCATCGTCCCATCCGGCGAGAACGCCACGCTGTACACTTCCGCCGAGTGGCCCTCCAGCACCGCCAGGGACCGGCCGCTTTCCACGTCCCAGATCCTCACCGTGTGGTCGGACGAGGCGGAGACCAGCTTCTTCCCGTCCGGTGAAAAAGCCACCGCCCAGGCCGTCTCGACATGGCCCTTCATTTCCTTGCGGACCAGCATGCTTTCCGCGTCCCAAATATGGATCGTTCCATCCCGTGAAGCGGAAGCCAGGAGCTTCCCGTCCGGGGAAAACGCCAGCCCATACACCGGCTCTTTGTGCTTGACCGTGTACGGTCCGTCTCCGCCTGTGGTTAAATTCCACATCCGAATCGACCCGTCGTCGAAGCTGTACGCCGCCCGGTTGCCCTGCGGGGAAACGGCGACTGTCCGCACCAGCGATTGGGTCGGCCTGAAATTCAATTTGGCCAGGTCCGGCAGCCCGTAAAGGTGGACGCCGGTCAACCCATCCGTCAGCAGCCTTCCTCCGTCCGGAGTGAAAGCCAGGTCGGTGGCGCCGTCCGCGTCGGTTAATTTTTTCAATTCCACTAATTTCTCCGCCATGCCCGGAGAAATCGTTTGCTGCGCGGTTCCGTGGTTGGCCGTCACGGTAGGAGTATTCGTTTCGGTATTGGTGGGTTCCATCGTCGAAACCTGCGCCGTCGGCGTGGGGTGCGCGTTTGACGGAATGGTCAGCATGTTCGAAGCCGTTAGGGTCGGCGTGCGTGTCGGGGGCGAGAGCCGCGCCTGGAGGATGCGGCCGCTCACCACGGCTCCACCGCCCGCGATCAGGCTTAGTAGGACCAAGATGACGACATTCCAGACCGGCCGCCGCGATTTTTGCGGGACGGTCTTTTCACCATTGGATTGGATTTCACTCATCGAAGGCCTCACTTAAGATCCGATTGGCCGGCTCGGAGCCGGAGATTGTGGCGCGAAAACGGAAAACCTTTTCTCCGGTCCGCCGAGCGCGCTTCCGTTTTTACCGTCGTTCGTGCTTTTATTAATCCCTGCGCTATCGTAAATCCGCCGCGCTTGTGGTGCGGCCATCCCTGTGAACAGCCAATCGGTTCCTGAAAAATTATGCCCTTCGGAATTCCATTCGTGTCCGGGGAATTGCCCCCCCACACATGACGCCCTCGCTGGGTGTCATGATCTACTTCCAGCAGTTTCCTGGTTGGTCATTAATATTGACCCAGAAGCGGGTGTCCCCCGGCAGATTGCCATACGCATACCAATTCCACCCTCCGGAATTCAACTGGCTTTGCGGTGGCCAGGTATCGCCATAATACTGGTCCGTCCCCATGCCGATCACATACTTGCCATCATGATGTTCTGCCATGCGATAGCCCGGGCCCAAAGCCGCAACACACATGGAATTGGCCGCTTCCACGCCGGTCAATTTCGTTCCGAGGATCGGGAGAGTCAACCCGATGTGTCCACCCGCCCAGCCATAATAATATTCCACAACCATGGAGTACCCGGTGCCGCTGACAGCGTAATTGGGTCGAGGGAGGTTTTCCGGATTAAGACACAGGATCGGTAGAGCGACGGAACACCGGGTGTCACCTTGATAGGGATCACAGGCCGGCCCGTCTGATGTGCCATCCAATCGCGGCTGGCCATGGCAACCGACCAGATCAATCCCGAATTCGTCGTAATGGGCTACCTTGCCCCAAGTCATCCCATGTTTACCCGTGTTTTGGTTCACCGTTGGACTGGCTGCTCGCGATGGAAGCGGACTAGTCCGGGTTGGCTGAGCAGTCGGCGGCATTGGCGTTTTGGTTCGAGTTGGCTGGGTGGTTGGCGGCATTCGCGTGCTGGTCTGTGTTGGCCGGGTCATTAGCGCCAGTCTGTCCCACACCATCGATCCGCCGATCACGGCTCCCTCGCCCGCGATCAGGCACAGCATCAGCATCACGGCGATATTCCATACCCAACCCCGGGAAGGCGGTGGGATGTTCTTTTTCCCAGTGGATGGAATTTCATTCATGGAAGCGCTCCCGCAAGGCCTTATGGAGTGACTCGTTGCCGGAAATCCTCAGGGATAAAATGAACAATCCTCTCTCTGATTCCATATCATGCTCTTCGCCGCTAAACTCACTCTTGCCATTCGCTTGTGTAGATTATATCCGGTCGATTCTCAGGACGTGTTACAGGCATGTCACAGTTCTGTGACAAGGTATCATTATTTTCGTCATCCTTCTCCGGTTCATATCAAAAAAATAGCGGGGGAATATGCGCATTATCCGATAACAAGCAAATCTCGAAAGAAATAATAGAAAATCCGGTACGCCTTCACAACTCTCTCTTGATTACGACATCGATCTTCGGAGTGACTCGAGCATGGTCCGGAAATCCTCCGGCAGCGGCGCCTCGAATACGCGCGGCGCATCCTCGCCGGGCAGCGTGATTTTCAACCGCCACGCATGCAGCAATTGTCTCTCCCCCTCACCTCCTTGCTCCCCCTCTCCCAGCCCATCCCCCGCAGACAATGGCTGGGAGAGGGGGGTGGAGGGTGAGGGCCGGGGTGACGACCGCCGGGAGATGGGTTTGGAGTGTGACGTGCGTTTCCCATACACGGAATCCCCCGCGACCGGGCAGCCGATATGGGCCAGGTGCACGCGAATCTGATGGGTACGCCCGGTAAGCGGGTGAACTTCGAGCAGTGTGTACTTCTCGAATCGCTCCCGGGTGTGAAAGACCGTCACCGCCTCGCGCCCGCGCGAGGGCGGCACCACCGCCATCCGCTGGCGGTGGGATGGATCGCGCCCGACGTGCGCTTCGATGCGGCCTTCGGGGGTGGGCGGCCGGCCTTCCACCAGCGCCAGATAGGTTTTCTCCGCCGCCCGCCGCGCAAACGCTTCCTGCAGGAAACGCTGCGTAAAAGCGTTCTTCGCCACGAGGATCAATCCGGATGTGTCTTTATCCAGCCGGTGGACGATGCCCGGCCGCTCGATCTCGCCCACCCCGCCGACTTCCGGCGCGTAGCCCAGGACCGCGCCGACCAGCGTCCCGCGCTGGTGGCCGGCCGCCGGATGCACAACCATTCCAGCGGGTTTGTCGATCACCAGCAGATCCTCGTTTTCGAAAATGATCCGCAATGGAATCGATTCCGGCTCCACGCCGGAGGGGGGCGGAGGAGGGATGCGCACTTCGACGGCATCGCCTTCCGACAGATGCAGCGCGGGCTTGAGCGCGGGGGATCCGTTCACGCGCACGAAACCCTCTTCGATTAATTTTTGCAGGTACGTACGGGAGTGCTCCGCGAGGTGCTTCCCGAGGAACCGGTCCAGCCGTTCCCCGCCGGCTTCGGCCGTCAGGGCCCGGAGATCGTCTTTCACACCTTCTCCGGCGGAGCAGGCGGAACGGCGGCCGGCACGGGAGCGGCCGTTAGGCGGCTCTTCCGGTATTCGAGAAGCATATCGAGCATCAACAGCGCCACGCCGAGCGAGATCGCCCCGTCGGCGACGTTGAATACTGCGGGAAAGAAGCTGAACCAGATAAAATCGGTCACGGTGCCCTGGAAAAGGCGGTCGGTCAAATTTCCAAGCGCCCCGCCCAACTGCAACCCGAGCGCGATTCGTACCGGCCAGCTGGCGGAATCGGAATCCCGGTAATACCAGATGATCGCCCCCGAGACGATGACCGCGAGGACCGTGAACACCATCCCGCCCTGCTGGAACATCCCGAATGCGGCGCCGGTGTTGGTCCAATGGACGATGTGCATGTACGGGCGGATCGCTTCGATCGGCATCCAGATCTCGCCGAAGGCCAGTTGCGTGCGAATGATTTCTTTCGTGATCTGGTCGAGCAACAGGACCATCCCGGCCAGGATGGCGAGCAGCACGTAGTTGCGGACTTTCAGCACGAGGTTTCTCCTTTGGATAGCGATTCCTCGTCGCCCTTGTAGGGGCTCCTCGGAATGACATTCTGCGGATGTCATCCCGAGCCCGCCCCGGGCAGCCCACCGGGCGGGCCGGGGGAGCCCTGAACGTTTGGGCGACGAGGGATCGGTGACGCATGATAAAGGTCAAGGGACCGCATCTCATGCATCACCGATCCCTCGGCCTTCCAAGAAGGCCCCGGGATGACAGTCTTAGGTACGATTCTACCGCACGTCACTTCTCCGTCACCCGCTCCAACGCAACGGTCAGCGTCTCGCCGTCGAAATCGTCGGCGGCCGAATGCGCCCCCTTCGGCGCCGGACCCTCGCGCATTTCCACCGCCAGGGTTTCCGAGGAAATATAATCGGCATGATGTTTCACCGCCTCGGCCAGCTTCGGCGTGGCGGTATAGTGGATGCGGATCCGGTCCGAGATCTGGAAATCCGCGGTCTTGCGCAAGTCCTGGACGCGGCGGACGAATTCGCGCGCCAGCCCTTCGCGGATCAGGCCCGGAGTAAGTTCGGTGGCAAGCGCCGCCAGATCGCCGCACTCGGAAGCGACGGCGAATCCCTCGCGCGCGGTCATGCGGACTTCGACTTCCTCGGGCAGCGTTTCCACTTCCGTTTCTTCCACTTTCACTTTCAACGGCTTGCCGGAAAGCAGCAGGGATGCCGCCG
The DNA here is from genome assembly GCA_964521085.1 of uncultured Anaerolineales bacterium. Lineage (GTDB taxonomy): Bacteria > Chloroflexota > Anaerolineae > Anaerolineales > RBG-16-64-43 > JAFGKK01. Next base: position 22,304 of record CAZFPL010000031.1, on the reverse strand, counting down.
CTTCCGCATCCAGCGCCAGCAGCGCCGAGCGGATCTTGGGGAACAAGGCGCCGTGTTTTGGACCGAGCGCCTTCGGAAGCGGATTAAGGGTGTAGGCCACCACTTCACCGGCTGCGTCGATCGGCCGGATTTTCTTGACGTTCAACTCATCCGCCAGGAGGTCGGCGTATTTTTCCAGGATGCGCCGGTCGTCGGCGGACGTGACGGCGAACGCGGCTTCCGCCAGCGGCTGACGGACTTTGCGGTTGGCCTTGTTGCGCGCGGCGTGCCCGAGCGACGCCCACAAGAGCACCCGCCGCATTTCCTCGTTCAGCTTCTCGTCGATCATCGCGCGGTCGTGCTCCGGCCACGTTGCCAGATGGACCGATTCCTGGGCGTCCCGATCCACGCCGAGCACCAGGTTTCGGTAGAACTCCTCCGCCAGGAACGGCATGCTGGGCGCGAGAAGCCGCGCAAGCGTGACCAGGCATTCGTAGAGCGTGGCGTAGGCGGCGTTCTTATCCGCGTCCTCCGCCCTGCCCTTCCCGCCCGTCCGCCAGAAGCGGCGGCGGCTGCGGCGCAGGTACCAGTTGGAGAGCCGGTCGACGAACGCTTCGATCGGCCGCGTGGCGCCGACCACGTCGTATTCCTCCATCGCCTGGGTGATCTGCCGCACTAGGCTATACAGCTCGGAGAGGATCCACTTGTCGAGCGCGGAGTAGGCGCGCGCGCTTCGTCCGCCCGCCGGGTGCCCCAGCGTTGCGAGGTTGGTCAGCGCCTCATCCGGCTTCCAGCCGTCCAGAGAGGCATACGTGACGAAGAACGAATATACGTTCCATAACGTCAGCGTGAACGTGCGGATCACCTCGCCGACCAGGTCGGTGGAGAAACGCTTTTCCTGCCCCGGCGGGGAGGTGGTGTAGAGATACCAGCGGAAGGCGTCGGCGCCGTGGGCTTCCAGCACCTCCCAGGGGTCGACCACATTGCCGCGGGATTTCGACATCTTGCGGCCCTCGGCGTCGAGCATCAACCCATGGCAGATTACGTTCTTGTAAGCGATGCTGTCGAACAGCAGGGTGCTGATCGCGTGCAGCGAGTAGAACCAGCCGCGGGTCTGATCCAACCCTTCGCAGATGTAATCGGCCGGGAACTGGATTTTGAACAGCTCCTGGTTCTCGAACGGGTAGTGCCACTGCGCCACCGGCATCGCGCCCGAATCGAACCAGCAGTCGATGAGTTCCGGCACCCGGTTCATCTGCCCTTTGCACTTCGGGCACTCCCAGTGGATCTCGTCCACGTACGGCCGGTGCAGATCAAGCCCCTCCGGATCCTTTCCGGATTTTTCCAGGAGTTCCTTGACCGATCCGACCATTTCCTGAAAGTGGCAATCGGCGCATTCCCACACCGGAAGCGGCGTTCCCCAATAACGCTCGCGCCCAAGCGCCCAATCCACGTTGTTGGCCAGCCAATTTCCGAAGCGGCCTTCTTTGATATGCTCGGGGTACCAATGGATCGTATCGTTCAATGCCATCATCCGGTCGCGGAATTGCGTGGTGCGGATGTACCAGGTGCTGCGCGCGTAATAGAGAAGCGGCGTGTCGCACCGCCAGCAGAACGGGTAGGTGTGCAGGTAGGTGCCGCTGCGGAACATCAGCCCCCGGCCCTGCAGATCCGCGATGATCAGCGGATCGGCGTCCTTGACGAACATCCCCTTCCAGGGAGTCACCTGCGGGACGAAGCATCCGGATTCGTCCACCGTCATCGGCACCGGCAGGTCGTTTTCGATCGATGCCTGCATGTCTTCCGCGCCGAATGCGGGGGCCTGGTGCACCACGCCGGTTCCCTCCTCGGTCGTGACAAACCCCGCGAGCACCACCCGGTGCGCCTGTTTTTCCAGCGGCAGGAAGGTGAACAGCGGCTGATACCGCCAGCCTTTCAACTCGCGGCCTTTGTAATCCCCCACGATTTTTACCTGCTCTCCCTCGAAAACTTTCTCCACCAGGTCGCGGGCCAGGATGAGATATTCCTTCTCGCCGCCGGCCGTAATCCGTTCCACTTTGGCGTACATCACGTCGGGATGAACGGCCACCGCCACATTCGCCGGCAGGGTCCACGGCGTCGTGGTCCAGACGAGGAATGCGGTCCTCGGTTCGTCCTTGAGGGGGAAGCGGACGAAGATGGACGGATCGGGCGTGTTCTCGCGATACCCCTGCGCCACTTCGTGGTCGGAAAGCGGCGTGCCGCAGCGCGGGCAGTAGGGAACGATCTTAAATCCCTGGTAGATCAGGCCCTTCTGCCAATATTGCTTGAGGATCCACCAGACCGATTCCATGTATTCGTTGGTGTAGGTGATATACGCATCCTCCAGATCCACCCAGTAGGCGATGCGTTCGGTCAGGCGCTCCCAATCCCGGATGTAGCGGAAGACGGACGCCTTGCAGCGCTCGTTGAACTTGGCGATCCCATATTCATCGATCTGATATTTGTGTTCGAGCCCCAGCTCCTTCTCGACTTCGATTTCCACCGGCAGCCCGTGCGTATCCCATCCGCCGCGGCGCAGGACGTAACATCCGCGCATCGTGCGGTAGCGCGGGAAGAGGTCTTTGAAGGCGCGCGCCAGCACGTGATGCACCCCCGGCCGCCCGTTGGCCGTCGGCGGCCCCTCGAACAGGACGTAGGGCGTGCCGCCCTTGCGGTCCTCCATCGAGCGCCGGAAGATGTTGCGCTCGTTCCAGAATTTCAGGATCTCTTCCTCCTGCTTGCGGAAATCGGGTTTGGCGGGAACAGGCTGGAACATGTTTTCCTCTTTGTAAAAAAAAACTCACTAAAAACCTTTTTACCGCGAAGACGCCAAGGTCGCAAAGGATTGTAAAAATTATCTTTGCGTGCTTTGCGGCTTTGCGGTGAAAGGGTTTTCTCCATAAAAAAATCCCGCCCAATAGACAGGGACGGGAAGGATCCGCGGTGCCACCCTGATTTCCCCCTTGCGGGGGACGCTCATCCAGGCAGTGAATGCCTGCGCCCCGGTTAACGGTGGGCGGATCCGGCTCGGCCTAACCCAAAGCGCTTCAGCCTGCGGCTCCGGAAGGATTTTCGGTCGCCGCGCCGCGCCCGCCTTGCATCCTGTGCGGGCTCGCTGGGCGGCGGAAAGACGGCCTACTCGTTTCCATCAACGCCTTTATGCCCGCATTATAACTGGAAATTCGGCCCGGCGGATATCGAGGCAAGAAAAAGCGCCCGAACCTTCGCAGGCCGGGCGCCGGATATTTGCGAAGCCGAGAAAATCACTGCCTGACCCGGCCAAGCCGGGTCTGGCGCACCAGGATGATTACCAGGAGGGCGCCTCCGCCCAGGAGCAGGAGCGCCGGGAGGCCGGCCGAATCGCCGAAGCCGGTCTGGGGCAGTGCCGTCGGGGTGCCGGTCCGAACAGCGGTCGCGCCGCCGGAAGGAGTCCGGGTTTTGGTGGCCACCCCCGTCACGCCGACCTTGGTTTGCGTTTCAATCGGCGTCGTGCTGGCCATGGAGATGGTGGCAAAAACCACCGGAGTGGAAGTTTTCGTCGGCGATTTCGATGCCGTCAACGTCAAGGAGGGAGTATATGTAATCGCCGCCGTCTGCAGCGCCACGGCCACTCGGGTCTGGGTTCCTTGGGCCGCCACCGTTTGCGTGCCCCCCGCCAGCATAACCGCGGTGTTCGTTAGATCCTGCGGCTGAGGAGCCGCGGGTGTGCTCGGTCGGGTGAGGAAATACAACGCAAAAATGGCGATCAACGCGAACACGAAGATGCCGCCCAGGATGATCGCTCCGATCAGGAACATCCGATTTCCGCTTTCCTCCGGCGGTGTCGCGCCCATATCCATATCTTCGGCCATTGTTTATTCTCCTCTTGGACAGCCCGGGCCGCCCCCCGCAACCCCTACTCCAGTATATCCAAATTTGCGATTGGCACACGTGCCAGCCCGGTTTCCCCCAACTCCACCTCCGCGCACTTTACCCGGATTCCGTTCGCGAGCGGCACTAATCCTTCGGGGAGTGAGACGACTGAACCTTCCTTGCCGGCATACGGCGCGCGAAGCACGCGCACCCTGCGGCCCACCACCAATTGTACAGCCTCCGAAGGCACGTCGGCCGAACCCACTGCCGGAAGCGGAATGATCACTTCGGGCCGCAGACCCTTCCAGGAATCCGTTTGCTGCGCGTTGAGGCTTGCCTCCCGGCCCACGTTCGTGGCGAACAATTCGAAGATCGCGCTGTTCATGGGGATGTTCCCGAAGCCCTCGGTCAGGATCACCGGGATCTCGCAGGCAAGGGCGGCGGGTATCAATTCGGAGGGCATGCTCCCGCAAATCACTCCGCGCATCGGAAGCGCCGCCAGGCCGTGGAAGATGTTGGGGTCCTCCAACCGGCCGGCGACGGCGACCGCCCCGCGCAGATCGATGCTCAGGTCCGCCACCGCCAACACGTTCGAACTGCCCGGCGTCGCCACCCGTAAAACTCCGAACTCCTGTCGGCCGTTGCCCCAGATCCCCTCCACCAGCGCGCCCACCGTCTCAATCGTCACCGCGAGGTCCGGCTCCATGCCGATCACCACGCCCGGAAGGCTCGCTCTCAGTTCGAATGCCTCACCCAAACCTTCATACAACAGACGCCCGTCGCCTTGCAGGACAACCCGACCATCTTCCGGCGCCCGCACGACGCGCCGCATCCATCCCACCGGTCCGGCAAGGACGTCGCCTTGGGTTACCCGCTCGTCCAGCTCGCGCCGCAGGTAGCGGTCCGCCTTCGCCGGCGGCAAGCCGAGCCCGTGGGCGATATCGAACAGGTAGTGCGCCGGCGCCAGCGTCGTCCGTCCGACCACGTCGGACGGGGAGACTTTTTGGTTGACCCGCAGGTTAATCGGACCGCGCGCCGGGAGGACCCGCTGGCGGCGGATGACAACCAAAAGGGAAACGTGAGTCTGTCGTGGTAATTCCATAATTTGCAGTTAGACCGTGATCTGAGTCAGCCAATCATCCTGCAGTTTGCGATTCTTGGCATGATCGGATTCGAAAACCAATGGACGGCCGCGGGCGTCAATGATCAGCCCGGCCAAGCCGCCTTCGACCGCGAAAGTACCGCCCTGGCCGTAGCCGCCCAATCCAAGGTCGAAATGCCGGTGCAACTGGATGGTGATCTGCGCCTTCTGGCCGAGCGGCAAGGGGACAAGATCGATTGTGCCGAAATGGACGTCGCCCCGGATTTGCCGGCCGTCCGCGTATTGCAAACGGTAGCGCAGCACCGGATCCCCCATGTGCGATTTTCCCACCGGGCAGATGGCGGTCCCGAGCCGTGGAAAGGCCGGGGAATCAAGCACCTGCACGACCGCAAGCGGATTGACTCTGCCGGCAGCGCCCAAGGCGCAAATCATGTTCTGGGCATCCAGGATCAGGTTGGTGATACCGGGCGGTTGGAGGGCATCCAGCAGGGTGAGTGCCGCGTACCCCGGTTTGGGCACGTTCGTGAACGCCGACCCCGACCCGAGAATGGACACCATCGGCGGAAGCAAACCGGCCCACGCCCAGGTGAAGGGAACCCGCCAGGAGGGGGAGGTCGCGCGAACAGTGGCGCGAATCAGCTCGCGGATGACCGCCATCTCGATTCGGAGATCCTCCGCCGTTGCCGGGATGGTCTGCGGATAAAGCGCCTTGTTATGCAGATAATCACGCAGGGCAGCCTCCGAATAATCCATCGGCAGCCAGCGGATGACCTCGCGCCAGGAGGTATATTCGAGCAATTTTGGCGCGTTCCGGCCAAGGTTCAAATCCGGCCGCACGGCAAGTTCCAGAGTATCGCCGAAGCCGACGGCCAGGGTCGTGGAACCCGAACCCACCGAGACTCCCAGCGCGCCTTTTTTCGGGGGCGCAGTGCGCCCCTGTAATTGGATGACCGTCCCCAAGCCGAGCGGGGAAGGCGTCAGGACGCCGCCGGTCCAGGAGAGCAGACCTTCGATTCCGCCCAACCGGGCGCGGAGGATTTGCGCGGTCATTTCATTCAGGGCCACCCGCCCCGGATCGAGTTCCTCGTTTTCCAGCGAGGGCCTGATGTTGCGCGCGGTGCTCACGGGGCACTCGCAGGCTTTCAGCAGATCCTGCACCTTTGTGGCGACGGCGCTGTTCCCCATGAATAAAACCTGCGGTTTGGAATCCCGCGGCATCATGTAGATGCTCAACCCGACCACTTCCATCAGGCGCAAGACCGCCTCCGAGGCTCCGCCCTCGGATCCGCCCGCCACCAGTATCAGATCCGGCTTGGCTTGGCAGAGCGCATCCATCCGTCCTTCGTCCGTGCGCCGGTCCCCCAGGCTGATTTCCGCCACCACGCGAACGGGCGCCGAGTCGGTGAGTTTGCGGACGCTTTGCAGGGAAATATCCGGGAGGAGTCCCACCAGCGCCACGCGCACATCCGCCTGAAGCGAGAGGGTAAGCACCACCGCATCCACGCCGTTTCCGCTGCCGCGCGAAGGGACAATCAACTGCCCGGATTCATCGAAGAAATCGCACCCGACGAGTTCCGAGAGTTGATCCAAAGCGAATCGGACCCCCTCGCCCACATTGGAATAGGGCGCATCCGCGGTCGTGGAATATTCCGCGGTGGCCACCATGCGGTACTGGCGCTCGACAATGTCGATCAGCGACGCCCGCGTGTGGGTGGTGCCGACGTTCAGCAGGAGAAGTGAATCCGCATCCAGTTGACTCTGGGGAAGGGTCCGGTCGCTCATCACGATCCTCCGATGATGAAGATAACGACCGTCTGGATCATGGAGTAGATCCGTTCCACGAGGATGGACAAACTCGAGAGCAATGCGCCCGCATACAGCGCGCCCAGGGTCAGCGACAGGAATAATTTACCGACTTGCGCAATTTGGGCGACCACGGGCGGGGCCACCGGCGCGGCTCCACCCCGCGGCCGGGCGCCGAAATGGAAATACGCCAGGGTGGTAAGGGTGCCGAGCAGGACGCACCAATTTTCAAGCATCGACCATGGATCAAGAGCGCCGGCGGAATCCCCGGGAAGCAGGCTGGGCTCTGTGGCGGCGACGGCCTGCGGGAGAAACGTTCCGGTGAGCGATCCGCCGACGACAACCGCGGCGCCCACACCCACAAGGTATGCCATCGGGAGGAAAGCCATCGACGAACCGCGCGGGTCCATTCGCGCCAGGAGCAACAGCCCCAGCACCAATAGAAGCAACAGGGTTGGAATTTTCTCCAGCGAGAACTTGAAGAAGAGCGGGTAGAGGTATTGTTCGAACAACACCGAACTCATCATGACGGCCATCAGATATCCGGCCGACACGCCGACCAGACAGTAGGCGCCGAGTCGGAAAAGGAGATTATCGTCCAGGAGCAGGTAGGAGAGGATTGCCACGGTGAAGAAAAATCCAAGCGCCATTCCGCCGGCGATTTGGATGTCCATCAGTCGGCCGCCTTTCGATCTTTACGGATGACGCCGAGGATCAGCGAGCCGATGATGCCTGCCGACAGCGTAAGCAGAAGCGCCAGGGTGCCGCTGGCGAAGGCCTGCCAGCGCATGGCGAGAACTCCCTCGACCGGAACGGTGGCGGGCAGGAAGTTGGCGCGGTACGCCTGCGCCCCGGTATATCCCGTGACCAGGCCCCGGATGGCCGGCTGTGTGCCTTGTGTGTAGGGGAAAATCAGCGCGTCCGATGCGGCGCTGACCATCGCGACGATCGGAGTGTTCGGAGCCGCTGTGTGCACCTGCTCGACCCAATCCCGGACGGATTGCGGATCCGCCGCGAAGATCAGGATCATGGAAAAATCGGATATGGTATGGATCGCCGAGAGGGGCCCGGTGTTCCAGTCCAGATTCGGATTGGAGATGACTTCCCGCAAATCGCCGCCCAGCCGGCGCAATCCACCGGAACCGCCGGGGATGTAACCGAAATCGGCGACGAGCTTCGGCATGGTCATGCCCATTTGTCCGTTGAGCTGCAGCAATCCATCGCCCAGCATCGTCCCATTGGGCTGCGTGGAGATGAATACCACCTGGATCCCCCGCTGGGCAAGATGTTCGAGCATGACCGTGGCTCCGGTTTCGATCTCCGGAGCCCTGGAAGCGTCGTATTCAAAGGCCACCAAGACGGTTCGATCGACCGGCAGAGCCATTACCAATTGACCGGCCTGGATGTTGGTCTGCGGCTGGTAAACCGAATTCGAGAAAATCGCCCCCGTAAAGAGTGGAAGCAGAATCGCAAGGATTAAAACTCCCGACATCACCTTGCGGATAACCGGAGTAAGCAGCATGGCGCGGACGGGCTTGCGCGCCGCGCGAACCTCCGGCTCGATCAGTAGGCGGCGAAGCGTTTCGGTCACCGCCATCTGGGCCGGGAAGGCGTCGATGTTGCCGGCCATTATTCCGGGCCGGTGCGGCATGGCCACCACCGGTTCCGCAGAAAGCACGCCGCGTAAACCGGCCAGTGGACCGACGCTTTCCACCCGCTCTTCGTCTTCGGTCGGGACGGCGACCGATTGGATCGGTCGCATGGCTTCGAGCCATCTCGGCAATTCCCCCTGCTCGAGATTATCCGGCAGCGCCGGGCGCGCCTTGGAGGACTCGCCCTCCTGCTCCTTTTTCTCGGCCCCGGCCGGCTTGCGCATCCACTCGGGCATCGAATCCGGCCGCAGCAGTTCGCTCAAATCCGGCGTCGGGACGGCTGGCTCTTCCTCAATCTCAGGCACCGGAGCGGGAGGCCCTCGCTTGGCGTCCGCCAGCCAATCCGGCATCTCTTCCTCGCCGCCGGGCGAGACCATCGGCTCGGTGCCGCCATGGAATGCGGCCGACCCCGATGGAATGGTGATATCCGCCGCGGGATTGGGAAAAGGAAAATCGGTCGGGGTGTCGGCGGGGAATTCCCAATCCGGTCCGAATGCGGACGGACTTGGAGCCGCCGGCGAGGATGGAACCGGTTCGGTGAAAGGACGCGTCGGCGAGGAAATGTTTTTCGTCTTGGAGGGAAACCCCTGTCCTGTTCCACGGCCCCGGCCGGGCTCAGCGGCATTTGCTCCTCCCAGCAAACTGCTGGTGGAAGCTCTTGCCGTAAGTCCCCCCGTCCGGACAGGCGCTTTGGGTTGCGCCGGAGGGGGTGTGGGAGGCGTTGCTTCCAGCGCCGAGGAAATGCTTCCCATCCAATCCGGTGTTCCCACCGGAGGTTCTGCTCCCGGCAGGCCGCCCGCATCGGATGGATATTTCATCCAATCGGGAACATCCGAATCGGCCCCCTGTCCGGCGGGCATTATCACTCCCCGCGGTTTTTGTGCGGGCGCCGGCACTCCCCAGGGGGACGAACCGACCTGACTTGGTCCGCTTGCGGCATCCGCCAGCGGGGATCCAAGGAAGGATTGATCTTCCCCTTCCATTTCTCCGGTTTCGGAAGTGGTCTTCTCGCGGATTTTCGAAAGCCAATCCGGCAATTCGCCGGGAGCCGCCGATTCCTCTTCCTGTTCGGCCGGGGAGGTGGAAGAAAATTCATCCTGGGTGCGACGGACCCTCAGGCGCTTCAACCAAACCGGATCCTCGTCGCCTTTTGCCGCTTCCGGCGTTGCGGGTTGCCGTTCCGCCGATACCTGGGCGCGCACTTTGGAAAGCCAGGCGGGAGGCTCAGGCGCTGCTTCCTGCGGCGGCGTGGGGGATGGTGTGGGCCGGCTTGGAGGTTCCGCCGGAGCGGCGGGTTTGGAAACCAGCGGGGATGATCGGCGGAGCGGACCACTCTTGGTGGCAGGCACCGGGGAGGGAGAAGCTTTCGCTTCGTCGCGCGAGTCGATCTTCTCCAGCCAGTTATCGGATGGGGTCGGTCTGGGCGGTTCCGGCGGGAGCATGGACGTCTTCGGCCGGTTGCGCATCATATCGCCGCGCAAATCCGACATCCAATCGGGATCGCCTTGGCCGGCCTCGGGCGGCGGCGCAGGGGCCGGGCGCTTCGCCTCGCCGGCTTGCATCGGCTTCAAACGCGCGCCGCAATACCGGCAGGTGTCCGCTTCCGCCGGATTGAGTTTCCCGCACATCGAGCAGCGCGAATCCGCCATCAGCCCCGACCCCCGCGGAACATCGCGATCTGCGGCGAAACGGAATTACCGCTCATATGGACGGTCCACTCCGATCAGGATCCGCAGCCCCGTGGCGGCCGCGCCGAGTGCCATCCCCAGGAGAATTCCCCGCCCCCCTCCGCTGGCAATCGAGAGGAAGATCGAGGCGACGGCCTGGCGGATGGAATCCGGCCCCTGCAGCCACTCCTCGAGCAGAGCGGGAAGCGGCACGGCGGCGAGCAGAACGATCAGCGCCGCGCCGAGGAAGAGGTAGGCCATCACGTCGCGCCGGCGATACAGCAACCGCACCCCTCCGACCAGCAGGGCAAACACCACCAGCGCCGAAAGACTTGCCTCCAGGGGCAATTGAATATTCCGGACGATCCAGATCGTCACGCCATCGTTATGCGATTGCATGGAATAGAACACCACCAGGAAGGTGATCCACAGCGCGAAAAAGAGGACCAGGCTGTACCCGCTGCCCGATTTTCCGCCGACCGCCTTGCGCATGTGGATCCGGGAAAGGTTGATCACGCCGACCAGCATCGCGATACTGCTGAGGAACACCGCCACGTACAGCATCCCGCTCGCCAGATCTTTGAGCGGCTGGAACGGGATGAAATACCCGAGCGCGGTGGCGAGACCGGCTGATACGGCGACGACGACGGCGATGGTGTTGCGCACTCTCATAGGAAGAATCCCAGGAACGTGGAACCCAGCGCGCCAAGCAGGATGGCGCCGATGGCGATCCAGCGCAGGATATCCTGCGCCTGCAGGCTGGCGGCATGTGCGCGACTTACTTTAAGATAAGCCCCTGCGGCAAACAACTCTTCTCCCAGCAGGGGATTGTCGGTCGTGGCAAATACGGCCGCCTGGCCAACCGGATCGGTGACGGCGGCGATCACGCTGCCCCGTTGAGCGCCGGTATCGGCTATCAACGCGGCCTCCGCGCCCATCGCCCCCAGCAGAAACGTCGCCGAGACCTTCTCCTCCCTCGGCGTGATCATCGCCCCGGCCGTGTATCCGGCCGGCCCCAGGCCGGCCAGCCGGCCAAGATCGTGATCAAACCGTTCTTCGACGCGCATCTGCCGATACGTGGAGTACATCACGTCCTGGGCCAGGAGCGCCGTTATTCCGTCGCTGGAGGTTGCCACCGGGGGCCGGTCGCTTACGCTTGCGGCTTGGGCGATTTTCGCCAACGCCGAAAGGCCCGCCAGTTCGGCCTCGGCTCCGACTCCGATGATTTTCCCCTCCCCCAGCGCCATGTGGACGCGCGATCCGGCTTCTACGGAGGCTCCGACATCCGAATGCACCGCTTCATATCCGGGCAGATGCCGGAAAACCGGCCACCGCCCGCGCATCATCACATTCAAAATCAGAATCAGTCCGGCAAAGACAAGCGCCAGGAAGAACGCGATTAACGCATAACTTTCCATACGCTATTTCCTTGTCTCGCTTTCTCCGCGGTCTTGCATGGATGACCCATCGGGAACGGGATCCGCTTTTGTTTCCAGGAGGTCAGCGACCGCGGCGATTTTTTTCTGCGGCCAGAACACTTCCAGGGCAGGCTGGGCAATCCACAGTGCCTGAGCGAGGAACCACGCCAACGCCGGTTCGGAACGCACGGCATCGAAGACCTCCCCGGCCAAGGATCCGGATGACGGCATCGGATCCTTTTGTGCGACTGTCATACGCCTTAACCACCTTCCTTAAAAGCGATGCTTCATTCCGGCTGTCCTGCTTCCGGAATGGACGCCCCAAACAGGCAATCCGGGATTCGGTGCAACCGGTATGCCAGCGGGAAAGCCTGTTTTTTAGCGCTTATTTTTGAGTATAGCATAGAACATTCGTAAAATCCGGCCCCCCCAAGGCGGCAAGAGGTACTCCCTCTGGAAGGCCGATAAGAATATGAATCCGGGATAGCCAATATTTCCTAGTATGGAAGAATTAATTCGAAATTTACCCGTGGGCGGAATGCGGGTTCCCTGAAATGGTATCGCTTCCCGCAAGCCATATGCCCGGGAACGTCGATTTCAGTCGCAGAATTCAACGATCCCGGCGCGGGGTTCGCGGCTTGTATAAGCCGGATCTCACCGCGCCCATCAATCCAGCCCGGAAAGTCCGTTCATCCACCTGCGCCAAGCGGCGGATCATTCGGCGGGTCACAAGGCGCCGGCGCGGAACCTTGTCCAACCGCTTGGCGATCTCCTTCATCGTCTCGTCCCGGGTCATCCACAGGCGCGAATCGAACGCCTCGAGGTTGACCGGCAAGGTGAATCCCCGCAGGGTTTTTTCGTGATCCTGATTGTAGAATTCTTCGAAGTACGACATCACCAATTCGCGCAGGTTCCGGAACACCGGCTCCCGGTATCGCAGGCCGCTGAAGTTGGAATGCGCGACCGCCCCCCAGAAACCGTCCTGCCGGTAAACAGCCAGCATGTGATCGTCATCCCTATTATTGGGAATCAGTTCCAGGATGCGCGGCGGATATCCCATCCGTCCCAGAACCATCGCCGCCAGAACCGCTCCGTCGTAACAATGGCCCCGCCGGTCCCGAAGAAGGCGCAGCGGGCAGCGATAGACCTCCTCCGAACGGTACGGCAAATCGTTGAGAAACGACTGCAGCCGTTCGGGCGTCGTCAACCGGCCGAGAATCCGGCGCTCATTTTTTGTCGAGAGGCGTTCGAATTCCATCCAAGCCTTCATCGGACAACTCGTCTTTTCCGCCGTCGGGGAAGGATGGCGCTCTCCCGAAACGAATTACGGTTCCGGATATCCGGATCCACGCTTTTCCAGATGCGAATGATATCGTCTTTCACCGCGAACCCATCGAACGCGGCACTCCTCACGATCGACTTAATGGAGTCCATCGTCGGGTAGTCGTCCTCGCCGGTAAACAACCTGGCGTCGTCGATGAGAATCACATGCCGGTGCGCCAGAGGATGCTCCAGGATCTGCGCGAGCTCCCGGCGGATGGGCGTGATCAGGCTGCTTCGCGCCGTATCGGCATCGGAGAAGTGGCTGTCCAGCCAGAACAGGGTCGGCCGATCGATGTGCGGCAGAAGGTCGCGTAATACCTCCCCGCTGTCGCCCTGCAGGAGGATGATGCTCCGGTCTCCGGCGAATCGGCGTTGCGCCCGATGGAACAACTCCATTCCCAATTCGATCGAGTAGATTTGCTCGAAATCCCCCTTCACGGCGTCGACCATGTCGCCCCGGTAGGTCCCGGTCTCGACGAGAACAGGCAGATGGAATTTCTTGGCGTACTCCCGGAGGACGCGCTGTTTAACCAGATGCGGCGGCGGGACAGGCCGTCCGGCGAGGATCCACCGAAAAAGAATTCTCGCATCCCGGAGGAAGGGGAAAACCGGTACCTGCTTGATAACCTCTTTCATCGTTTTCACAGGCCGCCGCACGGCAGAACCTCGGACTTGGATGGAAGATTTTATTCGGAGAGCCCCTGGCCGGATCAAAAAAGCCTCCGATCCAACATTTTACCCGAATGTTTCCAAAGAATACATCGGCGCCGGATTGCCCTTCGGAATTGCGCAGCATGGATGGAAACGGAAACCCATGGGGTGAAATAAAAAGGCCGCCCTCAGGATCAGGGACGGCCCTGTGGACGAACCTTCGCATTCGGATTCAAGCGGCGTTCGGCACTCCCCGAATGTCATCGCTGCGAACAATCGCTCTGCCCAGAAGGGCGCCGCCGAAAATCCCGGCTAAAGCGTTCACCACGAAGAGGAGGATTATTATCATGGCAACCCGTCCGAGGAAGGACGAACCGGCCAGGAATATTAATCCGCAAATTCCCACACCCACAAGGCCCCCGATCACCGCTCCCAACAAGCCGCTTCCCGCCAGCCGAACCGCCCGCGGAAGGCTCTTGTTCATCCATCCGATAAAAAGACCGGTCAGACCCACCATAAGAGCGAGATCGATCCAGCGGACGATAATATTCGCGGCGAAGAACGTCACATCATTCGTATCCGAATAAAACAACAGGATGCCCGAACCGACCATGATCGGATACCAAAGGAGATGCCCAATCAGGAATCCCAGGGATCCTCCGATAAAATAAAGCTTGGCGTTTCCGGGCTGCCTGCAGATCAGCGCGAAAAGCAAACCGCCCAATCCTCCCACCACCAGATAACCGAACAGTTCCACCCAAAAATTCCAGTATCGCATGGGAGAATTAACCACATCCGACTGCGTCAAATACATCACCGAATTAACCAGATCGATCACGGCTGCGCTGAGGCCGAATCCAACCGCCCCCCACCACACAGGTCGAATGACCGGTTGAGAAAGCTGCAATTTCTGCATATGCAATTCCTCCCAATATTCGGTGATCAAATTGATCGGGAGATCTCCGGCTTCCCGCAGACTCACCGCCAAAACCGCCAGGACACCTTGCCGCTCGGCCTGCTGCACGCTTTCGGAGAACACTCCGCGGATTTCCTCACGGAACTCGGTTTGGAAACCGGGAGGATACAAGCGGAGAAAGGCGGCGAATGCTTTTTCGGCGATTCGGGAAATATCCATCAGTCCGCCCGCGCCGTGCGCGCCCGCGCCGTCCGAACCAGGGATTGCATCCGCGTGATTTCCGCATCCAGGATCCGGCGCCCCTTTTCGGTAAGCGCGTAGGCTTTCCGCGGCCGGCCGGTCTCGTCTTCATCTTTTCCGCGCACCCGCCGGATCCAATCCCATTCGAGGAACCGTTTCAGGCCGCCGTAAAGGGTGCCGGTGCTGAAAAGGATCCGTCCGTCGCTGAGTGTTTCCACTTCCTTTAAGATGGCGTATCCATGCTTGGCCCCGGACGCCAAGCTCAGCAGGATATAGAACGCCGCCTCGGTCAGCGGTGAGTTCTGCCGTTCGTCGATCGAACCCATGGAGTTGCGCCTCCCGCGCCGGCTATATGGCGCACGACGTTATGTCGTATAACGACATATTACCTCCGCCCAAGGAAATTGTCAAGCGGCGGAGATGGAAAATCCTATTCCAGATTGCGCAAGAAAAGAATGGGAAAAGGAAAAACGGGGGAAACAGGCGCTTCGGAAGGTTACACGCGGTGGATTTGCCGTAACACGTCCGCCAATCCATCGCAAAAGGCGTATCCCGCCTTGGGCGGTTTGCCTTCCAACCCTTCGATCATCTTGCGGAGATTCGGCGGCAGTTCGATGTGGTAGCCGATCCAGCGGCCGTCGGAAATGGTAACCGCATTGCTGGCTTTGTAGTAGATTTGATCGTAATCCCCGCTGACGGTGAATTTGCGCAGCGCATCACTCCCCTGGAAGGATGCGGCGAGCTTTTCCGCCAGGGCTTTCGAGTAGACCTCCTTCCCGCCCCCGCCGGAGGATATTTCGATGTTGCTCTTCGCTTTTTTCCCGTTGTGGCCGTGGATTTCAACCAGCACCTTCGGACTCCACGCGGCAATCTGCATCGAATAATCGCTGCGGAAGTATTTGTTCGAATCGACCGGATAATTGCAGGCGATTACGCAGCAGCAGTGGAGCTGTTCGGCCAGGTATTGCCCCAGAAATCCCGTGTTCTCGTCCGCTTCCTGGTGCTCCAGGCAGGGAAGGGTTTCTTTTCCCGCCGGAGCATGGTGCGGGACTCCGATTACGATGCTTTTCTTCGGACGGTCTTCGATCATCAGAAGCGATATATCCGTTATTTCCAATAATAATTCCGCATTCATTTAAACCTCGCAGGGGAATCCGGAAAACCGCGTTCGGGATTCCCCCGTATTCTACACGAATCCGGCGCAGAGCGTCGTCCGTCGTATTTCCTTCCGAGATACCTTTTCGCACCGATCGCTTAGGATGGTTCGGCCCCCTTTTCCGCCGAATGACTCAGCGCCTTTAAAATTTTCATGGCATCCCGCCGGCGTTCCCATGGAACGAAAAGATGATCGTAATAATAAGCGGAAACCGGATTGACGCTGATTCCTTCCCGGGCCAGCGCGCCCGTGATCGCCGCGAGGAATCCGACCGCCTGCAGCGACGAATGGACGGCCAGCGTGATGCAGGCCCACGCGGGATCCGGCGGCCAACCTTGACCCTTTGCCTGGGAGCGCGTCACGATCAGCGTGACTCCTTCCGCTTCGCGGAAGGCGAACAGGGGGAGGAAGGCCAGCCGCGCGGTATCACAGAGCGCAACCCCCAAGAACTGCGCAGCAAGCTGCGGGGTATTCTAATCCCGCGAAAGCGGGATAAAAGGCTGTTCACGCATCACCGGCCGCATCGATTCCAAAAGAATCGCAAGATCGGATTGACCGGAAACGGCGGGATCGGACATTGCTCCTGGACTCATCCCTTTCCTCGAAATTTTTTCAAAACCGCCTGCTCCACGTCGAACGTCACGTTCGCCAGCGAATGATAGTAATTTCCCCATGCGGCGGTGAAGCGCAACACGGAATAATCCGGATCGTTCACTCCCAGGGGATAATATTTTTCATCCCCCGGATGCCACAGCCGCTGGCGGATTTCGGGATCCTGCAGGATCTCCATCCTCCCCACGAGCATGAGTCCCATCCACAGGGTGAAATCCACGAAATACAGGCAGGATTTCGGATCGCGCCGGAATTGCGCGATGCGCCGCGAGGAGGTGTTGGTGCTGAACCAGATCCGTTTCAATCCCTCGCTTTCCGCCTTGAGCATGGCCTTGATGTTCGGATGCCCGCCATCCCCGTTGGAGCCCACCATTACAATCGTGGATCGCCCGACCAGTTCCAGGGATTTGGCAACGGCTTCGATTTTTTCCATAACAACCTCCTGCGGTTTGACGACGGGTGCCATCGCGGACACGCGCCGCCGGGGAGAGACCTCTTTCCTGCCGGAAGAGGCCAGTATATCCAACCTGCCGCCCCCTTCCCAAGGGGGATTTTTTAATTCCCGAAAGGAAAAGGAACCCCGGCGCACCGAAATCCCGCCCGCCATCGTTTGACACCGTCCCGCGGCAAGGTTATATTGTAAATTGACGCGCCGTAGCGCCGGGATTGCCTATGCCTGCGAATAGAACCATTGACCGCGTAGCCATCATCACCCTTCAGGGAGGGACCGCGGATGAGCTCACCCGCCGCCTGACCGAGGCCGGTTTCCAAGTCACCATCATCGAAAGCCGCGGCGGATTCATCCTCGAACCCTCCTCCACCCTGCTGATCGGTTTTTCCATCGCCGATCAGAATATCCTGCTCGAGCATGTCCGCGGCCTGTGCGCCACCCACAAACGGCTCATCCCGGTCCAACCCGACGGCTCCCTCCTGCCCGCATTGCCGCTCATGATCGAAGCTGAGGTCGGGGGCGCATCCGTGATCGCATTTCCCGTCGAACGGTTCATCCAACTCTGAAAGGCCGCCGCGATGAAACTCCTCATTGCCGTAATCCGCGATATCGACGACCCGGCGCTTACCGAGCGCCTGACCGAACGGGGTTTCCGATTTACCCGCATGGCTTCCACCGGCGGATTTATGCGTAAAGGCAACGTCACCCTTTTGATCGGCCTGCCGCAAGAGAAGGTCGAGGAAGTGCTGGAAATCTTCCGCCAGACCTGCTGCCCGCCCGAGGCGGGCCGGAACCGGGCGGTCCTCTTCGTCGTCGATTCGCCGGTCTTCGAACAAATTTAATCCCCGCTCCCGCTGCTCCCGCCAAGGAAAGTAATTCGTGAAAAACGTCCGGGATTCATGCAAGCCTGAGGTATCGGAGGGTCCGTCCGCCTGCACAGTTCGCATGGGATCCAATCTTCCCATTCCCACGGCGGGGCGAGGCGGATAAAGCCGTGAATGATTCCCCCGCATCCCGCACTCCCCCGCCGGCGGCGCCGCTTTCCCGGCTGCGCAGCGAAGCCGCGTTGATCAGCGCGGGCGGCCGCTGGGTGGGCGAGCTTCCACAGAAAGTGCAGAGTTCCCTGCGCTGGTTCTGGTTCGACGGCGCCTTCGCCCTCGGCAGCGATTCCATCCTCAACGCCTACCTCGTGCTCTACGCCGTGGCGCTCGGCGCCAGCAGCGCGCAGGTCGGGCTGCTCGGCGCGCTGTCCGGATTTGGCGCCGCACTAGCCCTGCTGCCCGGGGCGCTCCTGGTCGAACGCATCGGCCGCCGCAAGGAAATCGTCCTGGCCGCCGGCGGCGCGATCGGCAGAATCGCGATCTTCCTGCTTTTACTCGTTCCATTCCTCCTGCAGGGAAATGCGGCGGTATATCTCGCCATCGGGCTGGTCGTACTGCGGGATACGTTCGGTAATCTTTCGCTGCCGGCCTGGACCTCCCTCGCGGCCGACATCGTCCCGCTCGGCCAGCGCGGACGCTACTTCGCCTCGCGTACCATCGCGCAAACGGCCACCGGCATGATCACCGCCTTCGCCGCCGGGTGGATCATCAACCGGAGCGGGTTTCCCGCCGGGTACCAATGGGCTCTCGGGATGGCCTTCCTGTGCGGCGCCGCCTCCTGGTTCTGCTTTTCCCGAATCCAGGATCCCGCCCCGCAGCCGCGGTCCCGCGTACCGCACACCGGAACAGCGCCGATCCTGGGCAGCATCCTTGCCCACCCCACATTCCTCGCGCTGTGCCTGCACAGCGCGGTGTGGAATTTCTCGCTCAACTTGGCCGGCCCGTTTTTCAACGTATACCTCGTCCACGACCTGAAAGCCACGATGATCCAGGTCGGGATCCTCACCGCCGCCACGAGCCTTGCCGGCCTTCCGGCGCTGCGATTCATCGGCCCGCTGGCCGACCGCTGGGGACCGCGCCGGATCGTCCTCATCACCAGCCTGCTTATTCCGCTTCTGCCGCTGGCCTGGATGATCGTTCCCTCACCCTGGTACGTCCTGCTGATCAACCTCGCTTCGGGCGCGCTGTGGTCGGGGTTCAGCATGTGCGTCCTCAACCTCCTGCTGCAGATCACCCCGGAGGCCGAACGCGCGCGCTTTACCGCCGTCCATCAGATCGTCATCGCCTTGGCGCTCGCCCTCGGCGCCGCCGTCGGCGGAGGGGTGGTGACGGCGTTCGGGTACAAAGCGGTGTTCGCCCTCTCCGGGATCGGCCGCTTCATCGCCGCACTGATCTTCGCCCGCTTCGTGACGGAAAAAACTCTACGCGTCGGACAATGAGTGTGACAATCTCCTATAAGATGGGAAAGACGACGAAACATTGGGGCAAGGGGCATCCTGTGGCTTTGTCATCGCGAGGAGCCGCAAGCGCCAAGTTTTTTGGCGCCATCGGCGACGCGGCGATCTCCTTCTTTGCATGCGGAGGAGATTGCCACGTCGCCCCGGAGCATAACGACCCATGCTCCGGGGCTCCTCGCAATGACAGAGGGATAATCTCTTTGTAGCTGCGATTATTTGTCGTTCTTCAACGGAAGGCTGAATCTATTGCCCGGGAGCAAGGATAAATAAGTATGCAGCCGCGGCGATCGCGGCGAGGATCAGGGCCGAAAGGGCGAGCACCAGGAGCGGCTTCATCCATCGCCAAAGAGCCGGAGTTTTTTCCTCCGCCGGGAACCGCAGCGCCACCACTGTAATATTATCGTGCCCCCCGCGCTGCCGCGCGAGATCGATCAGTTCATGGACCGATCGTTCCAACCGGCCGTGGCGCAACGCGCGGCCGATCTCCTCCGTCTGCACCAGATCGCTCAATCCATCGGAACACAACACCAGCGCGTCGCCGTCCTCCAGGGTCATCCCTTGATGTTCGGTCGAAACCTGCGCTTGTTCGTCCGCACCCAGGCGCAGGCGTTGATCCGGGTCCGGATCCTGTTCTCCGCCCAGATGGCGGCGAAGTACGTGCGCGTTCGGGTGTATGCGGGCCTGGTCGGGAGTCAGGAGCCCGTGTTCGACCGCTTCCTGAACCCAGGTATGGTCGATGCTGGCTTGGAAGGTTTTTCCTCCCCGACGCATGTAGATCCGGCTGTCGCCGACGGTGATGGTATACAGCCGCCGCCCGACCAGCCAGACGGCGGCGAGAGTGGTGGCCATCCCGCGCAGGGCTGGATCCTTCCGGGCGCGGGCGAATACCGCATGGCCGGCGCGCACCACCGCCCGGGGAAGGAGTTTGACCGGATTGGCGCACGGATCGGCGCGCAGTTCGCGAAGGAATTCGTCCACCACGGTTTGCGAAGCCACCTCACCCGCGGCATGCCCGCCCACCCCGTCGGCCACCAGGGCCAGCACGCTCGGCTGCCCGCCGCATTCCAGATCGACCACCGCGTAACGGTCTTCGTTGTTGGTCCGCACCCGCCCGAGATTGGAATCCGCAGCCACTTCCGGCCGCAGTTCGTTTTTAGAGTTCATGGATGATCTCCTCGGCGGGCGCGCACGGCCGGAGCCGCACGCGGAATGCGGTGCGTCCGAAATTCAACCGGTCCCCTTCCCGCAACGAAGCGCCCTCCGGCGGGATTTCCTCGAAATTCTTCCAGCTTCCAGCGGTGGATCCCAGATCGAACACCCATGGGATTCCGTCGCCCATCCGCACGATCCGTCCGTGGCGCGGGGAAACCGACGGATCGTCGAGGACTATGCGAGCGGCCTTAGGATCCCGGCCGATAATAACATCTGCGGCGGCGATCTCGAATCTCCGGCCCCCGCCCCCGAGTTCCTCCAGCACGGCATACGTTTCAGCCGGCGGCTCGGGCGGCGTCCGTTTCCTGCGCACGATACCTCTGATTCGTTTCGTCCACCCCGCGGCCGGCAAAGCGGGAACGGAGGCGGCGTCCGGAAAGAGCAATTCGCTTGCGGCTTGCGCGGCGCGCACCCGGTTCAAGTTGACGATCGCCGCGATCAGAAGCCCGACCGCCGCCGCCACTCCCAGGATGATCGTGACCGGCAGCAGGTAATACGCGCGGAAGATTTCCCAAAAGCTGGGACGCTCGACGGTCAGGGACATTTGCCGTTCCACCGTCTTGCCTTCCAAACCGAGCTCGTCGCGGACCACGATCTGCAGCGCGATATCCCCGCTTTGGGTGTATTTGCGCAAATCCCAGCGGATCCCGGCGCAGGGATCCTCGTCGCATTTCCCCACCAGTTCGCTGTCTGCAAAAAGCTGCATCGAGACGATCTCGCGCGGATGCCCGTCGGGGAATGTGACCTCGGCCTGGAGTTCCAGCATGTCGGGTTGGTATTCCTCGGCCGGTTGCGAAATCTCGCTGCCTTTGCGCGTCAGCCGGTCGGGAAAATCGATCCAGGTGACCGCCGGCGGCTGGACCTCGACCTTAAACCGGAGTGGTTCCGACTCGGCCTGGAAATCCGTGCGCGTCACGGCGGCCGTGAGTGTATGCTCTCCGGAGGAAGGCACGGAGGATCGGTACTCCAACCGGTATTGGGTCCGCTGGGTGGCGATCATCGCCAGCATCGCCGCGGTTCCGGTCGAACTTTCCAATGCGACGGAATATCCTCCGCATTCCGATGCCAGCGCCGCAAGCGACTCCATATCCGGTTTGGCCGAGGGTTCCGCGCGGCCGGACCAGATTCCGAAAAACGTGGCGTGCAGCTCGAGGGCGCGCGGGCACAGGCCCTGGCCGATATCCTGGGCCTGCGCGAGTTTCGATGCGGAAAACACGATCAGCAGCGCGCGCATCCCCGGGCGCGGCAGCGGATCGGCGGCCGCCCCGAGCGCGTCCACCAGCAGGGAATCCAGCGTTCGCTCCGCAGGAATCTTGGGCTCATACGCCCGCAATCCGGCGAGGAACGCTTCCGGATCGGACGAATGCGAAACGGCGATCCCCGCGGGGGTGACGAGCGTCAGGTCGTCGATGCCGCTTTGCGGAAGACTTCCAAGCCAATCGCTCATCGCGCGGCGGATGCGCTGAATGCGGGTTTCGCCGTCCGGCAGCGCGTAAAGCATATCCAGGCCTGGATCCACAACCACCACCAACCGCACTCCGGTTTGCTCTTCCGTCAGGACCACGTTCCGCGCTGGGGAATCGTCTTCCTTTAAAGTAACCTGCTCCACGGTCAATCCCGTCAGGCGGCCTCCGATTGCGTTCGATATTGAAAGGTACGCGTTGATCTGCGGAAATTGGGAACTATCCAGGCCAAACAGGTAGGCCGTATCCCCTTCCGCGCCGGAGACGGGACGGGATTCGAGGGCAAGGAGGATGGCACAGAGGACGAAAACAACCGGGAGGCGGGTCCGATTCACGGGGAAGATTCTACCGCATGCGCCTGAGAACAAGAGCGGCATACCTATGCAATGTCATCCCGAGGACCAGTCTTGGGACGAGGATTGACCGCACCTATGCAATGTCATCCCGA
>CAZFPL010000030.1:0-33272 GCA_964521085.1 uncultured Anaerolineales bacterium | reverse complement strand
TGTACCAGCGGCCGGACCGGTTGGCGGGGTTTCCGTGGGTCAGGTGGCCGCCGTGCAGCAGGTTGAGCCCCATCACCGTATCGCCGGGGTTGACCAGCGCGTCGTAGACGGCGGTGTTGGCCGGCGCGCCGGAGAGCGGTTGCACGTTGACGAAAATGTCATCGGCCGGAATCTCGGGCGTGGCAAACGCTTCGGCGCAGCGCCGGCGGGCGAGGGCTTCGATGACGTCGGCGTACTCCGTACCCTTGTAGTAGCGCGGATCGGAATAGCGCCGGAAGTGGCCCAGGCGCGCGGGGTAATCGAACAATTCCTCCTCGGTCATCCGGCGGGTTTCCTCGTCCGGATACCCTTCCGCGTACAGGTTCTGCAGCCGGCTGCCGAGCGCTTCCAGCACCGCGCGCGGGGCCGAACTTTCCGAGGGGATCAGGATCAGTTTGCGGTATTGCCGCTCGGATTCGATTCGGATCAGTTCCTCGACGGCGGGATCGATTTTAGCAAGCGTTCCGCGCACCAAGAAATCACCCATGGTTGACTCCTGTGAAATTAAAATTCCGGTTGCGGAGAGGAGGGGAAGCCGCTGGATCGACCGGAAAGACCCGACTTGGGGATCGTTCTGTTCCGGTCCGCAGGCTCCAACCGCCCGCGGTCTGGCCGGGTAGTGGGCGGAACAGGGTTCGAACCTGCGACCTCATCTGTGTAAGAGATGCGCTCTAACCAGCTGAGCTATCCGCCCGCCAAGGCATATTATACCAGCGGGCAGTGTCATTCCGAGGGGTCGTAGACCCCGAGGAATTGGTGACGCGTGGAATGGTAGGAGCCTGAATTGTAGAATGGATTACAATATTGCCCGTTGGTTAAATTACTCATCCAGGGGGATTCCAATGCAGCGTACCTACTACATCTATATTCTTGCCAATCGTACCCGTAGATTGTATATCGGTGTGACGAATAACCTGATTCGCCGCCTATTGGAACATCAGATGGGGGAAAAAACTGTTTTCGCGCATCGCTACAATATAAACCGTTTGGTGTATTGGGAATCCGCAAACGATCCGCGAACAGCAATTGCAAGGGAGAAACAACTCAAAGGGTGGAGGAGAGAGAAGAAAATCAACCTTATTGAATCCATGAATCCGGATTGGGAGGATCTTGAGGTTGGGTGGGGTTGAAAACGGGTGAAGTACTATAGCCATGCGTCACCGATTCCTCGTCGCCAAAGTACGGCTCCTCGGAATGACCTTTTCAGTATGTCATTCCGAGGGGTCGCAGACCCCGAGGAATCGGTGACGGATGAAGGAAGATAGGTTCGCTTAGTGGAAGGAGTCACCGATCCCTTCCCTCGCGATGCTCGGGACAGGCTGCCTTCGGCTCGGGATGACATTGGATAGGGGGTAGAATCCCCCGCATGACTGACGACCTGCGTTTCCGCTGGCTGGGCACGGCCGGGATCGAGTTGGAATCCCGAGGCGAACGGATCCTGATCGACCCCTACCTTTCCCGGTTCCCGCTTTGGAATGCCGTCTTCGGCAGGCCGATTCCGAAACGGGATCTGGTGACGCGGTATTTATCTCCCGCGCGTGCCGTGCTGGTCTCTCATTCGCACTTTGATCATCTACTGGATGTGCCCGCCGTGTGCCGGGAGTTTGGCTCCGTCGCTTATGGTTCCCCCAACACCTACGCCATCCTGCGGGCACATGAAATTTCAGCCGGGCAGATAAAAACCATCCATCCGGGAGATGCTTTCACGGTTGGCCCGTTCGAAATCCGGATTTTAACAGGCGAGCACGGGCGCATTCTGGGGCTGCTGCCCTACTCGGGTAAGCTTCCGGCCCGTTTGAATCCGCCGCTGCGGCTTTCGGATTACCGGATGGATTCGATGTTCTCGTTCCTTGTGCGGATGGCGGAGGCATCGGTCCTGGTTTGGAACAGTCCGGAGAGTCGGGACGTCCCCCTCGCGGACGTCTTGTTCTACAGCCCGCTATGGGGCGCGCGGGTGTGCGCCGTGATTGCCAGGGCGGCTCAGGCCAGGTTCGTCGTTCCGGTACATTGGGATGATTTTTTCTCGCCGCTGGAGCGTCCCGTGCGTCCGCTGATCGCCCCGCCGGGTTGGAGTTTCCCGTGGATCAGGCGGATGGATCCGCATGCTTTTACCCGTTCCTTGAATACATTTCTCCCGAATGTGCAGGTCCATATCCCCGAACCTTTGAAATCCGTCACTATAAATCGATGAATTTGATATGAAAAACCCTCTACCCCATAGCCTGCATTCGGCGGATCGGGCCGGATGTCGCCAAGACCATAAGGATATATAAATTTTTTCGACTTAGCGACTTCGCGCCCTTGCATTATTGGTCTTTCACGACTGGAACTAGAATTTCAACCGTATCCTATCTTCATGGGAGATTAGCACCGGCCTACCCCTTCCCTTCGCATCCCGTACGGTTCTCCTCTGAACAGCCGACTCCTATTGAAGTCCCACAGGAATTCGTCTATTCTTTTTTTAATTCTGCGCGGGGATATCTGAAAGGAGATTCCCGCCGGGAAAGGAGGCGATGCGGGGGCACCCTTTCGGGGTGAAATAACTGGGGCGGTCGAGATCCGGCCGCCCCTATTTATTGGCAACCATCCCGATACGCATTCACCGGGATTCAAGATCTTTGCATCGAAAAAGGGGGGAATCGAAATGAGAAGGTTTTCCGGATCCTTTTTTCTTCACTAAGGTTTTGGGAATAGGGGACCCTGTTCCCGGAACTTCGCGTTCCGCTGGATAAATAGGAGAAACTGCATGATCGCTCGGATCGAACAGTGGTTCACCATTGACCCCGGAATTTCCACCCTCATGCTCGTTGCCGCCATGGTGATTTGCGGTTCGGTGCTGATGCGCAAGCCGATGGAGGGCGGCTTCTGGACCTGGGTTCGCCGGGTTTCCGAAGGCTTGATCGGGGCGGCGTTGTTCCTCGGGATGCTTTGGGCTTTCCGCAGTATTTTGAACGGCAACACCGAAACGTTCTTCTCGACTCATGGAAGCCAAAGCGAGATCAGCCGCGAGAGCGCCTACACCATTTGGGGGCGGCCGCATGTCCAGGATGAGTTGACCGTGGAGCATTCCATCACCGTCGAGGAACAGGAGGAAATCCCGCAAAAGGATCCCTCCCAACCGCTGCAATATCGAACGGTCCGCCGGAAACAGGAAGTCCCGCAAAACAGCATCCGTTCCTTCCGCGGCGAAGCGCAGATGGTACTGAGCGAGCGTGAAAAAGGGTACGCGTACTACAGTGGCTTTCTGCTGACAGCGAAGTATCACTATGTCGTTCTCAACGATTCCAATTATCTGACGGATGCGGATTTCCGGTTCGGCCTTTCCGCAGGGCAGCCGCTGTTCCAGGATTTCACCGTGACCGTCGACGGGAAGGACATCGGCTTGGATCTGCAATTCGCCGATAACGTCGTTTTCTGGCGGCGCAAGATGAAACCGCATGAGGAGCTCACGGTGGATATCTCCTACGCGTCGCGCGGCATGGATTACTTCTTCTACCGTGTGCCGCAGCAGCGGTTTATCGACGATTTCGAGTTCACCCTTACCATCGACCGGCTCCCGACCACGCTGCTGAACTATCCGGACGGCGTGCTGACCCCCACGGAAATCCAGGCGACCGGTGATGGAAACGGCTCTGTCCTGACCTGGCGTCTGAACCATGCGATCACCACCGCCGGGATGGGCGTAGCGCTTGTCCAGCCGGAACAACCCGGCGAAAAGGTCCTGCGGTTGCTGGTTAACAGCCCCATTGCGTTGACCATGCTGGGTTCTTTGCTGGCGCTTACGGTCATCATCCTCGGTTCCACCCTGAACCTGTTGGATTTGGCACTCCTATCGGGAGTCTATTGCGTGGAATACCTGATGATGGCGGGGGTCAGCGATTTCTTTTTCGGTTTCTGGGGATCGCTTCTCCTCGGGGCGGCATTGACGATCTTCATGGCGTTTCTCCTTTTCCGGAAGCTCTCTTCGCGACTGGTAAAGGGGCTGCTGCTCAGCCTGGTTGTGTTCTTTGCGGTGGCGTATCCGCTGTCGGGACTCATCGATCAGATCGCAACGTTGAATTCCTTCAATGCGCTTCTGCAAGTGGCCATGATCGTGTATCTGTTCGGGCTGGTCCTGTATTCGCGGGTGCGTGCGAAGAGCGCGTCAGCCAGGGGATAGGATTTCAAGCCAACGGATTTGGGAGTACGCCACCCGTGAAGCGCAGGGCATACTGCCTGTGCGCCGATTTCACGGGATGAATTTCAAGGGGATATACAAAAGAATTCTGGAGGGAAGTCGGCATGAGGATCGGAAAACCTTGGTGGATTGCGGTAGTGTCGGGTATTCTGTATCTGGGGGTGCTCGGGTGTTCCCTAAGCATCACGATTAATGCGTCCCTTTCGGATCCGACGGAAGAAGGCACCCCGATCCTATCCACCGGAATATCGATGATGGGCCGAACGGGCACGCTTTCGCCGACATCGAAAGCAACGGACAAGCCGCGGCCGAGTTCGACGCCAATGCCTTCGCCGTCGAGGGAGCCCACTCCGGATTGCACGCATCCGTTCTGGTCATCCTCCGTTCCGGAAGGCGCGCGTGCCAGGCTGGAGAGGTTCATCGTCTGGGATCTGGCGGTTTCTCCGGACGGAGAATATTTTGCGGGAGTGGGATTGGAGGGGGATTGGGGATCTTGCAGGGAGATTGTCGTTTTGTACCGCACGAGCGACCTGCAGGAAGTCTGGACCCATTTCTCCGGGGGAAACATGATCGAGGAAATCGAATTCTCGCCGGACGGCCGATACCTTGCGGGGGCGGCTCACTCCGGAACCGTCGTCCTTCTTAGTACCGCAACCGGGGATCCCGAAAATTATTTCGAGGATACCCTCGATGAATATGTAAGCGATTTGGGTTGGTCTCCGGATGGATCCCTTCTAGCGGTCGGCATTTCCAACGCGTCGGCGGTCCTTTGGGATGTATCCACCGGGAAAAAATACCGGACGCTCGGCGGCAACCCTTCCCACACTCCCAAATCGCACTCCGAGCCTTGCTATTTGGACTGGTCGCCGGACGGGAAACGGCTGGCGGTGGGCTCGGATCGGGGGATGATCAAGGTTTTCGATCCGGTCCGCGATTCGATGCTGCTTTCGTTCACGGCGGGTGTCTTCCCGATGGATTCGGACCAGATAGACTGGACCGGGTACCTCACCAGCCTGGCCTGGTCGCCGGACGGGATGACCCTCG
This sequence comes from uncultured Anaerolineales bacterium, assembly GCA_964521085.1. Classification (GTDB taxonomy): domain Bacteria; phylum Chloroflexota; class Anaerolineae; order Anaerolineales; family RBG-16-64-43; genus JAFGKK01. The sequence goes on along the minus strand of CAZFPL010000030.1, from coordinate 28,012 downwards.
CGGCCGGATCGCAATATGAAATCGTCCTCTGGAATCCGCAATCCGGAGACATCCGGAGAAAACTCCAGGGGCACCCGCATACGGTGACGACGGTCGCGTGGTCTCCGGACGGAAAAAAGCTCGCGTCAGGGGACGGGTATTACAACGACGACGGAATAGTGATCGTGTGGGATGCAACCACCGGAAAGATGCTGAAAAAACTCGAGGGGCATCACGGGTTTTTCGTCAGCGCCGTCGAGTGGACTAAGGACGGTACATCCGTCCTCGCTGCATCGATCGACGGATCCCTGATCCTTTGGAACGCGGAGTAGAAACGGATCCGCGGATGGGGAGGGGGAATAACCGTAACGCCGAATGTCATTAATCGGAACACGCCGAGAGGGTCATCAAAGACATCGTCGGCGTGTTCCGATTATTGATTTCTTTTCCGGACTATCCGATGCACCCTAAGCGGATAGCGCGGCCGGCCGGTGAATTATTTTGGAATGGAATCGGTGACCACGTGGGCCAGGTTGATCGGCCGGATGCCGCTGATTTTTCCGCTCCCCTCCGGATCAACATACGCCATCGAGGGGACGCCGATCAGTTCGCCTTTTACGTTGATTGCGATTCCACCGGAATTCCCGTGGTTGACCTCCGCATCCGTTTTTATCCACCCACGTGCCTCGTCGATGGAATCATCCGCTAGGAAGCCGGCGACCGTACCGCGCGTGAAGGTTGGGGTGTCCTGTCCCAAACCCGGGTATCCCAGGACGGCGACTGGATCGCCGATTCTCATTTGGTCGGAATCGCCGATGGGAATTGTGGGGAATTTCAGATCCGCCGGCAGGGGATCTCCATTAGCCATCGAGACGATATGCAATAATGCGAGATCATAATCCGGATTGCCTTTGACGATTTCACAAAGGTAGAAGGTGTTCGGGACGTCCGTGGGATCATCCCAATTCAGACCAACCGTGATTTTCTCCGATTCGTCATACAACTCGCCTGTATCTGTGTCTCCAACGACATGATAATTGGTCAACACATACCCCCTGGAATCCAGAATGCTTCCGGATCCGTTGAACCCCTTTCCATCGAATCGGTTTCTGACAAGCACCAATGCTCGCAGGGCGGTTTCCTCTCCCAAGGCTTGCTGTGTCGCGGCCAGTCCGGGAATGACCGTGGGTTCCGGGGTATTGGTGGGCTGGGGTGTGGGTGTGATGGTGGCGGTGGGGGATGGCATCGCGAAAAGTTGAGGCAGGAGAGAAGCGCCGCCCAGGAAAATGGCCAGAATCACCCCAACGGCGAGTAGGGAACCGCAGCCGGCCAGGCAATATTTGCGGCTGCGCGGAGTGGTATCGATGGGTGCCAGCGGCTTTTCCCCCTCCTGCAGCCGGAATAGGGTGTTCCCGAACCTGAGTTTATCGCCGTGAGATAAGGTCACGGGCGCGGTGATGCGGACTCCGTTCACCCATGTGCCGTTGCTGCTGCCCAGATCCGTCACAACGGCCTGCCCGCTGACCAAATCGATTTTGGCATGGGTTCCCGAAGCGCTCTCGTCTTTCGGCAGGGGGATGTCGTTGGTTTCATCCCGGCCGATTTTGATGCTGCGGTTCAGCCCGGTTTCCGCGCCGTTATCACTGCGGACGAGGGTGAACAACTTGAGTGATTCATACATTTGCGTATGGCCGCCGCCTTCCGCCGCGGGCTTCACCGCGGCTTTTGGGGCGCTGATGACCGGGGCGGCCGCGGCTGGGGCCGGGACAGGCGCCTTGAAGGTGAACAGGGTTTCGTGGATTCGTATCTGATCCCCGTCCGATAATTCCGTAGGACCTTGGATGCGCAGCCCGTTCACAAAGGTTCCGTTGCTGCTTTCCAGATCCTTGATGATCACTTTATCCCCGGATAATGACAATTCCGCATGATGCCTGGAAACGCCGGCTTTCTCGATCAGCATCTGACAGTCGGGTGCGCGGCCGATCACCGTGGTGGCCGAAATGGGATATTCCTTCCCATCCGGGTCGATCATTCGAGAAGAGAGTGGAGTATCGCCCATGGGATGATCCTTTTCTTTCTCTTGGATTTGTGAAGGCGGAGGCGGGTCTCGAACAGAAAACAACCCCTCTTGAAACCTGGACTGTCAAGATTGTACATTTTCAGCGGCTTTTCCGCAATTGCGGATTTGCATCTTCTGGGAAGGATTACCCTCTTAATCTGGAATGGGGTATCGGGTCCCGGCCGGCTGAGGAGGGCTCCCATTCACCCCCCTGGCCCGCTTTTCGTGAAAAACCGGCGGTCGCGGCTTGACCGTCGCGAACCTCCCCGATACAATGCCGGAACACTTGCCCGGATTCTTCCGCCGCTCCGCAGCAATCGCGGGCGGCGTTTTTATGAAACGACATGCTTGAATCCCTCACCGACCGATTGCAGGAAATCTTCCGGAGGCTTTCGCGGCGCGGCGTGCTCAGCGAGGCGGACACGGATTCCGCATTGCGCGAGGTGCGCCTGGCGCTGCTCGAGGCGGATGTGCACTTCTCCGTCGTTAAGGATTTCCTCGCTCGAGTCCGGGTGCGCGCGGTCGGCAGCGAGGTCTCGCGCGCGCTTAATCCCGCCCAGCAAGTGGTGAAAATCGTCCACGAAGAACTCGCCGCCACGCTCGGTCCGGCCGCGCCGTTGAACCTTTCCGGCCCGAAACCGCGCGTGATCGTGCTGGCCGGCCTGCAGGGATCCGGCAAAACCACCACCGCCGCCAAGCTTGCGAAGAAATTCCGCGCCGACGGCGAGCGTGTGCTGCTCGTCGCGGCCGACGTTCAGCGGCCGGCCGCCGTCCGGCAATTGCAGATCCTGGGGGAGCAAGTGGGTGTTTCGGTTTACGCCGCCGGGGGGAAAACGCCGCCGCAAATCTGCGCCGCCGCCGTGGAGCAGGCGCGGCGTGAATCAGACTCCCTGGTCCTCCTGGATACCGCCGGGCGGCAGCAGATCGACGACGCGTTGATGGCGGAACTGGTCTCCATCAAAAAGGAAACCAATCCCGTGGAATGCCTGCTGGTCGCGGACGCCATGACCGGCCAGGAGGCGGTGCGCATCGCCGGGGGATTTCACAAAGCACTCGGACTTACCGGCTTGATCCTGACCAAGATGGACGGTGACGCGCGCGGCGGCGCGGCGATCTCGATGCGCGCGGTTACCGGCGTCCCGATCCGCTGGATCGGCACCGGGGAGGGGCTCGACGCGCTCGAGGAGTTCGATCCCGGACGCATCGCCGGACGGATTCTTGGGATGGGCGACATGATCGGGTTGATCCGCCGCGCCGAAGAGACTTTCGATGAAGGGGTATCCGAGAAACAGGCCAAGCAGATCCTCGGCGGCGAGTTTACGCTGCAGGACCTGCTGGAGCAGATCCGCCAGATGCGCAAGCTTGGGCCTCTGGGCCAGATCCTGGAGATGCTGCCCGGGGCGGGCGCCGGGCGGGTCACCCCCGAACAACAACGTGCAGCCGAGGCGGGGATGAAGAGCAAAGAGGCGATCCTGTGCTCGATGACGAAGGATGAGCGTCTCCGGCCGGAGATTCTCGATGCCAGCCGCAAGCGCAGGATTGCGCGTGGGTCGGGGACCGAGGTCCAGGAGGTCAACCAGCTGCTGCTGCAGTTCCGCCAGGCGCGGAAAATGATGAAGATGCTCGGGAAAAGCGGGGGTAGGGGAATTCCCGGCCTTCCACGGATTTTCGGGTAAAATAGGGTTTCTACGGGTTCGGCGGCGGTAACGTGGCTCCCCCGGTCCTTCCCCGGGGCCTGTCCCACGTCCTCTACGCCGCAACGAGCGCCGGAATCCTTTCACACTAAGCAAGGAGTTGGTTCTATGGTTCGTATTCGATTACGAAAAATGGGCTTGCGGCACCAGCCGTATTACCGGATCGTCGTGGCGGACCGCGAAAGCCCGCGCGATGGGCGCTTCCTCGAGGTCGTGGGCACCTACAATCCCCGGACCGAACCGTCCACCATTCTGGTGAAGGAAGACCGTATCTATCACTGGCTTGGCAAGGGTGCACAGCCGTCGGAATCGGTTGCCCGGCTTTTCACACAGATCGGCCTGAAGGACCGCTTCGACCGGTTGAACAAGGGCGAGAAAGCGGAGAAACTGCTCACGGAAGCGGAAGCAGCCGCGAAGGCGCGCCCGGTTGTGGTGAAGACCCGGCGCGATGCCACGGGCCTCAGCAAGAAGAAGCCCAAGGCGAAGAAGAAGGAAGAAGCAAAAGCCTAGCCGGAGGGGAGAACCCGCATGGCGATGAAGGAACTGGTCGAGTACATAGCCAAAGCGCTGGTCGAAGACCCGGCGCAAGTGCACATCTCCGAAGTGGTGAGCGGCGCGAACGTGCATCTCGAGCTGATGGTCGCGCCCGACGACCGCGGACGGGTCATCGGCCAAAACGGCCGGATAGCGAACGCGATCCGCTCGCTGCTGTGGGTCGCGGCCGCGCAGGAAGGCCACCGGGTAACGTTCGATATCGTGTAAAGTTGGTCGAGTAGCCCTGCGCGGTAAATGCCGCGCAGGGCGTATCGAGACCCTTCTCGAAAGGCATAGAGAGTGGTCGCGATACACCCGCGAAGAACACGCGGGTTACCCGACCGACTTTTTTTTCGCTTGGCAAGCCGGCCGTCGAAACGAAAAGGCAGGATCCACCGAAGGTTCCCATGCAAAAACGGCGTTCGAAACTGGAACAGAAAGGTCCCCCCTCTACCGGGACCAAGCCCTCTTTTTTGGCTCTCGCCCGCGTTCGCCGTCCGTTCGGCGTAAAGGGCGAGTTGCTGCTGGAGGTCCTCACCGATTTCCCGGAGCGAATAGCGCAACAGGAGCGGTTGTATTTCGGTGACAAGCGGCGTCCGTTTGAGGTCGAATCCCTGCGTCGTCACGGGCGCGACCTTGTGCTCCGGCTGAAGGAAATCCGCGATCGCGATGGTGCGGAAAGCCTGCGCAATGAAGATATCTGCGTCCGGCTCGATGATCTGCCGCCGCTGCCGGACGGCGTGTACTACGCACATCAGATCGAAGGGCTGGAGGTGTTCACCGAACAGGGGGAGCGGCTGGGCAGATTAAAAGAAATCCTTAAGACCGGCGCGAATGATGTGTATGTGGTGCAGGGGGACAAGGGTGAAATCCTGCTCCCGGCCATCCCGCAGGTGATCCGCGAGGTGCGGCTGGAAGAGGGGAAGATGGTTGTCAGGATGATGGAGGGGTTGGTGTAGCGCAACCCTCTCTGCCTTCCCCTCGTTTACCCGGAGCAGGGGGAAGAGGGCAGGGAGAAGGAAGCATATCCCGTTCCGCCATCCCGCTGCGGCCGGAAGATGATGTTGAAAATGGTCCGTTGCATAGAAGCCGGGGTTGTAAATTGCCTAGTTTTCTTTTTTCTTAACGAATACACCAAGATCATCCACGCGGTCGATCTCGACGAAATTCCTTCGGATATAGTCGAATAGTCCGGGATCGTACTGGGAGAAATCGTCGGACATCATTATCTTGATTTCCGAATTCTGATCGAGATACTGATAATATTTTTGGATATCGGTTAGAAAAAATATTTCAACAAAAGAAGGAACTTGAACAGGGTTGGTTGTCCGGGTGCTGATATAGAAAATGGCCTGGTATTTTTCCGAAAAAATGACCGCCTCCTCCCCCGGAGCAAAGTGTTTTTTCATCAATTCTATTTTTTGATTAAAATCGTACGGAATGGACCGCTGGGCGTTGTTCATAATCTGAATTCTGGATTGGGCATAGCCTCCCAGGGAGGGTAAGTTTTTCAACATATAGGAGGCATAAAGGAATAATACAAAGATCAGGGATACGGGCATTAGAAGCATGGAAAACTTGAGCGCTTTCTTTTTCCATGGGAAACCCCGGGGTTGGCGAAAGCGGTCCCAAAGCGCATCCGCGAATAATCCCATCAGGATAAAAGCCGGCCAACTCACGCCGAGTAAATTGAAGTCGTGGCTTCTCCCCTGGTAATTACTGAAAAGCCCCAACCCCATAACGGAAACCAGAAATACCAGATTGAGCCGGCTTGTATCCGCTGGACCGGCATCGGGCGGGCTGCGCAGCCCCTTTTTTATCCATCCGCACATGCAGAGACAAATCCCCGTCATATACAGCAGTGCCACCAGATTCCAGGGATGGATTAACGGCATGGGAAGCATGTAAAAACCGTATTGGTAGAAAATGACCTGATAAACCGCAATCTCGCGGATATCCGGAAGTACACCGCTTCGGATCCATGTATAGAGGATCAGCATTCCGAAGACGATCAGGCATGACAACAATGTCATGGCCGTATGAAAAACAATGGATTGAATCGTCTTTTTCCATCCCCCAACGGATGATGCATTTAGGGTTTCCCAACAAAGGAAGCCCAACCAAGTGATTATTGCGACGAACCCCGTATCCATGTTCCACAGGATTCCGAATCCGCAAATTATAAATACGAAATAATAGAGCGCCTTTTTGAAATTCCCCCCGGCCTTTTGATAAAAATAAACCGACAACAGCAGCAATCCCGGGAAGATTACACGATGCGGCCAGTACTGGAAATAAAAACCATAGACTCCAAATGGAATCTTCCAGAATGTGCAACTCAACAAACTGCCCACGATTGCGAGAAATGCGCAAAGGGCTATCAAGCGGCTTTTAAGGTATCTGGATAAAAGGAAGAAAAGGATCGAGAAGAAACCAACAAGCAGGACGCTCTCCACGGCGGTTAATGCGGAAAAATCGAGGCCGGTTACGCGGAGTATCGGCTGCAATAAATAGGGGTAGAAACCATACTGGCTGACCAAATCCACCAATAATGTTTTTCCCATTGCCACCTGGACGACGGAATAAAAATACGCATTCAGATGGATCATGTTGAATTCATTGAGATACGCATTAAGATCCGCGGTAAAAAGAAGGTGGGAGAAGAAGATTATGATCCCCGTCGTGATAAGGATGGCAATTTCCCCCACCCTCATGATCCATCGCGCCCAACCACAGGCGCTTATTCGTTTTTCAAAAAACAAGAGGATAGCAAATATAAAAAACCCTCCGACGGCGAACGACAGATTATGATCCGGGAACAAAACGTACAGGTAGAAAAAACCGTTCCGTCTCAAGGCAAAAAGGGCAAAGAACACCACGATCAGCGTGATGGCAACGTACGCCAGCATGTTCAGGGACCGGCTTCTCAGGATGGATCGAACTGGCAATTTCCCGAAGAGAAACCAGAAGCAGACGCAAAGGACGGGAAACGAGAGTAGACTTGCCAGGTACCGCGCTCTTTCGAGTTGTTCCGGATGAAACTCCGGTTGGTAGGCAGTCCGGATCGAAGAGAGGACGCCGGGATCGATGGAATTCTTTACAAAAAAACCGATGGCAAGGTTTTCCAAAAAAAGAAAAACGATGCACAAGAAAAGAATGCCTCCCCCGATCAGAAAGTCCTGAAAGAAAATATCCTCCTGGGAAAGCGGTTCCGTTTCCCGGGGTTGGGAAGCATTAAGGGTGCCGATTTCAAGCTCCAACCCCGGCGCAGGTCGAAGGAAGAGAAGAATCAGGAGATTGATCAAGGCAAGCGCAGAGGCAAGTTCGATCCAAAGCAAGCCTGGCTGCAGGCGGAGATACGTCGCGGACGAAATGGGCAGCCGGGAAGGCGAGAAGCTCACCCAAAGACCGGCAATAACGATTATCAAGAGGAAGGCGAAAAAGAACCAGGCCCATATTCGGTGGGCTTGTACATTCAGAAAAAGACGGACAAGGCTTCCCGTCCGAGACCGCGTAAACATCCCCATCACCAAGGAGAGCAAAGCGGCAGCCAGGAGCACGGATATCATCGCCAGACGGTTAATGGAGAGACCGAAGAGGACTTGATAATTGGGATCGCTGGGGATCGAAAGCACTCGCCAAAGCGCCACGAGGGCGCTTATTCCCGCCAGAAGAAACGAACAAAGGAATATTCTGGAAAGTTTGTTTCCCATAATCCTTATTTTCGATCGATCAAAGTAATCACAGCCGTGGATGCCATATGGTACCAGATTTCCCGGCTCGAGACGGAATTATGATCATCCTACATCAGGACCGCATGAAACGATCCCGCTTTTCCCCCGGGAGTCTCCGCATCAGGTTTTTTCGGAACGAAGAGAAAAAACCATCGCCGAGTATGATAAAATGAACAGATCGTATGCCCAGAACCGACACATACGGGATTCGCTTTGTTTTAATATCGTATTAAGCGAGTCGTGCGATGCCGATTATCCACCGATCCGGTCAGGATCCAATCAGGCAGCCATCCGCTTTGAAAACATCCGATTATATTATTCAATATCTTCACCTCCATGGGGTCACCCACATTTTCGAAGTGATTGGAGGGATGACCACCCATCTGGTGGATTCCGCCTACCGGCATGGCAAGATCCAACTGGTGAGCACCCATCATGAACAGGCGGCGGCATTTGCCGCAGGCGCGATGGCGAGAATCACGGGCGTCCCCGGCATTGCGATGGCGACCAGCGGTCCGGGAGCCGTCAACCTGCTGACCGGAATCGGAAGCTGCTACTTTGACTCCGTTCCGGCCGTTTTTATCACCGGTCAGGTCAATCTCGACGAACAGAAAAATAAACGGCCCGTCCGCCAATTGGGTTTTCAGGAGACGGATATTGTAAGCATGGCCGGCCCCATCACCAAAGCCGCCTGGAACATCCAATCCGCCGACCAGATCCCCTCCCTGCTTTCAGAGGCATTCCTTTTGGCCAGTTCCGGCCGGCCGGGTCCGGTCCTGTTGGACATCCCCATGGACATTCAACGGGCGGACCTGGCGGTGGATGTCGGTGAAACATCGGAAGCCCCCATCCCCCATGAACCCCAACCGATCTTGGAGGAAGTATTCACCGCCCTCAACAAGGCAAAAAAACCTCTGATTCTCGCCGGGGGCGGGATACGTTCCGCGCGGGTCGCGCCAGTGTTGAGGGGGTTGGTAGACCGGATGAATGTCCCCGTCGTAAACTCGCTGATGGCGGTGGACGCATTGCCATACCGCCACCCCTTGCGGACGGGGCTTATCGGGTCGTATGGAAACCGCTGGGCGAATCTCGCCCTGGGGGACAGCGATCTTCTCCTGGTCCTGGGAAGCCGTTTGGACATTCGCCAGACCGGCGCGGATGTGGACGCGTTCGCCTCCGGCAGGACGATTTTCCACGTCGACTGCGACGCGGGCGAGATCAATAACCGCGTCAAGGGATGCCGGCCCGTTCCGGCGGATCTGCGTGATTTTCTGCCCCAGGCCGCGGAAGCGGCAGGGAAGGTGAAATTCGAATCCCATTCCTCGTGGTTGGCTGAAATCGACCGACTTCGCCGGAAATGGCCGGATACGGATGAGATCAGCGGGATCCCGGGGATCAATCCCAACCGGTTTATGCATCAATTATCCCTCCGGTCGACGCTCAGTCCGGTTTTTGTCGTGGATGTCGGCAACCACCAGATGTGGGCGGCGCAATCGCTGGAGCTGGGTCCGGAACAGCAATTCATCACTTCCGGGGGGATGGGAGCCATGGGTTTTTCCCTTCCCGCGGCGATCGGAGCCGGCTTCGCGCTGACGGGATCGCCGGTCGTTCAAATCGCCGGCGATGGAGGGATGCAGATAAATATTCAGGAACTGCAGACCGTCGTCCATCATCGCTTGCCGATCAAGATGGTTGTGATCAACAACCGATCCTACGGGATGGTCCGGCAGTTCCAACAGAGTTATTTCAAGGAAACATACCCATCCACCATGTGGGGGTATTCCGTTCCGGATTTTGTCCGCGTCGCCCAGGCATACGGAATCCGGGCCGCCGCAATCGAAAAGGAGGAAGAAGTTCCCGCCGGGCTTGCCGCATTATGGGAGACGCCCCTGGAACCCTTCCTGCTGCAAGTGAACATCGACCCCATGACGAATGTGTATCCGAAAATTGCTTTCGGCCATCCCATCACCGCGATGGAGCCTTTTGTCAGACCCAGCCAAATGGAAGGCGCGTAAATGAACCCATCCATCAAGAACCGACGGCCCACCGTCCATCCGGCGAAACCGGGGCGCAAAGAACTCCTCTCGATCATCATTCCTGCGAGAAATGAAGAGGGTAATATCACGCGGTTGGATAGCGAATTATCGGCCGCCCTCCGGGACCTGCCTTTTACTTTTGAATTCCTCGTCATCGACAATGCAAGCACCGACCGGACCGGCGAGATGATCAAGAAGATTTGCGACCGCGATCGGCGATGGAAATACGTCCGGTTCAGCAAGAATTTTTCCCTGGAAATGTCGCTGACCGCCGGGTATCACCTGGCCCGCGGGGACGCCATGGTCGTTTTGTACTCCGACCTGCAGGATCCGCCGGAGGTGATTCCGGAGTTCATCGAAAAATGGAAGGCGGGCTACGATGTGGTGTACGGAGTGCGGACCGCGCGTCCCGGAGATCCGGTCTGGCGGAATGTTCTGGTCCACATCGCCTACCGGCTGATCAATTGGTTCTCCGATACGCCCATGCCGAACGATTCGGGCGATTTCCGCCTGATCACCCGGCAAGTCCGGGATGCGCTGGAGGAATGCGGAGAAACCAATCGCTATCTGCGCGGGCTGATCGCCTGGCTGGGTTTTCGGCAGATCGGCGTGGCGTACAAGCGCCGGGCACGCGAATCCGGCGCCAGCAAAGCTCCCTTGCGCGAGACTTTCCTGTTCGCCCTTCATGCGATCACCAGTTTCTCGGTGAAACCGCTGCGCCTATTCACCTTCACGGGTTTCATCATTCTTCTGGCCTCGCTCATCGCGATTCTCGTGTATTCGGTGTTGTGGTTGGTCGGCACCCCGCCTCCCGGGATCACGACCTTGATCGTGATCGGGTTTGTCGGGGTTGGCCTAAACAGCCTTGGAATCGGTATACTGGGTGAATACATCGGGCTGATCTACGGCGAAGCCAAAGCCCGTCCGAAGTACATCATTCAAGAGGTCTACGAATCCGCGGTGGATCGAAATCGGAAAAGCCGATTCTAGGGATGGGCGGGGTGATGCTTCCCGCGTCCGCGGCAAGCCGGCGTCTTCTTCTCGAAAGGGGTGTGGATTACCTATGAAGGTCGTCATCCTGGCTGGAGGATTCGGCACCCGGTTGCAGGAAGAGACATCCGTCAAACCGAAACCGATGGTGGAGATCGGCGGAAGACCGATCCTGTGGCATATCATGAAAGGATATGCCGCATACGGATTCAAGGAGTTCGTCATCGCCCTCGGATACAAGGGGGAAATAATCAAGGATTATTTCCTCAACTATCATTACCGCGCGCGCAATCTTACCGTCCGGCTGGACGACGGCCAGGTGACGCTGCACGAGGGGGAATGCGAGGATTGGACCGTCCATCTCCTGGATACCGGTCCGGAAACGCAGACCGGCGGGCGGGTGAAACGCGCCGCGGAATTCATCGGCCGCCAGCCGTTCATGATGACCTACGGCGACGGGGTGAGCAATGTCAACATCCCGCAACTCCTTGAGTTCCATCGCGCCCGGGGCAAACTGGCGACCATCACAGCCGTCCGGCCCCCGGGCCGTTTCGGCCAGATGATATTCGACGGCGAAACCATCGCCCGCTTCGAGGAAAAGCCGCAAATCGGGGAAGGTTGGATCAACGGGGGATTCTTCGTGCTGCAACCGGAAATCATCCAATACATCCCGGGCGATCACAGCGCCTGGGAGCGTGAACCGCTGGAACGTCTTGCCGCGGAGGGGCAGTTGGCCGCCTACCGGCACAACGATTTCTGGCATTGCATGGACACGCTGCGGGATGTGCAATTGCTGGAGAAGTTGTGGTCGGAAGGGAATGCCCCGTGGAGGGTATGGAAATGAACCGGTCCTTCTGGATCGACCGCCCGACCTTCGTCACCGGCGGGACGGGATTGGTCGGGGGCTGGCTGGTGCGGCGCCTGCGCGAGGCCGGGGCGGATGTGGTCTGCCTGGTGCGCGATTGGATTCCCCAGAGCGAATTGGTGCGGTCGCGGCAGATCGAGCGGGTGAAAATCGTCCGCGGCGACATCCGCGACCGGGATTTGCTGGAGCGCATCCTCGGCGAATACGAAGTCGACACGGTCATCCACCTGGCCGCCCAGACGATCGTCCCGATCGCGAATCGCAATCCGGTCTCCACGTTCGAGACGAATATCCAGGGGACCTGGAACCTGCTGGAAGCCTGCCGGCGCAGCCCGCGGGTGAAGCAGATCGTCCTGGCTTCCTCGGATAAAGCCTACGGCGATCAGGAGCGGCTCCCGTACGACGAAAGCACTCCCTTGCAGGGGCGGCACCCGTACGACGTCAGCAAATCGGCCGCCGATCTGATCGCCAGCACGTATGCGGTTTCTTTCGATCTGCCGGTGGCTGTCACCCGTTGCGGTAATTTCTACGGCGGAGGGGACCTCAATTGGAACCGCATCGTCCCGGGGACCATCCGTTCGGTCCTGCGCGGGCAAGCCCCGGTCATCCGCTCGGACGGCCAGTTCGTCAGGGATTATTTCTATGTGGAGGACGGCGCCGCTGCCTACATGCTTCTGGCGGAACAGCTGGCGCAGCACCCTGAAATGCGCGGCGAGGCATTCAATTTCTCCTATGGAACGCCGTTGACCGTTCTGGAGATCGCCCGGCATATTCTTTCACTGATGAAATCGACTCTCCAGCCCGAGATCCGCAACGAAGCCGTCCACGAAATCCGGCGGCAGTATCTCGACGCCGGGAAGGCGCGCAAGGCCCTGGGCTGGTCTCCCTTATTCACCTTGGATGACGGATTGCAGCGGACGATTGCCTGGTATAAGGAATTTCTGGCGGAGGAACCGAAAGCGGGATGAAACGGGACGAACAGCTGCGCGCCGAGATATTAAAAATCGTGGAGGAGTATTACCGGGAGCGTTTCGCGCCGCGTCCCTTCGACCCGGCAAAGGACACGGTCCATTACGCCGGACGGATCTTCGACGCCGACGAGTTGATCCGGTTGGTGGATTCCAGCCTGGATTTTTTCCTGACCGCCGGCCGTTACGCCGACCGGTTCGAAACCGAATTCGCCAAATATTTCGGATTATCGAATGCCCTGCTGGTCAATTCCGGCTCGTCGGCCAACCTGGTGGCGCTGGCCGCGCTGACCTCGCCCAAACTGGGCGACCGGCGCCTGCGGCCGGGCGATGAAGTAATCACGGTGGCGGCCGGTTTCCCGACCACGGTGGCTCCCCTGCTCCAGTATCAACTGGTCCCCGTTTTCGTCGACGTCAACCTGGGCGATTACACCGCCGTACCCTCCCGCATCGAAGAAGCGGTCGGCCCCAAAACGCGGGCCATTATGATGGCGCACACCATGGGCGTGCCCTTCGATCTGGACACGGTGATGCGCGTGGCAAAGCGGCACGGTTTGTGGGTCGTGGAAGACAATTGCGACGCGCTCGGCGCGCGCTACCGGGACCGGTTGACGGGCACCTTCGGTAATATTTCGGCCGTCTCCTTCTACCCCGCCCATCAGATCACGATGGGGGAGGGCGGCTGCGTGATAACGGGCGATGAACAACTCGGGCGGATTGTCCGCTCGATCCGGGATTGGGGCCGCGATTGCTTTTGCGCAGGCGGCGAAAGCAACACCTGCGGGAAAAGATTTTCCCAGCAATTCGGGACCCTGCCTTTCGGCTACGATCACAAATACATCTATACCCACGTCGGCTACAATTTGAAAGTGACGGATATGCAGGCGGCCGTCGGCGTCGCCCAGCTCGCCAAGCTGGAAGGGTTTATCGCCCGGCGGAAGGCGAACTTTCAGAAGCTATCCGCTTTGATGGAACCGTACCAGGACCGCCTGATCCTGCCGCACGGCACGCCGAACAGCGATCCCTCCTGGTTCGGATTTGTCATTACGGTGCGCGAAGGCGCCGGATTCTCGCGCAACGACCTCACCCGGTTCCTGGAGGCAAACCGCATCGAAACGCGCAATCTGTTCAGCGGCAACCTTCTGCGGCAGCCGGCTTTCCTGGGCATCCCGCACCGCATCGTGGGCGATCTGGCCAATACCGATGCCATCACGGACCGCACTTTTTTTGTCGGGGTCTATCCGGGGATCGACGACGCCCGGTTGGATTACATGGACGGGGTCTTCGGCCGCTTCATGCGCGGCGAGCGGGTGGGCTGACCTCATTGCAAAATGATTTCTTATGATCCGAAATCCCCGGAGTATGTCACTCCGAGCCCCGGAAGGGGCGAGGAGTCGCGTCCTTTCACTCAAAGAGATCACTTCCCTTTCCTTCCGGTCGCCGCAATCGGGAAGAAACATGGCTGAAAATATTCTCGCAGCCGACCTGGATCACGTGCTGGACCGCACCCGAGGGCTGTGGGACGAATTACGGGGCGGGCATATTTTCCTCACGGGGGGAACGGGCTTCTTCGGCTGTTGGCTGCTGGAAAGCTTCGCCTGGGCGAACGACCGCCTCGGGCTGCATGCTTCGGCGCTGGTCCTGACCCGCAACCCGGAGGCGTTCCGCAAGAAAGCGCCGCACCTGGCGGATCATCCCGCCATCCGGTTTCATCAGGGGGATGTGCGAACGTTCGAGTTTCCGGCTGGATCCTTTTCCCATTTCCTTCACGCGGCAACCGAATCCAATGCGAAACTCAATCGCGAAAATCCGCTGCTCGTGTCGGAAACCATCCTGGAGGGCACCCGCCACACGCTGGATTTCGCCGCATCCTGCAAAGCCGGAAAATTCCTTCTGACCAGTTCCGGCGCGGTGTATGGCAGACAACCGCCCGAAATGACCCATATCCCGGAAGACTACCGCGGCGTGCCGGACCCGGCCGACCCGAATTCCGTTTATGGCCGGGGCAAGCGCGCGGCCGAGGAGTTATGCGAGACATATGCGCGCCGCTCCGGTATCGAAGTGAAAATCGCCCGCGGTTTCGCCTTTGCCGGGCCGTACCTGCCGCTGGATATCCATTTTGCGATCGGCAACTTCATCCGCGACGGGCTGAAGGGCGGCCCGATCGTGGTCCAGGGCGATGGCACCCCATGCCGGTCGTACTTATACGCCGCGGATCTGGCTGTTTGGCTGTGGACGATTCTTCTCCGGGGCAGGACCGGACGGACGTACAATGTCGGATCGGAAGAAGAGGTAACCATCCGCGCCCTGGCGGAAACCGTGGCAAAAAGTTTTTCCCCCGTACCGGAGGTACGGGTGTTAAAGCAGGCCGCCGCCGGCGCGCCTATCGAACGATACGTGCCCGCCACGCAAAGGGCCGCTTCGGAATTGGATTTACGGGCAACCATCGGATTGCCGGATGCCATTCAACGAACGATTTCATGGGTGCATTCCAGAGAGAAGAAGGAGCGATGAATGACTGAGATTCGGATCGGCGATTGCCAAGTAGGAGACGGCCATCCCTGCTACGTGATCGCGGAGATTGGCATCAACCACAACGGCGATCTGGTCCTCGCCAGGAAGCTGATCGACGAGGCCGTCGACGCGAAATGCAGCGCGGTGAAATTCCAGAAGCGGACGGTCGGGGTGGTCTACTCGCCCGCGGACCTCGCGCTTCCGCGCGAGAGTCCTTTCGGAACCACGAATGGGGATCTGAAGCACGGATTGGAATTCGGCCTGGAGGAATATCGGGAGATCGATCAATATTGCCGTTCGAAGCAAATTCCCTGGCTTGTCTCCTGTTGGGACGAGCAATCCGTGGATTTAATGGATGCGTTGAATCCCCCCGCTTACAAGATTGCTTCCGCATCCCTTACCGACGACAAGCTTTTACGCCACACGAGAGCCAAGGGAAAACCGGTCATTCTCTCGACCGGGATGAGCACCCTGGAGCAGATTGATCATGCCGTGGATGTGCTGGGGAAGAACGATTTGATCCTTCTGCATTCCTGCAGCACGTACCCGGCGTATTATGAAGAACTAAACCTGCGGGTCATACCGGTGCTTCGGCAGCGGTACGGCGTGCCGGTCGGCTATTCCGGCCACGAAACGGGATTGCCGTCTTCCGTGGCGGCTGTGGCACTGGGCGCCTGTGTCGTCGAACGGCATATCACGCTCGACCGTTCCATGTGGGGCTCCGACCACGCCGCATCGCTGGAGCCCAACGGCATAACGCGATTGGTTCGCGATATCCGGCTGATCGAGACTTCCATGGGAGACGGCGTCAAACGGGTGATCGAGCGCGAAGTGCCGATCATGAAAAAACTGCGCCGCGTGTGAGGATGACGGAAGAACGATGATTAAAGCGGTTGCCCTGGACATCGACGGAGTGTTGACGGACGGCGCTTTCTGGTGGGGAGCCAGCGGCGAGGAGTTCAAGCGCTTCTCTTTTGCCGATGTCATGGGGATATCCCTGGGGCGCAAAGCCGGCTTGGTTTTTGGCTTGATCTCCGGCGAGAACAGCCCTTTGGTGGATCGCTTTGCCGGGAAAATGGGCATCACGGACGTTTACAAGGGATGCAAGGACAAAGCTGCCGCCCTTAAATTATTTGCGCAACAACATGATCTTGATCTGTCGCAGGTTTGCTTCATGGGAGATGATGTTAATGATCTATCGGCGCTTGAGTTGGTTGGGCTGGGATTGGCTGCAGCGCCGGCGAATGCTCACGAATCCGTGCTGCATAAAGCTGCGGTGATCACGCAACACGCTGGCGGGCAGGGGGCGGTTCGGGAGTTGGTGGACATCTTGTTGTCCCGCCGGAACGATACCTCGAATAAGGAAAAGGGAGATTAGCAATTGAGCGTCAAACTTTCAGATTACGTCATGCAATTCATCGCCGCTCAAGGCGTAAAGCACGTCTTTATGGTCCCCGGGGGCGGCGCGATGCATTTAAACGATTCGCTGGGACGCAGCAAAGATATTAAGTATGTCTGCAACCTTCACGAACAGGCCTGCGCAATTGCCGCGGAGGCGTATGCGCGCGTAACGAATACCTTGGGGGTTGCACTCGTAACGACTGGCCCGGGGGGAACCAATGCAATCACCGGTGTTGCCGGAGCATGGCTGGAATCGACGCCCTGCTTGATTGTTTCAGGACAGGTAAAACGTGTCGATATGAAGGGGAATTTAAATGTCAGGCAACTTGGCTCGCAAGAGCTTGATATTATTTCAATCGTAAAATCAATAACAAAGTATGCCGTAACGGTGACGGATCCAACCACCATCCGCTATCACCTGGAAAAGGCTGTAGCCTTGGCTACCTCAGGGCGAAAAGGCCCGGTATGGATTGATATTCCGCTTGACGTACAGGCAGCAGCCATCGAACCAGACGACCTTCCAGGGATGGACCCCAACGAATTGGCAACAAGTGGAATTAAACCATCTGTGCTTGGAAAACAAGTGGAAGAAACCATCCAATTGCTAAACAACGCAGAACGCCCCGTATTCCTTATTGGCAATGGGGTCCGGTCCGCGGGAGCGAAAGAACTCATCTTAAAGCTGGTAGACATTCTTGGCATCCCGGTTTTGACAACCTGGATGGGGATTGATCTCATATCGGATGAGTGCCCGCTTTTCTTTGGCAAGCCTGGAACTGTCGCCGCGCGCAGTGCGAATTTCATTATTCAAAATTCCGACTGCCTGATTTCCATCGGTGCCCGTCTGGATTTTGCCGTAACAGGTTTTGATCAAACAAAATTTGCGCGCGCCGCAAAGAAAATTGTGGTGGATATCGATGCGGATGAAATCCGCAAGTTGAAAATGACGGTTGACGTACCGATATGTGCTGACGCCAAGGCGTTCATCCAAGAATTACAAAAGAACAGCTCTTCTTTACAGCCGCGCGATCGGAAGCTATGGTTGTCACGCTGTTTGGAATGGAAGGCGAAATATCCAGTGATGTTGCCCGAGTATTGGGAGCAGGAAAAATATGTGAATGTCTATGTGTTCGCCGATGTTTTGGCGGATGAATTGACAAAAGACGATCTGGTTATACCGGAGAGCTCAGGGGCGGACATCGACAAATTCTGGTTAGCCTTCCGGGTGAAAGCCGGGCAGCGCCTTTTTAGTACGGGTGGTCTGGGCGCAATGGGGTTTGGGGTTCCATCCGGCATCGGAGGCTGCCTTGCAAACGGCAGCAAGAGAACGATCACCGTGAATGGGGATGGCGGTTTCCAGTTGAACATACAGGAACTGGCGACAGTAGCGAGGCTTAACCTACCCATTAAATACTTCATCATTAATAATCAAGGATACGCTTCCATTCGCGCTTCGCAGCGCACCCACTTTGGCGGAAATTTGGTCGGTTGCGATCCGTCCAGCGGATTAACATTCCCGGATACAATAAAGATTGCGGCGGCGTATGGCATCCAATCGATGCGCATTTCAGATCATTCGGCTTTACGGGAGAATATACGAACCGTGCTGCAATTGCCCGGACCTGTGATTTGCGAGGTGATGACTGATCCTGATCAAATTGTCGCACCCCGTGTCTCCTCCCATGTCCGCTCAGACGGATCCATGGTGTCCAGACCCCTGGAGGATCTCTGGCCTTTTCTTGACCGGGATGAGTTTTTCTCAAACATGTTGATCCCCCCAGTGAGTGAATCTGAGTCGTTGTAATACTATCTTTCCGCTGGATGGAGAATTGGGTGACACGCATTGGAATAATGCAGGGGCGGCTTGTTCCTTCTCCCGATAACCGGATTCAATGTTTTCCGCGTGCCAATTGGGAGAAGGAGTTCGAACTCGCGGCGAAGGCCCATCTTGACTGCATGGAATGGATATATGATCTTTCTGGGGTAGATGTAAATCCCATCGCAACCGATGCAGGTGTGGATACAATGCGGTCCTTATCTAGAATGCATGGCGTTCAGGTTCTTTCCCTATGTGCCGACTATTTTATGGAAAAACCACTTGTCCGGGCAAGCAAGTCGGAGGTGGATGATCGGCTGGCGACGATGGAATGGTTGATGGAGCGTTGCCAATTACTCAATATGAATCGACTTGTTCTGCCATTCGTTGATGCTTCACGAATTTATACGGATGCCGAATTGGATGGCGTCTGTGAAATAGTAGGCCGCGCCCTGGAATCCTCAGAAAAACATGGCATCGAAATTCATCTGGAAACATCCCTGGCGCCAGATCGATTTGCCGATCTTCTTGCAAGGCTTCCTCACCCCATGCTGAAAGTTAATTATGATTCCGGCAACAGCTCTTCCCTCGGCTACAAACCTCGCGATGAGTTTATGGCGTATGGCGCGAGGGTCGGGAGCGTGCACATCAAGGATCGTATCCGCGGCGGGAGCACCGTGCCGCTCGGGACGGGTGACGCGGACTTTCAAGCCCTATCCGACAGTTTGAAAAAAAATGGGTATTCTGGCGATTTTATACTACAGGTGGCGCGCGGTAAAAGCGGGGAGGAAGTGGACTGGGCAAAACAGAATCGCGAATACGTTATAAAATATTTCTGTTTAACATGATGGATTCCATCCGCAAGGACGAAACAATATGAAAATATTGATCATGGGTCTCGGCGGGATCGGTCAACGTCATTTGCGCAACCTGCGGATGTTGCGGGGTAACGATATTGAAATCATTGCTTACAACCGCAGTCCCAATCCGCCGGTTCTCACGGACCAGCTCAAGGTTGAGGAAGGGGCAAGCCTGGAAGGAAAATACAACCTGCGCGTCTTCCTGGAATTGGATCAGGCGCTTGCCCAAAAGCCACAGGCCGCCTTTGTGTGCACCCCCACCAGCTTGCATCTCCCTGCGGCAATCCGGGCCGCCCAGGAAGGTTGCGCCTTGTTTATCGAGAAGCCGCTCTCGCACAGCCTGGAGCAGGTGGACGAACTGATCGGTTTGGTGGAAAACCGCAACCTGGCGGCAGCCGTCGGCTACCAGATGCGTTTCCATCCCTGCGTGCAGCGCCTCCACGAGCTTGTTCAAGAGAAGAAGGTCGGCCGGATTCTGTCTGTCAGGGCGGAGGTCGGTGAGTACCTGCCCGGCTGGCATACGTATGAGGATTACCGTCAGATGTATGCTTCGCGGCAGGATTTGGGGGGCGGTGTAATCCTCTCGCAAATCCACGAAATGGATTATCTTTACTGGCTATTTGGTATGCCCCGGTGTATATTTGCCCTGGGGGGTCATTTCAGCAGCCTGGAAATTGATGTGGAAGACACGTCCGAAATTCTGATGGAGTGCTTGATGGATGGTCATCCCATCCCGGTCAGCCTGCATCAAGATTACCTGCAAAATCCATCCCGCCGTACCTGTGAGGTCGTCGGCGACGCCGGAAAGATTCTAGTGGATATACGGGCACTCACGGTGGATGTTTTCGATGGTCAGGGCAATCACGTTGAGGCCAGTTCGTACGAAGGTTTTCAGCGCAATCAGCTATTTCTGGACGAATTGAGCTGTTTCCTGGATGCTATGCAGGGAAAACAGACGCCACTGGTGAGCTTGCGCGACGGTGTGCAAAGTCTGCGCATGGCGCTCGCAGCCAGAGAATCCCTGGCCACCGGGAGAGTCGTCGAGTTTACGAGGATTTGAAAATGTCTGCAAAGAAAAAGGATTTGTTCGATATTACCGGCCGAGTCGCCGTGGTTACCGGCGGCGCCGGCCTGCTGGGGCAACAACACGCAGAGGCGATTGCCGGCGCAGGAGGGATTCCTGTCCTGGCGGACATTCGGTTGGATGGAGTGGATCCTGAAAGCCGTGCATGGAAAGAACGTTTTGGGGATCTGGCGTCTGTAGTCCAAACCGACATCACAGACCCAGAGAGTGTTAAAAAACTGCTGGCAACCGTCCTGGACAGATATAAAAGAGTGGACATTTTGATTAACAATGCCGCCAACAATCCCAAAATGGAAAATAGGACGGAAGTGGAATTTTCGCGGCTGGAATTCTTTCCTCTTGAGCAATGGGAAGCCGATCTGAACGTGGGTCTGAAAGGCGCTTTCCTGTGCTCCCAAATCATCGGCAGTGAAATGGCCCGCCGAAAACAGGGCGTGATCGTGAATGTCGCTTCTGATCTGGCGGTGATCGCACCCGATCAGCGTCTCTATCGGAAAGCGGGTTTGCCTGACGAAAAACAACCGGTCAAGCCAGTGAGTTACTCGGTGGTGAAAACCGGCCTGATCGGGTTGACACGTTACCTGGCCACCTACTGGGCCGATTGCGGTGTCCGGGTCAATGCGATTTCGCCGGGCGGCGTTTACAACGGCCAGCCGGAGGATTTTGTCGTGCGGCTCGCCAAGTTGATACCTTTGGGACGCATGGCGAATGCAGATGAATACCAGGCGGCCATTCTCTTCTTGTGTTCGGATGCGTCCTCCTACATGACAGGCTCCAACCTGGTCATGGATGGTGGAAGAAGTTGCTGGTAATCTGCATGCTATAATCACAAACAGATACACCTGGGAATAGGAATGCCATGATCCCAACAGTGATGGAAGAATATTCCTCGCACGATCAAATACTAAAACAGACCGTTCAGTTGTCTGCCTCCGTAATCGTTGATATTGCGAAAGCCATTGCCCGAGGTTTTCAGGAAGGAAATAAGTTGTTGCTTTGTGGCAATGGAGGCAGTGCGGCCGACGCCCAACATGTGGCAGCCGAGTTTATAAACCGATTCCGTCTCGACCGCGGGGCATTACCGGTGATCTCACTCACTACCAACTCATCCATCTTGACTAGTATTGGGAACGACACAACTTTTGAAAATGTTTTTTCACGCCAGGTGGAAGCGTTGGCACGCAAAGGAGACATTCTGGCCGGGATCAGCACAAGTGGACAATCTGCCAACATTCTTAACGCCCTGGATGCAGCCAGGAAACGCGGCTCAACCACAATCGGGTTCACCGGGGAAAATGGCCGGGAAACCATGGGACCAAAGTGCGATTATTGCCTGATTATTCCTTCCACCGATACCGCCCGAGTCCAGGAATGTCATGAATTTGTCTGGCATGTGATTTGCGGGCTTGTCGAACAACAACTCTTCTCAAAAGAGCAGGATGCGCAAGGGCAGATGGGCAAGAGGAGATAGAAATCCCTTCCATGTTTGAAGACCAACTGGAAGCCTTGTTGAGCGAGCCGATGAGCGCAGTAGCGCATCGGGAACAATTCTCATTTGATGAACAAACAACCCCTTTTAAAAAATCCCTCGTATTATTTGGAGCAGGAGGTTTGGGTCGAAAAACTCTGGCGGGCTTGCGCCGTTTGGGTATAGAGCCACTGGCATTCGCAGACAACAACCCATCGTTGTGGGGAATAGATGTTGATGGAGTCAAAGTACTATCATTGCAGGATGCGGCGAAAAAGTTCAGCCAAAATGCGGCCTTTGTTATCACAATTTGGAAGGGCGAGGCTGTGGATACGATGGCGCAGCGGCGTCAGCAGTTGGTAAGTCTTAACTGCTCAAAGGTTATTCCGTTCGGTTTATTATATTGGAAGTACCCCGAAGTATTTTTGCCGTATTATGCTTTGGATCTGCCCCATAAGGCATATGAACAAGCCGCTGAAGTGCGCAAAGCTTTTTTCCTTTGGGCAGATGATGCGTCGCGGCATGAGTATCTGGCCCAACTTAAATGGCGGATGTTGATGGATTTTAGTGAAATATCTTTGCCTGTTACACACGAGCTATATTTTCCCGATGATCTTACAGGTGTTCTGCCTGATACTG
This sequence comes from uncultured Anaerolineales bacterium, assembly GCA_964521085.1. Lineage (GTDB taxonomy): Bacteria > Chloroflexota > Anaerolineae > Anaerolineales > RBG-16-64-43 > JAFGKK01. The sequence continues at coordinate 5,371 of CAZFPL010000030.1, read as the reverse complement.
AGTTCATAGATTGTGGCGCTTATGATGGGGATACCATAAGAAGCCTTCTCCGCCTTCACGGGAATGCGATTAAGAGAATTACTTCATTCGAGCCAGATCCATCCAGCTTTCGAAAATTGAAAAACTTTACTCTGACATTGCCGGATAATCTCAGAGGCAGATTGGTTTTACATCAACTGGCAACCGGAATACGGAAAGGCAAGGCGCGCTTTGATGCAACCGGAACGGAAGCCTCAGCGATCGGCCACGGTGACCTCGAGGTAGATTGTATTACTCTGGATGAGATTCTCGCTGAGGATAAACCCGGGTACATAAAGATGGATATTGAGGGATCTGAAATTGATGCTCTTATGGGAGCTCAAAACATCATTCGTAAGAATCTTCCCGTTTTAGCCATTTCCGCTTACCATCGTCAAGATCACGTCTGGCGAATCCCGTTAATGATAAACTCGTTTTCTGATCAATACCGCTTCTTCCTGCGGCCGCACTTTGTGGAAGGTTGGGACCTGGTTTGTTACGCTATTCCTCAGAACCGTTTAAAATCCAATTAAAACCATGAGTAGCCTGCCTGGTCCATCGCTTGATCCTCGCCGTCCTTGCGCCATTTGTAAGAGTATTGAGAGCCGATCCCTGTATCGGCATACTTTTTCAAAATTATCATATGGCAGTGGTCTTTTGTCAGGCGAGGAGTATTTGTGATGAAACAAATCAACATTATCCCACGCTGTTTAGCGGGATGATATCCGATGGCGCGATAAGTGTAGGGAAGGCGTATGTGGCCCAAGCGGAACCAGACACACCCAGGAAACTAAAGTAGAAAGGCGGTAAGCGACCTAATGGACCTGCTACGGTATAACCTTCGGAAGAGCCGATTTCTTCAGGCGCTTTTTTCATGGCTGGTCAGTATCAAGAATTTGGTCGGCTACGTTGCGCGTCGAATAATGCCGAACACGGCAATGGTCAATAGACAGTTGAAATGCAAGCAACATGCGATTCGTATGACGGAGTTAGCCGAACAAAGCGGAAGACCGCGATTGGCGGGCAAGGTCGCCATTGTGACGGGAGCCGCTTCGGGTATTGGAAAAGCAACTGCGTTGCTTTGCGCCCGGGAGGGCGCCAAAGTCATTATTGCTGATATTAACGAATCCGATGGAATGGAGGTAGAACGACAAATTAAAAATGGCGGAGGGGAGGCGACTTTTATACGTACGGATGTTACAAAAGAATTGGATGCGCAAATCATGATCCACACAGCCATCGAAAAATACGGAAAACTGGATATACTCGTAAACAACGCCGGTATTCTTTTGGAAGGGAGTATCACCAGCACGGCGCCGGAAGACTGGCAGCGGGTTTTGGACATTAACCTGAACAGCGTCTATATGTGCTGCCGATTTGCTATTCCGGAAATGATAAAAAATGGTGGAGGGGCGATCGTCAATACCTCATCCATTCAGGGAGTGACGGGATTTTATAACTCCGCCGGCTATGCTGCATCCAAGGGCGCCATTTTAGCCCTGACCCGGCAAACCGCGAGAGAATATGCCGGATTGGGAATACGGGTCAATAGCATTTGTCCAGGCATTATCTATACACCCATTTTTGGTAAAGCAGTGGAAAAGCCTTCCGATAGGGAAGGCTTATTTGAGAATTGGTCGAAGCAAATGCCGGTTGGTTACTTTGGCCTTCCTGAAGATATTGCTTTTGCTTCGGTGTATCTTGTCTCCGATGAATCGTCTTTTATAACAGGAGCTAATTTGGTAATCGACGGAGGGCTATCTATTCGTGGAATCTAGTGGAGAAAACTTATGTGGGAGTTCCGGACTCTCAATTCTCAAAAACCAGTCAGGAATAGGATTATTGGAAGGAATAAGATGAGCATAAAATGGCATCATTTGAAATCCAACTCGAAGAACTACTAAGAAAAGACCCGGCCGCGCTGGTCAACGCCCAAAAAGCGGCTTTCGGGAAACTGACCGAAAAAACCGGCGAGCGTTTTGTTCTCTTTGGAGCGGGGCGGCTGGGGCAGATCACACTGGCGGGCTTGCGCAAGGCTGGCATCGAGCCGCTGGTATTTGCCGATAACAACCCCAACCTATGGGACACTGGTATTAAGGGTGTGCAGGTTCTCTCCCCGCAAGCTTCTGTAGAGCAGTTTGGAAAAAACGCAATCTTCGTAATCACGGTTTACACCAGTGCCCCGGTCTTGGAACAAATGCGCGGCATGGGGCTGAGGGTTGCCTCCTTTGCCACGTTGGCATGGCAGTATCCGCTTGCTCTAACACCCTATGGCGCGGTGGAATTACCGGAAAAAATCTTCGCGCAGGCCAGTGAAGTCAGAAGAGCATTGAGCCTGTGGGCGGATGACATTTCCCGCCGAGAATACCTCGGGCAATTGCTCTGGCAGACTTCCCTGGATCCATCCGTTTTGCCCCCGCACCTGCCGCAGGGTGAAATCTACTTTGCCGATGACCTGATTGCGCCGCTGGCGGATGAAGTCTTTGTGGACTGCGGAACTTTCGACGGGGACACGATTTGGGAATTCATCAAACGCCGAAGGGGCATCTTCGAACGAATCATAGCCGTAGAACCCGATCCGGCCAACTGCAGGGCTTTTCAGACCCGGTTATCCGCCTTGCCCTCCGAGATTAGTCGTAAGATAATGGTGCGGCAAGCCGCCGTCGGTTCACGCCGGATGCCGGTCCGGTTTAATGCCACCGGCACGGTGGAGTCATCCATCGGGCTGGGTTCGTTCGAGGTGGAGTGCCTGCCCTTGGATGAATTGACGTGGGATTACCACCCCACCTTCATCAAGATGGACATCGAGGGCGGGGAATCGGATGCGCTTTCCGGAGCCAGGCAGATACTTGGCCGTGACAAACCGACCCTCGCCGTTTGTGTGTACCATCGGCTGGAAGATCTATGGCGAATTCCGCTCCAGATTCGATCGTTCACGGAAGGATACAAGTTCTTCCTGCGGCGATACTCGGACGAATGCTGGGAGATGGTCTGTTACGCCGTTCCCATTCATCGGACCCGGGATCATTCGGGGTGACCTTTCTGCATACTGCGCACGGGTCTAAAAATCGCCTATGAAAAAAATATGCGTGGTTACGGTTTGCTATAACGAGGAAGGAAACCTTCCGGAGTTCTACCGCCGGATCGTCGAGGTGTTCCGCGGGCTGGGAAAAGAGTATGCATATGAAATCATCATCGCGGACAACGATTCCACCGACCGGACTCCGCAAATCCTGCGCGAGATTGCGGCCAAGGATAAAAGGTTCAAGGTCATTTTCAATTCGCGCAACTTCGGTCCCAACCGTTCCGGCAATAACGCGTTCCTTCAGGCAAACGGCGACGCCGTCGTGTTGATGACCTCCGACCTGCAGGATCCTCCCGTTTTGATCAAGGATTTTTTACACGCATGGGAACAGGGGAACAAGGTCGTCCTTGCTGTAAAATCACGCAGCGACGAGAATCCCCTCGTATATCGGCTTCGAACCCTGTTCTATTGGACTCTATCCACCCTATCCCATGTGGACATCATTTCCCATTTCACCGGTTTTGGCCTTTATGACAGACAGGTCGTGGAGATCCTTCAAAAAATAAACGACCCTTATCCCTTTTTTCGCGGGCTGATTGCGGAAATCGGTTTCCATCCGGTCATTATCAAGTTCAAACAGCCGGCACGCAAACATGGAAAAAGCAAAAGCAATTTTTTCTACCTGTATGAGGAGGCCATGCTGGGGATCACCAGTTACACCAAGATCCCGCTTCGGTTGGCGACGATCCTTGGATTTTGCGCCGCCCTCGCGAGTTTCCTGGTCGGGCTGTTCTATTTGATATACAAACTGCTCTTTTGGCAAAGTTTTTCGGTGGGAATTGCGCCGGTCGCCATCGGTCTGTTCTTCATCGCTTCCGTCCAATTAATTTTCCTCGGATTGCTGGGGGAATACCTCTCCATGGTCTATACGCAAGTCCTGCGGCGGCCGCCTGTCTATGAAAAGGAAAGGTTGAATTTTACGGATAATCCAGGGGGTCGCTCGGCACTTCCCGCGAATTCCCGCCGGACGTCGAAGCGCGCACCGCGAAGACCCGGCCTGTAATCCTCCATGAGAATAATATTTTCTACCGGAAGCGGGGAAGCAATTGTCCGCCGCGCAGGGAAAATCATGATCCAAATAAATACCTGCTGGATCCGGACGGTTGCAGGTGCGGCGGAGGGTTTGAGCATTGACCGGTGAGCCATCGGGTTCCGTCACGCAAGCCCCCTCCGTGGAACCCGCATCTCCTCCGCGGAGCCGTCGCTCCGTCCTTTTAACCGGATTGGTCTTGTTGCTGGCCGGATTATTTTTGTTCCTGGCCTTTCGCGGCGTGGATTGGACCGGTTTTTGGAACGCGCTCCTCCATGGCCGGTACGAATTTCTGCTGCTTACCATCCCTATTTCATGCGCAAGCCTTTTCCTGCGAAGCATTCGATGGAACGTGTTGCTCCGGGCGGAGAAGAAGATTCCAGTCCTTTCGGTTTTCTGGGCGAACATGGCGGGCTACCTGGGCAATGCTGTTCTGCCCGCCCGGGCGGGGGAATTGGTGCGCTCGGCATATCTTGGCCGCGAAAGTGGATTGGGTACAAGTTACATCCTTGCCACGGCGCTGGCGGAAAGAGTGTTCGACGTCATCGCGCTGGTGTCGATCGGTTCCATCGCGCTGCTCCTGCAGGCGACTGTGCCCGCGCTGTTTACCGGCGCGCTGCTGGTCATGGCGGTGGGAGGGTGCCTGGCGGGGGCGGCTTTTATCGCCGCGCCCTTCGGGCAGGGTTTCATACTCCGATTGCTTGACCGGTTCCGCGGGAATCAGCGGTGGATCCTGTTTGCCCGCGAGCAGATCGTCCGTTTCCTGGCGGGAGCGCGTTCCCTGCACAGCGTGCGCACCCTGGCGGCTTTCGTGTTTCTGACTGCCGTCGTCTGGATGACGGATGCGTTTTGCACGACTATCAGCGTTCGCATCATCTCTCAAACCATCACCATCTCTCAGGCGCTTATCCTGCTTGCCGCCCTGGGACTTTCAAGCGCTATTCCCTCCACTCCCGGATACGTCGGGGCATATCAATTCGCCGCCGTCATCGTGCTCGTCCCGCTCGGTTTCTCGCAGGCCGAAGCGCTGGCGTTCATTCTCATCAGCCAGGTATTCAATCTTCTGGTTGTCGGATTTTGGGGTCTGATTGGAATCTGGCAATTGCGTCGCGCAGGAAAAACATCCATATCCAATTCCTAAAGCGGTGGAATTGTAATGGCGCCGGAGGAGCCTGCGTCCCCGGTTTATCCCGCTTTCGCGGGATTAGAATACCCCGCAGCTTGCTGCGCAGTTCTTG
>CAZFPL010000029.1:0-33721 GCA_964521085.1 uncultured Anaerolineales bacterium | reverse complement strand
GCGCAGCAAGCTGCGGGGTATTCTAATCCCGCGAAAGCGGGATAAAGATAACCCCCGGCCCTTCATTATCCGAAGTATTCTTCACCTTGGTGTCGATCGGGAAATTGCCATGCTTCGGGATCCTCGAAATCCGGCGGAGGGATTCGCACATGCCAATCATCCGCACCTAAAGAAACCATAAAGAAACCGCTCCAACGGGGTCACCCGGCGGGAAAGATGGCTCGGGCTTGGGGGTGGAACCGGTTGGAAAAGCGGGATTTTCTGCTGGAATTCGATTATACGGGAGGAGTGGTTCGGGGTTTCCCATCCAGCTTGCCGATATCGGTCCGGCGTTCCACGCGCTGCAGGAATTCTTCCACCACATCCACGTCCTTGTGCAACTTCAAGGAAATCGCTTTAACGGGGCAAATTTCTGCGCACCGGCCGCAGCCTTTGCAGCGGTCGTCGATCCGGGCATGACCGTATTCCACTTTTATGGCTTTCACAAAGCAGACATCGACACAGCGTCCGCAACCGATGCAGGATTCGTCCACTTCCACGGTCAGACCCGGGACGCGAACAACCGTATCCCAGAAGGCATGCGGCCCAAGCCGCAGACCGTGACGGATCGTGCAGCAGCAATCGCAGCAAAAACAGACGGCCAGCATCCTGCGGTAGGGGATTCCAAGTGCGAAGGCGTCAAATGACGCATGCACCACCAGCGGCACCAGCCCCTGTTCCATCGCCTCCCAGGCGTGAGCAAGCGCCTCTTCGGTGCCTACCTTCCGCCCCATCGAAGGATGGATCCGGGTCGCCCCCTGCCCCAGGAACAGGCAGCCGATCCTTTCCGGGTAGGTTATGCATTGTTCGGCATGCCGGCATATGCAGCGATGGAGGACCACCCGCGCATCCGATTTGGATATCAGCGGTTCCAGAATCGTCCATGGCAGGACGACACTCTCTTCGGAACGAACAACCTCATGGACCGGAAGGATGATGGATTCGTTCTCGTTGGAGTTGAAAAGAGGCCGGACCAAATAACCGATCACCGGTCGGTTTCCGATCCGGTTGGCCAGTTTGCTGAGCGGCCAGAATTTCATTAATAAGTCGAAAACGATTTTCGGTCGTCCCACAGGGCCTTCTCCAGAAGTGGCATCCTACCACGTAAGGCCAAAACCGATGCAAGCGGATTTTACCCTATTCGGTTATGTTCGCCCGAGTCCGGCGCCGGGACGGGAAGGACGGCCCTGACCTACTCATCCGGATACACGCGCCAGCCGATCCGGTCCAGGTCCGTGCCTTCCGCCATTTGCTGGGGCGCTTCCGCCACCAGCACATCGGCCTCAACGGCCACCGATCCGTCGGGAAGGTGGATTGCGCTGCGGGCTTCCACGAACCGTCCCCGATCTTTGACCAGTTCGCCCCGGATGACCAGCGGCACGCCGATCGGAACCGGTTTCCGGTATCGCAATTCCATTTTCATCGTCACAAAGAACCGGAAATCCGTGACCCCCAAGACAGTCCGGCCTGCGACTTCATCCAAAAGCGCGGCGGAAATCCCGCCGTGTAAGTGGCCCGGATATCCCTGGTAACAATCCGGAGCCGTCCAATCAACCCGCACCTTGCCGGGTTCCTCGGAATAGAATTTGGAATGCAAACCGACTTTATTTTCAAGCCCGCAGACAAAACACATCCTGGAATTCGGTTGTTTGGTGATTTTTGGTGGGCGCAGGTCGTTTGCCATTTCCGGAAGGTCCTCCTCGGATATTCTCCCCTTGGAAAAATCACCCCATTATACCTATATCGATAAACGCGATCTCCGGAACCTCCATTCTCCGAAGGCCATCGGGAGGGATTCGCCGATCGGCCGGTAAAGGGGATAGGAAAAACATCCATCCGGCGGGATCATCGGCCATGAAACGGACGGATTCCGTTAACTGATTTCTTAATAATAGACAACAAAGAGCAACGCATTATGGAGAACAGGCCTTTATCGTTGTTCCTGGGTATACCCCCCTGCGGCGAATTGGGAATGCTTCCTCCCCGCTTGACAACTCAGGCGGGCCGGGATAATATGAGAATGCTTCTCATTCTCATATTGAGGTTCGCCATGAAAACGAGACAAAATCCTGCGGTGCATTTCACCCGCCAGCGCCGCTTGGTACTCGATCTCCTTCGGGAATCCAAAGGTCACCTGGACGCGGACACGCTCTACCGGAAAGCCAAAGCCCGGAATTCGAAGATCAGCCTGGCCACCGTCTATCGCTCCCTCACCCTCCTGCGCGACGCGAAGCTGGTGCAGGAACACCGTCTGGGGGAAAACCATTCCCACTTCGAGCCGGCGCGGGATCCCCTTCACCACCACTTCACCTGCCTGAAATGCGGCCGGGTCGTGGAGTTCCGTTCGCCGCAAGTGATGGAAGCGGCGCGCGCTTTCGGCAGACGCGCAGGGCTGCAGATCGCCGATATACGTCTGGAACTCCGCGGGTACTGCCCGTCATGCCGTCCGGCATAAAGTCTCTGTCGTCGCCTTATCTCGCTTGTTTATCCCATGAGGTTTTTTCATGAACAGCGATCCTATCTTGACAGCCGCCTTGCTGAGTCTGGTCGCCGGGTTGGGAACCGGCCTGGGCGGCTTGATCGCAATCATCCGCCGACCCGGGCGGCGTGCCTTCGGCTTCCTGATGGGGATCACCGCCGGGGTGATGATCTGCCTTTCCTTCCTCGAACTGGTCAACGAAGCCTGGAAGCTTCAGGGATTCCTCACCGCCACAATCGGGTTCGGCGCCGGAGCGGTTTTAATGTTCGGATTGGATGTCCTCCTGCCCCATATCCATTTCGGCGAAAGGGAAGTTGCGCACGGCGGCTCCGCTGATAATCCGGTAAATGGAGAACCCGATTGCGGCTCCGACGCGGGGAGTCCCCGACCCGGGAATGGAGTTGCCTCCACCGGGAAAATGGGGTGGGGGACGCACCGTCATGAGCACGGACATGATTCTCCAAAAAAAATGAACCCGGCCCTGCTGCAGAGCGGTGTTCTTTTAGCGATTGGGATCACGATCCATAACTTGCCGGAAGGTATCGCCGTGGGCGCGGGATACATGCACATGCCCCAGTTTGGAATGTTCATCGCCCTGGCGATTCTGCTGCACAACATCCCGGAGGGCATTGCCACCGCGTTGCCATTGTGCCAGGGAGGGTTGCGCCGGCGGGATGCATTCCTCGTGGCCGTCCTTTCGGGATTGGCCGAGCCTTTGGGCGCGCTCGCAGCGGCGTCCTTCCTTATGAATTTTCAATTCCTAATTCCCGGATCGCTGGCCTTCGCCGGCGGGGTGATGATGTTCATCACGCTGGACGAGCTGATCCCCGTCGCCCGGGAACATGGACACCAGCATTCTGTCGCAGCCGGGATCATCCTCGGATCGATCTTTGTTTTTCTCTTATCGGGTTTTCTGGGGATTTAATACCCCGCGGGCGGTTGCTTCGCGCCCGCCGGCCTGTGCGGCGGAGTTTGTGAACAATAAATAAATTTGAAACTAAATAATTCTATATTTTTTCTTCGTGTTCGTCGGTTCTTCCCTGAGCCGCCTGTGCGGTCCAGGATGGGCTTCGTGCTCCCCGGTCCGACCACCGGGGCGGGCTTCGCGGATTCCGATTTCCGTCCAATTCCGATCGTAAATCAATACCAAATCCTCCGGCTGGTCGAGATCTTCCGCCAGCGCCCGGCGGTGCAGAACCGTGGCTTTTATCCCAACCTTCCGCGCGGCCTGAACGTGCCGCAGGAATGAACGATCCCCGAAGGAAAACCGGATGAGCCCGGGAGGCGTCATAAGCAATAAGTTGGTCCCTCGTTCCGTTCGATCGGGTGCGATTGCCATAAACGGCGGCCGGCCAGCCCGGCTTAACGCGTAAGTAATATCTGCCGGCCTCAGCAATGGAAGATCGGCCGGAAGGACCATCACGGCGGCCGCCCCCCGTCGGACGGCTTCGGATGCCGCCCGCGTCAGCGCCCTATTCAAACCTCCATGCTCCCCCTCCTGCACAAAACCCGCGCCATATTCAAGGGCGATCCTGCGCACCGTACGATCCTTCCCAACCACGAGAATCCCTTCGATCCCCTTTACTTTGGTTAACGCATTCAGGGAATGGGTCAACAGGGAGCAAACCAACGCGCGCCGCCGGCGGAGGGAAAGGACCGAAGCCAGGCGCGATTTGGCCTCCGTCAGATGTTTCACCGGGACGATCGCCCAGCACTTCATCCGGTTCGGACCGTTCGCGCAAATTTCAAAACCTGCCCGGCCACCTTCCGCCGTTCCTCCTCGTCGCGCATCAGCGTATCGGCCGCCAAAACGCGCATGCCCAGCCCTTCGATCTCCGCCGCCAGGGAAGAATCTTCGCGGTCGAGTACGAAGCCGCGCAAGATCCCTTGGTATTCGCGCGCCGCTTCGAGCGCGGAAGAATCGCGTCCCAGATCACGGAACATTTTCACCAGCGGGCCCTTGACCGCCCGGCCGCCGATGATCGGCGTGACCGCGACGGAATTGCCGGCCGCCACTTTTTCACGCACAGACGGCAGGGCCAGGATCGGCCCCAGGCTGACGAACGGATTCGATGGGCACAGTACGATCGCGTCCGCTTCGTCCAGCGCAGCGAGGAATTCCGGCGTGGGCAACGCGGCATCCCTCCCGCGCAAGTAAAATCCGCGCACAACAGGTTCACACTTGCGGCGGACGAAATAATCCTGAAAATCCAGGTCGCCTTCGACCGTCTCGACGATCGTGCGGAGTACATCATCCGTGCAAGGAAGGATCTTCTGCCGCACTCCGAGGAATTCGCACAAATGACGGGTGACCTGGGTCAGCGTCTCCCCGTCCCACAGCCGGCGCGTGCGCGCAAGGTGCGTGGCCAGGTCACGGTCGCCAAGGCGGAACCAGGCCGGAGCATTCAAGGCCGCGAGGGATTCAATGCAATGGAAAGTGTCACCCGCAATGCCCCATCCTGTATCGGCGGATGCGATCCCGGCCAGGGTGTACATCACCGTATCCAGATCGGGACAGATGGTCAGGCCGTACAATTCGAAATCGTCGGCGACGTTGACTGCGACGGTGAGGTTTTCCGGCGGCAGGATTCCCGCCAGGCCGTGGGCTAATTTTGCGCCCCCCACCCCGCCGGCCAGGGCGAGGACTTTCCAATCACCAAACTCCCCTAGCGCCACTGAACCACCTCATCGAGCGAGCGCCCGTCCGGCCGGCGCGGCTCTTCGTCCGGATATCCGACAAGGATCAACGCCTGAGCGATCCAATTCTCCGGGAGCCGCAGGCTTTCGCGGACCGCCTGCGGGCAGAAGGCCGGCGCGCAAATCCAGCACGCACCCAGTCCTTCGGCGTGTACCGCCAGAAGCAGATTTTGCACTGCGGCCGCGACACTTTGAATCAATAAAAGGCGTTCCCCTTCCGCGCGTCGGCCGGCGTCGGCGGGCAGGCAGCTTTCATCCATCAATGCCAGGATCGCCAGCGGCGCGTTGCTGATCCGCGCAACCGACCGCTCGTTGCGGGCGCGGATCGCATCCGGAGTTTGTCCATCCGCCAATGCATCGGTCGCATAGGCTCCCGCCATGTGCTCGGCCAGCGACCGGCGAATATCCGCATTCTGCAATACAACGAATCGCCAGGGCTGCGTATTATGCGCCGACGGGGCGGCATGCGCAGCTTCCAGGATACGCCGGATGGATTCTTCCGGCACCGGTTTGGAACGGTATTTTCGAATCGAACGGCGGGAGAAAAGGAGATCCAGCATTGGTTTATCCATAATATCGGATTCCTATTGTACCGAAATTGCTGCAGTACAGACCTGCATACGAAATTTCCATCGAGCCTGTCCCGAGCCGGACGCGAGGGATCATGCCTGCGTGCTCTTAGCAGGCATCCAGGAATCAGGATGAGCGGTTCCTGTGACGCAAGCCCTGGATCCCGACCCCCGGCCGCGCCGAGGGCAGGCTGGAACCACGTGGGGATGACGGACATATCTATCGCTCTCATCCGGCATCGATTCGGTCCACGCGCATGTCGAATACCTTCGAGAGGGCAAGCAGCGACATCGCATTGCGCATCCGCTCCGTCTGGATTGCGCTAAGTATTTCGTCGAGCCTAAGCTCGAAGCAATCGATATCCTCCCCATCCTCAAGATGCGGCGGATGGGCTTTCTGCGCGCCAAGCGCCAGGAAATGATGCGCCCGGTTGTTGAGAAACGCCGGATTGGCGAACGACCAGCCGAGCGACTTCCATTCGCGCGCGGCATACCCCGTCTCCTCATCCAATTCCCGCATGGCGGCCCGCAGCGGAGTCTCGCCCGGGTCGACCAATCCGGCGGGAATCTCAAGCGATTGCCTTCGGACACCGAACCGGAATTGGCTGACCGCGAGGATTCGTTTTTCGGGGGTGAGGGCGACCACGTTCACCCATTCCGGCGCTTCCAGGATCAGCGCCTGGAGGATTTTCTTATTCCGCGGATTTTCAACCCAATCGTATCGGGTCGTAAAGATACTCAATTCCGGGCCCGGTTCGGAACGAGTGACTTTCCAAACCCGGTCCTTTTCCATTCCGGCATTCATCATCCACATCCTCCATTTAACCCATGCACGAAGGCGTCTCGATCGGAAATCGTCCGATCCGAAAAAATAAAGCCTTGCGATTCAATCACACATCGGTGGGATAGTCAAAAACTCCGTTGTTTGCGGTCGCATGCCCGCTCCTTTTTTAGCCATTCTCGTGGAATGCCATTCATACCGTCCTGGAAACGCTTTTGACAGGATAAATGTTGTAAGTTATCATACAAGTTGATGAGCATAGTCAGGCAATCCCTCGCGCGCGTGAAGCGTGCCAATATCAAGAAGCAGGTCTTCGAGCAGCTCAGGGACCAGATTGTCAGGGGCGCATGGCCGCCGGGATCCAAGATCCCGTCGGAGAACGTGCTGACACGCAAGCTTGGCGTAAGCCGCGTCTCACTCCGGGAAGCCCTGCATATGCTGGTTTCCCTCGGGCTGTTGGAGTCCAGGCAGGGCGGAGGAACCTTCGTCAAGGAATACTCCGGCGAGATTCTTTTCAATCCGCTATTCCCCATGATCGCCCTCGATAAGACGGATATCCTGAACGTCCTGGAATACCGCAGGATCGTCGAGAAAGGCACCGTCGCCCTCGTGGCGGAGAAGGCGGGGGAGAAGGAAATCGGCGAGATGGAAGCTGCGTATCGTGAAATGACGCTTGTAAAAGGGAACGTGCATGCATTTGCGCGCGCGGATCTCAACTTCCACCTCGCCCTGGCCAGGGCGACGGGAAATCCCATCCTCGTCAAAGTCAACGACATCATTAAAAGCGTGCTGAGTGTGTCCATGGACAAGATCGTGAGCGCCCTTGGCGTGACCGACGGCCTGTCCTACCACAGGCGGATCCTGGACGCGATCAAGGCGCGAAAAGCCGGTTTAGCGGAAGCCCTCATCGAGGAGCACGTGCTGAGAACGATCCGGCGGCTGAAAACGGCGGAAAGGAAGCGCGATGCCTGAAAAAGCGATGGACGACAAGGATGCCGCAGTCCGGGTTCTGGAAAGAACCGCGCTGAACCTCCGTGAGCACGTGGTACGGATGATCGGCGTGGGAAAGGCGGGCCACTTGGGGGGATCATGCTCGCTTGCGGAGATCGTAACCGCACTCTACTTCCGCGTCATGCGCTTCGATCCGAAAAATATGACGAACCCGGATCGGGACCGTCTTCTCCTCAGCAAAGGCCATTCGGTATTGATCCAGTACGCCGCTCTCATGGAACTTGGCGTGATCCCCCTGTCGGAGAGGGAGAAGGTGAAAACACTGGCGGGCATGCTCCAGGGGCACCCTGATATGGAGAGGACCCCGGGAATAGAGGCGGTCACGGGTTCCCTGGGTCAGGGATTGTCGATCGGCGTGGGGATGGCGCTTGCATTCCGCCTGGACAGCCGCCCCTCCCGGGTGTTCGTGATCATGGGCGACGGCGAGTTGGCGGAAGGCCAGCTCTGGGAGGCGGCGATGGCGGCGGCGCGGTTCGGACTCGACCGCATAACCGGAATTGTGGACCGGAACCGCATCCAGGCCACCGGCCCGACCCGGGAGGTATTCGACATTCCGGATATCGAAAAGAAATGGAAGGCGTTCGGATGGAACGTTCTCACCGTGAACGGCCACGACATCGAAGCCATACTGGATGCGCTGGACCGCGCGGGCGCGATAAAAGGGGCGCCCACGGTGATCGTCGCGGACACGGTCAAGGGCAAGGGCATTTCTTTCGCGGAGAATACCGCGGCTTTCCATAACGGGATCATGAGTCAAGACCAATTCGATACCGCCCTCGCAGAACTGCGGGCGGCGCGCGCGGCGCTTGCGTAGAGGGAGGTCCGTATGACGATCTCGAAGAACCCGCGTACGGCATACGGAGAAGCCCTCGTGGCTCTCGGGAAGAAAGACTCCCGTGTCGTCGCCCTCGAGGCGGACCTGGGTAAATCCACGCAGTCCGTCCTTTTCAAAGCCGTGTTTCCGGACAGGCATTTTGAGATGGGAATCGCGGAGCAGAACATGGCTTCCACCGCGGCCGGCCTGGCGTTGGCGGGAAAGATCCCCTTCATCCACTCCTTTGCAGTGTTCGCCTCCGGGCGCATATACGACCAGCTCCGTAATTCGATCTGCATCCCCAATCTCAACGTCAGGATCTGCGGTTCAAGCTCCGGACTTTCAGATTTCGGGGACGGCAAGACCCACCAATCCGTGGAGGACGTCGCCCTCATGCGCGCCCTGCCCAATATGAGCGTGATCTGTCCAGCCGATTCGGTGGAGCTGACTGCGATGATGGAACGCCTTCTGGAGTGGAAAGGGCCCATGTACATCCGCATTAACAGGAATGACCTTCCCTTCACAGTGCCTGAAGATCCCTCCTACCGGATCGGCAAGGTTGTGAAGATCCGGGACGGAGCTGACGCCGCGATTTTCGCATCGGGGATTATGGTATCCAAGGCGTTGAAGGCATCCCAAATACTTGCGGATAGGGGCGTATCCGTCCGCGTGCTCAATGTGGGAACAATAAAACCCCTGGATCGGGATGCCGTGATCGGGTTTGCGGAAGGCGCGCGCGCCATTGTCACGGCGGAGGAGCACACCGTGGTCGGCGGACTCGGCTCGGCCGTGCTCGAGGCCCTGCGCGGCGTTCGGCACGCGCCGGTGGAGTTGATCGGCATCCGTGACAGCTTCGGGCTGTCCGCGGAAACCTACGATGCGCTTTTGGAACATTTCGGACTAACCGCAGAAACCATAACCTCGGCGGTTCTGGGGATCCTGGAGGGAAAATCATGAAAATAGGTTTCATCGGCTTAGGAATCATGGGGAAGCCCATGGCGAAGAACCTCATCGCCGCCGGCCACGAACTGACGGTTTTCGACATCAACGAGGTTCCGGTGCGGGAACTTGTGGGATTGGGAGCCAAGGCCGCCTTGTCGCCAAAGGATGTGGCCTCGCAATGCGCGCTGGTCATCACTATGCTCCCCAATTCACCGCACGTGAAGGAGGTGGCGCTCGGGGAAAACGGGGTGATCCACGGCGCCAAAGCCGGGGACATTCTGCTGGATATGAGCTCCATCGCGCCGCGCGCAGCAAAGGAAGTCGCCGCCGAGCTGGCGAAAAAAGGGATTGAGATGCTGGACGCCCCGGTCTCCGGGGGAGAGCCGAAAGCCATCGAAGGCACCCTCGCCATCATGGTGGGCGGCAGGCAGGACGTCTTCGACAAGGTGAAGGACGTCCTCTTAAAAATGGGGTCAAGCGCTGTACTCTGCGGCGATATCGGAGCGGGAAACGTAGTCAAACTCGCCAACCAGATCATCGTCGCGCTCAATATCGCGGCCATGTCGGAGGCGTTTGTCCTGGCAACCAAGGCAGGCGTGGATCCGCAGGCCGTGTTTTCCGCGATCAAGGGCGGTCTGGCGGGCAGTGCCGTGTTGAACGCCAAGGCTCCGATGGTCCTCGAAGGCAACTACAAGCCAGGCTTCCGCATCGAACTGCACATCAAAGATCTGCAGAACGCGCTGGATACCGCGCACGATCTCGGCGTTCCTATTCCCCTCACGAGTCAGATCATGGAAATCATGCAGGCACTCCGCGTGGACGGCAGGCAGAAAGACGACCACGGCGGGGTGATCCAGTTCTACGAAAAACTCGCGGGCGTAAAGGTCCGCAGAGGCAGGATGCAACAATGAGCGCAAGATTGGCGGGCAAGGTAGCGTTGGTCACGGGAGGCGCGCAAGGGCTGGGCGCCGAAATCGCGCGCGCCTTCCGCAAGGAGGGCGCCTGCGTCTTCATCTGCGATGTGAACGAGGATGCAGGGAAAGAAACGGCGCGGACCATCGACGGCGAGAGCGGGGAATCCGCTGCCGGCGGCGCGGAATTCCTTCTCCTGGACGTAACGTCGGAAGGCAACTGGAAAGCGGTGCTGGAAGCGGTCATACAAAAAGCGGGCAAGCTTGATGTGCTGGTAAACAACGCGGGCATCAATATCCGAAAGAACATCGAGGATATGCCCGGAGAGGATCTGGACCGGATTCTCGCGGTCAACGTCAGGGGCCCGTTCCTTGGAATCAAGCACGTCCTCCCCATCATGCGGAAATCGGGCGGCGGCGTCATCCTCAACATGTCATCGGTTTGCGGGCTCATAGGCCATAGGTACACGAACGAAGCCTACGTGACGACGAAGGGCGCGTTGACGCTGCTCACGAAGTCGATAGCCGTCCGGTATGCCAAGGACAACATCCGCTGCAATTCGGTGCATCCCAGCACCGTCGACACGCCGTTGGTGCAAGCCATTCTCAAGGACCCAGAACGCCGAGCCGAGCGCTACGGCGAGGTGCCTCTCGGCAGGCTTGCTACGGCCGCCGACGTTGCGGCCGCGTTCACGTTCCTGGCGAGCGACGAGGCATCCTTCATAAACGGCGTCTCTTTTCCCGTGGACGGGGGCGTAACCGCATATTAGGCCGGCGATGGAATCCATGAGATGTAAAAGGAAGCGCGATCCCGTTTCAGCCTGCCATGGATAGGGAGCCGCTGTTCCCCCTCTCTAGGCTTAGCAACCTTATTTTTTCTACATTTTCCTGAGCGGAAATTCGGGGGCAACAACTCATCGCCGGTATTGATTTGAGTGGAATTGGATTGATAATCTCGGACGATAGTACCTCCCCCTGTGGATACTAATAAATCCTTCGGGAAGCAACGCGCATGGAACAGACGACCTTCCGCCTCGAAATATGACAATCATCCTGTCATATGTGATGTTACGGGGAAACTGATACCAATCGACACGGACAATTAAGCGTAACGGCATCCCCCTGGAGTGGAGTTGACGGCTTAGCGAAATACATCCATCTGCTTCGGTCGAATAAGCTCGGCGAGCGATGATTCCCGCAACGGGTAGGGAAAGCCGCGCGCATGCACGACCGGCAGCGATTCATCCGCCTGTCCCATCAGCAGCGAGGCGGCCGAGGCGAGTTCGTCGGCGGCGGCCACCTGGGTGATCTGCAATTGATACTCGTAAAGGTCCATCCGGCCGCGCAGATCCTCCAGCGCCGGCAAACCGGCGACGCCGATCGCCACCCCGACAATGCCGTTGCGCCAGGCGCGGCCGTGCGAATCGTTGATGATCACTCCGACATCGGCCCCCGCCGACTGCCGCAACCGGTCGCGCAGAGCCCGGCAGCTTGCATCCGGATCCGCGGGAAGTAAAAGCACCCACTCCCCCTCCCCTTCCCGGGCGCCGACGTTCGAGCGATCCACTCCGGCGTTGGCGCATACAAAACCAAGCCGGTGCTCGACGACCAGCAATCCCGGCCGTGCGCGCAGCACCTCACGGCTTTCGCGGAGGACGACCTCCACAAAGCGCGGATCCTTTTCGCATTTCTTGGAAAGTGAGAGAGCCCGGACGGAGGGAGTCACGCCGGTCAAATCCACCAAACGTTTTTCGCTTTTAGAAACGATTTTCTGAGCGAGTATTAAAACATCCCCGCTGATTAACGAAAGATGATTAGACTCCAGCGATCGGAGGATCAATCCGGCGAGATCGTCTCCCGGCCGGATGAGAGGAAAACCTCCAAGGGCGGTGAGGTGAAGGGTGCGTCCCGAATCCAAATCGTCTTTCCCCGGCCGCCGTTAGAGGGAAACTCCGGTGATCCGGATTCCCGCCAGACGCGCGTGATACCGTTTATTGATCCCGAACAGAATCGCGGCCAAGCCTTCGACGGCGATGGAATTCTGCAAGGGACCGGCATCGTAGGCCGTCATCCCCGCGGCTTCCACCATCCGCATCGCGGAGACTTTCGCTTCCGCGTCGTCGCCGCACACGAGCACATCGCAATCGATTTCCCGCTCCGGATCGCTGAGGTATTCGGCCGAGACGTTCTGGAACGCCGCGACAACGCGCACCTCCGAGCCGAGTTGTTCCTGCGCTTCGAGGCTGGAGGATTCGCCCGGGGGCAGTTCCATTTGCGCAGGCCGGCCCGGATTAATGTACGCGCCGACGTTGATGAGGATTTTTCCCGCCAGGACGGGCCGGATGCTTTCAAGAATTTCCTTCTGCGCGTCGTAGGGGACCGCCAGGACGACAAGATCCGCCTCCCGCGCGGCATTCACATTTTCCGCCCCGGTGATCATTCCGGGTTCCCCCAGTTTAAAATTCAATTCCGCGCAGCGTTCGGCCGCCTTCTGCGCCGAGCGGGAGCCGATTACCACGCGGTACCCGGATCGAACCCAGCGCATGGCCAATCCGCTGCCTTCCGCACCGGTTCCCCCGATGATGCCCAGGGTGAGCAATATCTTATTCGACACGATTGTGCTCCTTTCCTTAACCCGGGGAGAGTTTGGAAAAACCGACAAGGGGAAAAGGAAAAAATGATGACGGACGACTCCCGGGTGCGAGAGCCCTATTCTACGATATTTCACGCCTCTGACAACTGACGAAAGGGTACCAATCTCGGTTGCATCAAACACCCAAACCTTCAAAAACACGGGGAAAAGCAGTATGCCCCCATTTCCCGCCCGCTACCCCCCTCCCCTGGGTGGCGCTGGAGGAAGGAAGTGGGATTATCGCGGTAAGGAAGGATACTCTTTCTGAGACAATTCACTTATTCCAGCACGAATTACAGGATTCCTTTCACAAACGACGCTGGAAAGGCGGCTTCTTCGATTTCGACGAAGGCAGTCTTAGTCGAATATTGTCGGTAACTTGGGGTCCTCCCAACGGGCGAATGCTTCCTTTATATTGCGAAGGGAGGTGCGGGCATTCGAGAGCGGCGGAATCTCCTGCAATCCGAAAAAGCCGGCGGCGCTGGTCTCGTTGCTCGGACGCGGTTCTCCGCCCAGGTCGTCGCATAGAAAAACCAAATCGTAGGCGTGAAGCACCTCCCGCTGCCCGCCCTCGCGGTTGATGTCGTATACCCCCACCAGATGTGCTGCGCGCACCCGCAGCCCGCTTTCCTCCAGGACTTCCCGCTCAACCATCGTCGATGGCGCCTCGCCCACATCGGCCCACCCGCCGGGCATGCACCATCCGCCGTCGAAGCGATCCTGCACCAAAAGGATTTTGCCGCCGCGGAATACAGCGCCACGCACGGAAACCTTCGGTGTGGCATACCCGCGCGCGGCAAGGAACATTTGCTGAAGTTCAGCCTTGGGCAAGGTGGAGTACTCCGCCGCGATTTCTACCGCGATGTCCATCAAGCGGCGGTACCGGTCGCGATGGAAATCGTCGGGCGCGTAATGCAATCCGGTCTGCGCCAGGGCTTGGATTTCACGCGCCCACTCCAGCCAGCGGGGAATATTATCGTTCGATGGATTTGCCAATTGTGGCTATCCTCCGCTCATCACTTTCCTACCCTTTTATAACCGCCACCGGCCGCAGCCGCGCCACTTTCTTCCCGATCCCGGCGCCGCATACCGCGGCGATCACGCGATCGACGTCCTTATACGCCTGCGGCGCTTCCTCCGCCAGGCCGGGCAGGGAACCCGCGCGGATGCGCACGCCGCGCTGCTCGAGTTCGCCGCGCAGTTTCTCCCCGCGGATCTCGCGCTTGGCCTGCGCGCGGCTCATCACCCGGCCGGCGCCGTGGCAGCAGGATCCGTAGGAGAGTTCCATGCTGCGCTGCGTGCCCAGCAGCACCCACGAGGCCGTCCCCATCGATCCGGGAACGAGCACGGGCTGACCCAGCGCCCGGAACTCCGAAGGGATCCCTTCGAAGCCGGGCCCGAACGCGCGCGTCGCTCCCTTGCGGTGAACGCAGACCTTCTCCTTCCGCCCGTCGATCGTATGCGTCTCGATCTTGGCCATGTTGTGGGTGATGTCATAAACCTGCGTCAACTCCCAGCGGACCTTTTTACCGCCGAATACTTCTTCGAAGCTCCGGCGGGCGTGAAAGACCAACAACTGACGGTTGGCGAACGCGAAATTGGCCGCGGCTTTCATCGCACCCATGTACGCCTTTCCTTCGGGGGATTCCACCGGCGCGCATACCAGCTCGCGGTCGGCCAGCCGGATCCCGTAGCGGCGCACGGCGGATTGGAAGCTTTGCACATAATCGGTGCAGATCTGGTGGCCGAAGCCGCGTGATCCGCAGTGGATCTGCAGCGCGAGATTCCCCTCACGCAAACCCATGGCCGACGCGGCGGGCCCGTCGAAAACCTGATCAACCACATCCACTTCCAGAAAATGATTTCCCGCCCCGAGCGTACCAAGCTGGCCGCGGCCGCGCTCCTTGGCGCGCGCCGAGACCTGCAGCGGATCGGCGCCTTCCAGGCAGCCTTCCTCCTCCGTGCGGTCGATATCGCTTTTTGCCGCGTATCCTTTGCGCAGCGCCCAACGCGCGCCCTCGCGGCACACCCGGTCCAGTTCCTCCGTGGTAAGCGGGATGCTTCCCTTTTCGCCTACGCCGCTCGGGCAGTTGCGATACAACACCGTCGCCAGGTCCGCGATGTGCGGCTCGGCTTCATCCCAGGGGAGCGACGTGGAAAGCAACCGCACCCCGCAGTTGATGTCATACCCGACCGCGCCGGGCGAGATCATCCCCGTATCCATTTTCGCCGCCATCACGCCGCCGATCGGCATCCCGTATCCCTGATGCACGTCCGGCATCACCACCACCCGGCCCGCCAGCCCCGGCAGACTGGCGACATTCACCGCCTGTTCGACCGAAAGATCGCCCAGCGCGTCTTCCAGCAGCGCGTCGTCGGCGATGATCCGAACCTGCGTTTGCATATCACTTCGATGAGAGGAAGGCAGCTCCCAGAGAAATTCGTCAATCCTTCGAAATTCGGTTTTCGACGCCATCGCCCTTTCCCTTCCTTTCACACGTCCACCACGACCGTCGCCTGCCAGATCCCGTTCGCTTCGGTAATCCGCAATCCGCTGTAGGTGGCGGCCTTGATGTATTTTTCAACGGCGATGGCCTCCACCGCCCGGCCGGAGGCCAACAGTTGGCTGCCTTCTAGCCGCTCGATGCGGATATTTTTCAGCGCCAGATGGTCGTGATCCAACAAAAATAATAATTCGTTCAGCCAAAGGACGAATAAACCCTCCGGATCGTCCCCCTGCAGCCGTATGGTTTTCGATTCTTCCACCGCCGGACCTGGCTGCATCCCGCCCAATTTATAGATTGCTTCCGCGGCTTCCGTGAATAACTCCTCGCGCGAGGACGCGCTGACACGGAAGGACCAATCAGCGGTGTGATCGATTTCTTCGAAGGGCGGCATGGTTGGATTCCCGGGGAGATTGTACCCCCTCCCTTCCCCGATAACATCGGGAAAAAAAGCTGAATTCATGGAAAACAAACCTCCCCCGGTAATAATGCTGACGGGGGAGGAAATGGAAGGGGAGGGGTGGGAGAGGGTACGTTAAGGTATCCCATGCACTTGCGGGACATCAACCGTCCAAGGGATCCGGTTGCTTCTTGCCGGTGTGCCGCCCGAGCTGTCCGTTACATCGAACCAGGCATACCAGACTCCAACTTCGCTGCAGCCCAGATACTTTTCGCCCGTTATTGCGGGGGACAATTCAAAGGAGCCGGCGTTTTCCATGTTCAGGGAAAACGACGTCGCGTCCTCGTCATCCTGGCTGGGAGCCTTGATGTAAACCGTCACGGTGTACGGCGCATCCCCACCCTGAACATTTCCATAGATCGACTGCGCCGGACGATCGTAATCCGGTGCGTTATACAGCAGCGACGCAAAGCGGACCGAGGATGCCCCCTGCAGGGGGACCGGCGTGGGGGTTTTGGACGGAGTGAGGGTATCGGTCGGCGTGGACGACGGAGTAAAAGTGGGCGTCATCCCCCACCAGATCATGCGGGTAGCGGAGCAGGGCACGCTGAAATTCAGCGAGACGGAGAAGCTCCCGCTTAAGACTCCGGGATTCCCGAAATTCGCGGTGAAGGAAGTCGTTTGTCCCGCGGTGAACGCATCCGGGGTGGAATCGTTGGCCGCCGTGGGTGGATCGGAATCGTTCCCGGTATAGAACTGGTCCGTACCCCAGGAAAAATAATTTACATAGCGGTTCGGGCTCGGAGGGGTCGGGATGTCCGTCCAACCCAGCGACGCGCCGGTGAAGGTGGTGTCTGCGCCGAGGCCGTTGTAGACGACGAAGATCAGGTTGGCGCCGCTGATGTAGGCGTTTGTGATCGCCGGGCAGCTCGACGGCGGCGGCTCGCGGACGACGCTGACGGAAACGGTACATCCGTTGCGGAAAAGCAGCGTGACGGTGAAGGTTCCATACAGCGGCCGGGTGAGAGGGGCCAATCCGAAGGCGGCGGCGAAATTCCGGGTTTGGCCGGGGGTGATTTGATAGGTGGCGCTATTGGACGCCGTGGCGGCCGTCGGAGGGGCGGTATCGTTCCCGCCGTAAAATTGGGAGCCGGCAAATTGGAAATAATCCACATAGATCCCGCCCGTTCCCCCCAGGCTGGAAGGCCAGTCGAGCGTCGCCGTCTGCAATCGGGTTGTCGCCGCGGTGTTGTTGTTGACCCCGACGACGACGGTCAACTCCGTGACGTATGCGTATTGGATGTACATGCATTGTCCGGGGGTAGCCTGGGTGTTGGTCGGTTGCAGCGTGGATGTCGGCAATTTTGGCCGGTTGACGGTGACGTTGACGGAGCACCCGTTGCGGAAAAGCAGCGTGACGGTGAAATCCCCGCTGAGAGGGGTCGGCAGCGGCAGCGGTCCGAACGCGGCGACAAACTCCCGCGTCTGGCCGTTGGTGATCTGGTAGGTGGTGGTATCGGGCGCGGTTGCGCTGGTGGGGGACAGCGTGCTATTCCCGGAATAGAACTGACCGCCGAAGACAAAATAATCCACATAATCGCCGCCGGATCCCAATTCCGACGGCCAATCCAGCGTGGCGGTTTGCAGCCGGGTGGTCGCTCCGGTGTTATTGCGGACACCGATCACCACCGAAGTCTCGGTGACGCGCGCATACACGATATGCATGCATTGGTACGGGGTGGGAATAGTATTCGTGGGCGAGATGCCCTGCGCTTGCGCAAGCCGGGTGCTTCCCGGAACCGTCAATCCGACGCACAGGAGCAAGACAAGCATCACCCCCGCAAGCCACATCACCCCGAACTGCTGCGGGGTGTCGTGGGTGCTGCGGGAATTCTTTCGCGTCTCCATACGTTTTTACTGGTTGTCTTAATCCGGGCAACGCGGCGGTTGGGCTGCTTCGGCTGCGGCGAACACGTGGATCGGTACTTTATTCACTCCGATGATCGAACTCATGAAGGTGGCAACGTTGAACTGGAGGTAGACGCCGATGGCCGGATTCTCCGCGCTCCAATCGACCCGATTCCCCAACCGCGCCCCCGGCGGCGGCCAGTTATAGATTGTTCCCCCATCGTGATTCGGCAGGACACGGATATCATAGGAATATTCGGCGGGTTCAAATCCTCGACCTTCTTCCATCTCCCGGACAATCATTTCCGCTGCCCGATCTGCCGCTTTGGTCGCATCCAATTCAATCTGAACCGGATCGATGCAGTCGTCCGCCCGGGGAGTGGGGGTATCCGCCATCGGATCGAGAGTTGGTGTTAAGTATATTTTCCAGTTGGTATCCGTTCCAATGGATCCCGACGCGCCGTACAGGGCCGCCTGTTGGGCCACCCGGTAGCCCCAGACGCGGGCCTCCTGCACGTGGTAGACGTCGATTAATGCAACGGCAACAAGCAGGAAAAAAAATATTATAACGACGGCTAGAATAAGGATCTGGCCGCGATGTGCCTTTCGGTTTCGAAAAAAACGGCCGGTCTTCCCCCAAGCAAACATCGTCCGCCTGCCCATATCAACCAGCCCTTTCAATGACGCCGCAATGCTTTACTTTTATAGTGATGGGATCGGTGCCGAGATAGAGGAGAGGGATCATCGGCAGATAACCCACACTGCCCTCCAGGCAGAATAACGCCCCGTAGGTTAATGCCGCAAATTCTTCGGGGGTCAGATTCGCGGGGGATGAGCCCTCTGTCGCAATGATATTAACCGTACCCAACCCGGCAACGCCAAAGACGTTTTGGTTCACCGTTTCGACGACATTCCCGGCCGCCCAACCCCAGGCGGACGGGTCAACCGCCAGCGCACGGACAGCCGTGCCGATGCCGCTGTCAAGCGCCGCGCGCACGGCGATCCCGCGGGAAAGTTCGATCGATCCGAAAATGAGGGGGATCAGGATGATCAGAACAAGCAACATTTCCAGCGTGGCTTGCCCGCGCTGGTACTTTCGGAAACGGCGAAGACCCGGGCCGGGTATTCTGCCGGAGGATTTCCATCGACAGGAACCCTTCCTCCACTCCGCCCGGTCCGTCCTACCCGGCATGCTGCACCACGGATCAGTCACCCATGTCATGGTAAACGCTGATAATTTTTCTGACGATCGTTCCGGATAGGGTCATCAAAGCCGCGCCGATCAGCGCGACGATTACTACCACCAGCACTATGTATTCCACCAGGCTTCCACCGCGAAGGTCCCGTATCATCGGATCATCCCTTTCGATCCCGCACGGATGATTTTCTAGGGCGACATGCTGTTCCTGACGAGGTTATCAAGCAGGCCGAACTTCCCGCCGATCGCATCGAACACCGCAAAGACGGCGACGCCGATCACGCCGACAGCAATGACGATGACGACGATCCATTCGACCAAGTCGGCCCCTCTGCGATCCGCCAGCATACGCGCCCTTTCCTATCCCAGAATCCCCAATCGGATGGATGGCAATCCCTCATCCGGATGCCACCCATCCGAGAAAAACTCACACAACTCCGTCATCCGCCTTCATCAGCCGTACAACGGATAGAATTCGCGGTTTGGCAGATTACGGTACGGTGTTATTGACGACCTGCAGGTTGCCAATCCAGCTCGCCAAAACACCTGCCCTGCCGCTGGTGACCGACGCGATGCCCATGGCGGCCGCGCCAAGGACAGCGACGACAACGACCACCACAACGATCCATTCCACCAGGCTGGCACCCTTCTGCTTTCTCGTGAACATGATTCCGTCTCCTTTCTATCACCGGAATGACTCCGGCGGCATGATAATAGCCTTTTTTCACAGTTACGCATCATACTAAAGGGCTTTTAATCGGGAGATATAAAATATCCGTAAGTATTTCTCCCCGATGCTGATTTCAGCCCTTAAAAACTCCCAAAAAAGGTGACCCCTTCCAGGCTGGCGATCGTCCGAGCCACCACCGGGAAAACCCAGGCGGCAAGCGCCGGGCCGAGAATAAGGGGGGCAACAATGACCACCAGGCGGGTGGGAATCCGCTGCAATTCCTCGCGGATCTCGGTGTCCATCTCCTCGGAAACCCGCGCGATGGATTGCGCCACCGCCTCGTCCAGATTCAGCATGCCGTCGCGGGCGGCCTCCGCCCGGCCGGCAACGTCCGCGATCCACCGGCTGCTTGTGTCGTCTGCCACGTGACGCAGCACCTGCACCCCGTTCTCCTGGCTGGCCAGCCGCCGACGCAGCAGGCGGCCAAGATTGGGCGGCCCGTACTGCGCCACCGCTTGCAACGCCGGACGAAGAGTCCCGCCGGAGGAAAGCTGCAGGCGTAATTCGACCAGGAATTGCCGGATCTCGTTTCCCGCCTCCCGCCTTTTCTGCCGCAGGATCCAATGCCGGGCCACGATCGGGAGGACGAGGACGCCCAGGGAAACCATTTGAAAGGACGTTCCCTCCAGGGCAAACCAAAGCATCACCAAAAAGGGTGCGGCGATGAGATAGGCTGTTGTCCAAGGGAACTCCACATCCATCCAGAACCCGGAGGGACGGACGAATTCTGCCCGGGCGGCTATCGCCGACGCCCGGCTGAGAATGCCCTGCGGCTTGCCCATCCATCGGAGCATATCCCGGACGAAACTATACAAACTGAACAGGATGAGTGCAATTCCCGTGCCCATGAAAATGAACAGCAGCCAGGAAAATACCCGGATGGTCATCAGGCTTCCTCCAGGTAACGCACTTCATTTTCCCCGATCATCGTCCCGATAATCCCCAATCCGACCATGATCATATAGACCACCCGGTTGGCGATCGAGCCGATGTAATACACCCTCCAGGAGGGGATCAAAATCACGGCGACCAGACTGATAACCAGAACCACCTGCAGGATCGTGATGGTTACGGATTCCAAGGTCAGATCCCGGCGGACTCGTTGCTGCAGCTCGCGGCGCGATTCAGTATCTTTGCGCAGCTGGTTGAGCAAATCCAGAAACACTTCCGGTGAGGCGAACCCCGCCCGCATCAACACCCCGGCAAATCGGCGTGCCACCGGATGCGGAATGGCCAGAAGGTCGCGGTAGGGATTGCCGCTATCCTGCAATTTCAAGCGGGTGGCGGTGCCGGTGGCCGCATCCCGAAGCAGGCCTTTCGGAATAAGATCCGCGGCTTCGGCAAGCGCGGTGGCGACAGAATTCCGCAGCGGATAGCGCGAGACGAATTGCAGAATTAGCATCTCGAGTTCGTCGGTGAGCTGGTGATAGAACCTCCGGCTCATGCGGGCGAAAAGCGCCGAGGAGATCACGGCGCCCACGACCACCATAAGCGGGGAAAGCATCCAATCCCAAACCCAAATCCCCAGCAACACAGCGACCAGGATGGGGAAAGGGTATCGCAGAACGGCGAGCAGCGTAAGCTGGACAAAATTCCTCTTATACCGGGTCTGGACCATTTTCGGCGAGCGTGCTTCCCGCGCCAGATCGCGCAGGCGGTTCGCCCCCGGGCGCAGGGTACGGATCAGCCACTCCCAAAGGCCGAAAAATATATCCTCCAACAGAAGAAGCAGGCTGTGGCCAAAGAGGAAGAAGCCGATCCCGAACGCAGCGGCGGCGGCGGCCAGCAGAAGGTATGGGCTGTATCTCATTTCCCGCCCCCCGATTCCGTCCCGACGATCTTTTTCCACGCCCCGCCGTAAAGATCCTCCTGATATCCCTCCACGCCCTGGTAGAGTGTCTCCAGAATGTAATCCCCTTTTACGTCGATGTCGACGACTCGGGTGATCTCCGCGACGAACCGGTCGATCGATTTCGGATCCTTGGGATTGGAAGCCTGCGACATCAGCACCACCAGATCGATCCCGCTGACCACCATCTCCCGGACCGCGCGCATGTTCAATCCTTCCTGAGCCGAAAGCGCGAGGTCTTCCAACCGCCGGAGCGCCGCTCCCACCGATCCGCCGTGCAGCGTGGTAAATGCCCGGCGGCCGAGATTGGCCGCGCGCAGGAATTGCAGGGCTTCGCCGGGAGAGACCACCTCGCCCAGAATGATCGCCCGGGGATTGGCGCGGGTGTAGACAATGTTCAACACCTCGTCCATGGTGATCCGCCGGGTTTCGCCGGGCAGGATTTCCGCCGGGGCGATCGCGCGCATCATGAACGATTTCGGCCGCATTTGAATCTCCCGGAAGGTTTCCAAAATGGCGACCGGTTCACCGACCGGGAAGTATTCGCTGAGCGCGTTGAAGATGGTGGTTTTACCGGAACTGAACGGTCCGGCAAAAACCACGCTTCCCGCGAAGGTGGCCATCACCCAAGCCAGGTACCGCGCCACCGGGGAAGTTTGCGCCTCCACCCGGCGCCGCAATTCCGGATCGCGAATGTCGTCCAGCGATCCGCTGACCAACGGGGCATGGCGCCGGAAGGTCCCCACCCGTTCCAGATCATCCAGACCGCGCACGTTGCGGCCGAAGCAGCGGATGTTGATCACCGGCTCGTCGCTGAGCGGCGGGAGCAGCGCCGTGAACCGTTCTCCTCCCGGGAGGTCGACCAACAGCGTGAGGTTGAGCGGGCTGAGGGGTTTCCCGGTCGCATCGGCGACGCGGCGGATCATCTGATCGAAGTAGGTTGCCGGCGCCAGCTCGCCCAGATGCTCCAAGCGGCCGTTGCGTTCCACCGCCACCCGGTCCCCGCGGACGTAGATTTCCTCCACCCCCGAAAGGCGCAGGAACGGCTGGAGGATTCCCACTCCGGTCAGCGCGTCACACAGCCGGGTGACAATCTCATTTAATTCCGTCTGGGAAACCGAGGAAATCAGGATCCCGCGCACCGCGTCGAAAAATTTCTGGCGCGATTCGGGTGTGTCGTCGTGCCAATCAGGCGGACGGATTTTCCGCTGCGCAAGGGTTTCCTGCACCCGCGGCAGCACTTGCCGGTCGATTTCCCGGAGACCGAAGGATTCACCCTTTTCCATTATTCCTCTCGGGTCTTTCTCCACGCATCACTCCGGAATGGGAGCGAGCGTTATCCACATCAATGCCCGGTGCTGGATTTCGGCCATCAGGTTCAGGATGGCGTCCCGTTGTTCGCGGGTGACCGCTAGGACCAGCACATGCGCCGGGATGATCCGTCCGGTTTCCGATAATCCCGCCGGACCGCCATCGTCACCCAGCACCATGACCACCGGGATATTCTCGGCGATCAGGGTAATTGAATCCGTGATGGGTTCCGTCGCACCGACCGGGATGAGTTGCTCTCCCGGAGGGATAAGCCGGAAGATGTTCACCCGCTCCCCCACCCGGACCTGGCCGCCGACCGCCGAGGATGGAGAAATGGGGATGGAGATGACTTCCAACGACGGATCGGCCAGGCGAAAATCTTTTATCGCACTCACCTGCACGAGCGGGATCGGAAGCCCGGCGGGGATCCGTGAGTTGGATATGCACCCGGAGAGTTGGGCGAGGGAGTCGGCGTACCCACCGGTCAGGGCGCTGGGAAAATCTTTCATCTCGAACATCTTATCCGTCAGGATGGTGTACGGGGGGATTTCCACCACCGGCACCGGGAGGGATTTATACTCCACGCCGCTTTTATACGTCTGCTGGAAGAAATACGCCAGCACGAATGCGACAACCAGGAGGAGAATCCCTATAACGGCTTCAAAAATTCTGCGCGCCATATCCTATCCTTTCTTTCGGAACGGCCACCATTTCTTCCCCGGCGAGGCGGGGGTTTTCGTTTCCTGTGTCTCGGCCGCGATTCGTTTCTTGGCCGCACGCGGATTCCGGCCGGAAACCCATCCCGGATACAGGAGGTTGAGGATCGGATCCGCGATCCGCCCGTCCAGCTGGGCGGCCATGCGTTCGCTGTGGGGAACAGTCGCACTGACCATGCCCGACATACCGATCCGTTCGCCAATGGAACGCACCATGTTCATGATCAAGTGAACGTGAAGATCCGGACGCATGGTGCGTACCGGCTCCAGCTCTTTCATCAGCGTTTCCGCCTGGTAGAGTGATTCTTCGCGGGGAGCGGTGATGACGAGGATGGTCGTGGCCAGATCCAGCAGGCGCGGCCAGAAGGGATGACTGGGGGACGCATCGACCACGACCAACGTGTATCCTTTTTTCATGCCGGCCAGGAAATCCGTCAGACGCGGATCCTCCGCCAGAACCTGCGATGCGCGGTGGTCGATCGGATGCAATTTGACCCCTTCCCATTCGGAGGGAGACTCTCCGCCGGTGAGGACATCATAAAGGGAAACCAATTGGGGACCCAGCCGCGAAACCAGATAGGAGCCGCCCGCATTGGCTTCCAGGAACGCCGTCGGCAGATTTCGCTCCCGAAACCGTTTTGCGACCGCCAGGGCGAGGGTGGATTTGCCGACCCCGCCCGCCCAGCCCGCCACCAGAACAAAGCGCGCCGGAAGATACTGGAGCTTCTTGCGGTTGGCCAGCCTGGCGGCGGAAATCCATTCCTCCGGCTGGGCCAGCATCTGCTCGGGATTGGTGACCGGGATCCCGATGGACTCCAGGGTATTCTGCATCATCGGCAGGCCGACATCCGAAAGCGGGATGACCTCGCCCAGCACAACCAGATCCGCGTCGGTCAGCCCTCGGATCACACCCCGTGTGGTAAACGTCTCCCGCAGGACAATTTCCTTCCGCGCCGCCAGAACATCGACCACTTTCGGATCCGGGTTTTTCGATGCCAGGAGGACAATTATCTTTTCGACCTGGCTTGATTTTCGCCGGAAAAAGTTCAGCATGGAACCGCCTCCGTCTACTTTTCTGCCGTTCCCCCGACCGGTCAGGTTAATGCACTCCACACTGCGAACAAAATCGTTCCGATCCAAATCCCGCCGATCGTCGGTTTTCCTTCCGTGCTTAATTCATGCTCGGTCGGCAATGCGCGCAAGTAAACGCGCCACGCCATCCGCTTCAACCGCCCAAGGATCTCTCCCCGATACACCACCACCATGGTGCCCACCCCCCAAAGGAAAATGCCGAGGAGGAGAAACCCGAACATTTCCCATCGCGGTGCCAGAAGCAGGGCGGCATAGGCCGCGATAGCATCGGCTCCGCCTGTTACATTCAGCTCCCACAGCAGCCAATACAACACCAACCCGGCAGCCAATGCCCAGTTCCCCGCCGCCAAGGCTGCCGTCAGTAACAGGATGGTTCCCGCGGCGCGGATTAGCAATTTATCGGATAGATGCAGCCACATCGCAGCACCCACCGCCGCCGCAATATACCATTTCCCGAACACCAGCTGGTAAAGCACTCCGACGAGAATGGGAGGCAGAACCAGCCAGATGGGAAGGACAATCGATTTTAAAAGGTCCCACAGGGTTTCCAGGCCGAGCCAAATCAGGATAAACCCTATCCCCAGAGCCTCCGCCTGACCCGCCGTCAATTCGCCCTCCAGAAACGCAAAACAGCCAACCGCAAGGAAATCCGTTCCTTCCGGCTGTTTTCTTCCTCTTTATTCTATTGTCCGCCCCCATGGATAGAATAAACCGGACATTAATAATGGTATTTGTATTACCGTTCCATGCAAAAAGCAAGCCAGACCCATTTTTCAGCCCCTTTCGCAGGTTTGGGTCGGTCTCTCCTCAATGGATTAATCCGCTCCCTTCTTATGAACGACCGCGCGGCAAGCCGCGCGGTATCACAGAGCGCAACCCCCAAGAACTACGCAGCAAGCTGCGGGGTATTCTAATCCCGCGTAAGCGGGATAAAGAATATGAAACCGGCTCATGAAATAACCTTCCCCAACCCATCCACTCTCTTATCCCTTCCACCCACAAATGGGCGGCGTCAACCTTCATCCGGGGTTGTGGATTTGCCGTGGTTCAGCTCAAGCTCACATCGATGAGAACCGGAAACCACCCCTGCGGTGAAAAATACAATCCCCCCACCCGGTTGTTTGCGACATTGATGTTTACATAATCCCGGATGGGCAGCAACGGGCACTCCCGCGCGATGGCTTCCTGAATCCGGCGGTATAGCTCAAGGCGCTCTGAATCGCTTCCCGCGCGTACCGCTTCATCGAAAAGCAAATCCAACTCGCTGCTTTTCATCCCGCTCCAGTTGTATTTGCCGTCGGAACGGAAGAACGACCGCAACATATCCGGATCGGTGCCAGCCGAGTTCCAAGAGATCAGGTGATACCCGCCGCCGGCCTGCGCTTCCATCAGGGCGGAAAACGACGCCACTTGGATCAACTCCACGGCCGCGCCGATCTCCTTCCACTGCAATTCCAATAACTCGGCCGTCTGCGGGGTTAATCCATAGGCAGGATAAATCACTTTCAAGCGCAGGGGCTGCCCGTTTTTCTCACGCACCCCGTCCCCATTCGAGTCCGCCCAGCCTGCCTGAAGGAGCAAATCCGCCGCCGCTTTGCGGTCGAAGGCATCCGCCGGGACAACCTCCGACGCCCCCCACGTCACCGCCGTCAGCGGACCGACCGCGACCGGCGAATAGGAGCCAAACACCGTCTGGACCATCCCTTGGCGGTCGGTGGCGGCCAGGAGCGCCCGACGAACGAGCAGATCGTCGGTCGGAGACTGATCCAGGTTGAAAAAGAATTGCAAAGGTTGCCCCGGTATCGCCACCGGATAGATGCTGAACCGCCCGTCCTTTTCCAGATCGCCGGCATCCCTCGGCAGCACTTCCCCCATTACGTCCACTTCGCCGGAAAGCAGCGCCGGGGCGCGGGTTGCCGGATCCGCATAAAACCGAAACTCGATCCGCGCAAGAGACGCAGACTTATTCCGGTAGATCGAGGGCCCCCACGCATAATCCGGATTGCGCTCCAGGATCAGGTGATCCCCCGCCACGTAATCAACAAACCGGAAGGGTCCGGTTCCCACCTGGTGGAATTGATAGTCCGCGCCCCATTTTTCGAGCGCCGCCGGTGAAGCCATCCCCAGGTACACCTGCGAAAGGGAATCCAAGAGGGGGGTAAACGCAGCCTCTAAATCCATCCGAACGGTGAAATCGTCGAGGACCGTGACCGTCTCCACCGAGCTGATTAGGATCCGCGCCTTTTGTGATTTTGTCTCCGGGTTGAGAATTCGCTCCAGGTTCGCTTTAACGGCCTGGGCGTTGAAATCCGTGCCATCATGGAACCGGACGCCGCGCCGCAGGAAAAATGTGTACTCCCTGCCATCGGAGGACGCTTCCCAACGTTCCGCCAGCCCCGGGACAAATCCTCCGTTTGGATCCCGGAAAACCAATGTGTCGTAAACGGAAGCCAGCGGGATGCCGAGTTCCGAGGAAGCATGCACATGCGGATCGATTCCGGTCGGCACAAGGGTCAGCCCGTATCGCAATTCCCCCTTGTCGGAAACGGCTTGCGAGCAGGCGAAACAACCCAGCAGAATGCTGACAGCCATCCAGCGAATTTTTCCCAGCCTCATTCGATCGACCTCCAAAATTGATTTTCCTTCAGGTGGTTTTTCCCGCTGCGCCCTTCCGGCGGGCATCGATCATTTGCAGCAGCCGGCGCAATCCGATTGTGGGAATGAGAAGCACAGTATAGAGTACGCGATTCCACCCGTACCCGCATAGGACCGTCAGCACAATGAGTGTGATAAAACCCACCGTCCAGGCGGCATCCCAATTGCGGAACACCAGCAGGACGACAAGGCAGAGGGCGACGGCGGAAAAGGCGGGAACGGGGAACAGCAGCAGAAACGCGCCGACCATCGCCGCCATCCCCTGCCCGCCTTGATAGTTCAGGAAGGGGGAAAAATCATGCCCCATGACCGCGGCCATGCCCGCCACCATCGCGATCTCCTCGGAAGAGGCGATCGTCCGCGCCAAAACGACGGCCAGCATTCCCTTGCCGATGTCGGCGGCGCCCACGATCATACCGGCCAGCGGGCCCACGGAATGAAAGGTGTTTTTCGCGCCCACGTTCCCGTCGCCCAACTCGCGGATGTCCACGCCCGCAACCAGCCGGGATACGATGAATGCAGACGGTATCGCCCCGATCAGATATGCGCCCAGAAGTACGGCGAATTGAAGGAGAGCAGATTCCATCGCCTGATTTCCTTTTTCCCCAACTGATTGCGTCGTTGCGATCGGAGCAGAGGAAAACCGACGCTATTTCACATCATGTACGATGCTATCCAACGACCGTCGGGGCCGCGGTTTAACGGTTTCACACGCGTACCCAATGGGCAGCAGCGCCACCGGTCTGAGGGACTCCGGCAAATGGAGTGCTTCCGAGACGGCTTTTTCCTGGAAGGCGCCCACCCAGACGCTGGCGAGCCCCAGCGCGGTTGCGGCCAGCATGGCATGTGTGCAGGCGATCGTCGCATCCTGGACCGCATACAGCGACTGTCCGCGTTCGCTGTACCGGGTCACCGAGCGCTCTGGATTGGCGCAGAATACCAGGACAACCGGGACGCTTGAGAAAAAAGGTTGTTGGGTGAGTACACTCGCCAGTCGGGCGCGGGCTGTTTGACTCTTGACGAGATAGATTTCGAAGGCTTGCAAGTTTCCGGCGGAGGGAGCAACATTGGCCGCCTCCAGAATGGCATTGAGTTTTTCTTCCTCCATCGGCCGATCCTCGAACCGGCGAATCGATCTTCGCTCGCGGATTACTTCGAAGAAATCCATGTCTTCCTCCTTTTCCTCATCCGATGGAGGGAACCATCGGTCGCGTTACTTCCATATCCATTGCAGGAGCAATCCCGCCAGGAAGAGGATCCCATACGCCCGGTAGTGATAGAAAGCAGCCGCCACGAACCACATCGGCCAGAAGGACTTGGCCTCCTGCGGGGGTTCAGCCGGCCGGGGATGCCGTAACATCTGCCATATGGGAAGGCTGAAATACAGGGCCGGCAGCACGATCAACATCGTCCACGAAAAATAGCGCGCAAGTACCAGCACAATCACCAGCAGGTATTGGAGCGCCACCATCGCCATCACGCAAAACCGGGAAATCCGTTCCCCGATGAGGACCGGCAATGTGCGGATCCGCTTGGCTTTATCGGCCGCGAGTTTGTCGATGTGTTTGCCGAAAATCACCGTCGTGGCCCCGAGTGCGCAGGGAATGCTGGCGAGGACCGCATGCCAATCCCACTGCCCGGTGACGGCGAAATATCCCCCGCCCACCATCAACGGCCCCCATACGAGCAGGACCGTTATCTCGCCCAGACCGATATATTTCAGGGGCCAGGTGTAGAACAGGACGAACGCCGCGCCGACGGCCATCAGTGCCACGACGGACCAACCGCGCATTACCGCCAGCGCCAACCCACAACCCACCGCCGCCGCCCCGCTTACCGCGGCGTAAGCCAACAACTGCGTCTTGGTCAGCAAACCCTGCTGAACAGTCTGCGGCCCGTACTGGGTCCGGAAGTAGTTATCCTCATCGACCCCGCGCAGGAAATCGATCAGGTCGTTCAGCAAATTATTGGTTGCATGCGCCATCACCAAGCCGACCGCCACCAGCAGCCACGCCGCCCATTGAAAAAGCCCGTCGCGCGCCGCGAGCAAACCGGCGACCGCGGCGGAAAGAAATGTCAGGATCAGCACCGCCGCACGCGTGGCGATCAGCCAGCGCGAGAGGATATCCAGCCGGTCCCATTCCTCGCGGCTGATCTTCGGAATGACCTGCAGGGCGCGAAGCCACATCGATGGATTCATACGCCTCCCTCAAGGCGGTGACATCATAACATCTTCACATTCCGTATCCAATGCCGGTTGATCCGGGACGGGCGTTATTTTTCCACCGAGTACGGAATAAAAAAACCACCTGACGATCCCACGATGTTGTCAGGCGGCTTTGGTAAAAGCGGAAGATGACTTCCGGCACCCGTTCCTCCTAGGCGCATCCGGCGGTTGTAAGTTTTTTTTTATTCCAACTCCAGTTCGAGCAATTGGTTGAGGGTTTTGTGCGTGTCCGTCACGCCCTTCAAACCCGCCTCGCCCCGGATACGGCCGTCGCGCAATACCAAAACGCGGTCGGCGTAGGAGGCGGCGCGGAAATCGTGCGTCACCATAATCACCGTTTGCTTCTGTGTATTGCAGATCTCCCGCAGAAGTTCGAGGATCCCCTTCCCGGTGGCGGAATCCAGATTTCCGGTCGGCTCATCGGCCAGCACCAGCGCAGGCTTGTTTGCCAGGGCACGCGCCACCGCCACCCGCTGACGCTCGCCGCCCGAGAGCCGGCTCGGGAGATGCCGCATCCGGTCCGCCAGGCCGACCGTTTTTAGCAGCGCTTCCGTCCGCGCAATACGTTCCTTCCGCCCAAGCCCGCCGAACCGCGTGACCACTTCCACGTTTTCAAAGGTGTTGAGCATTGGCAGCAGGTTGAACGTTTGGAAAATGAATCCGATCTCCTTGGCGCGCAAATCCGTCCGCGCTCCATCGCCCATCTTTGCCAGCGGTTTCCCGCGGAAAAAGACCTCGCCGCTGGTGGGATGGTCCATCGCCCCGATCAAGTGCAGCAAGCTCGATTTTCCACTCCCCGAGGGGCCCACGATCGCGACAAACTCGCCTTCCCGCACCTGAAGGTCGATCCCCCGCACCGCTTCCACCGCAACCCCGTTCATCCCAAAGGTTTTGGTTACATTCTTCGTTTCCACTAAGGTGTTCATGGTGTCCTTCCTTTTCCAATTCACATTTTTTCCGCATAACGCGCGGATCTATTCATAACGCAGGGATTCCAGCGGATCGACCCGCACCGCCTGCCAGGCCGGCAGGAGTGAGGCGGCCAGGCCCACAGCGACGGCGATAAGCACCGTCTGTCCCCAAACCTGCAATATTCCGGGCACGCTGCTGAGATACTCACTCATCCCCCACTGCACGAAGAATATGGCGATCGGCAACGCAACCATTGCTCCCAGAAGGCTCAGGGCGATGGATTGCCCCGCCACTAAACCGAAGATGCGCCAACGCTTGGCGCCGACGGCGCGCAGCGTGCCGATCTCTCGCCGCTGTTCCAACACCGCCACGATAACCACAATCGTCACCACCAGCACGGCCACGGCGATGATGGAATTTTCGATCATGCCCATGAACATGCCCATGCCGGCCAGGACCGATTCGGCGCTCCGCAGCATATCGTCCTGCGTGGATACCGAGAGGCTTGTATACTTCGCGAGGATCGAATCCTTGATCTCCGGGACATCCTCGATCCTCTGCGCGGTGAGTATGACCGAAGAAACGGTTCCCTCGCGGTCGAAGAGGGATTGCGCCGTTGCCAGCGGTATTACCACGGCATTGGCGAACAATTGGGGCGCATCCTTGAGGATTCCCACCACGGTAAGCATCCGACCGCCGACTTCGATTTGCTGGCCGACTGCAATGGGTTCTTCACTGTCTTTCGGCTGATAATATTCCGCCGCGCTTTGTCCGAGGATGGCGTCATCCGGCCCGCCGAGAGTCAGGATTCCGGAGTCGGCTTCTAAGCCTCCCAGGAACGCCTTCTCGCGGCCGGATTCGATTCCGACGGCCATCACAGCCGGGGGAACGTACGGCATGATCGCCCGGGCGATGGGGACGAAAATCACCGCCGAACTGGATTCCCTTTCCACCCCATCCATCGCAAGCAGCTCCTCGGCGGTCTTCATCGTCATGCTGCTGCCGGAGGAAGTCAGATCCGTGCTGCCCACTTTCTGCTCCACCTGCTGTTGGATGATGATCTTCCCGGTGAAGGAGCTGAACTGATCCTGAATTTCACTGGTATACGTCGTCATGATTCCGTGGACCATCAGGAAAAGCTGGACCGCGGAAGCCACACCGAGGATTGTCAGCAACGACCGCAGTTTCCGCCGCCATAAATTCTTCAACGCCAAATCCCACAACATGGTTTCCTCCCGCCGCCGTATTCCGGCGCGATTCTTTCAATCCATTTGTATTGCAGCCAACGGATCCACCCGCAGCGCCTGCCAGGCCGGGAGGATCGAAGCCAGCAATCCGATGAGCGTGCAAAGCCCGAGGGTGACCAGCCACAAGCGGATCGTCTCCACCCAGTCAAGGAACAATCCGTAATTAAAAAATCCATTGAATACGATGGACAGGGGCAGCGCCGCCAAGCCGCCGCACAACGTCAGGATGAGCGATTCTCCCAGCACCATGCCGAGAATGCGGCGCTTCCGCGAACCCATCGCGCGCAGGGTGCCGATATCTTTTCGCTGTTCCATCACCGCCATCAGCACGACGATCATCACCACCATCACCGTGGAGAGAATCGCCGAATTGGTGATCAATGTGAAGAAGGTTCTCTGCATAGACATCATGTCCCTGGCATTGTTGGCGACATCCTTTTGATTGGATGCCTGGAGATTCGGGTAGGCCTCATGGATGGCCGACTGGATCCCTTCGACTGCGTCCACCCGGAACGGGGTGAGGATCACCGCGGAGACGGACTGCGGGCGGTTGTACAGCTCCTGGGCCGTGGCCAGGGGCATGATCACCGTCCCGTTGTACAGGGACGAAGCCCCCTGGAGTACGCCGATGACGGTGAATTCGTTGTCCAGGATGCGGATCGTATCGCCGGGCTTG
Source organism: uncultured Anaerolineales bacterium (assembly GCA_964521085.1). Lineage (GTDB taxonomy): Bacteria > Chloroflexota > Anaerolineae > Anaerolineales > RBG-16-64-43 > JAFGKK01. The sequence continues at coordinate 1,421 of CAZFPL010000029.1, read as the reverse complement.
GCGGGAGAATCGCCCGCGGAAGGCCGGTAATGATCGGCGGCGACCGATCCGAGAATCACGCCTCGCGCACCCGCAAGGTCGAGTTCGCCGGATTGAAGCTCCAAATTGCCAAGGAAGGCCGTCTCATGCCCGGGTTCCACACCGACGATAAAATAGGACGGCGGCATGTTGGGGCGGATATCCGCCACCAGCGGGATGAACAGCACCGCTGAACTTTCCTCCCGGTTAATCCCGTCGAGCGACAGGATCGAATCGGCCGTACCCGCCGCGATGGAGCTGCTCATGGATGGAAAATCCTCGCCGGCGCCGACGGCTTGCATCGGACGTTGGACAAACACCTTTCCGGCGAAAACGGCAACCTGGCGTTGGATATCCCAATCGTAGAAGGACAGGATCGAGCTTATCATCAGGTAGAGTTGGATGGCGGCCGCCACTCCCAGGATAGTCAGCAACGAGCGGAGTTTCCGCCGCCAAAGAGTCTTTACGGCTATGTCAATCAACATGGATTAATCCTTTCCTATTCCTTCGCGCGGCTTTTCCAACGCGCCTTGTTCCAACCGTTCGTCGCAAAGGTCCAGCCAACGCAAGTCGGCCTGCAAGTGGAGGATCGCCCCCTCGACCATCAACTCGATGCTGGAATCCTGGGCGCGGCTTGCCAATGCTGTCAGGTCGCGGAGTTGTGTGAGGTAGGCCTGGCGTTGGCGGTCGATGATGCGCGCCGGATCGGGTTCTCCTGCCAGACGCCCGATCACCAATTTAATGAAGAACTCATCCCGAAGCTGGCGGGGCTTCTCCACCGGCTCCTTGAACCAGGTATTGAGATCTTTTCTGCCTTCCGACGTGATCTGATATGTTTTTTTCCCGCGGCCGTCCTGATCTTCCGCGACCACCTGCACCAGTTTGTCGCGTTCCAGGCGCGCCAGTGTGGTGTAGATCTGGCCGAAATTAATCTCCCAGTGGCCTCCCAACGCCTGCTCCAATTCATTCTTCAGGTCATATCCGTGTTTTGGATCACGGGTGAGAAGCCCCAACAGAGCGAATTTCAGCATAGAAAGTCCTTCTCCATTGTCTCCTCGATGAAATGCACTACGCTCTCCACATCGTTCCGCCTCTACGCAGATTTGCGCCCGTGTATGGGCACGACAAATCTCATATATTTACTCCGAATATATATATCCTATATATTCTGAGTATATATCACTTTTATTAGCTTGTCAAGGCTGAAAATGGGTATGGGCGGGAAGGAAAATACTACGGCGGACAAATGAACGACCGCGCGGCAAGCCGCGCGGTATCACAGAGCGCAACCCCCAAGAACTGCGCAGCAAGCCCCGCTTTTTCATTTGAAGCCGATGTTGAAAGCGGGGCAAGCTGCGGGGTATTCTAATCCCGCGAAAGCGGGATAAACAGAGACGCGCCAG
>CAZFPL010000028.1:30524-35488 GCA_964521085.1 uncultured Anaerolineales bacterium | reverse complement strand
TCGGGCTCGGGGAGGAGGAAACCGGGCACGACCGTCCGGCCGGATTCGACATCTCCACCGCCAGCGAAGTGATGGCGATCCTCGCCCTTGCCTCCTCACAGGCCGATCTGCGGAGGCGTCTGGGGAGAATGCTGGCGGGATGGAGCCGCGACAACGAGCCGGTGACCGCGGAAGATTTGGGCGCCGCCGGCGCGATGGCGGTTCTTCTCAAGGATGCGCTTCTGCCCAACCTGCTGCAAACGCTGGAGGGAACCCCGGCCTTCGTCCATACCGGCCCGTTCGGAAACATCGCCCATGGGAATTCCTCCATCCTGGCCGACCAGATCGCGCTTCGCCTGGGGGAGTACGTGGTGACCGAATCCGGATTCGGCGCGGATATGGGAATGGAAAAATTCTTCCATATCAAATGCCGGATTTCCGGATTGGCGCCGGATGCAGTCGTGCTGGTGGCGACGGTGCGAGCGCTTAAGATGCACGGCGGCGGACCCGCCGTGGTTGTCGGTCGCCCGCTGGACCGGGCCTACCGGGAACCCAATCCGGCTCTGGTCGAGGCGGGGTGCGCCAATCTCGCCGCGCATATCGGGATCGCACGCCAGTTCGGCGTGCCGGTGCTGGTGGCGGTCAATTGCTTCTCCTGTGATTCCGAGGACGAATTGCGCATCATTCATCGCGCGGCCGAGCAGGCCGGCGCGGTAGGATCCTTCTGCTGCCGAAACTGGGCGCTCGGCGGGCGCGGAGCGATCGAGCTGGCCGAAGCGGTCGCGGCGGTGGCAAAACGGCCTTCGCAAATGCGCTTCCTTTATCCGGAAGATGCACCCATTCGAAAGAAGATCGAGACCCTCGCCGCCCAGGTTTACGGCGCCGACGGGGTGGACTACCTTCCGCGGGCGGAAGAGAAGATCGATGAGTTTGAGCAATTGGGTTACGGGCGGCTGCCGGTCTGCATGGCCAAGACCCACCTGAGCCTGAGCCATGATCCGAAACTGAAGGGCGCCCCCAAGGGATGGCGCCTGCCGGTCCGGGAAATCCGGGCTTCGCTCGGCGCCGGGTTCCTCTACCCGCTGTGCGGGACTATGAAAACTATGCCGGGCCTTCCCACGCGGCCGGCGATGATGGATATCGACCTGGATCCGGAAACCGGGAAGGTGGTGGGGCTTTCGTAAAAGGCGGTCGAGTAGTCCCGCGCGGTAATCCGTGCGGGACGTATCGAGACCCCGAGGTTGTCCGGTGATCTCGATATGCAAAAACCGCTACTCGATCACCTGCTTGACCGTCGAGTTCTCTCGAGGAAGGGACAAGAAAGAATTCATGCGCACGCACTCTTTGATGTCTAAAGCCGAGTTCGGCGAAGACGAATTTGTCGAAATCGATTCTCACCAGATCCACTACGTGGAAGCCGGGAAGGGTGTCCCGGTGATCCTGGTTCCAGGATCTTTTTCCACGTACCGGATTTGGAATCCAATTCTTCCGCTTTTAGCCAAGCAATATCGCGTGCTGGCGCTGGATTATCTCGGCACGGGGGATTCCGACAAGCCGCGTTCCGGATTCCAATATTCCATCGGCGAGCAGGCGGATTTGATCGTGAAGTTCATCCGAACGCTCCGCCTCGGCAAGGCACACTTGGTGGGCGCATCCTATGGCGGCGTGATCGTGTTCAACCTGGCGACCCGCTATCCCGATGTGTGCGGGAAAATCGTGAGCATCGAGGGCGGAATCGTCCGGCCAAAGTCTCTCCCGAGCAGCCCGATGGAAAAATGGTTTCGATATCCCATCTTGGGCGATGTGGCGATCGGGTTGATCCGCACCGGATGGTTCAACCGGTCCGCGATGCAGGTGATCGCCGGGGAATGGTTTCCGCACATGACCAACGTGGAAAGGCGGAGAACTCTGAACGAATTGTCGTTCAACACCCGGTCTGCCACGCGCATGGCCTGGTATTGGATCGGAAAATCGCACCAAACCATGATCCCCTTCGAGGAAGAGGCCAAGCGGATCACGGCCCCGATCCTCTATCTGGCGGGGAAGCAATCCGATTTTTGGGAGATGACCGCGGACACGATCCGCTTTCTGGATAAATACCTTCCGCATGCGAAAATCTTGAATTTCGAGGATGGGATCCACGACCTGCAATCGCAAAAACCGTACGTAGTAGCGAAGGCCATTCTCGAATTCTTGGAATCGGTGGCCACCTGACTTCCGTTTCCATTTTCTATAGCAATTCACTGCTTCGGGCGGGAACCAGCCTTGGAGGATGCCATGCGACGGACTTCAAAGGGCCATTTATTGAATGCAATAATCATCCTGAACTGTATTGCATTTACCTGCAGCTGTGCAAAATCGGGGCTGCCTTCCCGGACGGTCAATACAAATTCCCCCCAGTCTGCGGAAGTCCCGTCCGAGATCGCGTCCGTATCACCGGAGAATACTCGCGAGGCAACGAGAGAATCCAGTTCCACACCGACGGCGGAATTACAGCCCACGGCGCTGCCGGCGCTGGCGGATATGGGCCGGATCGTGTTTTCGTCGTCGCGAGACGACAACGACAGCGACGTGTTCATCATGAACGCCGACGGCAGCGGGGTGCGGTTCCTGGCCGGGACGTCGGGCAGCGGCGATACCCGGCCTGCTTGGTCGCCGGACGGTGAATGGATTGCTTTCATCAGCAGCGCCGGCGGAACCCTCGACATCCAACGGATCCGACCCGATGGTTCGGGACTGGAGAATCTCACGGATGACCCGGCCGATGACGAAAATTTCGATTGGTCGCCCGACGGGTCGCAGATCGTATTCGAATCGAACCGCAGCGGCAATCACGAACTTTACCTCATGAACGCCGACGGCTCGCACGCCCGGCGGTTGACTTGGACGAGCGGGCGATGGGAGATGAATCCGGCTTGGTCGCCGCTTGGGGATGCCATCGCCTATCGATGTCGGCCGGAGGATTCATACACGGAGGATCTTTGCATCATGAACGCTGACGGATCGGGCCAGACGAACCTTACGGAGGGCGCCGGGAACGTCTGGGAGTTTGTCTGGTCCCCCGATGGATCCCGGCTTGCGTTCGGCCGGTCGACCCGGCCGGCGGAAATCTGGCTGATGAATCCGGATGGATCCGGCAAACAAAACCTGACGAACGATCCCGCCGATGACAGCGGATTCGCATTCTCCCCCGACGGCGCCAGGATCGCGTTTTCATCAGACCGGGCCGGAAAGAACACACAGATCTTTCTTATGAATTCGGACGGGTCCGACGTCGTCCAATTGACGGATAACGATCTATACAATTCCCAACCTGTCTGGTCTCCGGATGGAACCGCCATCGCTTTCCTCCAGACAGCATACCCGGGCAAAACGGATTACGAAATCAGCGTTATTCGGATCGATGGGAGCGGACCAATCAATCTCACGTCAAATCCTGCGAGAGATTTAAATCCCGATTGGGAACCACTTTAACCCTGCCGTTGCTGGATCGGATGGATCGGGCGGCGGGAAACCGCAAGGAGGAATGCTATGAAACGGACTGTCAGAATTTGTATTCTGAATACCGTGCTTGGAATGGTTTTCGTTACGCTTTCTTGTACTTGCTTTTCGTCAGGGGCGGTCACACCGGCGCCTTCCACGACCTCCGGACCGACGGCGGAGATCCCCGCCGAAACCGCGGCGGTTCTTCCGGAGAACACTCCGGAAGCGACCTCGGAATCAACCGCCGAGCCCACCGTGGCGCAGCCGCCGGCATATCCCGAGTTAAAGGACATGGGTCGGATCGTGTTCAACTCCGTCCGCGAGAACGGCCTTAGCGATATCTACCTGATGAACGCCGATGGAAGCGGCGTGCGGCTTCTGGCCGGTGACCCGGGCTACACGGATTTGGGCGCCAAATGGTCGCCCGGAGGCGAGTGGATCGCGTATATCGGCAGCGGCAGCGAGCATACCTTCGATATCCTGCGGATCCGTCCCGATGGTTCGGATCCACTTAACCTTACCCGCACCCCGGCCGACGAATCCGCCTTTGATTGGTCGCCGGATGGGTCGCAGATCGTGTTCCAATCGAACCGCGGCGGCGATTACGACCTGTATGTCATGAACGCCGACGGCTCGGATGTGCGCGCATTGACCAGCACGGACGGTATGGATGAAGTGGAACCCGCCTGGTCGCCGAACGGGGATGAGATCGCATGCCTGTGCGGTCTCCGGGACACCAATGCGGGCGATGTATGCATCGTGCAGGTAGATGGTTCCGGACAAACAAACTTGACTCCGGATGACCCGGACATCATCGAGTTCGACTGGTCCCCGGACGGAACCCATCTGGCGTTCGGCATGCCGCTCTGGCCGGAAGAAATCTGGCTGATGGGCGCGGACGGATCTGCAAAGCGGAACTTAACGGAAAATCCCGCCGAAGACGGGGGAATAGCGTTCTCTCCGGACGGCACTCTGATCGCGTTCGCCTCCGAACGGTCGGGAAAGAAAAAACAAATTTTTATCATGCGGGCCGACGGATCAAACGTCGTGCCATTAACGGACAACGGGCGTGCGAATTTCCGGCCCGGCTGGTCGCCGGACGGCAGTTGGTTGGTATTCCTGTCGGCCGAGTACATAGGAGAATTCGACGTCGAGATTTTCGCTGTCCGGGTAGATGGAAGCGGGCTGACCAACCTGACCTCGAATCCCGGACAAGATTTGGGGCCGGATTGGGAGCCTATCTAATCCGTCGGCCGATCGGCGGTTCGAACAGGCATCGGGAGGTTCATTCGTCCCGATGCCTGTTTTCGAAAAAGAAATTCCTCGCGCCTTCGGATTTTATTCAGGCATCCGATTGCCGCGCTTCATCGGGGGAGGATGGCGCTCATCTTTTTTAAAAATCGGATTTATAATAACGAAGCTCCAACCATCCAGGGGGATCCATGCTTCCCATCCACCATATCCGATTACTTTTAATTCGTTGTGCGTTGTTGATTCCGGCG
>CAZFPL010000028.1:0-30424 GCA_964521085.1 uncultured Anaerolineales bacterium | reverse complement strand
ATGGAAAGCCCGCCGCCACGGTGGAGACGGAAGTCGGAGGTATCGAGGCGCTTTTCGCCCCCGAGGACCAGGTCGCCGACCGGGTGATCGAGTTGATTCGGAGAGCACGGACATCCATTCACTTTCTGGCGTTTTCCTTCACGTCCGGGGAAATCGCCGAAGGCATGCTCGAGCGGGCGGCGGACGGCGTGCCCGTATTCGGGATCCTGGAATCAACGCAGGCCCGGTCGAATACCGGAGCGCAGTTCGACTTTCTCCGGCAGGGGGGCGCCGCGGTTCTGCTGGACGCCAATCCGCGCAACATGCACCATAAGGTAATCCTCCTCGATGGCGAGATCGTCATCACGGGATCCTACAATTTCACCAATAGCGCGGAAAGCAAGAATGATGAGGACCTATTAATTCTTTGGAATCCGGAACTGGCCGGCGCCTTTGAGAAAGAATTCCAGCGGATCCGCGGTTTGGCGGAAACAGGCTCTCCCTACTTGCAGTCGATTAAGAATTCCCCCTCCACCCCGGGGGAGGGGGTTCCATGGATAATTTTTTCCTAAGGATTGCCGTGAGATATAATCTTATCCATGGACACTTTACAGAAAAATGCACCCGTCACGCCGCCGCTGCGGAAGGATAGGTCCGCCGTCGCCAAAACGGTCATCCGGGCATCGGCCATCCTCCTGGCGGGCGTCCTGAGCATTTTGATTTTTGCCGCCATCAGCGCTTCCCTGTATGACTCCTCCAACAGCGGACGAGTCTTTCCCGGCGTCTCGGTGTATGGGATGGACCTTTCCGGACTCACCGCCGCCGAAGCGGCCTATCGGATGAATGACGGTTTTTCCTATCCCCGCGACGGGCGAATCACTTTTACATATGAAGGAAAAACCTGGACGGCGACACCGGCGGACCTGGGTTTGGGATTGGATCTGCTGGCAACCGTCAATGACGCCTATTCCGTCGGCCGGTCCGCGGATTCGCTTGGGAATTTGGAATTACAGATGCAGGCCAGATTCAACGGGGTGGCGGTTGCGCCGGTTCTTCAGTTCGATTTCGGCACCGCGATGGCCTACCTGAAACGGATCGCCGCCGAGGTCGAACGGCCGGCCGTGGAGGCCAAGCTCGAGCTTCACGGCATGGAAGTGGTGGCGCTGCCGGGTCTTATGGGGAAGGAAATGGATACGGCGGCCATGCTCACGCTTATCGCTGTTCCCATCGGACACCTCGCCGACGCCGAAATACCGCTCCAAGTGCGGGAATATGCCCCGGAGGTGCTGGACGCCTCCTCGCAGGCCGAGGTCGCCAAGGGGTTGCTCGCGCAGGATTTCGTCCTCTCGATCAGCGAGCCGGCAATAGGCGATCCGGGTTCCTGGAACATCACTCCGGCGATGCTGGCGGATATGCTGACCTTCCGCAAGGTGACCGATTCCGCCGGCACCCACTACGCGTTGGCGCTGGATGAAAACAAATTAACCGCGCTGCTGCAGCCGCTTGCCGGAACGCTCTCCCGCAAGGTGGCAAATGCGCGCTATCAATTCAACGATTCCGCCGGAACGATCGAACTCTATATCCCCTCCCAGCGCGGACGCGAATTGAACGTGGCCAAATCCATCGAGGCGATCCAGGTCGCCGTGGGCCAGGGCGCACATGGCGCGGCGTTGGGGTTCGACTTCGTCGAACCGGAAATCGGCGACGATAGCACCGCTGCCAGTCTGGGAATAACCGGTCTCCTGCCGAACGGCAACCAATGGACGTCGTTCAAAGGTTCGGCGGAAGCCCGGATTCACAACATCACTCTGGCCTCCGAAAAATTCAATGGTGTACTGGTGAAACCGGGCGAGACGTTTTCCATGGGTGCGCAACTTGGAGACGTCAGCCTGGATACCGGATACGCCGAGGCACTCATCATTCTGGGCAACCGGACAATCAAGGGCGCCGGCGGGGGAGTGTGCCAGGTAAGCACGACGTTCTTCCGGGCGGTTTTCATGACCGGTTTCCCCATCAACGAGCGCCATTCGCATGCCTACCGGGTGGGTTATTACGAATCCGGCGACGGTCCGGTCCACCTCGGTGCGGGATTCGATGCGACGGTGTTCTTCCCGGAAGTGGATTTTAAATTCACCAACGATTCTTCCAACTGGATTCTGATGGAAACCGAGGTCGACCGGGCCGCCGGACGGCTTTATTGGCGTTTTTATTCCTCCTCCGACGGCCGGACGGTGGAGTATTATTCCACCGGCGTCACGAACGAGACCGATCCTCCCGATCCGAAGTGGGAGGAGAATACGCAATTGACGGAAGACTGGAAGCAAGTGGATTGGGCGGTCAAGGGCGCGGATGTGACCGTCACACGGACGGTGTATCGAAACAGCCAGGTGATCCTGCAAGACCGGTTCGTCACCCATTACCTGCCCTGGGGCGCGGTATGCCAATATAACCCGGACAAATACACGCCTTCCGCCGATAATGCCCCCTGCCCGCCGTGATGCCCTCGCCCGGGTTTGCCTTGCTGCAGCCTTTCCCGCCGGCGAACGCGCCGGATGATCCTTTTCGCCGGGTCCGACGTTACTTCCGAAATTCGAAAGTAATCGGCGGACCGAATGCCGAATACAAGAATTCAACCGTGTTTCCGGGGATCTGGGCCCGGCATTGCAGGAAGACCATGGGCCAAGCGGGCGGTTTTCCGCCGCGCAGGATGGCAAATAACTCGAGTGACCGGCCGACTCTGGGAATCCCGCCTCCGTACCGAAGGCGGATCGTTTTTAAGACACTCTCGGGTACAATGCGGAAACCGGGCGGATCCGCCCGGCTGTCCGAGCCGACAGGAGAGATGAAGGATAGGGATCATGAGGATTACCGACCACTGGAAAGCGCAGAAAAAACCAAGCCTGGCCTTCGAGTTTTTCCCCGGAAAGACTCCGAAGGCGGAGCAAAGCTTGGAAACCACGATCCACCGGCTGGCGGATCTCTCTCCGGATTTTGTAACGGTCACATTCGGGGCGGGCGGTTCGACGCGGGAAGGCTCCCGGCAGCTTGCAGCCCGGTTAAAAAAAGAAATGAGGCTGGAGGTCGTCGCGTATTTTGCCGGTTATGGATTGGGGCTGCAGGAAATCGCAGAGGTGTTGGAGGGCTATTCCGAGAACGGCGTGGAGAATATCCTTGTGGTGCGGGGGGATCCACCCCGCGATCCGGGATTCCGGCCCCGCCCGGACAGCTTGACGTTCGCATCCGACCTCCTGGATTACATCCGGCCCCGTTTCTCTTTCTGCCTCGGAGCTGCGGGCTACCCGGAGGGCCATCCACAAGCCGGGAATCCGGATCGGGATGCGGATTTTCTGAAGGGGAAAGTGGACCGGGGCGCGGAATACATCATCACCAATTATTTCTACGACAACCGGTTCTTCTTCGATTATGTCGACCGCTGCCGCGCCCGGGGAGTAAGCGTCCCTATCCTTCCGGGTGTGATGCCGATCTTTTCGATAAAGTTGGCGGAAACCCTTGCGGCGACCTGCGGAGCAAGCATCCCGGATAGCATGCGCCGACAGCTCGCCGGAATTCCGGAAGAAGATAAACAAGCAGCCGCCGATTTTGGAATTGAATTCGCCGTGCGCCAGTGCCGGGAGCTTCTGACGGCCGGAGCGCCCGGTGTGCTGTTCTACACGATGGACCGCTGGGAATCGGTCTCCGAAATCGTCCGCCGGCTGCGGGCCGAGGGACTGGTTTGACCTTGGCGAGAAGCCGCCTTGACGTAGGGAATTCCGGCAATCCGGCCCGATTTTTCGGGTCTGGATGAAGCGGCACGAACGGAGTATTATCCGCAAGCGGTGAACCGCGCCATCATCCATCCGGTCCGCATAGTGGAGGTGTTATCCTATGATCGCCCCTGATCTTCTAGAGATTTTACGATGCCCTGCATGCGTTCAGGAGAGGCAGGGTCTGCTGAAGCTGGAGAAGGATGCTTGGCTGGTCTGCCAGGAGACGGATTGCGGACGCAAGTATCCCATCCGCGATGAGATACCGGTCATGCTGATTGACGAGGGGGATCGGTGGATAAAAACCCGGATCGAGGATTTACCCGTCCCGCCGCCCGCCGCGTAGGGACGGCTCCAATCCCGTATGAAATCCTGCTCGCGGCGAACGTTCCTAAAAATTGCCGGAGCATCGCTGGCCGGCTCGGCTTTCACCACGCCGCCTCCCGAAGACCAACCGCCCCCGTATCGATTGGCCCGCGCTACGGCCAACGGCATACATGTTCAAATGGAACCGGATCCCGCGGCGCCGGTCCTTTGGTATTTGTACCGCGACCAAATCGTCACTGTGTTGGAAGAAATTCAGGGCGAGAAGGGCCCCGCGGGAAATCCGCGATGGTTCCGATTGCTCGATGGGTTCGCCCATACCGCCAACCTTCAGGAAGTCCGATACAATTTCAATCCCGTGGTGTACGATATTCCCGTAGGCGGGATGCTGATGGAAGTGACGGTCCCGTTCACCCAATCCCATCACGGACCGTCCGATCAGGCGCCGCTCCTGTACCGGTTGTATTACAAAGCCGCCTTCTGGGTGACCGGGATAACCATGGATAAGGACGGCCGTCCATGGTACACCATCCTGGATGACTGGCTGCACTATAAATATTATGTGCGCGCCGAACATCTCCGCCCATTCACTCCGGAAGATCTTGCTCCGGTTTCCCCGGATGTTCCACCCGAATCCAAGCGGATCGAAGTGGACCTGACCAGACAGATGGTCACGGCTTTGGAAAACGAGCAGCCTGTTTTTACCGCGACGGTTTCCAGCGGCTGGCTGCGCAAGGATCCGAAACCCGGCCAAGGCCGGACGATCACACCCATCGGCCGTTTCCGGGTTTTCGAGAAGGTTCCCAGCCGGCACATGGGAAACGGCCGGTTGACCTCGGATTTCGACGCCCACGAATTGCCCGGGGTGCCATTCGTCTCCTTCTTCCACATTTTGGGAACGGCCTTTCACGGCGCGTATTGGCATAACGATTTCGGCCGCCCCAACAGCCAGGGTTGCTTGAATATGCGTCCGGATGATGCGCGTTGGTTATACCGTTGGATCTATCCGACGGTCGAGAATGGCATGGATCCTCCGAAATTCGAAGGGCAGGGAACCGAGGTCTACCTCCACGATTGAACTTCCCCGCAGCCTTCGGCCTGCTTCCGGGAAACCACGCCCAACGAATGACCGTACGCGGGGACGCTGTTTTTCCGCATTCCCGGTTTCAGAGTAGAATGACTCTTGGAGATTTCAGCGAACCCATGAATCCCACGGCTCTGGTAGTGGACGACAACCGCGAAACGGCGGACGGCATTGTGAAAATGCTGTCCCTGATCGGGTATCAAGCCCGGCCGGTGTACAGCCCGCGCGTGGCGATCGAGACCATGACTCAGGGACTCCCCGATCTGCTGGTCCTGGATGTCCATATGCAGGGGGTGGATGGCGGCGAGGTGATCCGTTTCATCCGCCGGGATCCGTTTTTATCGACGGTGCCGATCTTGGCCGTCTCCTCCGACACACAGGATGCGATCGTAGCGGGGATTCTCTCCGCCGGGGCGAACGCTTTCCTGTCCAAACCAGTGGAGTTCGACGAGTTGGAAAAGACGGTGGAACGAATAATCCGGCGGTAACCATAGTGCGGAACCGACCGCCGACAAGATTTTTCCCCTCCTCTTCCTATACCCCTTGACATCTCCAAGCCAGTTGTGTATTATGCGTATTGGCACTCTGGCCGTTGGAGTGCTAATTCTCTCTCTGTCCAACAATTCCATGAAGGAGGTAAGCAAGATGGCTGTTACATTTAAACCGCTTGGCGATCGGGTTGTCATCGAGCCCTTGGAGCAGGAAGAAATGACCCCTGCCGGAATCGTGATCCCCGATACCGCAAAGGAAAAACCCCAGAAAGGAAAGATCCTTTCCACCGGACCGGGCGCGCGGGATGAGGACGGGAAACGCATCCCGATGGACGTTAAAGTCGGGGATACCGTTCTGTATGCGAAGTATGCCGGAACCGAGGTTAAGGTGGACGGCAAGAAACTGCTCATCGTAAAAGAATCCGATATCCTTGCCATCCTTGAGGGTTAGGTGAGCATTCTCACCAACCCTTAGAATCCAGGAGAAAAAACTATGAGTGCCAAACAACTTGTCTTTTCCGATGAGGCCCGCAAGCGGCTGAGAGAGGGAATCGAAATCCTCGCCAATGCGGTTGCCACCACCCTCGGCCCCAAAGGCCGCAACGTCGCGCTGGATAAGAAATTCGGCGCCCCGACCATCACCCACGACGGCGTGACCGTGGCCAAAGAGATCGAGCTGGAAGACCCGTATCAGAACATGGGCGCCCAACTCCTCAAAGAAGCGGCCACCAAGACCAACGATATCGCCGGAGACGGCACCACCACCTCGACGGTGCTTGCGCACGCGATCGTGATCGAAGGCCTCAAAAGCGTCGCGGCCGGAACCAACCCGATGCTGATCAAGCACGGAATCGAGAAGGCCACCGCTGCGGCCGTGGAAGCGATCCGCGCCCAGTCGCAGAAGATCGAAACCAAAGAAGAAATCGCCTCGGTGGCCACCAACTCCGCCGCCGACGCCCAAATCGGCAGCCTGATCGCGGACGTAATGGACAAGGTCGGCAAAGACGGCGTGATCACGGTCGAGGAATCGAAGACCCTGCAGTTCGAGACCGAATACGTGGAAGGCATGCAGTTCGACCGCGGCTACATCTCCGCCTACTTCATCACCAGTCCGGAAGCGATGGAATCCGTCATCGCCGAACCGTACATTCTGATCTATGATAAGAAAATCTCCGCCGCAACCGATATCGTCCCGATCCTCGAAAAACTAGTCCAGACCGGCAAGCGGGATCTGGTGATCATCGCCGAGGAAATCGACGGCGAAGCGCTGGCGACCCTCGTGCTGAACAAATTGCGCGGCATGCTCAACGTGCTGGCCGTCAAGGCGCCCGGCTTCGGAGACCGCCGCAAGGCCATGCTCCAGGATATTGCCGTCCTCACCGGCGGCACGGTGATCACCGAAGAGCTCGGCAAGAAGCTGGAGAACACGACTCTCGCCGACCTCGGCAAATGCGACAAGATTGTCGCCACCAAGGACGACACCACGATCATCGGCGGCAAGGGCGATCCGAAGAAGATCAAAGGCCGGATCGACGAGATCAAGGTCGAGATCGACAAATCCACCTCCGATTACGACAAGGAAAAGCTGCAGGAGCGGCTGGCGAAGCTGTCCGGCGGCGTGGCGGTGATCCGCGTCGGAGCGGCCACCGAAACCGAGTTGAAGGAAAAGAAACACCGCGTGGAAGACGCCCTCTCGGCGGCGCGCGCGGCCGTGGAAGAAGGCATCGTGGCCGGCGGGGAAATCTCGCTGATCAACGCCGCTTCCGCGCTGGATAAGATCAAGATGGATTCGGATGATGCCCAGGTGGGCGTGAACGTCGTCCGCAAGGCGCTCGAAGCCCCCATCCGCCGGCTGGCCGAAAACGCCGGGGAAGACGGCGCGGTTGTCATCGATGCCGTGCGCAGAAAATCGGCCGAAGCCAAGAACAAGCACATCGGCTTCAACGTGCTGACCAACGAATACACGGATATGATAAAAGCCGGGATCATCGATCCGGTTAAAGTCGTCCGCGGCGCGTTGGAAAACGCGGCGTCCATCGCCGCCATGATCCTAACCACCGAGGCGCTCATCACCGACGCCCCGGAAAAAGAAAAATCGATGCCGATGCCCCCGGGAGGGGGCGGGATGGATTACTAATCCCGGCCGGATCTTAAACAAAAAAATCCCCCACGGCGGTTTCGCTGGGGGGGATTTTTTTATCTTTGCCGCCGGTCACGGAGTCGGGGTAATGGTGACGGTGTACGTTGGGGTAAACCCGAAAGTGGGAGAAACGCGGGTTGGAACCGGCGTGGCGATCCCGTAGTGGCATTTCAGTTCCATTCCCACCGACAGGAAGTTGGGATCCTCGATTTTATTCAACTTGACGATGTCGGCGACGGTCGACCAGCATTTTGCAGCGATCGATTCAAGCGTGTCTCCCTCCATGACCCGGATCGAAATGGTCGTACCGGGTTTCGTGTCGGAGGGGATTGCGGTCGGAGTAAATCCTGTTCCCGGCGCCGGGAGGAGGATTGTCTGGCCGACCTGGATGTTGTTCGGATCGAGGGTTGGGTTCAACGCCACAATGGCTTCCACCGACACGCCGCATTTTTGGGCGATGGTGCTGAGCAGATCGCCGGATTGAACGACGTACTCCGACGGGCAGGATGGAGTCGGCGTCACCGAGGGTGTCTCCAGTGTCGGTGTAAAGGTGATCGAAGGCATGAAGGTCAGGGTGGCCTCGACCGTGGCCGTCGGTACCGGGGTTGCGGAAGACAGGAACGGTAACGGCAACGCGTTGGGTCCCCAGATCCCGATGATCAGGAGAAGGACTCCAACAACGACGGCGATGCCGGTCAGCATCCCGATGAAGAAATTGCCCATTCCTTCACGGCGCCGCGGGTAAAACCCCGTAGTATCGCCAAAATCTTCCGAATTGTTCAAATCAGACATTTTCTCCTTCCCTCCGGCTCCTCCATGGAGGCCTGGGATTGACCTTTTTCGATGTTGGATGGTGGAGGACCGGACAAAGTCATTCTACCGAATTGGATAGGATTGTGCCACAAGCCTAAAACCGGGCTGTTTTTTAGTGTTTTTATCCTCGAATCCGGCTCAATGCCCATTCGGCACTCTCGCGCAGGACCGAATCCGGGTCCGTCTGGGCGGCAAGCAGCACCGGCACGGCTCCCTCCCGGCGGGAGTTTCCAAGCGCAATCAGGAGATTCCGGAGGTACCCTTTGCGGCCCGTCCGACGGATGGCGCTTCGCCGAAAACGGGCTGTCCATTCGTCCTCCGAAAGGTTGAATTCCCTGGCCATGTCGTGGATCGGAAAGTGCGACCGCGGGAGAAAACAGGCGTCTGGAATCGAAGTTGCTTTCCGATTCCATGGACAGACGGCCTGGCAGATATCACACCCGAAAACGGAACGGCCGACCGGTTCGCGGAGAGACTCGGGAATCGGCCCGCGATGTTCGACCGTGAGATAGGAGATGCAGCGCCGGGAGTCGATCGTCCGGTCCGGAAGGATGCATCCGGTCGGGCAGGCCCGGCGGCAAAGGTCGCACGTTCCGCACCGGTCAGCGGTAAATGGGGGATCGGGGGGAAGACCCATCTCGGTGAGTATTTCCGCCAGGAAGAAGAAGGATCCGAGCGCGGGATGGATCAGCATGGAATTCCGTCCGATCCATCCCAAACCGGCGCGCGAGGCGATTTCTTTCTCCAGGATCGGACCGGTGTCGACATATCCACGGCTTTCCAGGTGCCGGCCGGCCTGCTTGTCGATAAATTCGGATAGCGAGCGCAGGCGAATTCGCAGGATATCGTGATAGTCGTCGCCCAACGCATACGCCGCAACGAATCCCTCCAGCGGGAAATTCTCCGCCGCCGGCGGCGGGGGGTACGGCGAAGCCAGCGCGATGATCGACCGGGCTGGGGGAAGCAGCCGCCCCGGATCCGCCCGCGCCGATAGGGAGCGGTCGGTCGCCAGATAAAGCATCCCGGCGTGATATCCGCCGGCAATCCAATCCGCGAAAAGCGGAAAATGCCGCGGAGGTTCGGCGGTGGTGAAGCCGCATAATGCGAAACCCAATTCCCGAGCCCGTTGCCGGATTGATTCTTTTAGGTCTTCCATCCGAAGGATGCGCCTACCAACCGCTGGCGGAAAAAACCGCGGATAGAAAATCGGAGCGTTCCTGGGGGGGCATAAACAGCGGACGCGCATAATCCACAAAGTGGATGGTGAAAAGCTCCGCGCCAAGATACCGGCCCTGGTAGAAGATATGCCGGTCGATGAAGGCCAAGTCCGTCCCGTCCCGGAAATCAAATTGGTCAAAGAACAGGTTTCCCAGGCCGTAATGAATGAACGATCCGTCCGCGAAATCAAAACCTTGGGGGTGGTGGGCCTGGCTTCCGGAGACGATCACGGCACCGGCGTCGGCGATCATCTTGAATTCCCGCGCCTGTTGATCGGTCGGTTCGAAATGGTAGTACTCGAAATACTGGAACGTCATGATGGGCAGGTAGCCCTCGGACCGCAACTGCCGGATCTCGGCCTGGAGATACTCGAAATCGCAGGGTGCCGCGCCGGGCGAGGTTTCGGTGGCCCATTCCCCGTTGTAGCCGGGGCGGTTGCAGCCGATGAAGGCCAGCCGATTGCCGTTGTGCTCCATTCGGATCGGCTGCCGGGCTGATTGCAAACTGTCTCCGCCGGCATAGAACTGCCATCCCCGTTGGCGGTACAGATCCAGCGTATACAACAGGGCGTCGGCTTTGTAATCCAGCACGTGGTTTCCGGAAAGCTCGACGATATCCGTACCGATGAATTCCAACAGGTCGATATAGCGCGGATCGGAGCAGAAGGGATAGATGCCGGGGCTCGGATCCGGCGGCGGACATTCCTCTGAAAAGGGAATTTCGTTGCTGACATGGGTAAAATCGGCTTCCTGCAGGAGCGGTCCGATCTCCTCCGCCGGATACAGGACCCCATGGGATTCCATCGCGGTTGCCGTGGCCCGCACCAGCGCGGTCACGCCGGTGAGCACCAGCGTCGTCAGTTTGGATGGATCACGGTTGGTCGCCGGGAGGAAGAGATCGGCGGCTTGATCGCATAAATCCTCCTGCCCCTGGCAGGAGATCGGTACAGCGAGGGGATAGGCTGCGGGTATGAAATTCTTGCGCACCGGCGATTGCCCGTCCAGTTCGAGGACTTTCCAACGCGGCTCGACATCCTCCCATGGAATTATTCCCCAGGCGGGCCGGGCGGACCATGCCGCATCAACAAGCTCTCCGTCGGAGACGACCTCCGTCGTCCCCGGACCGGGAATCCCCCAGAGCGCGGAAAAAACATCCAGGGTGTTTTGATCCAGGAGGAGCGGTCGTGCATAGAAAAACCCCCCTCCGCCTCCAGACCATGCCTTCTTGAGATCCCAACTATAGAGTCCGTCCGCGACCGTCGGGAAGGGCGCGACAAGCGCGTAGATCCAAGTGGAGATCGGATGAACGGCGCCGATCTTAAGTTGGATATCCGCCGCTTCGGGTGCGGCGGCGGTTTCCCATCCTTCGGGCAGCGCGAAGGAGGCAAGAAACGTCGCTGGCAAGGCAGGAGACATCCAGACTTTTCCATTGGATGCCGCAGGAGAAATCGAGGTGCCGGCAGGGGGGTTCGTCGCAGAAGCGATGCGTTCGGTCGGGAGAAACGGAGTGTAGGTCGCCGATGCAATCTCGGTGATAAAAGGGGCTTCGCCAAAGCTGGATTTTACCCCGCCCGCGTTTTCCCCGGCGATAAGGCCGCTGCACGCTGCCGATAGAAACCCTAGAAGGAGGAAGCTTCCAATTCCCCGAGATAACCTTTTCATGCGTTTTTCCAGGAAGAGCCCGGATTATTGTTTCGGATGCTCGACTGCCTGCATTTCCTCCCAATTCTCGCCTTGTTTTGCATCCGCGACGAGTGGAACGCTGAGAGAAAGCACGTCTTCCATGACTTGGTGCATAATGCGTGCCGCCGGGGTGATTTCCGCTGCAGGGCAATCGAATACCAGTTCGTCGTGCACTTGGAGGGTCATCCGGGCGTCCAGGCCGGCCTGCGCCAGCGCGTCCGGCAGCCGGATCATCGCGATTTTCATGATGTCGGCGGCCGAGCCCTGAACGGGGGAGTTAATCGCCTCACGTTCCGCGCGGTTGCGGGCGTTCATGTCCAGACGCGCCGACGCGGATAGTTCCGGAAAATACCGGCGCCGGCCGAGCATGGTCTCCACAAATCCCTGCTGGGCGGCCAGCCGTTTTGTGTTCTCCACGAAGGTGCGGATCCCGGCGAAGCGTTCGAAGTACTTTTTTATGAACGCCTCCGCTTCCGTCAGGGTCAGGTCGGTGGAGCGGGTCAGGCCGAATGCGGTCTGGCCATACAGCAGGCCAAAGTTCACTGCTTTGGCGTGCCGCCGCATCGCGGGCGTGACCTCCGCCAGCGGCACGCCGTACACAGCCGCCGCGGTCGCGGCGTGGATATCCTCCCCGCGGCGGAAGGCTTCGGTCATGCCCGGATCCTTCGCCATGTGCGCCGCCAGGCGCAGTTCGATCTGCGAATAGTCGATCGAAAGCAGGCGGCGGCCCGGCGAACCGATGAACGCGCGGCGGATCCGCCGCCCTTCTTCGGTCCGCGTCGGAATATTCTGAAGGTTGGGGTCGGAGGAGGAGAGCCTTCCGGTAACCGTTCCCGTCTGATTGAAAGAGGTATGCACCCGACTGGTGGAGGGATTGACTTCATCGCGCAGTGCCACCACGTAGGTGGACAACAGCTTGGACAGTTCACGGTGGCGGCGGATCAGTTCCACGACCGGGTGCTGCCCGGCCAGGCTGTCGAGCACATCCGCAGCGGTGGAATATTTCCCGGCCGCGGTCTTGCGGGACCGATCCGGCGGCTGCAGTTGAAGCTGGCCGAACAGCACGTCGGCCAGCTGCTGGGTGGAGTTCAGGTTGAAGGGGCGGCCGATGAGCGAGTGCACCTGCGTTTCGAGGGTGCGCAGCTCGGCTTGAAAATCTTCCCCCAGCTGATTCAGATACGGCAGATCCAGATTCACCCCTTCGCGTTCCATGGCCGCCAGGACCGGGATAAGCGGCATTTCCATTTCCTCGAACAACTTCTTCTGGCTGCGCTCGTCCAGTTCCTTCCGCAACGGGGCCACCAGGCGCAGGGTGATATCCGCGTCGGCGGCTGCGTAGGGCGCCGCCTGCGCGGCCGGCACATGGTCCATCGTGGTCTGTTTCGCCCCTCTGCCGATCAGCGCTTCGATCGGCGTCATCTCCACTCCAAGGCGGACGAATCCGAGGTCTTTCAATCCGAGGCTGCGGGATGCGGGGTTGCACAGCCATTCGGCGATCATCGTATCGAAGGCCGGCGCGGAGATCGGTAATCCGGCCCGCTCCAACACGTTCAGGTCATATTTGATGTTATGCCCGGCTTTTGGAAGATCCCTGTCGGCCAGCAGCTTGCCAAGCCGGGCTTTAACGAGACCGAAGTCAAGATTGGGGCCGCCCTCGTGGCGCAGTGGCAGGTAATATCCCTCGCCTTCCGCAACCGCCAGTGAAATCCCGACCAGCTCGGCGCGCATGGGATCGGTGGATGTGGTCTCGGTATCGACCGCGAGAATCGGTGCGCGGGATATTTTTTCCAGGAGGTCGGTCAATTTCCGTTCGTCGTCGACCATCTGCCAGCGGCCCGGCTGGGCTTGCGGCTTTTGTTCCCCGAACATTCCAAGCTGGATTCCCGCCGCGGCGGGGGCGGGCAGACGGGAAAGCAGGGTTCGGAATTCCAAGGTTTGAAAAAGCGCGGCCACTTCCTCGCGCGCGTATTGCCCAACCCGGCATTCCTCCATGGACAGCCGAACCGGGGCATCGGTGCGGATGGTGGCCAGCGTGCGCGAGAGGATTGCGTTTTCCCGGCCGGCTTCCAGTTTGGCCCGATAACGGGGCGGGACGTCCTCCAGATTCTGATAAATGGAATCCAGCGATCCGAATTTCTGCAGCAGTTCGGTGGCCGTCTTCTCGCCGACACCGGACACCCCGGGGATGTTGTCGGACTTATCCCCGACCAGCGCCTTGTAATCGATCAGTTTCAGCGGCGGGAATCCCCATTCCTGCTCGAACCGGCTTGGATCGTATTCAGCGGAATCTGAAAGCGACCGCCCGGGAAGGCGCACCGAAATCCGTTCGTCGACGAGTTGCAGAAGATCCCGGTCGCCGCTGAGGATCAGCACCGGGGTGCCTTCCTTCGCCGCCTGGCGGGCGATCGTTCCCAGCACATCGTCGGCTTCGAACCCTTCGGCTTCCAAGACGGGGATGCGGAACGCGCGCACCACTTCACGGATGCGCTCGATTTGCGGCCGCAGGTCTTCGGGCATTTTCGCCCGCGTGGCCTTGTACGGGGGATACAGATCGTCGCGGAACGTGCGGCCGGTATCGAAGGCGACGGCCAGGTACTCAGGTTTGTCTTTTTCCAACAGCGACAGCAGGATCGAGGTGAACCCGTACGTGCCGGCGGTCGCCTCGCCCTGCGAAGTCACCCAGCGGTTGGTCTGCGTCCCCGCGCCGGTCAACGCGAAGTAAGCCCTGTACGCGAGGGCATGCCCGTCCACGAGGAAGATTTTAGGAGTCATGGTCGTCGTGAGCGTCGGGAGGGGGATTGGCCAGCCGGGAGCGCCGGAGTTCGTCGGTGATGCTCCTCGGTTTTCTCGGAAGCTCGCCGGTTCTGCGCTTTGACCCGCTGAGATCGCCGGTCCGGGGTTTTCCTCCGGTGAGCTCGCCCGTCTTGCGCATGGCACCGATCAGGTCTCCGGTCCGGGGTTTGGGAATGCCGAGCTCGCCGGTTTTACGCCGGGAGGCGACAAGTTCGGCTGTCGATCTTCGGAAGGTGCCGGTGGCCGGCGGTTTATCCAATGCTTTTTCGAAAGTTTTCGCCCTGCGGCGGGCGGCCGAAAGGGAAGTCTTGCGGTCGAAGAGCAGGGTCAGATCGTAATCCAGCGCAATGGATACGGAAAAGAGGAACACTTCCTCATTATCCGGCGGGATGCGGACATATTGCATGATGGTGCCGCCCGGGGTGACGGCCCAGATTTCGGCCACCCGCCGGGCGATCAGCCCGAGTTTTTCGCGTGAGAACTCGCCGGCTCCGGCGTGCAACTCATCGCCGCGCGTGATCAGGCAGGCCCGCACCGAATTCTCCGCCGCCAACCGGTCCAGCCAGGCGCTGGCCTTGCCGGCGTTCTCGAGCCAGGGAACGGAACGCGTGGATTTTTTCGGCGTCGGCGGTTTAAAAATATCCAACCCGGATTCGTCCGGCTCCTCCGGATTGACTTCCGCGAGTGACGGCGCTTCCACTCCCAGCAGACCGGCGATGTGGGGGACCAGATCCGGCAGGTAAAACGGCTTGGTCAGCGCGCCCTGGATGCCCAGGGCGGAGACGATCGGACTATCCGGATCGTTGTCGGGCGGGATCGCCAGCAGGATCATCTCCGGCTGGATCTTCTGAAAGACGCGGATCAACTCCTCCGCCGGCCCGTCGGGAAGATGAAAATCGACGATCGCGAGATTGATCGGCTTGCTGGAAGCGATTTGAAAGGCTTCCCGTCCGGTAAGGGCCAGGGTGCATTCGAATCCCACCGAAGAAAGCGCCTGTTGCAGCATGGTGGCGAGTCCGGGATTGGCATCGACGATCAGAATCGAACTGGACATAGGATAAGTGTAGCATAGAGGGCTGGGGAAAACCCGGGAAGGTGGTACTGCATGGGGGATTTAAACGGCCCGCGGCGCCGAGAAGGCGCCGCGGGATTGAAAGGGTGGTTCGCGTGCTACGCCGAAGCGGAGCCGCCATCGTCTTTGCCGGAGCCCGGTTTTTCCCCGTCCTTGGTCAATACATAGATCAGGATCAAACCCAGACCGAAGAACAACGGGATAAACGCGCCGATCATCCATGGGCCCAGGCCGAGTGGGTAACTGGAATTAATTCCCAGCGGCCACAAACCGACGGTGAGAGCCAAGCCGAGGGAGGCGATCACCACGCCCCAGCGCAAGGCGCCTTTTCCGTTGCCGCCTTTCTCCAGACGCCCGCCTTCCGCTTTCAAGAGACCTTTTTCCGCCAGCGCCAGTGTTTCCCGGTATTGCAGCCAGCGCCAAACGGCCAGGAAGGTGAACAAGACGATGAAGAACAAGAGCCCGCAGCAGAATGGAGCGTAAATGAAGGATGGGTCAAAATCGGAAGTCATGGCAATTCTCCTTGATGATTGAATGGTGCAGCGAATGCTCCGTCGCGGCGGCCGCCGAAGCGGCCGCCGCGACGATGATACCTTGTTTCTTACTGGGCGGCCTGCGGTTGGACGCTCACACTCCCGCTGTTGGTGGATGCTTTGAGCAAGGGTCCGCCCGCCCCGACGGTTCCGACCAAGTGCGTGGAGTCGTGGCTGGTCGCCGTGACCGGAAAGCCGCATTCCACGTCGCCGAAATCCGTTGAAAGATCGACATCGAATTGCGCATCCTCCGGCAGATGGATTCGGATGTCGCCGAAGTTGGTGCGCAGGGTGCTGACACCGTCGCCGAGCGATCCTCGGAATTCGATGGATCCGCTGCTGGTGGAAAGATCCAGGATCACGCCGGTCCCGCGGATTTCGATATCGCCGAAACCGGAGCGCGCCTTCACCTTGCCCGTCGCATCTTCCGCGGTCACTTTCCCGGAACTGGTGTCAAGATCGTAGCTAAGGGCCGAGGAGTTTTTCACTTCCACATCGCCGAAATCGCTGTGGGCGGTCAAGTCATCCTCGATCTCCAGGCCCTGCAGGACGACCTTCCCGCTGTTGGTCCGGGCGTCCAGCGAGTGGGTTTTTAAAGTGGAACCATTGATATCGCCGAAGCTGGTGGAGATGTCGACCCGGCCGGTGAACGCGGAATCCTTGACGGTGACTTCCCCCGAATTGGATTTTGCTTTCAGGGTGTCGCCTTGCGCATTCTGGACCAGGACTTCGCCGAAGCTGCTTGTGGCTTCGATGGATTCTTCCCCGGCAACCACATCCGTGACCACCACATCGCCGGAGCTGGTTGACGCGGTCACTCCGCCCTTGACCTTCTCGGCCGAAACCTCGCCGAAACTGGAATGCAAGGTTGCCTCGCCGGCCGTTCCCGTCAGGCTGATGTCGCCGCTGGACGACGAAGCTTCCACAGCGCAATCCACCGGAACGCGGACGGTAAAATCCACCGATATGCTGGCCGGCCCGATATGGAAGATATCCACCTCCACCGGTTGATCCACATAGACATTAACGGAATTCCCGTCTTGTTTGACGACGATTTTTACTTTCTGAAGGAGATCTTCCGCCGCTTGTTTGTTGATCCCCCACGCATATTTATGCGCGCTGATGACGATCTCGCGGCTTCCTTCTTCCGCTTTAACATCCACCTTCCCAAAAGGGGTGGTTATTTTAAGATCGGCGGGCCCGTCCACGGGGGCTTGAAGCTCTTCGACGGCGTCAGCGCTGAAGTTATTGACCCCGAAGAGATTCCATTGGAACCCACCCGACCATACCTGACTGACGATCGGAATGAACGCGACGATCGCGCCAAGGCAGATGGCAAGCAACGAAATTCCCAGGATTCCCACAACAGACCATTTCTTCATCGTTTTACCTCCGAGTACAATATTTTCAATGTTTTCAATTGTTTGACCGGAATCCGGATGGAAAGTTTCAAGGGAGAATTCCGACCTTTTTAGAACATTTATTCTTATTCCCGTTCCCCCTGTAACTTTTTCCCAAAGGCCCGGTCTAACCCTTAGAAGGGTTGATTCGCGTTGGAGAATGAAGCGGAAATCGTGGCTCGGGCGCAAGCCGGGGATGCCGGGGCGTTTGAAATGTTGGTCGTAGAGCATCAATCCTACGTCTTTAATCTGGCTTTCCGCGTGCTGGGCAACGAGCAGGAAGCCGAAGACACGGCGCAGGAGGCTTTCGTCCGGGCATGGCAGGCGCTTCCGAAATTCCGCTCACAAGCCCGTTTCGGGACGTGGCTTTACCGGATCGTCACCAATTTGTGCTACAACCGCCTTCCGAAATTACGGAGGGAATTGACCGCCATCGGCGAAGAGGAAATCGTCGACCACGCGGACCTGCGATCCGGGACCCCATTCGAGGGGGTGGAAGCCGCCGAGCGTCGGGCCTGGTTGCACCGTCAGATTGAAGCGCTGCCCGATTCGTACCGCTTGCTGGTGACGCTGCGCTACCAGCGGAATCTTCCCTATGAGGAGATCGCTTCCATCACCAGTTTGCCGATGGGAACGGTGAAGACGGGCCTCTTCCGCGCAAAAGAACGACTGCGTTCGGCGCTGGAAACCTATGAGGAGGGACGGGTATGAACGACACCGATATCAACCGCTCGATGGAAATCGTCGAGGATGCTTTACGGACGCTGCCGCTGGAACCGGCACCGGGCCTGCTCCGATCCCGCGTCATGCGCAGGGTGCGCGGCCTTTCGGCGGCGCCGAGGTTTGTTTTCCCATGGCTGGAAGCGGCCATCAGCCTGATGCTGTCCACATTGTTAACCAGCGTTTCCTATCTTTTCCTGAGTCTCTCGCCGGTGACCATGATGCGGCTGGTCCAAAGCGTGCGGCTTTTCCTCATCCTCCCTGCGAATCGCCCGGTTATTTTCGCAGGATTGTCGGGTTTGGGCATACTGATCTTGTGTATGTTCTTCGCCGTCCGAATCTTCCTGCCGGTGCATCGCGCGCCGGCCCGCACACTTCGGCTCCGATAAAAATCGACCATCGACCATGGACCATGGCTAGATTCTTCCCTGCGGAAGTTAACTCACGTACATCAGCCCAAACTAAACTTCAAAAAGATTTTCAACCCCCGTATCGCAAGTTCGAGAACCAACCAGCTTAGTGATTAATCGGCGATGGTCCATCGTCTATGGTCCATGGTCGGTTTTAACTGATATACCCAATGTTATAATCTTTGCATGGGCTCCTTCGATCAGGCCGATTGGGAAGCCGGCGCTCCCCGGCGGATCCTCGGTATGAAAATCTGGCAGGCCGCGATTCTGGGCGGGATGGTGATGATGGACTGCCTCGTGCTCGTGGCCGGGACAGCCATCGTCATCGGATCGATTTCCTCCTCCTCTCCGGAGGTCGCGGCGGTGAATCATCCATCCACATCGACGCCGAGTCGGCAGATGGTAGGGCCCACGCTCGCGCCGACTCCGTCGGTAACGCCTCTGACGATGGTATTTCAATTCCCCACGTACACCCCGTTTGGCACACCGGCCGACAGCCCCACACGCACTCCCACCAGTACGGATATATTCGCGGGATGGGTGAAGTTTACCGTTCCGGAAGCGGAGATTTGGATGCCCGGAACCTACGCCGCAGGGGATCCGCATACCGATATCGACGCCATCATCGCATCCTTGAAGGAGAAAGGCGCCGAATACAATTGGGAAGTGATCGAAGAGAAATTGACAACCGCCTCCGAGAACTACGTTCTGTGGGGCATCGATTCCTACCAGGGCAACCCGGCCGTCGTGACCAACGTGGCGATCGCGTACGATTTCCCCAACTCGGGTGAATCACTTTCGGAATATACAACCCGATTCGTCGGCGCCATCTCCAAGGATTTCCTCCTGATCGAACAGCAGAAAGTCAAGCATCCGGAATACGAGGTCGAGCGGGCGATCCTCGAGACCAAGGATACCTCGGGGACTCCGATGCGGATAGCGCTGTATGCCGTCCGTGATGGAAATATTGTCTGGGACATCATATGCTATACAGCAGTCGATGAAATGAACCAGCGCCTGCCTTCGTTCAATCAGATGGTCGATTCTTTCCGCGTTCTTACACCTCCCCAATAATCCATCGCAAGTCCGAGTTGGATCCTCCCCTTGTACGACGCATTCGGGAATCCCTGCGCCGGGAATTGCTCGATCCCGCGCCTCCAGCCTTCGGAACAATCCGGATCCCCAAACCCCAGATTTTCCATTCCCAATCGATATTTCCTGCAACCCCCGGCGCCCGATTGTTGATATTGACAAATAGACGTTTATCTATATAATATTCCATGCCGGAGTGGACGATGAATGACATGAAAAAAACCCCCGCGCCCGTGGAATTCGCCAAGGCGATTGCCGACTCGACCCGGCAGAAGATCATGAAGTATTGCTGCTGCGATTGGCGGTCGGTCACCGACATCGTCGACCATATGGGCGTCACCCAGCCGACGGTCTCGCACCATCTCGCCATCCTGCGCGACGCCGGCCTGGTGGACGTCCGGCACGAAGGGAAACTCACTTTCTACCGCCTGGACCAGAAGAAGATCGTGAATTGCTGCGGGGTGCTTTCCCAGACGTTCGCGCCGGAGGAAGAAGGACTTGCCGCCCCTGAGAAACATCCACGTTGATTTTTTTTAAGGCAATAGATAGAAGCACTTCTATAGGAAAAGGAGTATTCCATGAACAACCCCAAATCCGAAGAAATCCGTTCGGCCGTTCGCGATTTTTACGCCCGCAAGGCAGCTCGATTTTCCGAGACGTGTTGCGGATCGGGAACCCGTTGCGAGTGTTCCTCCTCCGGGAATTATGAAGTGGAGCAACTCGAGAATCTTCCGGAGGGCATCGCCGACATTTCCCTGGGGTGCGGGAATCCCGTTTCTAAAATCGACATCCGCCGGGGCGATACGGTTTTGGATCTGGGATCCGGCGGCGGATTGGATTGCTTTTTGGCCGCCAAAAAGGCCGGCCCAACCGGGCATGTGATCGGAGTGGATATGACCCCGGAGATGATCGGGACGGCGCGCGGGAATGCGGAAAGGGCCGGCGCGGCCAATGTCGAATTCCGTCTGGGACAGATCGAATCGATCCCCGCCTCCGACAGCGAAGTGGACGTCGTCATCTCCAATTGCGTGATCAACCTCTCGCCCGACAAGCCTGCGGTGTTCCGTGAGATGCATCGCGTCCTCCGACCGGGAGGCCGCGCTGCCGTGTCGGATATCGTCACCCGCGGGCCGATGAATCCGCTGGTGGCGAAATCCCTCGAGAGCTGGGCGGCTTGCATCGCCGGTGCGCTGGATGTGGACGAATATCAACTTGGTTTGCAGAAAGCCGGGTTCGTGGATATTGCGGTGCTC
The DNA here is from genome assembly GCA_964521085.1 of uncultured Anaerolineales bacterium. Taxonomy (GTDB): domain Bacteria; phylum Chloroflexota; class Anaerolineae; order Anaerolineales; family RBG-16-64-43; genus JAFGKK01. The sequence continues at coordinate 9,656 of CAZFPL010000028.1, read as the reverse complement.
CCCACCGGTGAGACGCCGTTCTCCGGGGTGGCCCGGATGGCCGGCGGGCTGCCCTTCTCGGCCCTGGTCACGGCGCGGAAACCGTAAACGCGCGGGCGTATTTTCCCCACAAGGAAAAACTCGGCAAGCCGATTCCGCGGAAGGACTCATGGAGGGGCGAATAGAATCGGCGTCGCGGCTGTGCTAGAATCCATGCGACTCTATGCTTTGGAGGAGATGCCAATGGAGAACAGCCGACCCCGCGGAAAATATTTTGAGGAGCTCGCCCCCGGCCAGAAAATCTACACCTCCGGGCGGACCGTGACCGAAGCCGATGTGGTGGCCTTTGCCGGACTCTCAGGGGATTTCAATCAAATCCATATCGACGCCGATTATGCGGGCAAGGGACCGTTCGGCCAGCGTGTGGCCCACGGCCTGCTCGTGCTTTCGATCATCTCCGGTTTGGCCGTGCAGACCGGCGTTATGGACCGGACCGTGATCGCGTTCCGCGAAATCACCGAATGGAAGTTCAGCCGGCCGGTCTACTTCGGCGATACCGTGCGCTGTGAGATGGAAGTGCTCGGTCTGAAACCGTTTCCCCGGCTGGGGGGCGGCGCGGTGGAACTCGCACTCACGGTGAAGAATCAAAAAGACGAGAGCGTCATGAGCGGCAAGTGGATCGTGCTGATCCAGAGTAAACCCGCTGCCTAAGATGGAAGAATCATCCGCGGATCGTTTCCGCCGGCTGCAGCGCAGCCTTGATGAAACCGGCGATTGGGAAGAAGAGGAGGAGGAATCCTCTGCTGCGGCGGAGGAAACCGCCCCGCCGCAAGCGCCTTCCGGGGGGGCTGTGGATGAATCGTTGGCCCAGGAAAAAACCCCTGATACGGGAGCGGCTGCGCCGGAAGCCGGTTTGGCAGGTGACGCCGGCGAAGAGCCCGTTCCGGACGCCAAGGTACCCCGCATCGAATCGGAGCCGGCGGCGGAAGAATATTTCACCCCGCCCTCCGGGATGGGGGTTGAAGGAGCCGCTGAACCGGAATTGAAAGAACCGGTTCCGCTGAAGGAACCGGTGAGGCAGCCGCGCATTCCACAGTGGCGGGCGCGGCGCCGCATATCCCGGACCGGACCGCTCCCCTCCGGCGGGGATTCGTCCACGTCCGGTTTCCCGCGTAAAAAGCGGTCCCGCGGGCGCGCGGTTCGATCCTGCCTTTTCCGAATCCTGCTGACCGGCATTTTCGCCTTCACCGCGATCGGATTCGTCGCGGCGGGCTTCATGTTGTACGAGTACTTCCAGATCGCCTCCACCCTTCCCTCGGTGGAGGACCTCAAAACGCACACCGCCCAATTCGAAACCACGCGCATCTACGACCGCAACGGGGACTTGCTGTACGAGATCCTCGACCCGAATGCGGGCCGGCGGACATACACGCCGCTGGCGAGAATTTCTCCCTACATGCTGGCGGCGACCATCGCCGCCGAGGATAAGAACTTTTTCAGCCATCCCGGCTTCGACGTGTGGGGGATTCTACGCGCGTTCACCCAGAATATTTCTTCGGGGGAAACCGTCTCGGGAGCGTCCACCATCACTCAGCAACTGGCGCGGATGGTCCTGATGACGCCGGAGGAACGCTCGGATATTTCCTACATGCGCAAGGTGCGCGAAGCGCTGCTGGCGGTCGAAATTACGCGCCGCTATTCGAAGGAAGAAATTCTGGAGTTGTTCCTGAACGAAAACTCCTATGGCAACCTGGCCTACGGGGTGGAAGCCGCCGCCGAGACATATTACAAAACCACCGCCGACAAACTCACGCTCGAGCAGGCTTCGCTGCTGGCCGGGCTTCCCCAGGCGCCCTCGGTGTATGACGTGTACACCAACCGCGACTCAACCCTGGAACGCCAGCGCCAAGTGCTGGTGATGATGATCGAAGCCAGCCAGGAGCAGGAATGCATATTCGTCGGAAGCGGCATGGCCGATGTGTGCATAACACCGGATGAGGCAGTGGCCGCGTGGACCGCAGCGCAAGGGACCGTTTTTTCGCCTCCGGATGTCTACATGCGGTACCCGCACTGGGTGAACTACATCCGCCTGCTGCTGGAGTCAAAATACGATCCGCAGACCATTTACCGGTCCGGATTCCAGGTGTACACCACCCTCGATCCCGGTTTGCAGGACATGGCGGAGGGAGTATTGCAGCGCCAGGTACAGGCGCTCTCCGATAAGCACGTGACCGGCGGGGCGCTGGTCGCCATCCAGCCTTCGACGGGTGAAATCCTGGCGATGGTCGGATCGCCCGATTTCTACGCGCAACCGGCCGGCCAGGTGAACATGGCCATCCGCGCCCGGCAACCGGGTTCCGCCATCAAGCCGCTTACATACCTGGCCGCGTTCGAAAAGGGCTGGACTCCCGCGACGCTGATCTGGGATGTGCCGAGTCAGTTCCCGCCCTCGAGCGATCCCTTCGACACCAATCCTCCGTACAAACCGGTCAATTACGACGGCAAGTTTCATGGGCCGGTGACGGTGCGCACGGCGCTCGCCAATTCATATAACATCCCGGCTGTGAAGACCCTGCAAGCCGTCGGCATTTATGATGATCCGGATACGACCGCCCCCGATGGATTGATTCCCATGGCCAAGCGCCTTGGCATCACCACGCTGACCCAGGCGGATTACGGTCTCTCGCTCACCCTGGGCGGCGGGGAAGTGACGCCGCTCGAGTTGACGGCGGCGTATGCGGTGCTGGCCGACGGGGGAGTGCGCATCCCGCCGGTGGCGATTTCGAAAATCCAAACCTACGACGGCAAGACGGTGTTTGAGTATCAGCCGCCGGCCGGGGAACAAGTTGTGCGCGCGGAGCACGCGTTCCTGATCTCGTCGATCCTTTCGGATAACGAAGCGCGCACCCCGATGTTCGGCGCGAATTCGGTGCTCAATCTGCCGTTTCCCTCCGCGGTGAAAACCGGGACGACGAATGATTTCAAGGATAACTGGGCGGTCGGGTATACGCCCGATCTGGTCGCGGGGGTGTGGATCGGAAATCCCGACAACACGGCGATGGTCGGAACGACGGGAGTCAGCGGCGCGGCGCCGATCTGGGCGGAATTCATGGTCAATGCGATCCAACAGCTGACCGGCAATAATCCCACTCCGTTCCTGCCGCCCTCCGGGATCATGCCGAAATTGATCTGCGCCGTTTCCGGCACCGAGCCAAGCAAATATTGCACCTCTACGCGCACGGAATATTTCGCATTAGACCAGCCGCCGCTGCCGGCCGATCAGGATCTGTGGCGGGATACATGGTTTGACACATTTACGGGTTTGCGCGCCTCCGCAGCATGCGCCGATCATATGGAGCAGGCGTTGACGATCTCCGTCAGCGATGCCGACGCCCGGTTATGGCTGGCGGGAAGTGCCGAGGGACGCGAGTGGGCGGCGGCTCACGGCTTCCCGGATCCGCTGCTCTACTACCCGGAGGGAGAATGCACCGCAGACAGCCCCCGTCCAATCCTCTCCATCTCCCAGCCCCAGGAAAATCAGACGATCGCGGATGACAATCTGGATATCCTCGGCAGGGCGGGTGCCACCCGCGAGTTTGATCACTACTCGCTCGATTATGCGCTTGACCGGGATCCGGGCGAGTGGATTTCGATTCTCCCTTCTTCCTCCACGCCGGTTTCCACGACGGGGAAGTTGGCGGAGTGGGACGTGTCCCGGATCGACGACGGATGGGTGACCCTCCGCCTGACCGTCTACTCGCGCCAGGGGGGAAAAGCGGAAACGAAAATCCACTTTTATTTGAAAAAACCATCTCCGACAATCACCCCCACCCACACACCCACCTTGACCCCGAGTGTGACGCTCACGCCGACGGAGACGAACGTCCCCACCGATACTCCGGCCGACACCCCGACCGATACTCCCACCCCAACCCTCACGCTGGAGCCCACGCCCACGGAAACCGAGACTCCCCCGCCGACGAGCACCGTGACGCCATAAGAGAACGGGCCGGAGCCGGATTCCTAAGACGATCCTCGCCTCTTCTTGAAAAAAATGAATCCGACAGCCTTATGGGTCTTCCGCGCTCGGGGAGAACCCGGTCGAGGTTGTATAATCGCAGCCATGCATCTGCGGACGTTGAGCGTTTTCTTCTGGATCGCCGTCCTGTACGGCTGCCAAACCGCCGTTCCGATGACCGCGGAATTCCCGACCCCGGTCCGTTGGCAATCGCCGACCGTTTCCCCGTCGCATTTTTTTCCGACGCGCGAAGTATCCCTCACCCCGACGCTTGCTCCAACCCCCACGCCGCGGACGTATACCGTGCGCGAGGGAGATACGTTTGGATCGATTGCCGCGAAGTTCGGCGTCACCGTCGATGATCTGATCAAGGCCAATCCAGGGGTGGATCCCAACGCCCTGCCGATCGGGCAGGTGCTTGTAATCCCCGTCAAACCCGTCGGATCCGAGACGCCGCAGCCCACTCCCACGCCGGTAAGCCTCCGCATCGATCCTCCGTATTGCTACTACCAGCCCAGCGGAGGAGAATGGTGCCTTGTGCTGGTGGGCAATCCGGGACCGGATCCCGTTTCGGGGATTTACCTGCGGTTCTCTTTGTATCCCTCCGTCACCGCCGATCCTTCCGTTTCCCAAGAGGTTGCGCTTCCCCTTACGGTGCTTCCCGCCGGACGGCGTACGGTTGCGGCGGTTTTCTTCCCTCCGGAGGAAGCGCAATTTGACATTCTGAGGGTCGAACTGGTGAGTGCTGTTCGAACTACGGAGACGCTTGGAATCCTGCCGCTGACCGTGGTGAAGGAGGACTCTCGTCCCTTATCGGACGGGGTAGAGGTGACGGTCGAGTTCCGGATCGAATCGGACGAAGCGGTTTCCGCCAAACGGCTGGATGCGGTGCTGGTGATCTTCGATTTCGCGGGGCGGCCGATCGGCTTCCGGATTCTGCGAAGCGTGGGAGAATGGCCGTCGGGTCGGGCGCATACCCTGACGATGAACGCCTTTATTTTGGCCGGGCAGATGGATACATATGAACTTATCCTTCAAGCGCGAGAGGAGTAGGGAGCGACATGTATTTCCTGGTGCGGAGAGTCGTGAGTTGGATGTTTTTTCTTGTGTCGAAGGTGACCATCGTCGGGAGTGAGAATGTTCCTGCTGACGGTCCTTTTCTGCTGACCCCCAATCATATGAGCCAGGTCGACACGCCGCTGGTCCTGGTGGCTATCCCGCGCCGGATGGCGGTATTCGCCGCGGAAAAATATAAGAAGAATCCATTTCTGTTCATCTTGTTCGAGACGATGGGCTGCATCTGGGTGCGCCAATTCGAGGCGGACCATCAGGCTCTGCGAGAAGCCATTCATCATTTAAAAAGCGGAGGAGCACTCGGGGTAGCCCCGGAAGGCACCCGCAGCCGCGAAACCCATGCTTTGCTGCAAGGCCGCGGCGGCGCCGCGCTTCTGGCGAGCCGCTCGGGCGCTCCGATCGTGCCGGTGGGAGTTTGGGGAACGGAAACGTTCGTCCATGACTTCCTCCATTTTCGGCGACCTTCGGTCACCGTGCGGATCGGGAAGCCTTACCATTTGGATGCGTCCCCGCGGGCCAAGGTCAAGGAATTGGATTCCGCGACGGATGACCTCATGTGCGCCATCGCCGCGCTGCTTCCATCCTCCTACCATGGGGTGTATGCCGATCATCCGCGCCTGAAGGCCTGGTTGGAAAAGGCGGGCGGGTGAGTGTCGCGCCGCTGCCGCTGGAAGAGAGAGGCTCCCTGCGGAGCCTGATCGATTCCCGGCGCGCCGGGGATGCGATGGCGTTGTATTACGTGCTTCTTCACCCCGCCGCGAAAACCCGCCTGTGGGTGCATCGCTCTTTGGGCGGGCGGATGGATGGCTTTCTTGTGCGGGCTCAAACCGGGCAGGATCTCTTCCGGCCGCTCATTACGCTTCGCGCGCAGGACGCGTCTTCCACGGCCGAATTGCTGCAGGCGGCTTTTCCGTCACCCCAGGCAGCGATCTTCTCCATACCCGAACCTCTCGGGTTATGGGTCCTGCCGTTGATTTCGACAGAGACGACCCAGCAGATTCTTATCTTGCGATTGAATCCTGCGCGGTTGGAGCCTGTGATCAATATCCTTGTGCAGCGCTCTACCTCGCCGGGAGGGCTTCCCCGTTACGAGATCCGGAACGAAAACCGGCTTCTGGCGGCGGCCGGAGTGAACTGGCAATCTTCCGATTGGGCGGAAATTTTCGTTCAAACCGATCCGGAAGTCCGCGAAAGAGGATTCGGCAGATCGGTATGCGCTGCGCTGTGCCGGCATCTGCTGGAGGAAAAAAAGGGCGTCCTCTATGCCGTTGAGGAAACAAACACCGCCTCGCTCCGGCTGGCGCGCAGTTTGGGATTCGAGGATTCGGGGGAACGGGAAATTCTATGCTACGGATCCGTGCAAACGGGCTCGTCGCAGCAAGACGGAAGCACACCATAACTTCGTGCCCGGAGAAAAATCGCCCCGGGGAGGTCAAGATGCCCGAAGCGGCATTTCACTTTCCGAAAGATTTCCGGTGGGGGACCGCAACCGCCGCGCATCAGGTGGAGGGGGGAAATACGCGTAATGATTGGTGGGCCTGGGAGCAGCAACCGGGACGCATCCGATTCGGGCAGCGCTCCGGAAAGGCATGCGATTGGTGGGGCGGCCGGTGGAAAGAGGACCTCGACCGGGCGGCAGCGGGAGGGCAAAACGTCCACCGGTTCTCGGTCGAATGGAGCCGGATCGAACCGGAGCCCGGCCGCTGGGACGGGAGCGCGCTGGATTTTTACCGCGGGATGCTCGACGGCATGCGTGCGCGGGGGATCGAACCGCTGGTGACGCTGCACCATTTCACCAATCCGCTCTGGCTGGCGGAGCAGGGCGGATGGGAGAATGAGAATATTGCCGAACGGTTCGAATCGTTCGTCCGGAAAACCGTTGCCGCATTGAAGGACAAGGTGGACTTCTGGTGCACGATCAACGAACCGAATGTGTACGCCTACCTGGCGTTCGCCGCGGACGCCTTCCCGCCCGGGAAGAAAGACCTCCGGTCCGCGTTGCACGTGATGCACAACCAGATTCTGGCGCACGCCGCCGCTTACCATGCGATCCACGAGATACAACCGAACGCCCGGGTGGGGATCGCCATCCAATACCGCGGCATGACCCCCCATTCGGCCAGCCCATTGGACGGCATGGTCACGGGATTCCAATCGCGGATTTTCAATGATCTCATTCCGCTGGCGCTTCAGGATGGACGGCTGCGGTTCCCGATCGGCCGGGGGAGGGTGCCCCAAGCCGCCCGCACGCAGGATTACATCGGGATCAACTATTATTCCTGCGACCACGTGTCGTTCGACTTTCGCAAACCGGACGATATGTTCTCCCGCCGGTTCTACCCGCAGGGGTCCGACGTCAGCGAGGCCGGATTGAACGCCAACATCCCCGAGGGGATGGGCCAGGCGATCCGTTGGGCGAACGCATTCGGTTTGCCGATTCACATCACGGAAAATGGAATCGAGGACGATACGGATAAAATCCGGCCGCGCTACATGATCCAGCACATCCACCAGGTGTGGAAGGCGGTGAATATCGGCATCCCCGTCCGCAGTTATTATCACTGGAGCCTGGTGGACAACTTCGAATGGGAACGGGCCTGGACCCAGCGGTTTGGATTGTGGGCGCTGGATACGGAGACCCAGCAGCGGACGGAACGCGCGTCGGCCAGGTTGTATGCCGAAATATGCAAGGAAAACGGCCTGACGAGTGACATGGTCCGACGCTATGCGCCGGAGGTTTACCCCGTCCTGTTTCCCGGATAATCCACCGCCGGATTTCATACGGCGAATTTTTTTTAAAACTCCCAGGATCAAGGAAGGATCCATGCGCATTGCCATTCGGCGGTCGATCGGTTATTTCCTGCTTTTTGTTTGCCTCGGTATGGATGTGGCGGTGATCGGGCCGACTCTGCCGGCGCTTGCCGGCCAGACCGGCAGCACGCTGGGCGCGATTGGGATGGTTTTCTTCCTCAGCGCGGGAGGCGGCACACTGGGCACGCTGCTTGGCGGTTGGATGTTCGATAAGGTTCCCGGACGATTTGTGCTGGCCGCCGCACAAATCACTTCAGCGGGGCTGCTATTCTTGGCACCGCACGTGCCGTGGTTCGCTCTGCTGCTGGGATTATTCGTCGTCAAGGGGATTACCGGGGGATTGATCAACACCGGCGCCAACACCCTCATGTTGTGGACGCACGGAGAAAAATCCGGTCCCTTCGTCACGGCGCTGCACTTCTTCTTCGGCCTGGGTGCGTTTCTCAGCCCGTTTCTCTTCGGATTACTGATCGGCGCCGGGGGGTTGTATTCGGATGCCTACCACCTGCTGGCGCTTTTCGAGATGGTGATCGGCTTGATCCTTCTGATCTCTTTAAGGCCGCCTGCGCCACAGCGGAAGAATCCGCAAGAAATCGCTGCGGCGGGCGGGGGGCGTTCCCTGGTGCCCCTGGTATTATCGGCGATGCTGTTTCTGTTTTTCTACGTTAGTGCGGAAATCACCTTTGGGGGGTGGATCTACACCTATGCGGTCAAACTGGATTTGGCGGATGCCGTGCGGGCGGCATATCTGACCTCGATTTTTTGGCTGGCATTCACCATTGGGAGGCTGATCTCCATTCCCGTCGCTGTCCGTTTTTCCCCAAGGCAGATCATCCCCGCCGCGCTGGCCGGATGCGCCGCCTTCCTGGGATTGCTCATTCTATTCCCGGCTTCTCCCCTTGCCGTGTGGATCGCCGCTGCGGGCGCCGGATTTTGCATGGCGCCGGTGTGGCCGAACGGATTCACCCTGGCCGGGCAATCCGTTTCCCTCACGGCCCGCATCAGCGGCTTCATCCTGTTGGGCGACAGCATCGGCGGAATGATCCTGCCCGGGTTGACGGGGTGGATCATCGACCGGGCGGGCGCGCCGGCGATGGCGCAGCTTGTCCTGGTGAGCGTGGCGGCGACGTTTCTGGCATTCCTTGGGATCCTCTTTTTCGGAAAGCAAAGAAAAGAAACGCGGATCACGGTCTAGGCCGCCTTCGATTCCTTCCCGTCCCTTTCTCCCCGGATATTCCTGGCCTTCCCGCCGTTAACGTTTCTCTGATATCGGTATTATTTTCCTTTAACGCCCTCCGCCTATACTGCAAGCATCAGAACCCGAAAGGGGAAAATGGAGGTGGACTATGGCAAGCCTGATTCGCTGGGAACCTGTTCGTGAGTTGAGTGGCATGCGGGATGCAATGGACCGGTTTTTCGACGAGAGTTTCTCCCGCCCGATCATCCCTGCGCTGTGGGACACGGCGTCCGTTCCGACGATGGATCTCTATCAGACCGAGGATTCCGTCGTTGTGAAGATGGGGCTTCCGGGCGTCAAGCCGGATGATATCCAGATCTCGGTGACCAACGGCGTGCTTGGCATCCGCGGCGAGGTGAAAGAGGAAAAAGAAGAGAAGGAAAAGACGTATCACCTTCGCGAACGCCGCTACGGGTCCTTCAGCCGGTCGGTGACACTTCCGAGCAATGTAAGCGTCGATAAATCGGAAGCGGAATTCGAGAACGGGGTGTTGACCCTGACCCTGCCCAAGGCCGAGGAAGCCAAGGCCAAGACGAT
>CAZFPL010000027.1:10795-36713 GCA_964521085.1 uncultured Anaerolineales bacterium | reverse complement strand
GAATCCCGGTTGATCACCTGGATTTTCAGGAAGTCGCCAAGACGGTCTTTGGCCGGAAGCCATATCATGTACCACAGCAGGACCAGGAGTGGCGGACCGCTGAGGATGAACAGGGAGAGCTGCGGCTCGCGCCAGTATTCGATCAGGGTCTTACGGGCGATGCGGAGGATATTCATGGGGAGGATTCCACGGCCAGCCCGCGCAGGATCATGTCCAGGCCGGCATCCAGTGTCCGTTCGAAGGGGACATCCTTGTCGGAGACTTGAAAATACGTGTTCAGGTTGGGAACAAGCTGGCTGTCGCCCAGCCCAATAAGCAACACGTTCACCGCCCGTGAGACCGCTTCGAGGTCGATGTCGGACTTGAGTTCGCCGCGATCGATGCCTGCCTTCAACAGATCGCGAACGGATTCCCGCATCACCACGGCAATCGGCCGGACGACGGTCCTGCCGATCTCCTCATCCCCTTGGTAGGCGGAGAGGGTCAGGAATTTGGTCAGGGTTTTTTGCGATTGGCAGATTCGGACTCCTTCCACCAGATAGGATCGCAGCGCCCCGCGGACGGGCATCCCTTTGTATGCCGGCGCGCACATCCGCAGCAGGGCGATCATCGAATCGACGGCGATTTTGGTAAAGAAGCGGACGAGGTTTTCCCGGCTTCCGAAATACTGGTAAAGCGAGCCGATCGAAGCGCCGGAACGCTCAGCCACCTGCTTGATATTCAGACGAGCGGGCCCCTTTTCCGCCGCTTCTTCGAACAACGCATCCAGCACCGCTTGGCGCTTTTCCGGATCCAGCCGGCGGAAGGTGCGGGTGACCGAATCCTCATTTTCGAGGTCGGGAATAATCAGTTCGAAATCATCAGAAGGATTGTGAACCATAGGTTCATATTATATGAACAATAGGTTCACTTGTCAAGGAAATGAACCGGATCGTCATGCCCGCGTGATCCAAGCGGGCATCCAGAAGAATTAAAGGATCAAATGCTCTGGATCCCCGCTACGAACACGCGGGGATGACGGGTTGGTGTATATTACCCTCGCGGTCCTGATGGATATCAGCGTGAAAAAAAGAAGTAAGACCTTCCGCACAACCGAAATCGCCAAGGCGGTCGGCGTGCACCCGAACACGGTGCGGATGTACGAGCAATGGGGATTCCTTCCCCCTGTCAAGCGCTCGTCCAACGGGTATCGCGAATATTCCCTGTTTCACATGGAACAGATGCGGCTGGCGCGGCTGGCACTTCACGGCGGCTGGCCCGGTGGGCGGATCCGCAAATCCGCGCTTGCGCTGGTTCGATTCTCCGCAGCACGGGATCTCAAGGGGGCGATTCGATTGGCGAAAAATCACATCGGATTGGTGAAGGATGAGCGCGCCCAGGCGGAAGCCGCGGCAGATTATTTGGAGAAGTGGGTGCGCGGAAAAAATCCCGAACCTCGCCGCACTCCGCTTCCCATCCAGGCTGCCGCCCGGGCGGTGGATTCGACCCCGGATGCCATCCGCGGCTGGGAACGCAACGGACTGCTGCGCGTTCCGCGCAATCCAAAGAACGGCTACCGCGAGTACGGCGCGCGAGAGATCGGGCGGCTGCGGGTAATCCGCATGCTGCTGCGCTCGGGCTACAGCACAATGGCCGTCCTGCGCGCGATGCGCTCCCTGGATTCCGGCGCCGGGACAAAACTCCGCCGCGTGCTCGACACGCCGCAACCCGAGGAAGACGTCCTCTGGGCGGCCGACCGATGGCTTTCGACCCTCACCGAACAGGAAACGCGCGCGCGGGAGATTCTCGTCCAATTGCGACGAATGATGAAAATTTAGGCCGGTCGAGCCCCGCCCCGGCATCGCCGTGGCGAGGCCGGGGTAGCCACGTACCGCGAAGCGGTACGTGACGTATCGAGACCTCGTGCTAAAGTTGAACGGTGGTTTCGATACGCCCGTGAAGATCACACGGGCTACTCAACCACCACCGATCTCCCCGCAAACCCTCCATTAGCCCACCAGGGTTGTAAAATTTTAGTATCTGAAACGGAGGGATCATGCTGGATTTGAAAAACCGTCTCAACGGACACGTTCAACAGCTTGCCGCAGAGATCGGCGTCCGCTACATCGGTTCGCCCGGCAATCATGCCGCCGGGGAATACATCCGTCGCGAGATGGAAAAGGCCGGATTGGCGGTAGAAATTCAGAAGATCGACTGCCCGGAATGGACGCCGCGGAGAACGGTATTCGAGGTGGATGGGATTCCGCTACGGGCGTATGTCGATCCTTTTTCATCGCCGGTGGATGTCACCGCGCCGGTGGTCCCTGTCTGCACCATCGCAGAATTGAAGGCGGCGGAGCTATCGGGGAAGATCGCGCTGCTGTATGGCGAGCTGACGTCGGTTCCGGTTTCGCCGAAGCAGTGGTTTCTCAAAACCGAGCATGACGAACAGATCATTAACCATTTGGAGATAAAGGCGCCGGCCGCCGTGCTGTCGGCCCAACCGGCCGTTCCGTATTTCGCACATGGGTTTTGCGATGCGGATTTTCCCCTGCCATCGGCCACCTTGCCGCGTGAGATCGCCCTGGATTTGTTGCGTAAAAATCCCCCGGCGGTACACTTGCTTCTTGAAACGGACCGGCGACCGGGCTCGACGGCGAATGTGGTCGGGCGGAAGGCCGGGACCCGGCCCGAAGCGATCGTGCTGTGCGCCCATTACGATACCGCCATCACCACACCCGGCGCGTGTGACAACGCCGGCGGCGTGGCGATCATTCTTGCGCTGGCCGCGCATTTCGCATCGCAGCCGCTTGCCTGCGGTCTGGAGTTTGCGGCGTTCTCCGGCCACGAATACCTTCCGCTCGGTGTCGACGCTTACTGGAAGACGGCGGAGGATGGAAAGATGATCGCGGCGATCAACTTCGACGGCGCCGGCCACCGCTTGGGAACCAATACGCTCACCGCGATGGCGGCATCGGATAAACTGATCCGGGGGGCGCAATCGAGACTCGAAGCATATCCGGGCGCGGTTTGGGTCGACCCCTGGCCGGAAAGCGATCATTCCATGTACGCAATGCGCGGCGTTCCCGCCCTTGCTTTTGGCGGCGCCGGGATCCGCGAGATCACCCATTCCGCCGCTGATACACCCGACGGTGTAAGCCCGATTAAATTAAACGAGGCCGCGTCCCTCGCGGCGGAGATCATAATGGAGATGCAGGATAAATCGACGGAGTGGGGACGGGAGAAAAAATAACCCTCCCTTTCTCTCGCCATCTCCCGCCTCACACCTAACCCTTCTCCTGGCATAAACCAGGAGAGGGGTTAGGTGTGAGGCGGTGAAAAGGAAATACTTATGACTAACCACAATACGCCCGCTTCATTAACCCCTCCTCCTTCCCCCTCCCCGATTTGGGGAGGGATTGGGGAGGGGTCGGGATCGATAATCATCCGCGGAGCGCGGCTGCACAATCTCAAGAATCTCGACCTCACCCTGCCGAAAAACAAACTGATCGTGTTCTCCGGCCTGTCCGGGTCCGGGAAGTCAACGTTGGTATTCGACATCCTTCACAAAGAGGGCCAGCGGCAATACCTCGAATCGCTCGGATTTGTCGCCGGCGGCGTGACCAAACCGCCCGTCGACCGGATCGAGGGGCTTTCGCCCTCGATCAGCATCGGCCAGGAGATCACCAACCACAGCCCGCGCTCGACGGTCGGCACCGCGACCGAAGTGTTCACCTACCTGAGGGTGCTCTTCGCCCGGCTCGGCCGCCGCCCCTGCCCGCACTGCGGATCGCTGATCGAGCCCGGATTCTTCCCGGACAACGCAACCTGGGAAGAGGATGAAGCGGGCGAGGCTTCCTCCACTTGTCCGAAATGCAGCAAACCCGTACTCGAACTCGGGATGGCGAATTTCTCGTTCAACAAGCCCGCCGGCGCCTGTCCGGCTTGCACCGGGCTTGGTGTGATCGACGATGTGAATATGGAAAAAATGGTCGATGTCTCGAAGACCATCGCCGCGGGGGCGGTGGTCGGCTGGGAAGATTGGCACAAAGAGCATAATTCCAAAAAGCTCAAGGCTGCGGGGAAGTATTACGGATTCCCCGTTGATCTGGATGCCCCGATTCGCAAGTGGAACGCCGCGGCGTGCGATCTGCTGTTCTATGGTGTGGATGATGCGCGATTTAAACGCCACTATCCGGGAGTCAAACCGCCGGCGACGAACGCGCAAGGGCGCATGGAGGGCGTAGCCACCAATTTGCTGCGCCGCCGGTCCGCCCACATCCGCGAAGAAGCTTACCTGGAGAAGGTCGAAAAATTCATGGTGCGGCGGATCTGCCCGGAGTGCGAAGGCTCGCGCCTGAAGCCGGAAAGCCGGCGGGTGATCCTCGGCGGAAAGACGATCGTCGAGGTCTCGCGCATTCCGATCTCAAGCCTCATGGAATGGCTCGAAGGGCTTGCGGGGCTGATTCCGGCCGAGACTGCTCCGGTGCTCATGCCGGTCCTCGACGAATTGCGCGAACGCATCCGAAGCCTGGTAGACGTCGGAGTCGGGTACCTCACTCTCGAACGGTCGTCGCCATCAGTCTCGGCCGGCGAAGCCCAGCGGCTGCGGCTTGCCGCGTTGCTCGGGTCCGGCCTGACCGGCGTGCTGTACGTTCTCGACGAGCCGACGATCGGATTGCATCCGCGGGATAGCGGGCGGCTCATGCGCGTCCTGCGCCGGCTGCGTGACCTGGGCAACACGGTGTTGGTGATCGAACACGATCTGGAGATGATCCGCGCCGCGGACTACGTGGTCGAGATCGGACCGGGCGCGGGCGTGCATGGAGGCCGCATCGTCATAACCGGAACGCCGGCGGAAGTGGCCGCGAAAAGTGATTCTGTCACCGGCCAGTTCTTATCCGGACGGATATCGATGCCGGACCATCCGCGCCGCGCGCCGAACGGGAAAGCGCTGGTCATCCGCGGCGCCCGGGAGCATAACCTGAAAAACCTGACCGTGAGAGTGCCGCTTGGTCTGCTCGTCGCCGTCACCGGACCTTCCGGGTCGGGAAAATCCTCGCTCCTGTTCGACATCCTCGACCGCGCGGCGCGCAAACGGTTTTTCGGATCCGAGGAGATCCCCGGCGCGCATGATGCGATCGAAGGCTGGGAGCATCTCGACAAGATCATCACCATGGACCAGAGCGGGATCGGGCGTTCCTCGCGATCGAACGCCGCCACCTACACCGATACCTTCACCCCGATCCGCAAAGCGTTTGCCGCTTTACCGGAAGCCAAACGCAGGAAATTCGCCGCGCGCCATTTCTCCTTCAACGTCCCGGGCGGACGCTGCGAAAGGTGCGAGGGCGCGGGCGTGCTTTCCATCCCGATGCACTTCCTGCCGGATGCCGAGGTGCGCTGCCCGGCCTGCCGCGGCAGGCGCTTCACCGCCGAGACCTTGGCGGTGAAATACGGCGGGTACACCATCGCCGACATCCTGGAGATGACGATCGAAGAGGTGAACAAGGTGTTCGCGGACCTGCCCGCCGCCGCGGAACGTCTGGGGGTTATGATGGAAGTCGGATTGGGCTACCTCCCGCTGGGGCAGCCGGCCAACACGCTCTCCGGCGGCGAGGCACAACGGATCAAGCTGGCCAAGGAGCTCGGCCGGCGCGCAAGCGGCCGCACACTCTATCTGCTCGACGAACCGACGACCGGCCTGCACGCGGCGGATACCGCCCGCCTGATCGCGCTGCTCCACCGCCTGGTGGACGCAGGGAACAGCGTCGTCGTCATCGAGCACAACCTGGATCTCGTCCGCTGTACAGATTGGGTGATCGACCTCGGGCCCGAGGGCGGCGATGCGGGAGGGGAGCTGGTGGCGGAAGGGACTCCGGATCAGATCGCCGCGGCGGAGAATTCGGTGACGGGAAAGTGCTTAAGGTCGTAAAATAAACCTAACGTAGCGAGGAGTTCACAACCTTTCGTACACCGAGGCACCGATAAGATCCGAACACACCGAATATTAAATATTGAAAAACCTTCGGTGTCATCCGATTTATTTCGGTGTCTCGGCGTACGAGTTGGAAAAAATATGCCCAAAGATAAATTCTATGTCGTCTGGAAGGGCCGAAAGCGCGGAATATATTCCACCTGGCAGGAATGCTCGGCGCAGGTAAGCGGATACACGGGCGCCCAGTATATGGCGTTCGAATCCCGCGCGCTGGCCGCACAGGCCTTCCGCGGGCGGTATTCGGATTACCGCGACGGGCAAACCCGCGCGGCAAGGCTCAGCCGGGCGGGCGGCGACGCGCCCGCGCCGGATTCGATCGCCGTGGATGCGGCCTGCTCCGGAAATCCCGGTCCGGTGGAATACCGCGGCGTGCATGTCGGAGAGGGGCGGGAAATTTTCCGGCAGGAACCGGTGGCCGGCGGGACCAACAACATCGGCGAATTCCTGGCGATCGTGCACGCACTCGCGCACTTAAAGAAGCACGACTTGAATTGGCCGGTTTACAGCGACTCCGTCCAGGCGATGCGCTGGGTGCAGGAGAAACAATGCAAGACCAAACTTCCGCGCACAGAGGATTCCCGGGCGGTGTATACGCTCATCGCCCGCGCGCAGGATTGGCTGCGCGATAATTACTATGCCAACGAAGTTCGAAAATGGAAGACTGAGAAGTGGGGGGAGAGCCCGGCGGATTTCGGGCGGAAATAATCCACGAAGAGCACGAAGAAGATCTGAAGAGCACGAAAAAAATATTACTTTTAAAAATTAAATAACCTCGGGTATTGTCATCCTGAGTGGAGCGAAGGGTCTACAAGCGTTGGAATAGATGCTTCGCTTCACTCAGCATGACAGCCTTTTTCAAAGGTTTCAATATATTTGTCTCTTCGTGTCCTTCAGGTTTCCCTTCGTGTTCTTCGTGGATTCAATCAAGCCAACTCTTTTAACAAAACCGAGTAGAACTTGGCCCGCGCGTCCTTCTCCCGCCACGGCTCATGCCCGCATTTGGTCAGCAGGATGAACCGGAAATCCTTGAGGACGGATTCCAGCGGCTGTTGCACGCCTTCCGCCGGATGCGGATCGTAATCGCCGTGGATCGCGACGACCGGGCAGCGGATCTGCTTTCCGAGATCCAGCAATTCCCCGCTGCGGCGCATCTCCGCCGCCGTGCGCCACACGGCCCGGTAAATATTAAACTGGAGTTTTATCGTTTCATCCGCGACAGGCAGCGGGCGGAAAGTATCCGTCTTGGAAAAAATCACTCCCAGACGGGCGAGCGAGGTTTGATGGCTTTGCCCTGAAATATCGTCCAGCCGTTTCATGGTTCGGGCCGCTTCCCGCTGCTCCGCTTCACTCAGCCGGCTCATACGGGTGGCTTCGATCTGGGCGGCATAACGCTGTTCGAAGGGCGGACATCCAACCAGGATGAGCTTGCCCACCAGCGCCGGATGACGCGCGGTGAGGATATACCCCAGCCAGGCGCCCCATGACCAGCCGATCAGCGTGACGGGAGGCGCCGCGCGCGATTCCAAAACCTCGCGCAGCTCGTGGACCTGGCCTTCCAGGGTGTCCTTTGTCTGCAGGGGCTCGAGCACACCCCGATCGCGCGCAAGTTCGCGCGCAACGGGGGCCATCTCACCCGGCGCGCCGGGTCCGCCGTGCAAGACGGCGATGCGGTACGGGGAATTGCCGTAGATCCTCAGATTATCCATAGTCCTCATTTACCATGGTACACGGAATTCACAGAAAAGAGTAGAAGATACAGAAAAAAAATTTACCTAAAGCCTTTTTTCACCGATACCCCCGGCTCGGACCCCCGGCCTCGCCCGGCGAAAGCCTGCCCTCGCGCCTGCCCTCGCGAGGCGGGGGAAGCGGGGGAATCGGAGAAGCGGGGGCCGGGGCGGCCATCGGAGGTTCATCCGGTGCAACCCGGGCCCTGCAATGAACCATTCATCAACTCCCCGACGATTTCCCCGCGGTCGATGAATAACAACTTCACGCGTGAAAAGGTGTTGGGCGCGACCGTCTCCGACTGCACACGCACGCGCAGGAAGTTTCCGGTCAATCCGCGGCGGACTCCGCAGCGCATGTCCGCTTCCCACAGCACGTCCATTTCGCGGCCGAGGAAGGAGGAGGCGTAAAATTCCGCCGCGCGTCCGCCCACGAGCCGCGCCCACATCGCCCGGTGGCGGATCGCATCGGGCGGGACCGCATTCGGCATCCGGGCCGCGTCCGTTCCCGGCCGGGGGGAGAAGCGGAAGACATGCAGACGCGCGAAACGCATGCGCTGGACGAAATCGATGCTCTTGCCGAATTCCATTTCGCTTTCGCCCGGAAAGCCGACCATCAGGTCGCTTGTCAGGGCCAGGTCGGGGATCGCCGCGCGCGCCGCTTCCACAATCTCCGAAAAATCCTCCGGCGTAGCATTCCGCTTCATCCGCCGCAGCGTCGCCGCGCAGCCGGATTGCAGCGGCAGGTGCAGATGCGGGCACAGGCGGCCGTCTTTCCACAACCGGAAGAACTCCGGGCGCAGGTCCCACGGCTCGAGTGACGAAAGCCGCACGCGCGGGATTGCGGTCCGCGCGAGAACCGCCTCCATCAGCCGGTCCAACCCGAATTCGAAGTCAAAGTCTCTGCCCCACGCGCCGAGATGCACGCCGGTAAGCACCGCCTCCTTGGCGCCCGAGCGTTCCGCGGCGAGGATATCCTCCACGATGTCGTCCGCCGGCCGGCTGTGGAGCGGCCCGCGTGCCAGGCGGGTGATGCAATAGGAGCAGGCATTGTCGCATCCGTCCTGCGCTTTTATATAGGCTCGCGTTCGGCGCCGGGCATTCCATGAAGCGTTCGATTTGTCGACGGGAGAGGTTTTATCCGCATCGAGAATCCCGGGAATGATGCGATGCTTCTCCGCGTTTGAGACCACCCGAGTCACGCCGGGCAGCGCGGCGGCGCTGTCCGGTTCCATCGTCGCCCAGCATCCGGTGACGGTTATGCAGGCCGCGGGGTTTTTCGCGTGCGCCTGGCGGATCTTCTGGCGGCTGTCGCGTTCCGCTTCGCGCGTCACCGTGCAGGTGTTGATCACGATCCAATCGGCGGCGTCTGCGTTGTTGACGACATCATGCTGAAGCGCGAGCGTTTCCGCCGCCATCGATTCGATTTCGGCCTCGTTCACACGGCATCCGACCAGGTCAAAGTAGATTCTCATGATCCATGACTTTTTTGGACACGGATTACACCGAAAAGATCATAGATTTCACCGATTTTTTCTTAATGGGTTTCGGTGTATTCGGCTCTTTTCAGTGCATTCCGTGCACAAACCCAAAAAAGCAATCTATAGAGCCACGCTCAAACCTTTGTCACGAAGATATTCCTTCACCTGGCGGATACTCAGGATCCGGAAGTGGAATACCGATGCCGCCAGCAGGATGCTCGCCCCTCCCTTTTCCACGGCGTCGTAGAAATCCTCGAGCTTCCCGGCGCCGCCGGATGCCACCACCGGAACCGTAACCGCCTGGGATATGGCGCGGGTGAATGCAAGATCGTATCCCGCCTGCGTTCCATCGCCGTCCATGCTGGTCGGAAGGATCACGCCGGCGCCCAGATCCTGGCACTCCCGGGCCCACTGCGCTGCATCCTTCTCCACCGCCTGCGTGCCGCCGGAGATCACCACTTCGAAGCCCGAAGGCATCGCGGCATTCCGCCTACCGTCGATGGCCACCGTGATGCAGGCCGAACCGAACTGCTTGGCGGACTGGCCTACCAACGCCGGCCGCTTGACCGCCGCGCTGTTCATCGAGACTTTACTGGCGCCGGCATCCAGAAGAAGGTCGATATCCTCCAGGGATGAGATTCCACCGCCCACGGTAAGCGGGATGGTGATGACGGAGGAGACGTCCTTCACCCACTCCAACCGGGTCTTCCGGTTCTCCAGCGTCGCGGCGATATCCAGCATCGCCAATTCATCCGCACCCTCCTTCTGATAGAGTGCGGCGTTCTCCACGGGGTCGCCCGCCTCTTTAATATCCACGAAGTGAATCCCTTTGACCACGCGGCCGTTCTTCATATCCAGGCAGGGCATGATTTTAATAGTCGGCATGAAGGCTCCTTGAAGCCATCCTAATCCCCTCTCTCGGCCGTACCCACGGGAAACCATCGAGGGTATGGCCACCCTCTCCCCCTTCCCGAAACTCGGGAAGGAGGAGAGGGCTGGGAGAGGAGGTTGGGACAGAAACTTTACGGTTTTCGTACTATGAAATTATCGAAGAAGAGATCCGATCCCGGGAGATCATACGCCCCCAGCCAGAGCCCGGCATCTCCGCCGGAGAACTCCACATCCGTGGCGGTGGCGACCAGAAGCTCGTTGACGAAGAGCGACAGGCTGGCGCCGATGCAATCGGCGCGGAGATGATTGTCTGCCAAACCCGGATGGATGCCCGGATTGGATTTCAGCGATTCTCCCGAAAGCATGACCAGGTCGCCGGCGGAGCTTCGTTTGGCGATACCGGCCTGGCCGTCGCCGGAGATCATCAGGATGTAAAAATTCTTCGCGTCCTGATAGCGGCACAACACGCCGAAAACGTCCGAATCCGGGCCGTCCTTCTTCGTCACGTCCACTTCGATCCGCACGTCGTCGGCGAAATCCCGGCCGGGGGTGGCCCACATGTAGTAATTGGGGGTCGCGGAAAAAAGACGGTAGCCGCCGTCGGCGTAATCCGTCACGCCGTCCGCCCCCTGCACCCGGTCCCAGCCGCTGGAGGAATTGGAAAAATCATCCTGGAAATACACGTCGCCCTGGGGCATACTCCAGATGCCGCATCCGGCAAGCAAAAAGGGAAGCAGAAAAAAACAGATCCGTGGTCTTATCATCTCGAGGTCCATCCGCGGGATGGGATTGGCCGTGAAGCGGAAGAGGAGTAAAGAATACAACACTTGGAGCAATGTGGCAATATGAAAAGCGTCAGGATCCTCCTCGGCGTGAAACGGAAAATCCCAAAACCGGATGCGGAATGCTTGGAGGAATTCCGGCGGAAATATGAAACCTCCGCCGGCTCAGTTCCGACGGAGGTTTGCCCAAAGAGGAGGAGTTGTTTCCGACAACTCAGCGTGCAAGAACAATATAGGTCTCTTTCCGCACCTTGTCATTGTCGAATGTCATACGAACGGGGGGACGGTTATCGTATAATCGCATCCGTGAAATGTTTTTTACGCGTTCGTTACGCGGCTTCATCGAAACGCTTCGCACATAATTAATGAGTTTTTTATGAAAGATCTTTCCGCACTCCGCGCGCGACTCCGCCAAGCCGGGTTGAAGCCGGCTTCCACATTGCCGCCGCCCGTCCGGAAGGCGCGCGCGATCCCTGTCGATTGGCCCGGACAAGAAGTTGTCACACCGATCGGATCATACTTTATTGCCGAGTTTAAATACGCCGCGGATTGGCGGCACGGGAGTCGGACGCTTTCGCAATTCCTCGAAACATCGCCCCTGCCAGACACCCTGGAAATTCCGGTAGGCACACTGCCCGCGGACATGATCTTCATGGACACCGAGACCACCGGGTTGGCGGGGGGAGCCGGGACAATGGCGTTTCTGGTCGGCACCGGATTCTACGCCGCCGATGGGTTTGTGCTGCGCCAATATTTTCTACCGGATCCGTCCGGCGAAGCGGCGATGCTCGAAGCCTCCCTGGCGGAAATGGAGTCCCAGAAAGCGCTGGTCACCTTCAACGGGCGCGTCTTTGACGTACCGATCCTGCAATCGCGCGCCGCGCAACGGTTGCGGCGGTTCGACGCCCTGACCCGGATCGCCCACTTCGACCTGCTGACCCACGCCCGCCGGCTGTGGAGCCGCCGTCTAGAATCCTGCGCCTTGCGCAGTCTGGAGACGGATTTGCTGGACGTGCGCCGGTCGTCGGAGGATGTCCCCGGCGGCCTGATACCATATTTGTATCGCGAGTATCTGCAAACGAACGATCCGAATTTGATGGCGGGCGTGCTTTATCACAACGCCCAGGACATCCTTTCGATGGCGGTCCTTGCGGCGGAAGTGATCGAGCGCTACCGGCGGCCGCCGGCCGAATTCGATGATCCGCTCGATGCGCTGGCGATGGCGTTTGTCTATCGCGGCCTCGGCCGGATTACTCTCGCCGAGGAGGGTTTCCGCACCGCACTCGGAGCCGACCTGGCCGGGGAGGAACGGGTGCGCGCGCTGGAAGGATTGGCGAATTTGCTTAAGGCGGGCGGGGAGATCGAGAAGGCGGCGGAATTTTGGGAGAACTGGCATGCGACCGCGCCGGACGATCCCCTGCCGTGCGTGGAACTGGCCAAGTTCTACGAATGGCGCATGCGGGATCTTGGATCGGCGATGCGCTGGGCGGAATTCGCATGCACCGCGTCCGAATCCATCCCCGACGCACACCGCCGGCGCGAAGTCGAACGGGCGGTGGCTCACCGCTTGAAACGATTGGAAAAGAAATTAAAAAGCAAAAGCCGGAAATCGGGGGTTCGTGCTTCGCGGTCGTAGTTTGTCTTGATGAATATTCGAAGAGGGAAAAGCTCACCTCATGGGAGTGTGAAGTATCACCAATTTAATTTATTACGCAAGATCACCGTGTCAGGCTTGATTCCCCTCTGCATCTGTCCTGGCTCCCTCTCCCCGCCGTCGCCCTAGCAGATCATAATGTCTCCGGCCTCCCTCTCCCCTTCCCTAACGCGGGAAGGGGGAGAGGGATTGGGGAGAGGAGGCTAGGAAAGGTTGAGGTCTCCAGTTTTATTTTCGTATTGTGGTTTTAAGTTTGCTTATCCGGAGGAAGATTCCCAGCGTACCGACAATATACAGCAGCAGAATGCTCATTGTGATGCACAAGAAAACAGTGCCCATCGGCCCTCTTTCCGCGAGATGCCTCCAGCTCGTGCTGAAAAGTATGAACAGAATTGGAAAAAAGATGACCAGGAACCGCAGGACCCGCTGGTATTTCTGGATCTTCGATTCCGGATCGGTGAAAATCTCGGGCTCCTCGCCGGGCCGTGCTTCCTTGCGGAAGTATTCCCAGGCGGACATATTCCCCAGATGTTCCCAGCCGGCGTCGCGGAACAGCTGCAGATAAGCCTCCCGGTCCTTCATGCGCGAGGTTTGAAAATCCAGGCGGTAGACAAAATTTTTCGGTTCGCCTTTTCGGAAGTAGTACACACCGGGAAATCCGAACTCCGAAAGGTGCCATCCTTCCCGTGACATGCTTCCCAGCCAGGCTTCTTCCCGCTCATCCTGCCAGGCCCAAAACCATCGAAATTTCCAACACGTTTCGGTTGCCATATTCAACTCCTTGACTTCTCCTTTACAGCCGGTTCTTAATCTCGGCGGCGTTTTTAAGCATGATCTCCAGCCGCTCGATCTGGCGCGCGAGGACGCGCTTGCCTTTGGCGGTCAGGAGATAGCTCTTTCGGCGTTCCTCTTCCTTCACCATCACGATCAACCCTTCCGATTCGAAACTGGTGAACATCCCATACAGCGTCCCGGGGCCGATGGCGACGGTTCCACGGCTGATCGCGTCCACCTTCTGCATCACCCCATATCCGTGCAGCGGCTCCATCAGGGTGAGCATGACGTAGTACATGGATTCCGTCAGGGGCAGGTATTTTTGGATGTCATCGGCTTTGGGCACGGTTACCGTCCTTTGTATCGGTTATCGTTGTACCGGTAGTCGCTGTAGCGGACAACGCTATAACGGCAACCGATATAATAGCATGGATTGGGACATTGTCAAGGTGCGGTTTCGAAATTCCACGCATCTGTTCGGGAAGGCGGGAACCAGGAACCGGGATACGCGGCTGTGCTAAAATCCAATGGGTTTTTATGCGCATCGTCCGTCTTTCCCTCGCTAACTTCCGCAACTACATCCGCCTGGAAACCGCCTTCCCGCGCGGCGCGATCCTGCTGGCCGGCCCGAATGCGCAGGGAAAAACATCGCTTCTGGAAGCCGTTTACCTGTTCACTCACGCCCGTTCGCCGCTGGCGGAGAACGACCGGCAATTGATCAATTTCCTGGCCTTGCGGGAGGAGCAGCCCTACGCCCGCCTGGAGGCGGAGGCGGAGGACCGGACGGGATCGATCCATCTGGAGCTGCGGCTGTTCTACGAACGCGCCGCCGACGGCCAGCAGCGCTTCCGCAAAGACATTCTCGTCAACTCCATCCGGCGCAAACCCTCCGAACTGCCGGGCGTCTTCCGTGCGCTGCTGTTCCTGCCGCAGGAACTGCGCGTGATTGACGGCGCGCCCGGCGACCGCCGCCGCCATCTGGACGAGGCGGTGGCCCAGGCCGATACTTCCTACCGCTCCGCGATGTGGGAATATCACCATGCGCTCACCCAAAGAAACGCGCTGTTGCGGTCCCTGCAGGAAGGCGATGGGGAGAGTTCGCAATTGGATGTATGGGATGAGCCGCTCGCGGCATCCGGTTCGGCGCTGCTCCTGGGACGGGCGCGCGCGCTGGCCGAGATCGAAACCCTGGCGGCTCCGCTGCACCGGAGGCTGACGCACGGAGCGGAATCCTTGCACATCCGCTACTGCCCGGCATGGGATCCGGCATATCCGCAGGGGGACACGGACGAGCCGCAGCGGGAACTGCCGATCGATGCCGCGGTGGATCACACAAAATGGAAGCTGGACGAGGTGCGGGGGATGTTCCTAGATTCTCTGCGCAGAAGCCGGGACCTTTCGATCCGCCGCGGGGTGACGATCGCCGGCCCGCACCGCGACGAAGTGCGTTTTCTGGCGAATGGAATCGACCTGACTTCGTATGGGTCGCGCGGCCAGGCGCGCACGGCACTCCTGGCGCTCAAGCTCGCGGAAGTGGAATGGCTGCGCGCGCGCGGCGGCGAGTGGCCGGTGCTGCTGCTGGACGAGGTGTTTTCGGAGTTGGATATCCGCCGGCGCGAGGACTTGCTCGGAGATTTGGAACGCGCCGATCAGGTGTTCACCACCGCCAGCGATCCGGAAATGCTTCCGGTCGGTTACCGCGAGCGCGCCCAGGCCTGGTGGGTGGAGGGCGGAACGTTGAAACCGTATTCCCTGAAAAAAACCGTCTGACCCTGTTTCATCCCGCGATTGTCTCCGCAAGCGGTTCCTCGATATAGTAGTCGTCAAATTCCACATCCATAAAGTCCGTTCGAATTCCCGCGTACCCGGTTTGCGCCAGAGGCGCAGCCGGATCGACGATGTCCTCCGTCTGAAGCGCCAGCACCCAGAAGCCGCTTTGGTCCAGATCGGTATACAGCAAAATCGTGATCTTGTTCCCCTCTGCACGCATCACCGTGCGCAGGCCGATCCAGGCTTTGTGGGGGATCAGGTTCGGCAGGGTGGCTCGGTTGTAGGTCCCGGGATAGAGCGGCGCTTCCGCCAGCGTGACATAGATGCCGCCGGATTTTTTCTTGATCACGGCGAATCCGTCCACGCGCACGCCCGCGTAATACAAATTCTCCCCGTCTCGGTAACGGCTGAACAGGAGCACCCCGTTGGATTTCTCCCGGTTCGCGCTGGTGCTTAAATTATCCCCGACTATCCGAAAATAAATCTGCTGTGTGGGAGCAAGCCACTCGCTTCGGGTGATGAGTCGAAACAGATTCTGCGGGTGTGTTCCATGATCGGTATCCCGGGGATTGGAGCGGTTGTACAATTCCCTCCATCGGGAGTCGGCCGGAGTTTCTCCGATCCACGTGCTGCCCACCCCGCCCTGTTGCAGAAACCAGGCGCCCGAGTTGACCCACCAATCCGGACTGGGACTGCGGTCCATTTGATCCGTTTCCTCGATCACCCAGTCTTCGCTGAAGCCGCTCGCAAAATGCCGCGGTTCGATGGGTGTCGGCGTCGTGGTGAGCACGGTGGGAGTGGGCGACGCAGGCGCCGGAGTCGGACCCGAGGTCGGGGTATCCATCGGAGACGGCGTGGAAGAGCCGCCGGCCGGAAATGACTCGGTGATTCCGATCAGGGGAAAGCAGAGGGCGGGCAAGGCGAAAAGGATTGCCCGGGAGAAAGCCGTTCTCATCGCTGCACGATTGGGCGGGAAGGAATAGGGATTTGAATAATTATATCTTGACGCTATATCTGGAAGAGGATCGGAATAATAACTTGGTTTTGGGCAATCCGCCGGTTCGTCATTGGATCTTGCGCACGTCCAGCGAGATCACTTCCAGGGCGCTCTCTCCCTGCTCGGGTCCCCAGACGCTGACACCGATCATACCGTGGTCGGAGGTGTGCTGTATGAAGATGGTATCCACTCCCCAGACTCCGTTGAGAAGACAGCGGATGGTGTTTCCCTTCAGGGAGATCCCGGCCTGGATCTCCAGGCCCTGGAGGAGACTCAAATCGGTGTACCACCCCGGTCCATCGATCGTCTTGCCGTTGATGTGTTCGCCGTAGGAGATTCCGTTGGGACCGAAGGAGCAGAAGACGAAGTTCTTCTGCTGATCCACCCTCGCCAGGATGGAGAAAGATTCCCCCCGAAGCAGGCGGGCGCGCAGGGAGAGTTCGAAATCCGTCCACAGGTAGGTTCCATCCAAATAGGATGTGGCTCCGGTGGTGTCTTTGGCCGCCGCGAGGTTGAGCCGGCCTGAGGCGACGTTCATATCGCCCCACCCGTCGATCCATCCGGGATTGCTTTCCATCGCCGTGCTGAAATCGACCGGTTTATCCTCGCCACCCAGGACCGTCGTGAGCAGTCCCCCGGCATCCCATTCCGGATCCACTTCGAGCCGGCGGACCATGAAGGTGTCCGTCCCCGGATAATTCCGCACAAGCGCGTCCCCCCACGACTGATAAAACGCCATGTGGAAAAGCGCGGAAGCCGCCTTTTGAATCGCGGAGATGGCGCGATCCGCGTTGTTAACGCTGTTCTGCCCGTAATCACCGTACGGGTAGGCGAAGGCCCGGACCGTGACTCCGAACCGGCTTTCCAGCTGGTGTTTGGATTCCAGCAGATCCAGCGTGATCCGCTGTTCATATTCCGTGTCGTTTTCCATGCGCCCGGCGGCGAGCAGAAGGAGTTTGTTGCTCAGCACGTGTCCCGTCTCTCCGGTCACGCTGATTGTTTCCGATTTATGGATATCATGGCCGTGGGATCCCAGATCCCATCGTCCGGAGGCGACCATTTCCTTCAATTCTTTTTCGGTCAGGTAGAAATTATCGTCTTCCGAAATCGTCGAGGTGATGACGAAGATGACGGCTTTGTAATTCAGCGCTTCGAGGATCGGGTCGACCGGATAAAAGCTGTCCTTCCGGCCGTCGTCGAAGGTCAGCAGGAAGGATTTTTTCGGCAGCGGCTTATTATGGAGGAGGAATTCCTCGACGTCGCTCAATCCGACGGTTTGGTAGCCCGCCGCCTTGAGAGCATGCATCTGATTCTTGAAATTTTCCCAACCGACGAGATCCGCCGTGGCCTGTTCCCGGATCCCGTGATACAGGAGCACGATCAGGGATTGCGCCGATTCCGCGGACTTTTGGGCGGCGGTCGGGATATCCGTCGCGATTTCAACTTCCTTCGAAGCAAGGTAATCGAATTCCGAAGGCAGACCGGTGCGCCAGAACTCGAGTTTCCGGCTGGTGGGAACCTTCTGGCCCAGAAGATGGCTGCCGCCGAACATCAGGACCGCCAGCAGGATAAAGAGGAAAAAGAATACACCCTTCGTCTTATCGATATGCTTGATCATTCCGGCTATCTCGTTCCCCACTTCCGGTTCTGGATCGTGGCGATCGAATAAAACAGGACGAACGACAGAAACACCATGTTGATGGCCGACCAGACGAACACGAACGGCCAATATTTATTCTCCCTGGAAATCCAGCGATAGTACAGCGTCATGACAAACGACATCAGGAAGACACCGGAGATGTAATACAGGGGGAGTGCGCCGCGGAAGATGGGTCCGAGGATCAGCGACTTGACCGCAATGAAGGGTGTGATCAGGGAGATGATGAACAGCGGAAAAAAGTACGTGAGGGCGACGAACGGTTCGCGCCGGATGATGAATTTGCTTGCGAAAAGGGAATTGACCAACCACCCCTTCTTCCAGCGGATTTGCTGTTTGAGGAATTTTTTGAATGTGTCCGGGCAGATGGTGTGCGCGTGCACCTGTTCCGAGTATATCGTCCGGTAGTTCTGCCGCAGGACCCAATTGGTCAGGGCGCGGTCCTCGCCCCAGGTGACGGGCAAGCCGAGGAATTTTTCGGCCAGCCACTTGTCGAGGATCGGCAGGATGATCTCCCGCCGGTAGGCTGAGGAGCACCCGCTGCAGCAAAACACGGTCATGAAGGTGGATTCCGCCGCTTTAAGGATCCGGAAGGAAATGAAGTAGTAGGCGGCCTGCATCCGGGTCAGCCAGTTCTTATCGGCATTCGCCGGATCGGCGTGCGCGCACACCCCGCCGATCTCCGGATTCTGGAAGGGCCGGACCAGATTCCGGAAAGTCTCGGGCGATATGTAACTGTCACTGTCCAGTTGGATGATGATCTCACCCTGGGCTCTCCGGATCCCTTCGGCCATTCCATGCCGTTTCCCCCGGTTTTCCTTCCAATCCACCACGATCAGCCGGCCGTATTTCATCTGTAAATCTTGCAGGATGTCGATCGTCCGGTCAGTGCTCCCGTCGTTGATGACGATGACCTCCAGCTTATCTTTCGGATAATGCGCTTCGAAACACTTCGTCACTGTCCCCGCGATGGCGTCTTCTTCGTCTTTGCAGGGGATGACGAACGAGATAAACGGTTCATACGCCGCTGCGGCGGGATCTTTCGGCGCCGCAAGATAATGATGGTTGGTCCTTCGGTAGAGGATCGCACTCATCAGCCGGGACAGCTGGAACATGGTGATCCCGACCGTATAGACAAATAGCAGCGGATCCCCCACGAGGGCGATGGAGGACCTGGATTTTAAATAAATGATGACCAGGAGCGTGACGAGCGCCAGGAACAACAAAATCGATCGAAAAACGACGTTCTCGATCCAGTTCCAGTATGGCCGCCAATCCAGGGTTCCCCTGCGTACATTCGGCCTGGGTTTTGTAATAATGGATGATTCCATATGATTTCCGACGAAGGATAGTCCTGATAACGGACTCCGAATAGAGTACGCTTCTCCTACGGGACTTTCGATATTCGATCCTGAATTCAATTTGGAATGATTCAATTCCATGGATATGAATCATGAAATGAGGGAAGCGGACAGCCGGTTTCTTAAAGGGGCCGATCCGATCTTGCTGATGAACTTAAGGATTGTTGGGATTTGGTATCGATTGTGTGAAAAACCGGTGATTGAGAATGGGAGGATCCATATCCCCGGACAAGGATTAGGATTGAAGAATCGTGAACCGGATGATTTCGTGCGATGGTGTCGTTCGGCGAACCCGGATGGACGCCTTACCTCTGTACTATAGTTATCTTATTTCCTGCCGGTATGCGTCGGTTCGCCGCCGAGGGGTTTCTTGGAGGGCATTCCCGCCCGGCGCGGGTATTGCGGAGGTGTGGCAGCGGTCTTGCGGATGACGATCAAATAACGGACCTCGGCGATCCCCGGCAATTCGACGGGGGCGATTTTTTCAACCGTTCCCCCGAGCAGCTTCACGGCTTTGGCGGCGGATTGAACCTCGGCCGGTCCGCTCTCTCCTTTTTGCGCGAGAACATGCCCGTCGACCCGGACCATCGGCAAAAGATATTCGGCCAGGATCGATAAATCCGCGACGGCACGCGCCACGGCCCAATCATATTGTTCGCGGTGGGCGGGATCCTGGCCCACTTCTTCCGCGCGCGCATGCAGCACCGTCACGTCGCGGAGCTGCAGATGGTCGATGAGGTGGCGGCAAAAATCCGCCTTCTTGCCGGTGGATTCCACCAGGGTGAGTTGAATTCCCGACGCCCCGATTTTCAAGGGCACGCCCGGGAATCCCGCGCCGGTGCCGATATCGATCACGCGCGCACCCGGTTTCAGCTGCATTACCTTCAGGCAGGAAAGCGAATCCAGGAAATGCTTGATCCGGATATCCTCCCGGCCGGTGATCGCGGTTAAATTAAACCGCCGGTTCCATTCCAGAAGGGAATCCTCGTACCGTTCGAAACTGCGAATCTGGTTTTCGGTGAGGGAGATTCCAGAAATGGAATTTACGGAATCGGCGAATTTGACCATTGCGTTCGTCCGGTTGGGAGGGTGCTGCCCTGTCTCACGGCGCCTGTGCCCCTACCCCGGGGAAGGCGGCAGGCAGAGAAACTCGGCCCAAATGCCGTCCAGCGCTGCGGGGGAATGGGATTGGAAAATGCGGAATACGTCGCTGGAGGTGATGACGGCGCCGAAGCCGGAGGTTTGCAGCTCGCGCAGGCTTTCCTCATACGCCTGGTTTCCCATACGCTGCCGCAGCGCGTGCAGCATCCTGGCTCCGCGCAGATACACCGTGTCCACATAATCCCGAAATCCGGTGAACTGGTATATGGGCAGATCCACGCATTGGTTGGAAGCATAGCGGTCGACCCGGGTCCACCACCACCACTTCACAAGCCCCGGATACGTCCGCTCGTAGAAAAACAACTCGCTGTACACGGCGAAGGCTTCATCCAGCCACGGATCGATCGCCTGATCGTTCCCCACCCGGCCGTACCACCATTGGTGCGCCGTCTCATGCGCGGTGATGGCGGTGAGGTAATCGGCTCCGGTCCCGACGTAGTAGGGGAACAAATCCGGATTGAGGAAAACCAATCCGTCGAATTCCTGCCCGTCGGGCAATTCGGATTCCAAAAGCGTCAACCGAGGGTGAGGATACTCTCCGTAGCGTTCGGAAAAAATCTGAAGCGACTTAGCGGCGATGTCGGTCATGAAATTCCCCTGCGCTTCGTATTGTGGCCGGGTGTAGCCAATGACCTCCACGTTGCCGGCCATTTGGCGATACGGGATTTGGGTGGTCAGCGCGAGCGCGAACGACCGTCCGGTAAAGCGGAAATGAAGCGGCGCCCCGCCCTCCTCCGAGATCCCGCTGGCGGCGACCCAATATGTAGTATCACTCACGAGGTCGAATTGAATATCGAAATCGGCGTAGGGGTAATTGAGGTATTCCCCCACCTTACCTGGTCCATGCACCAGCCAGCCTTTTCCTTCCCGATAGGGCGGGAAGAATGCGTACCAGTTGCCGAGGACGATTTGATAGTCGTTCCACCCGACCAGTTCGTTTTCCTGCGCCACGCTGCGCCGGTATTCCAGACGAAGGGAAACGCTTTCGCCGGGTGAAAGCGGGGTCTCAAGCGGAATGCGCAGCTGGCCGTTGTCGATGGAAGCCGGAGCCGATGGCGATGCCCGGTTCGAGGAAAGACTCTGCAGCTCAAACAGGTCCTTCCGGCGGGAGGGTTCGAATTGCAGTACCAATTCACCGATCGAATCGGCCGACCGGTTGGTGTAGGTGACTTGTTCCTGGACCGTCAGTGCCATCATCCAGCCGTTTGCATCGGAGGCGCGGGTGTCGAGGGCGGCGTGGATTTGATACAGCGGACGGTCGAGGGGAGTCGGAGTGGGCTCGGGCGTGATCGAGAGGGTCGGTGAAACAATGGCGGTGGAATCGCCGGCCGAAGGGGTCGGCGATAGATTCGTGGCAGGCATAGTTTCGACGGATGGAGAAATCGAAACGGGGAGTGTGGTGCCCGCGGTGCAGGAGCACAGGCATAGAAAAAGAAGACCGCATGCAATCGGACGCAAAGCCATTATTGTGCTCTCTCTAGGAAAGATTGGAAGGAGGATCCCAACCGGGCTAGTTCCAGAAAGTCCGTTGAGAATATGAATCCGTGATCGCAATCTCGATGGGTGGTGAGATCCTCAAGGAGAATGGAACCCGAAAAAACTCTACCCTCTCACCACCACCACAACTGTTTGGGTATATTCTCCGGCGGCGAATTCATCCTTCCCGTCGTTCGCCGCTTTTTTGTGCGTGTAGTGGATCTCCAGGAACACCGATCGGTCCTGCGGCCAGCCGGTCAGTTTCGTGGACCAGTTGCGGCAGATCCAGCCTTTCGTGCCGGGCCGGTCGTAAATGCGGATGAATTCATCTCCCAGGCGGACCTTGTCGATCCGGAATTCCAGTTCCAATGTGGCCAGGAAATCGTGGAAGGCTTCATCGGTGGTGCAAAAGTAGCAATCCCAAAGCCAGGCGCTGTCGTGGGTGATTTCGACGGTATATGCATCCGAACCGGGGGCCGCCAG
The DNA here is from genome assembly GCA_964521085.1 of uncultured Anaerolineales bacterium. Lineage (GTDB taxonomy): Bacteria > Chloroflexota > Anaerolineae > Anaerolineales > RBG-16-64-43 > JAFGKK01. The sequence goes on along the minus strand of CAZFPL010000027.1, from coordinate 14,528 downwards.
TTCTTGAAATTTCGTCAGGGTCCAGATGGAGGGCAGTGTCTCCAAATCAGAATCCGACGGCGGTTCGGCGGTCAGTTGGACCAGCGTAGGAACGTTGGTGAAGGTTGAGGTCTGCGCTTTGCCTGCCGTCGGAGTCTGGGCGGTTGCCGGGGTAAGGCTGACCGTCGGGGTGGCTGTCGGTGTTTCCGATGCCTTCCCGCCCGCGAGAATTTCGGGCAGGTTCGTCTTCCCCGTCAGGAAGATAAGCAGGCTGGTGATCCCCGTCATGACCGCAATGACGGTCGCAAACGGAAAACTCTTCCGATGCGGGGGATTCTCTTTTTTCGTATCCACGGCTTGCTCCTCCGGAGACCGCTGGCAATCCAACAGGGGAATATTTTACCAACGAATCCAGCCGGGCTTCAGGAAAGCGCCCCCAGGCGGGGTTGTTTTCCGGCATCCCTCTTTTTCGACAGCAAAGCGGCATGCTTCTCGTCTACTTCGCGGTCCAGCCCCATCCAATCCTCCACCGCAAACAGGAAGCCCGGTTCTTCGCCAAGAAAGAGGAACGGGTGCGTTAAATTCCGTAAAAGGAAAAACGCCATCGGATATGTGGACAATTCGATCGCCACGCATTGTTTCAAAGCCATCCGGACGGCCAATTTCCGACGGGAGCGGGGTTGCGTCTTTGGATCGTGGATTTGACCGTGCTGGACGGAATGCGAGGCCCGGACACGGGAGTAGGAAACAATCAACCGAAAAAGACCGACCTGCAACAGCAGATAATCGGGGAGACATTGCACATAAGCCATGCGCGGAAGAATCAGGACGATCAGCCACAACAGGAAGGTAATCCCTGCGGCCAAACCCAACAGCGGGCCTTGCGCCGGAACGGATATCCCCATATGCTCCGGAAGCCATCCGGACCGGGCGACGATCCAAAAGACGGTCAGGATCAACCCGATGGCAAAAATCGGGAGCGGGAAGGGGCGCATCCATTCGCGATAAAGCAAGAGGGAGTAGCGTTTGTCGGCGGACATGTAGCCTCGAATCCTAATGGATTATGAATCCGACCGGGATGCATTCAGGCGGGGGATTCCACCGGCTGGGTGAACCAGAACGTGCTGCCTTCGCCCGGTTTGCTCTCCACGCCGATCGAACCGCCCAGCACTTCCACCATGCGTTTGGTTACGTGCAGCCCGAGTCCCCAGCCCGGCTGGTCGCGCACGGCGGTCGATCCGCCGCGGAAGAACTGGGTGAAGAGATGGGATTGTTCTTCCTCCGTCATTCCGATCCCGTGGTCCTGCACGGTCATCCGCACCGCAGAGCCCTCGACCGCGGCGCGGATTTGGATTCGGCCGCCCTCGGGGGAATATTTATTGGCGTTGCTCAGCAGGTTGGTGAGGATCTGCATCAACCGGTGCGGATCGGTGTGGAGTTTGGGAAGGGTTTCGGGGATCTCGGTTTCCACAATCTGCTTGCGCGCGTCGAATTGCGGTTTCATTTGGGCGACCACGTCCCGGATCGTCTCGCCCACCGGGACCGCCGCCGGTTCGATCCGCAACCGTCCGGTCTCGATCCGCGAAATGTCCGAAAGGTCGGAGACCAGCGCCACCATGCGGTCCACATTGCTCATGATCGTTCGCACGAATTCGAGCTGCTTTTCGTTCACCGGGCCGACCAATCCCTGACGCAACAGGTCGGCATAACCGCGGATGGACGTCATCGGGATTTTCAGTTCGTGTGAAACGATCGAGACGAATTGGGATTTCGCGTCGTTGGCCCGGCGCAGCTGTTGGAAGAGCCGGGTGTTTTCCGCGGCTGCGGCGGCGTGATCCGCCAGGCGTTCGAGCGCCTGGCGCTCGGCTTCGGAAAAATCCGGCGACGACCTTTCGACCAGGACCAAGCCGACCGTTACCTCCTCGCGGATGACCGGCGCCAATATCCCCGCCGGCAGGCGCGGATTGCCGCAGCGGACGGCCACTTCGCCGCCGGCCACGGCCATTGCGAGTGGATCGCCGGCCGGGGGAAAGGCCGGATTTTCTTTTTCGGAATACCCGCTGGAAGCGACGATCTGCGGCTCACCCTCTGGATCCTGCCGGATGGCGACCCATCCGCGCGCGGCGTGGGTGATCTGCACCGCCAAATCCAGGAGAGTCGACGCCACCTTGTCTGTCTCCAGCGTGGCGTTCAATTGCCGGTCGGCGCGCTGCATACCCTCCAACTCGGCCACCCGGGCGGCAAGTGCACGGTCGGTAAGGGTGTAGAGTTGCGCGTTTTCGATGGCGATCGCAGCCTGCACGGCGAATGCTGAAAGGAGTTCGCGGTCGCGCTCGGAGAACAGCCCGGTCCGCACCCGGTTATCCACGTAGATTACCCCCAGGATGCGGTCTTTAACCTTGAGCGGGACGCAAAGGACCGAGCGCAGGGAGAACTGCAGGACCGAGCGCTGTTCGGCGAAACGCGGATCGGTCTGGGCGTTGGTGGTCAGCACGGCTTTGCCGGTCCGCGAGACCGTCTCGACCACCGTGCGGCTGTATTCCATTTCCTTTTCACTCAGGGATTCGCGCTCGAGGTTGCGCGCGGCGCGCAGATCGAGGCCGCCGACCGCCTCGTCGAAAAGCATGATGCAGCCGCGTTCCGCGCCGGTGAGCTGGATCACGGCATCCATCACCTGGGTCAGGGCGTCATCCAGGACAAGCGACGAACCGAGCGCCTGCGAGACCTGATAGATCGCCGCCAGGCGCGAGTGTTCGTCCGCGCGGCTGGCCTCCTGGTGGAACGAATCCAACTTCGCCAGATTCTGTTCGATCAGCGGCTGCAGGCTGTCATCCGGAGCCAGGCGCTTTTGGAGCGCCCTCAACGCGATACGCAATCCTTCCAACGAAGCGGGCATGGTTTGGGATGCGGTCATGGTTTCCTCGTAGGCCGGCGGTGCGCCCCCGTTTTGCGAGCCTGCCCCCGGGTGCGTTTATCGGGGGGGCAGGCGCGGAAGTAGGGGCAGATCCTCCGCAGCACGCAGCGCGGGCACTCCGGCTTCCGCGCCTGGCAGATTTCGCGGCCCAGCCGGATCAGGTTCAGATGAGCGGTTGCATATTGCTTTGGATCAAACAAGGCAGCCAGGTGATCGTGCGCAGCCTCCGCTGTCATCTGCAGCGGGCGCAACCCCAGCCGGCCTGCTACCCGATACACATGGGTATCCACCGGGAACGCGGGCAGATCCAGCGAAAAAAGCATCACAATCGCGGCTGTTTTCGGACCGACTCCCGGAAGCGCCCTAAGCCACGACCGAACCTCGTCCGCAGGCCTCCCCCGCAGAAAGTCTAATTCGATCCGGCCGCGTGTTCCATTTATTGTAGATAAAACCGCCCGGATGCGCGGGCCCTTCTGCGGGCCCAGGCCCGCCGGACGTATGGCGGCGATGATATCCCCCACCGGACCCTCGAGCGCATCCTCCCAGGCGGGGTATCTTTCCCGCAGGGCGCGGTATGCTTTATCCCGGTTGGCATCGTTGGTGTTCTGCGAAAGGATCGTGGATATCAATTCATCCACCGGGGAAGATTTCCGTTCCCAGGCGGGTTCGCCGTAGGCCTCTTGAAGTATATGGAAAACGCGTTGGGCTTTCCCGCGTAGGGATGTCATGGAAAAATTATATCCGCATTCCGTAGGTGCGTTTTCGCGGCGCGGTCATGCGGTACAATACGGGCGGTTCCTGCGTACACCGAACCACCGATAGGAGCCGATGACACTGAAG
>CAZFPL010000027.1:0-10695 GCA_964521085.1 uncultured Anaerolineales bacterium | reverse complement strand
ATACGGGCGGTTCCTGCGTACACCGAACCACCGATAGGAGCCGATGACACTGAAGTCCAAAAAATTTTAAAAAAAATTTGTGTAATCAGTAATTTTTCGGTGATTCGGTGTACAGAGCCAACCAACAACCGCGGGAGGATGCCATGCCCGAAGTTACCCGAAAAGAATTGCTGCAGGCGCTCGAACTGAATTGGGGGACTTATGTGGAACGTTACCAACAACTTTCCGATGACGGAAAAAAGCGCTTTGTGAAGGCGCAAGGATTCGTCCGCTTCGCGGATATCCTGGCACACTTCATCGCCTGGTGGGAGGAGGGAATCAAGGCGCTGGAGAGGATGCCGCGGGATCCCGCCTACCATTCGCCGGATTACAGCGTCGACGACTTTAATGCGCAGGCCATTAAAAAATTTTCTGCGATGGATGAGGATGCAATAATCGGGATCTTTGAAAAAGTGCGCCAGGATATGGTCCGCTTGGTCGCGGATCTTCCGGAGGGGGCGTTCCGGGAGAAGCGTATTTCCGACCGGCTGCATATTGAAATTCTGGGACATATGGAAGAACACAAATTCTAAATATCCGCATTTTTACCCTTATTATTCCGGTTGGATTTTCTGAAAAACCAATAAAACAGCCATTTCCTCACCATTCTCCGCGGAGGGGAATTTGGTAGAATGAGAACGTCGATCAAGACCCACCCATTCCAACGGAAAGGCAGGTCGTAGTGGCAGACAGCCTCGAACGCTTTACCCAGCGAGCCCGACGGGTGCTCAGCATTGCGCATCAGGAAGCCGAACGCCTGCACTCGAAGGAAATCGGCACCGAACACCTTCTCCTTGGGTTGATCCAGGAGGAAGGCGGCGTTGCCGGACGCGTCCTACGCGAGCTTGGCCTTGAGGTGGAACGGGTTAAGGAAATGATCGAACGGGTCATCCCGCCGGGAAGGCTGTTTCCGGAACGCATCCAGCTCTCGATGGGCACCGAGAAGGTCATTCAAAACGCCATCGAGGAAGCGCGCAAACTGGGCCATCAATATATCGGAACCGAGCACTTGCTGCTCGGGCTGGTCCGCGAAAGCGAGGGGACCGCGGCGGACGTGCTTCGCCGGCTCGGGGTTTCCCCCGAGCAGGTCCGACGGCAAACCCGGCGCATCCTGCAAGACAGTCCGCTGGGTCATCCGTTGCAGCAACCGGCCGGGGCGCCGCCCAAAGCCGATAAGACCAAAACCCCGATGGTCGACCAGCTGGCGACCGACCTTACCTCCAAAGCGGAGGAAGGCAAGCTGGATCCGGTCATCGGGCGCCAGAAGGAAATCGAGCGCGTCATCCAGATCCTCGCCCGCCGTACGAAAAACAATCCCGCGCTGATCGGCGAACCCGGCGTGGGCAAGACGGCCATTGTGGAAGGATTGGCGCAACGCATCACCACCTGCGACGTGCCCGTGCCGCTGCAAGGCAAGCGCCTTTTGCAGCTGGATGTCGGTTCTCTCGTCGCCGGGACGATGTACCGCGGCCAGTTCGAGGAACGGCTCAAGCGGGTGATCGACGAATTGAAGAGCGCCGGCGCGATCCTGTTCATCGATGAAGTCCACATGCTGGTCGGGGCGGGTGCCGCCGGCTCGTCGGTCGACGCGGCCAACATTCTCAAACCGGCGCTTTCCCGCGGCGAGCTGCAGGTGATTGGAGCCACCACGCTCGAGGAATACCGCAAGCACATTGAATCCGACGCCGCGCTCGAGCGCCGTTTCCAGCCGGTGATGGTCGAAGAACCCACCATCGACGAGACGATCCAGATCCTGCACGGCGTGCGCCCGAATTACGAGCAGCACCACCGGCTCGCGATCACCGACGAAGCCCTGGAAGCCGCCGCGCGGCTTTCGGCGCGCTACGTTCCGGACCGCTTCCTGCCCGACAAGGCCATCGACCTGATCGATGAATCCTCCTCGCGCGTACGCATGTACAAGAGCCCCGAGGCGCGCAAACTGCGCGAGATGACCGAGGAATTGCGGCGCATCCGGCAGGAACAGGCGCAATCGGTGGAAAGCGCGCCGACCGACCGCACCCAGGAACTGATCGAGCGGGAGCGCGAGCTCGAGGCGCAGCAGAAGGATTTGCAGGCCGGCCCGGCGCGCAAGGAGGATTGGCCGCGGGTCGGTACCGAGGATATCGCCGAAGTGGTCTCCATGTGGACCGGCATCCCGGTCATGCAACTGGCGGAAGCCGAATCCGCGCGGCTTATTAAAATGGAAGACTCACTGCGCGGGCGAATCATCGGACAGGAAGAAGCCATCACCGCGATCTCGCGCGCCGTGCGCCGTTCCCGGGCCGGTTTGAAAGATCCCAGCCGCCCGATCGGATCGTTCATATTTCTCGGTCCGACGGGCGTGGGCAAGACCGAACTGACCAAAGCCTTGGCGGAATTCCTCTTCGGCAGCGAAGAGGCGATGACCCAGCTGGACATGACCGAATTCACCGAACGGCATACGGTCAGCCGCCTGGTCGGCGCCCCGCCCGGATACGTGGGCTTCGAGGAAGCGGGCCAGCTCACCGAGGCGCTCCGCCGCCGGCCGTATTCCATCGTGGTGTTCGACGAGATCGAAAAGGCGCACGCCGAGGCGCTCAACATCCTGCTGCAAATCATGGAAGAGGGGCGCCTTTCCGATGCGCGCGGGCATAAGGTGGATTTCCGCAATGCGATGGTGGTGATGACGTCGAACATCGGCGCCGAAACCATCCGCCGCCAGACTTCGATCGGGTTCGGCCGGCAGGGCGATAAGACCAAGGGCGAGGTGGAGCCGTATGAGGAAATGCGCAAGAAACTTCTGGAAGAATTGCGGCGCGCCTTCCGCCCCGAATTTCTAAACCGGGTCGACGGGATCATCGTGTTCCGCGCGCTGGAAAAAAGCGATATCACGCAGATCGTGGCATTGGAACTGGCCAAGGTGGCCAAACGTCTGGAGGACCATCATATTACCCTGCACGCGTCTCCCGAGGCGCAGGCGTACCTCGCCGATCAGGGATACAATCCCGAAATGGGCGCGCGGCCGCTGCGCCGCGTGATCCAGACGGAAGTGGAAGACCGCTTGTCGGAAGCCCTGCTTGCAGGGCAGGTCCGCGACGGGGACGCGGTCATGATCCAATTGCGCGAAGACAGCATTGTCATCGAAACCACTCCCCCCGGCGGCGAAGAGGGCACGTCGGAACCTCAGGCCGAGGCGCTGCCGGCCCGATAATCGGACGCCATCCCGGTACCATTTACCCTATCCGGTTTTCTATACATCGAGGTTATCCGCAATGATTCGAAAAACAACCATACTGGGAACGTGCGTGATTTTCTCGGCGCTGTTTGCCGCCTGCGCTTCCCCCTCCGTTCCGACCGAATCGGCGGAAACGGAGGCGGCCAAGACGATGGCGGCCGTCCTCACGGAGATATCGGATCAGATTAAGCAATCGCAAACAATGGCGCCCAGCCTGACATCGACCGCCACGCCGACCGCTGCGGCCACCGATACGCCGACCGTCATTCCGACGGTGGATTTGGGCGGGGCCACTCCGGCCGGCATAACACCGGTCGGCTCGCCCACCGGACCCACGCCCACCACCGATCCGAATTCACTCAAGACCCGCACCCTGGTGGGCAAGTGCAACGCCGCCTTCTTCGTCGGCGACATCGGACCCATCGTGGACGGGTCGACTGTAAAGGCGAACTCGCAATTCACCAAGACCTGGGATGTCCGCAACATCGGCATATGCACCTGGGACCGGCGCTACAAGTTGATCTACTTTTCGGGCCAGCACATGAACGGGCCGAATTCAGTCGATTTCCCGGAAATCGTGCCGCCGAACAAGAACACCTGGCTCTCGGTGACGCTGACCGCGCCGAAAAGCGCCGGCCCGCACATCGGCCGCTGGTATCTGCAGGATCCGGATGGAAAGCGGTTCGGCTTCGGCCCGGACGGCGACGAACCGCTGATCGTGCAGATCAACGTCGTCCTGTAGCGCCCCTTCCTTATTAAAAAAATCAAACCGCCTGGCGTCCTGAAAGGAAATTTTCGCCGGGCGGTATTAATTTAAAGGAGATCGAGTGGGATGCCAATCTGTTGGCATCCATTTCGAGACCACCGTTCGATTGTCTGTTCTCGATACGCCCCGCAATGCAGGGCTGTGCGGGGCTACTCGACCACCTGGGACCCTTGCCCGCGAAGGGTATAATCTGCCCGGGAGCGCACCGTGACCGCCGTCGAAGACATCAAGGCCCGGGTGGACATTGTCGATCTGGTCGGCGAAACCGTCCGGCTGCGCCGTTCGGGGAAAAACTACACCGGCTTCTGCCCCTTCCACGCCAACGTGCACACTCCGTCCTTCGCCATCTTCCCGGAAAGCGGGACTTGGCGCTGCTTCGGCGCGTGCAACGAAGGCGGGGATATCTTCCGCTTTATCATGAAAAAAGAAGGGTGCGATTTCCCCGAAGCGCTGCGGATTCTCGCGGCGCGCGCCGGCGTGGAATTGCATCCGCGGACGCAGGAAGATGTCCGCGCGGAGGAGGAACACGCCCGGCTGCGGACGCTGCTCGAGCTGGCGGTGACGTTTTTCCGCAGCACGCTGTTGAACTCGCCCGAGGGCGCGAAAGTTCTGGATTATCTCCATCACCGGTCGCTATCGGATACGACGCTTGAATCGTTCGGGGTCGGACTGGCCCCCGCCGGATGGGAGGGCGGCATCACGTACTTCCGCTCCAAGGGCTATACGGATGCGGAACTCGTGGATGCGGGCTTGGCGGTGGCGGCCGACTCCGGCGGCATGCGCGACCGCTTCCGAAACCGGATCACGATCCCGATCCGCGATGCAACCGGAAAACTGTGCGGATTCGGGGCGCGAATCGTGGATCCGAACGACCAGCCCAAGTTCGTGAACTCGCCTCAAACGGTGCTGTTTGACAAGGGCCGGCTTCTCTACGGGCTCGACCGAGCCTCGCGCGCCATCCGCGCCGCAAGCGAAGCGGTGCTGGTCGAAGGCTATATGGACGTGATGGCCGCCCATCAGGCTGGTTTTGAAAATGTGATCTCCCCGATGGGCACCGCGCTGACCGAAGCTCAGCTGCGTCTGCTGAAGCGGTATTCCAAGCGGATCGTGTTGGCCCTGGATCCGGATTCGGCCGGCAACGCGGCCACCCTGCGCGGGCTGGAACTGGCGCGCGAGGCGCTCGACCGCGCCGGCGAAGTGGTGTTCGATGCGCGCGGCCTGGTCCGATACGAAAGCCGGCTGCAGGCGGATCTGCGCGTGGCGTCGCTTCCGGAGGGCAAGGATCCGGACGAGGTGGTTTTGCAATCGCCGGAGGAGTGGCGCAAACTCATCGCCGATGCTCCTCCCGTTGTCCTGCACGTCCTGCAAACCCTGACCCGGGACAAGAACCTGAACGATCCGAAAGTGAAAGCGATGATCGCGGCGCGGATGCTCCCGCTGATCGAGGATGTGGGCGATAAAGTGGAACGGGACGCCTACCGGCAGCAGGTGGCGCGGACATTGCGGGTGGACGAACGCACGCTCACAGGAACAGCGGCAGCCCGGCCGCGGAGCCGGATCCAGCGGCCACGCGCAGGCGCCGAAGCGGGCGCCCCCGGACAGAGCGGGGATTCCATCGCCGCAGCGGAACGGCCGGAATTGCACGAATCCTACAACCTCGGCTTGCTGGCCCGGTCGCCGGACCTGCTCTTCCGCATCGACCGCTCCTTCGGCGAGATGAAAATGGATAGAATCGGGGCCGAGGATTTCACCGGCCCGACCCAGGCCGCGCTCATTGAATTGATCCGCCATTCGCTGCTGGAAGAGGATTCTGAAGAATTCATCGCTGCGCGGATCGACGAGGGACTGGGGGAGATCTTTGCGGCGGCAAAAGAATCCTTCCTGAAGTATCATGGGGAAGATGCCCCCTCCTTCGAGGAGGCGCTCGAGGCCGCGCTGCGGTTGCGGCAGCGGACTCTCGAGCGGCAATTGGGCGACCTGCGGTTTTATCTGATGGATGTGGAACAGAATCCTCCGGAACAAGCGGAGGAAGCCGAAATTCGGGAAGCCCGGCGGAAAGCCTTGGAACGCGTCAAGCGGATCAGCGATTCGATCCGCGGGATCGACCGGGCGTTATCGGAAGGATTGCGCAGCGGGACCGCGCACGTTCCTATCCCCCGATCACCGGGGACTGAGGGTTTTTGATGCCGAAGCGAAAAACGGAAACGCCCCCCAAGGATCTGGAAGATCTGGACGCGGTGGAGATCGAAGCCGAGGATATTGCCGGCGACGAGGAAACCGAGATCGAAGAATTAACCTACGGAGACGAGGACTCCATATCCGATTCCGCCGAAGGGGACGTCAGCGAAGAGGATTTGGAAGCGCTCGAGGATGAGGGTCTGGGCGAGGAGCTGGAGGGCGAGGAAATCCTCGAAGGTTTGGAGCTGACCGACGATCCCGTCCGGATGTACTTGCGTGAGATCGGCCAGGTCAATCTGCTTAGTCCGGACCAGGAGACCTGGCTGGCGGTGCAGATTCTTGCCCAGCGTCACATCACGGCGGTGCGGGACCGGGTGACGGCGATCCGCAAGGTGGGGTCGCACCTCTCCCCGGCCAGCCTGCTCTACCTGGAGATGTATCACGATCTATGCGACGATTGGAAACACCTGCGCGAAACCGTCAAACGGCTCGGCCAGCCGATGCCCGATCTGGGGAAGCTTCTGCAGGAAGCGAAGTCGTTGCGCGCTTCCTGGCAGGAAGGCGGTCCGTCGTATCTGCGGACATGGCTGGAGCGTGGACCGTGGGGCAGGGATCCAGCCTGGAATAAAGTGGCGCGGAATGCATTCGACGTCTTCGTGGTCCTGTACGCGCTGCCCACCCAAACCCAAACCAAACTCGCGACCTACCTGCGCACCCGGAAGACCCCGCCCCCGCGGCGTGCCTTTCAAGCGTGGCTTCCCTCGGCGGGGATCGTGGAATCGGAATTGCACACCGTCGAGGATCGCATGCAGGAGGCGCACAAGGCGCTGATCCGGGCGAATCTGCGTCTTGTGGTGAGCGTGGCCAAGCGCTATATCGGGCGCGGGATCGCTTTTCTGGATCTGGTGCAGGAGGGCAATCTCGGCCTGCTGCGCGCAGTGGAAAAGTTCGACCCGATTCTGGGATTCAAATTCAGCACCTACGCCACCTGGTGGATCCGCCAGGCGATCAGCCGGGCGATCGCCGATCAGGCGCGGACCATCCGGATCCCCGTCCATATGGTGGAAACCATCAACCGGCTGACCCGTGCTCAGCGGCACCTGGTTCAACAGCTGGAACGGGAGCCGACCAGCGAGGAGCTAGCGGTCGAGTTGGATCTGCTGGAGTCGGCGGATGCGACCGAACTGATGCGCCTGCGCGCCGCGCAGGAGCCTTTGCCCGCGCCGCTGGAGTTGAAGGTGCAGCGCGCCGTGGAGCGCGTGGAGAGGATTCTGCGCCTGGCCCAGGAACCGATGTCGCTCGAGACCCCGGTCGGCTCGGAGGAAAGCAGCATCCTGGGCGATTTCATCGAGGATGAAAACGTGGTCACCCCGCTGGATGCCGCTTCGCGCGAGCTGCTGCGCGACCAGATTCGCAATGCGCTGCTGTATCTGAACGAGCGGGAGCGGCAGGTCCTGGAATTGCGCTTCGGTCTGCTCGACGGACGGGATCACACCCTGGAGGAAGTCGGGCAGCGTTTGGGGGTCACCCGCGAACGCGTGCGCCAGATCGAGGCCAAAGCCCTGCGTAAGCTGCGCCATCCGCGCAGCAGCCGCTCGCTGCGGGATTATTTGGGATAAGTTGTTGGTCGAGTAGCCCGCGTCTTTTGCGGGCGTATCGAGACCGCAAGGTTGAACGGTGGTCTCGATACGGTCGCCGAAAATCGGCGACCTACTCGACCACCTCCTTCAGAAAGGTTACGCCATGCCCGAAACGGTGGAAATCACTCCCGGAATTCATTGGATCGGCGTCAACGACCGGACGACGGATTTTTTCGAAGGGATGTGGCCGATTTCCGGCGACGGCGTCTCCTATAACGCCTATCTGATAAAAGACGAAAAAACGGCATTGATCGATCTGGCCAAAGCGACGAAGGGGGAAGACCTCCTGCGCCGGATCAGCTCCCTCACGGACGCCGCCGCGCTGGATTTCATCGTCCTGAACCACATGGAACCGGATCACACCGGCGTGCTAAAGGAGTTCGCGCGGCTGGCGCCCCGGGCCGGCTTCGTGTGCACGGAAAAAGCGCGCTCGTTGCTGGAATCGTTCTACGGCATCACCGAGCGAATCCGGGTCGTGCGCGACGGGGAAACGATCTCGCTGGGGAGCCACGAACTGAAATTCTTCGAAACCCCCTTTGTCCATTGGCCGGAGACGATGATGACCTGGGTCACCCCCGGGCAGGTCCTGTTTTCCTGCGACGGATTTGGAGGGTTCGGCGCACTCGACGGGGCTGTCTTTGATGATGAATACGAATCGGTGGATTATTACGAACGGGAAGCGGAGCGGTATTTCGCGAATATCGTCGTCAAGTACAGCCGCATGGTCCTGCGCGCGATCGAGAAACTCGCGGCGCTGCCGATAAAGGTGGTCGCCCCGTCGCATGGGCTGATCTGGCGCGGGAACCCGCAGCGGATCATCGACCTCTACAAGGAATGGTCCGGATACTCCCTCGGGAAGGCGAAACCGCAGATAACCCTGCTTTATGGGACGATGTACGGCGCGACGGAAACCATGATGAACGCTGTGGCGCGGGGAATAGCAAGCGCCGGCGTTCCCCTGAAGGTATTCGATATCGCCCACACGCATGTCAGTTATATTCTGCCGGCGCTGCTGGCCGGCCGCGGCGTAATGGTCGGCGCGCCGACCTACGAAGGCCAATTGTTCCCGGCGATGGCGGCCGTGATGGAAGTGATCAACGCGAAACACGTGAGCGACCGGAAGGCCGCTTACTTCGGAAGCTACGGGTGGAGCGGCGGAGGCCAGGCGATGTTCAAGAAAATGGTCGAGCCTCTGCAATGGGAGATCGTAGACAATCTCGTTTTTCCCGGTAATCCCACCGAAAAAGCCCTGGAAGAAGGCGAAACGTTCGGGGTAAAATTCGCCCAGGCAGTAAAAAATTCCGGCAGCGAAGGGAAGTCCGATGGATAAATGGGAATGCACCGCATGCGGCTACATATACGATCCGCAAAAAGGCGATCCCGATCACGGAATTGCCCCGGGAACGGCCTTTGAAGATATTCCGGACACGTGGGTGTGTCCGCAGTGCGGGGTCGATAAGAGCATGTTCCAGAAACTGACGTAAGCCGGATTCCTCTTCCATGATCCGGTATGTAATCGTCGGGAACGGCGTCGCGGGGACGACGGCGGCGCAAAACCTGCGCCGCCTGGATCCCTCGGCCGGCGTCACCCTCCTGGGGGATGAACCGTACCCGTATTATTACCGTCCCAGATTATGGGAATTCCTCGCGGGGGGACTCGAGCAATCCTTGCTTTATTATCGTCCGCCCGAGTGGTACGCATCCCAAAAGATCGACCTCCAAGTAAATAAAAAAGCAACAGGCATTAACTCCAAAGAGCATACGGTTGCGCTCGCGACGGGCGAGACATTGTCCTTCGACCGGCTGCTGCTCGCCACCGGTTCCTGCTGTTTCGTCCCCGGCATCCCGGGAGCAACCCTTCCGGGGGTATTCGTATTGCGCACACTCCAGGACGCGTCTGCGCTGAAAACTCAATCGGCGCGCAGCCGCCGGGCTATTGTCATCGGCGGCGGTCTACTGGGGCTGGAGACGGCCCGTGCGCTTTCCGCGCTTCCCCTGAATGTTACCGTGGTCGAAATCGCGCCGCATCTTCTCCCGCGGCAGCTGGACCGTGAAGGGGCGCGCGTTCTTCAAGCGCGTTTGGAATCCATGGGATTGACGTTCATCACCGGGGCGCGCACGACAGCCGTGGCGGGGGAATCCGCCGCGGCGGGGATCCGCCTGGAGGACGGCCGATCCGTCGAAGGAGAATTAATTCTGTTCTCGGCCGGCATTGTGCCGCGCGTGGACCTGGCGCGGGATGCGGGACTCGCGGTGCAAAAAGGGATCGTCGTCGATCCGTCGATGCAAACCAGCGCCGAAGACATCTTTGCGGCGGGAGATGCTGCGGAAATCGACGGGCGCACGTATGGGCTTGTGCCCCCCGCCATCGAACAGGCCCGCGCCGCGTCGCAAAATATGGCCGGGGGGGAGAAAATCCTCTATCACGGCACCCTGCCCTCGGCCACGCTTAAGCTGATGGGAATGGAACTGACCAGCCTGGGCGAGGCGACCGTGGAGGATGGATCGCTGGTCGTCCGGAGAGTTCTCGACGAGACGGCGGGGATCTATAAAAAGGTTGTCCTACGCGACGGCGTGCTGGTCGGCGCGATCCTTTTAAACGACACCGCAAGCGTCCAGCTGATCAAACAGCTGATCACATCTCGGAGGGATATTTCACAAGTTCAGGACCGGTTGCTGGACAGTACGTTTGATTTGAAGGGATTTGTCGTAAATAAGATGGTCGAGTAGTCCCGCACAGCGCAGCTGTGCGGGACGTATCGAGACCGCGAGATCGAACGGTGGTCTCGATACGCAAAAACCACTACTCGACCACCTTCCTGAAAAGACGGTCGAGTAGCCCGCGATCTATGCGGGCG
>CAZFPL010000026.1:32686-39270 GCA_964521085.1 uncultured Anaerolineales bacterium | reverse complement strand
AGCAGTTCGCCGAGCGTGGCGGCGCGGCGATGGATCCGCTCCGGCGTGGTATCCGGCTTGGCCAGCGCCTGCAGGATGCGCGCGAGATCCCCGCGCAGCGGAAAGGCGCCATGCTGCAGCACACCCCCCATCCGCCGGGCCTGCGCACTGCCGATCAGCTTCTTTCCGCCGGCGGAAATCTCATATTGGGAGGGAATCTCGAAGCAAACCGGATTTCCGACGGCGCGGGAGCGGTGTCCGGCGTCGGCTTGCACTTCCACCCCGAGCAGATGCAATCCCGCGAGCAATCCAAGGCTCAACCGGCGGTAACTCTCCAGCACGCCGCCCTGCATCAGTAGATGGATTCCCGGCGCCGTGATGGAATAGGTCAGTTCGTCGGTATGCAGGATCGCGCGGCCGCCGGTCGGCCGGCGCACGAGTCCCCATCCCAGCCGCCGCAGCGCGTCGCGATCGGCGTCCGCGACGGGCTGGGCGAATCCCAGCGAGAGGGTGGGCGGCTCCCAGCCGTACAGGCGCAGGGTGGGCAGGCTGCGCCCGGTCGCAGTCTCCTCCAGAAGCGCTTCATCGACGGCCATGTTGTATGCGCCGTCGCGGGGGGGATCGAAAAGAATGCGCCAAGTTTGACATTCCATCGAGGGAAATTATATCGTTCCCATGGCGATGACGAAAAGCCGGTCATGCCCGCGCCCGCCCTCGTGAAGCATCCCAGCTCGCGTCTGGATCATGAGCCGGGATGAACGCAAAGCGAGGGTGCACAAAGCGGGCATTTTTAATATAAAAGAGTACATCCTGGATTCCTGCTGGGAGCACGCGGGAATGACGACAGTTTAGATCCCCTCTCCCCCTTCCCCGTTCATCTGTCCTAACCCCCTCACCCCGCCGAAGACGCGGAAGATCGCCGCAACTTCGGCACCCCTCTCCCCCTTCCCCGTTCATCTGTCCTAACCCCCTCACCCCGCCGAAGACGCGGAAGATCGCCGCAACTTCGGCACCCCTCTCCCCCTTCCCCGTAAGGGGAAGGGGGAGAGGGGATGGGGGAGCGGGGGTTAGGCCAGGGTATAATCCCGCCACCATCTCATTTCCACCGCAATCGATGACCCTTCGCCTGGCGCTTTGTTTCCTCTTCCACCAACCTTTGGGCGAGCATGCGGATCGGGCAAGCCGCATCTGCTACCGCGGCGTGCTGGGCGTGCTGCGCAACCACCCCCGATTGAAATTCAACCTGATGCTTTCCGGCACACTGCTCGACGCGCTGTGCTGGTTCGATCCGGCGTTTCTCCACGCGGTGAAATCCGGGTTGCAGGAGGATCGTTTCCGCCTCCTGGGCAGCACGTACGCGCAAACCCTCCTCCTGGCGGGCGAGAACGGGGATAACGCAAACCAGATCGCGGTCCACCGCGCCACGTTGAAAAAATATTTCGATGTGGAACCGGCGGCCTTCTGGAGTCCGCAGGGAACATGGGCGCCGAAGCTGGCCCCGCTTCTGCTGGATGCGGGATACCGCTGCTTGGTGCTGGAAGGGGATGCGCTGCAGGCGGCGGGGGCGGAGGCGCCGCGGACGCACCGGCTGACCGCACCCGGGGGAAATCTGACGGTCCTGTGGGACGACGCCCGCCTGCGGGACCGCATGGATTTCGCCGCATGGTTCCGCCGACACGATGTCCTTGAGGAGACGATCGATGGATGGAAGAATCATCCGGAGGCCGACCGGCTCTTCCCGGTGTTTGCCGAGGATGCGGGTGCCTTCGGATTATGGGGGTACGACATCGGATTGGATCCGCGCGCGGATGCCGCCGGACTGGACGAATTGCTGGATTGGATCGAACGCGAGCAAGGCGTGGCATGCGC
Organism: uncultured Anaerolineales bacterium; assembly: GCA_964521085.1. GTDB lineage: Bacteria > Chloroflexota > Anaerolineae > Anaerolineales > RBG-16-64-43 > JAFGKK01. Next base: position 37,422 of record CAZFPL010000026.1, on the reverse strand, counting down.
CTTCCTGGATGAAGCTCCGGAGCCGGACACGGTTCTCTCCATCGACAAGGCGGTGTGGAGCCGCTCTCTCGACCGGACCCTGGCGGATCCTGAATCTCCGCTCCACGAGGAAGGCTACCGTGATTGGGATGATTTTCGCGCGCGCGCCCCGCGCCTGCAGCACTTCCGACGGATGCACACCGCCGCGCGATTGCGCATGGCTTCCGCCGAGGCGGCGATTTCCCCGGGAAGGGAATCGGGGCCGCCGGCCACCGCGCAGCATCCCGGCCTCGGGCTGATGGCTCTCGCGAAGCGGGTGTATTGCGCCCACCAGGACCGGTTCGGATCGGTGGGTGTGGGCGGACGCGGCGATCCGGCCTGGGAGGGAATCGGCGCAGCGATCGCGGTGGCCAAAGCCGCTGAACTGGCAAGCACCGCACCGCACGCGGGGGTTGAAGCGCACATCGACGATTTAACCGGCGACGGCGAGGACGAAATCCTCCTGCGCAGCGGCGATCAGATGGCTGTTCTTTCTCCGTATGGAGGCAGGTTGCTGCACTGGATCGATCTGCGCCGCGGGCAGTTGCTCATCGGAAATCCGCTGGCGGTTCCCACCGGATCGCTGCTGATCGAGGCCAAGCCGCCGGATTTTGCGCCCCTACCGGATGATTGGCTTCCGAAAGAGAACGATCCGCTGCCGGAAATGCAGCCGGAGGGAGGGGAACGGCGGCTGGCCCGGCTGGCGAAGGAAAATCTCCCGGAGCCGCTGGGATCGCTTCCGGTCTGGCCCCGGCTGCGTTCGGCGGACTTGAAACCCTCCCTGCCGGCCAGGCGCCGCGCGCTTACCGATTATTTTTCGCTCGACGACGGGCCGGAGGAGAAGGTCGATCCGCGGATGGATTTTCGACTCGCAGAAGGGGCCGTCATCTTCCTGCGCTTCTTCGGGTACCGCCTGCGGATGGTAAAGCGCGTGAGCCTGACGGCGCGCGGTGTGCGCGCGATCTACCGCTTTCGGAACGTCAACATGCGCGCGGTCCGCGTGCGCCTGCGGCTGGTTTCGGAAGTCTGCCCGGATTATCAAACGGTCCTGGATTCCTCCGGCCCCACCTTCGAACCGGCGGCGGTCGGCCCCCGGCGTTCTCCGGGGGTGAAAAACATCCGAACGGGGAATGTGCTGGTCAGCCATATCTCCCGGCCGGAGATCCAACCGTCCGTCTGCCGGCCGGGGATCCTGGCGTGGGAGATCGAGCAGACGGTTTCCTTCGTGGTCGAGCCTGGCGCGACGGAGGTGGTCGTCGTGCGGTTGAACCTGTTTCCCGCCGGGAAGCAGGAAGCAGAACCTCCGCCCGCCGACGGGAAAGAATAGTACGCGGGCTGAAAAAGAAACAGCGGAGACCGATCGTCTCCGCTGTTTTCCATTAATCGCTGATCTATTGTTTATTCTTAAGCCACGCCAAGGCACACCGCGCGCGCCTGCAGTGCCCGCGTGTGGCTTCCGTTGTTCTTGGCGTAGACGCGCCAATAGCCGCTGGAGGTGGCGGCGAAAAACACCGTCAGGTCGGCATCGAGATTCCAGCCGCCGCCGGTGATGACCTGTCCGGCCGGGCAGGCGATTTCCGCAAACCCGTTGGCGCCCGCGCTGACATCCTTGTATCCTGTGAGGGAGGAGGTGGTCACCGGCGCGCCGGAAAGGCAGACAGCATAGACGTCGAACACCTGGCTGCTGGCGCTGAAATTCCTTTCGGACACCTGCCAGCCGTTGCCGCTTTGGGCGGTGAAGAAGGTCCACATCGAGCCGTCGGATTTACCGGTATATCCTCCGCCGGTCACCACGCTTCCGGCGGGGCAATTGGCGGTTTTCGTGCCCAGGCCGCCGCCCCCGATGACGGTGACCGAATCGTTGACCATCGTTGTGCTGACGGATGGAAGAGTCAGGCAGATGGCGTAGACGGTCAATTGCCGGACGGAGCCGCTGGTGTTCTTGACGACGGCGGTCCATCCGTTCCCGTTCTTGGCTTGGACATAGACCCGGACATCGGTGGCGACGTTAAATCCGCCTCCGGTGACGACCGTTCCGGCCGGGCATGGGGCGGTCGTCGACATGGTGCCGTTGGCCGGGATGTCCACCTGTTTGCTCACTTGCTGCGTTACCGGGGCGACGACGGGCGGAGCCAAAATGGCCTTCACGACGATCTTCACCCAGAAGGCGCCGCCGGCGTCGGGGCCGATTCCGAAGACGGAACTGTCGGAGGCGCGCAGCTTGAAGAATCCCTGATAGGTTCCCGCGACATTCGGGGAAAGCAGATCCACGGAAACGTCGATCGTGCCGCCGGGCTCGACGGTTCCCGTCGTCAGCTGTTGCGAGGCGGGCGCGCCCATCTGGTCGCCGTGGTCGAATATCAGGGAGTAGCCGGAGGTCCAGGTGCAGGAGCCGATGTTCTTCAGGCGCCAGGTCTTCGTGAAGTGGTCGCTGGGCGTGGTTTCCCAGTTATCCTGGATGGTGACATCGGATACGTATTGCGCCCAGTTGCAGGGAACGGGAGTGAGGGTTACCGAGGGAGTGACGGAGGGAAGCATGGGTGTGTAGGTGGGAGTATCGGCGCCCGGGGGAGGCGGGGCGAGTGTATCCGCCACCGGGGGCTGGGCTTGCGTCCCTTGCGCGGAATACGTTTGCCATTGGATATACGCCATCGTCTGCGCGGCGAGGGTATCGACCTGTTGCGGGCTCAACGTGGATGGCGCACTCGTTTCGAGGATGCACGCCAAGGTGGAGATGATCAACGCACAGAGCGGAAGCAGCAACAGACGGTTTTTCATGATTTCCTCCGGAGAAACGGATGATCGAAAATCCAACTTGCATCTATTGTAGTGGAAAATAAAATTTTCCGCGACCAAAAACCGGAGGTCAGAGATTTTCTGGAGGTTTTCCGGATATTCCCTTTGGAAAATCAAGCCGGATAGGGATCCATGATCTGCGATCCCGGCCATTCGAACCCACGCCAGGCAGGGTATGGTATTAGAAAAAAGCGGAGCCGGCCGGGCTCCGCTTTTGAGGGGAAAAGCATCCGGGCTAGGGTGCGCCGAGGCAAACGCCGTTCGCGTTCAACCGCTCCGCGTTTCCGTAATCCAGCAGGTTGAAGGCGTGGACTCGCCAAGCCGCGCCGTGCGGGATGACGGTATCCACCTCCAGGTAGTTGTCGCCGAAGAACCATCCGATGCCGGTCATCGCCTTCCCGGCGGGGCATTTGGCTTCCGCGTATCCGTCGCCGTCCGGCGCGATATCGGCATAACCGGTGACGGATGTGGAAGCCAGCGAGGTGCCATACAGACAGACGACGTTCACGTACATCAGGCCGTCGTTGTAATAATTGTTTCTCGCAGTCACTTGCCAGCCGTTCATGTATCGGCTGTTCCGGATGACCGACAACTGGCTCCCCAAATTTTTCGAGAATCCTCCGCCGGTGACGATGCTTCCGGCGGGGCAATCGACGGATTTCGTGACGGTGGAACGCGCCGGGACGGGGAACGTCTCGTAGGATTGGCTTGTGTCGGCGCGGGGCAGCGTCAGGCAGATGGCATAGACGGTCATATCGACATCGTATGTGACGACGCTGTCCGGAACGACCGTCCAGCCGTTGCCCTCTTTGTATTCTCCGAAAAAGTACAAACCGTTCGTGCTGGCAGTAAAGCCGCCTCCGGTGACCACCGTTCCCTCCGGACAAGCGACGTTGAACGGTTTTTGCGAGCGCGCAGCGACGGTGACCCGGTCGCTGGTCACCTCGATTTTCGGCGACGCAGCAGGCGGCTGCGACTCATTCGTCACGACGATCTTCACCCAGAAAGCGGTATCCGTATCGGCTCCGATGCCGAAGGTCGCGCCGTCTGCCGACTGCAGTTTAAAGAATGCCTGATAAGCACCGGCAGCAGGCGGTGAAGTCAGATCCACCGAAATGTCGATCGTCCCATCCGGAGCGACGGTTCCCTCAGTCAGGGGTTGCGAATCCGGCGCGTTCATCCGGTCGCCGTGGTCGAACACAAGTTTGTAAACGGAAGTCCAAGTGCACTTTCCCGTGTTTTTCATGCGCCATGTTTTCGTAAAAGGAACATTGGGGCCGGTTTCCCATTCATCGGGGATGGAAATATCGGCGACAAATTGCGCCCGGTTACATTCGGCGGAAGAACCGTCCACGGTGGGGGTGAAGGTTAGGCTCGGCGGGAGTGTTTGAGTCAGCCGGGTCGTGGGCGTTGCGGAAGCGGCGGCCGGAGGAATCTCCGCAGTCACTCCTGCGGCGGAGATGGTATCCACCGGCTCTTGACTGAGTTCAGGGCCGGCTGCCGGGGAAGAGCCGCATGCCGCCAAGAGGATCGACGGAACGATCATCCAGAGAATCACTAAAATCCTTTTTTGTCAATTTGTCATCTCCCGGGAACATGCATGATGATGAATGCCGGTTTTCCTATCATCCAAGGATATTCCCGTATCGCGAAATCAACATCCGATGCTCGAGAAGGCCGCATTTCTTTTATGGCGTCCCGAGGCAGACTCCCCGCGCCTGCAGAGCCCGGGTATGCGAGCCGGTGTTCTTGGCGTAGACGCGCCACTTCCCGCTGTACCACGAAGCGTAATATACCGTCAGATCGTTATCGAGGTGGAATCCGCCGCCGGTGATCACCTGCCCGGCCGGGCATGCAATTTCCGCGTACCCGCTGGCGCCCGGCGCAATATCCTTGTAGCCGGTGACGGTCGAGGTGGTGAG
>CAZFPL010000026.1:13426-32586 GCA_964521085.1 uncultured Anaerolineales bacterium | reverse complement strand
GCGCTCCATCCGTTCCCGGTTTTCACCTGCGTATATACCCGGACGTCGCTGGTGACGGAGAAGCCGCCCCCGGTCACGACCGTACCGGCCGGGCAGTTGGCGGTGGTGCTGTTGTAACTCCCCGCTTCGATGGTCACCTGATCGTACACACTTTGTGTCGTCGGAACAGCGGCGGGTGGAGGAACCAGGACCCGCACCCAAAAGGCACCGTTTGCGTCCGAGCCGATGCCGAAGACGGTGCTGTCGGGCGCGCGCAGTTTGAAGAATCCCTGGTAGGTGCCGGGGGAAGCCGGAGTGATCAGATCCACGGAAACATCAAGCGTCCCGCCCGGCGCGACCGTCCCCGAGGTCAGCTGTTGGGAATCCGGCGCACCCATCCGATCGCCGTGATCGAAGACCAGCGAGTAGCCGGAGGTCCAGGAGCAGGAGCCGATGTTTTTCAGGCGCCATGTCTTCGTGAAGTGATCGCTCAACCCCATTTCCGAATCGTCGGGATAGGTGATATCGGCGATGAATTGTGCCCAATTGCAGGGCGGGGGAGCCAGCGTAAGAGTCGGCGTTAGAGTCCGAGTGGGGGTCTTGGTCCGACTGGGAGTGACGGTGGACGTCGGCGTTTGGGTGGGAGTGCTCGTGGTCGTCGAGGTCGAGGTCGGGGTTGCCGTCGAGGACGGCGTGAGCGTCGATGTGGTTGTGGGGGACGGCGTCGCGGTCAATGTGACGGTTGGGGTAAATGTGGCCGTCGAAGTGGAGGTCGATGTGAGCGTATCGGTCGGCGTGACGGTGGACGTCGGCGTTTCGGTCAGGGTCAAGGTGGCCGAAGGAGTCCAAGTCTCGGGAATGGCGGGCGAGAGAGTCCATGAGGAAGTCATGGAGGGCAGCGCGGTCAGGGCGGCCGGATCCGGCGTTTGGGTGGAGGAAATCCCGGTGGCGGCGGAAAGCGCAGTCTGGGTCGATTGCCACGCGGAGAGGGTTTGCCATTGGATGGCCATGAGTGTTTGCGTGGCCCCGGCGCCCGGATCCTCAGGATTCAACAGGGAGACGGCTTCCGAGGAGAGATCGCACGAAGACAAGATGATTGACAGGACGATTAAAGGAAGCAGCTTGTATGTTTTTTTCATTGGGTTTCCTTCCAAGAAAGATTCAGTGGTGCATCCATTGTAGCGGAAAAAAGTACCATACATATGGACTGCCGCCATGTTGGAGGTTTTTTGGATAAATTGTAGAGGTTCAGATTTGACCCGTTCGAAATTCCGGCCTGGACGCATTTTCCTCCGGGCGATTTTTTCCAGGAGAAAGACGGGGACAATCAGCGGGCGAGGGTTGGGAGTATCGGTCCGGCGGTATAAATCATCAGGCGCACCGACCTTGGTGCGCCTGATGATTCCTTTATGTGAGTTCCAATCGGAGGATCATGAAATGGCCAGGCACTCCGCATAGGCGCTGAATGGCAGATCGGATCCCGAAAGGTTAAGTACTTTGGCCACAATCGTCTCGGAGTCGGATTTCTTCGCCAATCCGACCATGTTCAAAGGCTGCGCGATTGCGAATCCTGCGCCGGTGGCGACCGTCCCGGCGGGGCAGGTGGCCTCCACCAGGCTGACATTATGCGCCGCGGCGGTGCCAGAATTGGTGGCCTGGACGGTTGTTGCGCCGGCGGCCGTCAGGCAGGTGGCGTAGGTACGCATGATTTGATTCGATCCGGAAAGATTCTTTCCGTATGCCCGCGCGGCGTTGCCGGTCCTATCGCTTCGGTACACCCACATCGATTCCCAACTGGAAGCAAATCCAAGGCCGGTAATGACGCTTCCTCCCGTACAGCCTGCAATCGAACCGCCGGCATCCCCGCCGGAAATGGTCTCGTCATGGGATTCCTGGACGGACGAGCCGGAAATCCCCGTCAGGCAGAAGGCATAGGCCTTGAGTATTTTATTCGACGCAGAGAAGTTCCTGGCGTACGCCCGCCAGCCGTTGCCGACCTTGCCGTGGTTGTTCGCGGCCATGTTGCTGTCTCCGTCGTATCCGCCGCCTACGACGACACTCCCGGCCGGGCAGTTTGCCGTCGCATTCCCGGAGGTGCCGGGCGCAACGGTTACTTGAGCCGCCACCGGGCTTACGGCGATCGCCGGGGCGACCACCTTGATCTTCACCCAGAAGGCGCCGTCCGCGGAGGGGCCGATCCCGAAGACCGAACTGTCGGAAGCGCGCAGTTTGAAGTATCCCTGATAGGTGCCGACGGCCGCCGGCGAAAGCAGGTCGACCGAGACGTCGATCGTGCCGCCGGGCGCAACGGTCCCCGTCGTGAGTTGCTGGGAAGCCGGGGCGCTCATTTGATCGCCGTGATCGAACACCAGCGAGTAACCGGAAGTCCAGGTGCAGGAGCCGATGTTTTTCAGACGCCAGGTTTTGGTGAAGTGGTCGAGGGGGCTCGTTTCCCAGTTATCCAGAATGGTGACGTCCGTGATGAATTGCGCCCAGTTGCAGGGGACCGGTGTCAGCGTCACCGTCGGTGTGAAGGTCGAAGTGGGAAGCGGCGTCCCGGTCATGGTGACCGTCGGCAGCATCGTGTTGGTCGCCGTATCCGTCGGTCCGGCGGTCGGATGCAAGTCACCCGGTATGTTCCCCGGTGTGTCTCCCCCGGCGGAATAGGTCTGCCACTGGATCATCGCCAGGGTCTGCGCGGAAAGGGTCTCGATCTGTTCCTGGCTGAGTGTGGGCACGGCCGCGGTAGAGAGGTTGCACGAAAGGGCGGCCGCCAGCAGGATGATGAAGGGGATAAGGGCATGTTTATTCTTCATGGGATAACCTCCAGCAGAAAAACGGGATCTTCTTATCGATGCTTCTATTGTATGTAGAAAAGCCCGGGGAAGAAGTCGAAAAAGGAAGAATAGAGGATTTCAATAGGTTTTTTGTTGATCTTTGAGGAAAAAGCAGAGAATTTCCGCATTCCGGGATGCGCCTCCCCGGTCTCTCAGTGGAAAACAGGATCCGGCGCCGGCCGGGGAATGACCGGCGTATGAATTGGACCGCCCCGGTGTTTTCTTACTCTTTGATGGTGCGGCTATAATGGGAGGGGATTTGCGCCGGGAGATCCGTGTGTCCAACGGAAACCAGAAACCACTGAAAATCCTTTTCCTTGCCGCCGAAGCTGCGCCCCTGATCAAAGTAGGCGGCTTGGCGGACGTCGCCGGAGCGTTGCCGGCGGAGATGCGCCGCCGAGGTCACGACGTACGCCTCGTACTGCCGCTTCATCCTTCGCTGCGAAGCCGGGTGACCGGATTGAAAGCGGTGGCCCGCCCCGCCGTCTCCGCGCGCGGGTCGATGATGCAGGCGGAAGCATACCTGACCGATCTGGGCGGCGTTCCCCTGTACCTGATCGACGGGCCGCCCCTGCGCGCGTCGGATTCGATCTATCACGCGGATGCCGGGCGGGACGCCCCCAAGTACGTTTTCTTCTCGCTGGCGGCGCTGGAACTCGCCCGCGCGCTGGGCTGGAAACCCGACCTGGTCCACACCAACGACTGGCATACGGCGGCGGCCAACCTCTGGCTGGCCGGGCGCGGGCGGCAGGATCGCTTCTTTAAAGATGCGTGCTCGGTGCTCTCAATCCACAACCTTCCCTATTTCGGCCACAACGCCGGGTGGGCGCTGGCGCAATTCGGTTTGGGCGTTCCGGAAAACAAACCCCCGGGGAAGGGCGCGGAGGCCGACCCGTCGGAGGGAGACCGATTCGGCGCGCTTCCTTATTGGGCATTCTCCACGCTCCTTCCACTCGGCATCGCCGCGGCCGATATGAACATCACCGTCAGTCCGTCCTATGCGGAGGAAATCCTCACGCCGGAATTCGGCGCCGGATTGGAGGATTACCTGCGGACGCAGACGGACCGCTTGACCGGCATCCTGAATGGACTGGATACGGCCGCCTGGGATCCGGCTGCAGACCCGCGCCTCCCGCAATCCTTCAACAACGAATCGATCCCCCTCCGCGCCGTTAGTAAGGCGGCGCTGCAGGAACGGTTGAACCTCGATCCGGATCCGGCGGTTCCGCTGGTCGGAATTATCAGCCGGTTGAGCGAACAGAAAGGGATCGACCTGGCCCTGCCGGCGCTGGAGTGTTGGTGCGGGCGCGGCAACCAGGCGGCGATCCTCGGCGCGGGAGATGCGTGGCTGGAGCAGCAGTGCCAGGCGTTTGCAGCGCGGCACCGGCGCCGCGCGGCGATGGAGACCGGATATCACGACGATCTGGCCTCGCTGATCTACGGCGGCTCGGATTATCTCCTTATCCCCTCACGGTATGAGCCGTGCGGCACAACACAGATGATCGCCATGCGGTACGGCAGCCTTCCCATCGTCCGTGCCGTTGGGGGATTGAAGGATACGGTCCAAGACCTTTCCGGCGCGGAAGGAACCGGGCTGGTATTCACAGAAGCATCCGCCCCGGCTGCCGCCATGGCACTCGGCAGGGCGGAAGAGCTCTTTCACCAGAAGGATCGGCTGGCGGCGGCGCAAGCCCGGTGCATGAACATGGATTTTGGATGGGCGCGGCCGGTGGAAGAATATCTCGCCGTCTACCGGCGCGTGCTGGACCGGTGAGCGGGGCTTTAAAACCTTTTCACCGCTAAGGCGCAAAGAACGCAAAGAATTAATTTATTAAAAAAAACTTCGCGTCCTTTGCGGCTTGGCGGTGAAGAATTGGATCCATACAGACAAACCCAAATGAAATCTCCACGACGCGCCGGTATCCTGCTTCACCCGACATCCCTTCCCGGTCCCTTTGGCATCGGGGATCTCGGGCCCCAGGCGACCGCCTGGGTGGATTTTCTCTCCGACGCGGGGCAGACGATCTGGCAAATCCTGCCGCTGACCCCGACCGGCTACGGGGATTCCCCATACCAATGCTTTTCCGACTCCGCCGGCAATGCATCGCTCATCAGCCCGGAATGCCTGGCCGAGGATGGGTTGATCTCCCCGGCGGATGTGCAGGATCATGCTTCCTTCCCCGAGGGCGCAGCGGATTTCCTCGGAACCTCTGTTTATAAATCGCGTCTATTTCAAAAAGCGTATTCCCGGCTGCTTTCCGGTGAAGTTCCCCAATTGCGGGAGGAATACCAGCGATTCTGCGATGAGGAAAAACCCTGGCTGGATGATTTCTGCTTGTTCCTCGCCCTGAAACGGGCGCACGGACAGCGCCCGTGGTGGGAATGGGAAAAGGATCTCGCTCTCTCCCTCCCGGATTCCATCCTGCGGGCTCGGAAGGAACTCGCCGCGGAAACCGGGGAGATCGCTTTCGAACAATTTCTCTTTCGACGCCAATGGGACGCGCTGCGGAGTTATGCGCGGCAAAAGGAGGTCTCGATCCTCGGCGACCTTCCCATCTTCTGCGCGCTCGACAGCGCCGAGGTCTGGTCGGGCAGGAAGTATTACCAGCTGAACAAAGACGGCCGCCCGGCGGTGATGGCCGGGGTACCGCCGGATTATTTCTCCCCCACCGGCCAATTGTGGGGAAACCCGATCTTCGACTGGGATGCCCTGCGGCCCGAACGCTACGCATGGTGGATCCGCCGGATGCGCGCGGCTCTACGCTCGAGCGACATCGTGCGCCTGGATCATTTCCGGGGATACGTCAAGTATTGGGCGGTGCCGGCGGGCCACACGACGGCCGAGGTTGGACGATGGATCCCCGGCCCGGGAGAGGACCTCTTCCAATGTCTGCGCGAAGCGGTCGGGGGATTGCCGTTCCTGGCCGAGGATCTGGGCGTGATCACCGAGGATGTGGTCGACCTGCGCGAGCGGCTCGGGTTACCGGGAATGGCCGTTCTGCAATTCGCCTTCGACGGCGAGCGGGATAATCCATTCCTTCCATATAATTTCGATCCGCGGACGGTGGTGTATACCGGGACGCACGATAACGATACCACCGCGGGGTGGTACCGTTCGCTGACAGAAAAGGAACGCAAGCTTGTGGATCGATACCGGGCGCACGCGGATGGGGATATCGCCTGGGATTTCATCCATCTGGCATGGGCTTCCGTGGCGGAGACCGCGATCTGCCCGTTGCAGGATGTTCTGGGATTGGGCAGCGAGGGGCGGATGAATTATCCGGGGCGGCCCGCGGGAAATTGGGGATGGCGCTTCCGCGAAGGGGAGATGCGGCCGGATCTGACCGCCCGATTGCGCGACCTAACGGATTTCTATGGGCGTCTGCCGGAGGAATCCCCCGGCGTGGATTAAGAATCGAACCGAAAAACACGCAAAGAAAAAATTCCGATCCTTTGCGTTCTTCGCACTCCCCGGCCCGCCGGCCGAGGAGGACCTCGCGAACCCATCGCACCGGTAGAACGCCGGCGCTCATCGCCCGGAGGGCAAGCTTTGCGGTAAAAAAATCGTGAGGTTTAGGAGAGTTGAACCTGTTGATATGCATCAGAGTTCGCATAATGCGATACAATAAAGATCACAAATTTCCAGTGAGGAATTGCCTTTTCGTGAATCCGGTCATCGTTCTCTCCTCGGTTGTTCGACGGAAACCCAAGACCAGCGTGTAGAAAACTCCTTCCATGCAGCCGCCCAATCCATCCTCCTCCGCGACGATCCTCCGCTCGGGGATCGAAAACCTCGAACCCGATTGCTGGATTGTGTCGGTGTTCGATTTAATCGGCTGCTACAGCTCCGGGCGGTCCGAAGAGGATGCGGTGGCGCAGGCGGGAAGGCGCGTGCGCCAGTATTTCGAATGGCTCGGGAGGAAAGACGGCAATCCGGCTCCGTTCGAAGAATCGGTCGAGGTGGTGATCGCGGAGCGGATCGAAACCTACCCCTGGCCGAAGGATCCGGCGCTGCCCGTGCACGCTTTTTTCGAGGATGATGCGCGGCCTCTCCGTCCCTGGGATCTGGATATTGCCCGGCGCCTCCTGGAATGGAGCCGTCAGGATTTTCTAAAACTCTCCGGCGCTCTGCTCCCGGATTCTCTGGTTCGTCTGGAAAATGTTCCAAACTGGAATACGCTGGACGGATTGATGGGTCATGTTTGGGAAACGGAAAATATGATCCTGAAGCGCATGGGCGCAATGGTGGACATCACCGATATGCCGGGCGACGCGATGGGGCGGCTTCAGATCGTCCGCGAAAGATTTCAGGAAAAGCTGCCGGAGTGGGTGGAGGCCGATATCGTGGTCGAGGAATTCGGCGAAAAATGGTCCCCGCGGAAAGCCCTCCGCCGGGCGTTGTGGCATGAACGGGATCACATTTGGCAGCTGGAGGGTTTGTTCACCCATATGCCGTAGATGCCCGCTGTTTTCCTTTGCTGTTCAATTCCCTTTGTGGCACCTCGAATCCTTGTCGGAGGACTTGAAAAAAACCCTGAATAATCTGCCGGGATAAATGGGGAGATAATACAATGTCCATGTTGGAAATGGCTTTAATAATTGCAGGCGGATTGACACTCGGATTAAGCATCTTCCATATCCCACAGGTTTGGAGACAATTTTTTCCGACATGGCAAAAGGAATTTCCGAACCTCACCCTGCTGAACAGGAAACTCATCAATACCATTCTCGTCGCGCTTTCGATGATTTTGTTGGTCATCGCGCTCATCACGATCGCATATTCCAGTGAAATCAGCAGAGGATCCGGGCTTGCGCTTGGATTATGTATTGGATTGGCGTTGTTCTGGCTGTGGCGCGCCGTCTGGCAATGGATTTATTTTCCACCGTCGAAAATCGAACGTACAAGGATGCTGTTATTCCTGAATTATGCCGTCGTCGTTATCAGCATTCTCAACGCCGTTCTTTATAGTTTGCCGGTTGTGAACGCTTACTTTCAATAGCATTTTAACAAGCGGGCCTCGGCCTATGACGCGATTGTCATGCCTGCGTGCCCGCAGCAGGCATCCAGGAATCCGATGGAGTGTTTTCCGTATCGCATGCCCTGGATCCCGGCCAGGAACGCGCCGGGATGACGAACAATGGACTGCGGCGGGAAGATCGTCATGCCTGCGTGCTCGCAGCAGGCATCCAGGAATCGAAGTGAGGGTTTCCTGTTAAGAGCGGGGCGAGCTTATTACACGCGGGAATAACGGTGGAAAGACCGACGTGGTCTTGGATTCTTCCCATTGCCGTTGATGATGTACAAACCGAGACCGCGTCGGTTTTCTCCTTCACACGATCGACGTGACCAGCGTCTCCAGCGCATTCCGGTGCGTTCCGCGCGGGAAGGACGTGAGCGATTCCACCGCGCGTTCGATATACCGGCGCGCGCACTGACGGGATTGATCGATCGCATCCGAAAGGCGGATCTTTTCGAAAAGACGGCTGCGCAGATCGGGCGTGCGTTTTCCCTTGCGGAAGGCGGATACGTCCGGGTCCTCGGGATGCGATGTGAAATAGAGGATCGCGGGCAGGGTGACCAATCCCTGCCGCAGATCCTGCCCGGCCGGTTTGCCCGTGCTGGCGCTGTCGGCGGTGAAATCCAGGATGTCGTCGGCGATCTGGAACGCCATCCCGAAGGACCTTCCATATTCGGCGGCCCGGTCGGCGGCCGATGGGTTTTCCGCCAGCAGAGCCGGGCCCATGCAAGAAACCTCGAACAGCGCGGCGGTCTTGGACCCGATCCGGCTTTCATACTCGGCCAGGCTGCACTCCGATCCGTGGGCGGAGATCTGGCGGATTTCCCCGTCGACGATGGATGCCAGGGCGCCGGCGAATTTTTGCACGACGGGGATGGAACCGGTGGCGGCCGCGAGCCGGGCAGCCCAGGCAAAAAGAAAATCACCCACCAGCACGGTCATTCCCGCCGGCCATTCGATGTTCACCGTGGGGACGCCGCGCCGGATCGGGGCGCGGTCGACCAGATCGTCGTGGATCAGAGTCGCCGTATGGACGATCTCCAGGGATGCCGAAAGCTGGAACAGCGGATCTTCCGGGGCGTGGAGCATCCGCCCGAACAGCAGCGAAAGCGCGGGCCGCAGACGCTTGCCGCCCGCGGCAAGCAGGCGCTCCAGCGATCCGATCACCGGCGCGGCGGGGGAAAAGGGGACATCCCGCATCCAGGCTTCGACGGATTTAAGATCCTCGCGGACAAGGTCGACCGGGTTTAAATCCATAACTTGTCACTCCCAAGCGAATAAAAGATTGGCATTGCGCCGGGCAAGCTTCACAAGTTCGAGCACTTCCATGCCGCGTTCCCTTGCCGCCTGCGCGGCGACCTCGGCCACCAGCGCCGGTTCGTTGCGTTTCCCCCGGTTTCCTTCCGGCGGGAGGTAGGGTGAATCAGTCTCGAGGAGGATGCGATCCTCCGGAAGCGCGCGCAGCGTGCCGCGCAAGCGGTCCGCCTTGGGGTAGGTCAGCGGTCCGGCAATGCCGAAAAAGAATCCCATCCCCGCAGCCTGTTCCGCCACCAGCGGGTCGCCGGAGAAAGCATGCAGCACGCCGCGCACATTGCCGGCGAATTCGGCCAGGATGGCCAGCGCATCCTTCTGCGCGTCACGGATATGGATGATCGCCGGCAATCCGAGCTCCCGGGCCAGGTCGATCTGGGCGCGGAAGGCCGCCTGCTGGCGGTCGGGCGGGGCAAGGGCGCGGAAATAATCCAGTCCGATTTCGCCGATCGCAATGGCGCCTTCGTCGCGCGCCAGTTTCCGCAGATCCGCCAGGATCCGGTCGTCGAAGGTTCCACTTTCATGCGCATGAACTCCCGCCGCAAAGCGCAGCATCGGATTGACCCGCGCGATCTCCGCGGCGAGGCGGCTGCCGGCCAGATCGATTCCCGGAATGAGAATCCGCACCAGCCCCGCGCGGCGCGCGCGCTCGATCACCTCTTCGCGGTCGGCATCGAACCACCGCAGATCCAAATGGCAATGCGTATCGGTCAGACCGGGTAACTCAACCGGCGGGATGCGCGCGAACCGGTCGGCGGGGGGCATGGGGGGAATCGATTTCTATCCCGGAGGCAGGCCGACAAGCCGGATGCCGTCGTCGAGGATGGCGCGCACCTTTTCTCCGTGAGTGGTCTCGCAATAGACGCGGGTGATCGGTTCGGTTCCGGAGAACCGCACCAGCAGCCAGCCGCCGTCCTCCATAACATATTTGAATCCGTCGGTGGTATCGCGCGCGGCAACGCGCAGGCCGGCGATGGTTTCCGGACGGGCGGCGATCACGCGCGCCAGCGCCGCCTCGCGCTGTTCGGGATCCAGGCGCAGGTCGATGCGGTCGTAAAAATATTCCGCGCCCACCTGCTGATGGAGATATTGGACGAGTTCCGAAGGCTTGCGTTCCAGGCGGACCATCATATCCAGGAGAAACAAACCGGCGAGGATGCCGTCGCGTTCCGGGGCGTGGCCGCGGAAGGCGAATCCGCCGGATTCCTCGCCGCCGATGAGCGCGTTGGTTTCGATCATCTTCGGGGCGACGTATTTAAAGCCCACCCCGGTGAGGTAGACCGGTACGCCGTACTTTTCCCCGAGCTTTTCGAGCATCGAGGTGGTGGATAGGGTTTTGACGATCGCGCCGCGCAACTTGCGCACTTCCAGCATATAGAGCGCAAGCAGGCCGAAGACCTGCAGTTGGTTGATGAAGGTGCCGTTCTCGTCGCCGAATCCAACGCGGTCGGCGTCCCCGTCGGTGATGACCAGCCCGTCCGCGCCCCGGTCCACCGTGGCGCGCAATCCGACGTCCACATTCGGCCGGATGGGTTCGGGGCGAAGCATCTCCGGGAAAAGCGGATTGCGCTCGGAGTGAATTTCGACGATCTCGATCCGGCCCCCTTCCAGCAGTCGGTGCAGCCACCCGGCCCCGTTGCCCCACATCGGGTCGAAAAGAATTCTGAGCGGCGCCCGTTTCAACGGCTCCAGATCGATCATGCGGCGGATCTGCTCGATGTAGGCCGGGGCGGGGTCGAACGTCCGGATCGAGCCCTCGTCCACTCCGCAGGCGAGGGGCGTGCATTTCACCTGCGCGGAATCGGCGGGGATCGACGCTTCGATCTGTTTAAGGTATTCCGGCGCAATGGCCGCGCCGTTCGAATCGCGGACCTTGAAACCGTTGTCGGTGCCGGGATTGTGCGAGGCGGTGATGTTGATGCCGCCGCAGGCTTTTTGGAAACCGATTGCCCAAGCAATCGTCGGGGTCGGGGTCGGGCCTTCGGTGAGCAGCACGGAAAATCCGTTCCCGGCGAGCACTTCGGCCGAGGCGGCGGCGAAATGCTCCGAGTCGAAGCGCCGGTCGTGGCCGACGACAACCGTCTTTCCGGCGGCTCCGCTCCCGAGAAGGTAATTGGCGAATCCCTGGGCGCACCGGCGCACGTTGGCGAACGTGTAATCCTCGGCGATCCGTCCCCGCCAGCCGTCGGTTCCAAAATGAATGACTTCCATCGTGTGCGCTCCCGGAGAGTGAGGTTTAAGGAACGAGCGTATTATAACGCCTGGCATCTTCCGGATTCCGCGGGCAACCTGCCTATGCGTTTTGGTCCCGCAATCGGAGGATCGTCATGCGACCGGGCCGATGATTGCCGGCCTTTCTTCACCTGCGGCGGCGCGCCTCTTTGCTGGATCGCGAAAACCATCCCATCCTGAGGGAAATCCGGCCTGTACTGAGGGGAAAAGACCTTATCCGATCAGGGAACTCTGTTCTTAATATGAAAATCCGGCCGGCGGGGGAGACCAACCACGAGAGAAATCCTGCTTCCGGCGGAAGGACGGATATAAAAATGGAAAGGTGATATAAATGAAGAGGAAAGTTCATCCGCAAGCCCCGCCGGAGCGGCCAGGAAAGCGTTCCGAACGGAGCCGGAAATGGTGCACCTCCGCTACGCCAACCGGACGGTTTCACGGTGTCCCCAGGTCCGCCGAGATTCGAGGTGACGGATGAAGAAGAAATCAGCAGCCCCGCTAAAATCCTCCCACAGGAAAGAAACCCCGCGCATTCGCACGCAGAAAAGCCGAAAGCAGACAACGAAAAACCCGCCCACGGAAGGGCTGTTATGGGATGACGACCGCGCGTTCCGCGTCCTGATAAAAAACAGCAGCGACATCTTCGCTCTGCTGGATTCGCGGGGAAAAATCCTGTATCGCAGCCCTTCTACAAAACGGGTGATCGCCCTCCCCGACCGGGAGGTCGCCCAAAGCAATATCCTCGAATGGATCTGGCCGGAGGACCGGGCGGAGGCGGGAAAAACCTTCGCCCGATTACTCCGCTCTCCCGGGGAAAGCATCCCGTTTCAATCGCGCATCAAGGATGAAAAAGGGAAACCGCGCTGGGTGGAAGGGATCGGCACCAACCTCCTTGAGAACCCCGCCGTCGGGGCGGTGCTGGTCAATTACCACGACATCACGGACCGCAAGCAACAGGAGAAGGCGCTGGAGGAAAATGAACGGCGTTACCGGGAGCTGTTTGAGCGCGCCACGCTGGCGATTTTCCAATCCACGCACGACGGAAAGGTGATCCGGGTCAATCCGGAATTCGCACGGATGTTCGGATACGATTCTCCGGAGGACGTTTTTTCTTCCGTGGAAAATGTCGCCACCTCCATTTTCGCGGATCCGGCGCGGCGGAAAGAGATCGTCCGCTTGCGGGCGGAATCCCCCGAGCTTTCCAAGTTTGAAAACCTCTACCGCCGCAAGGATGGCAGCACCTTCTGGGGGATGTTGAACATCCGCACCGTGACGGATGCCGCAGGGCGGATGCAATACTTCGAGGGATTCGTAGAGGATATCGACGATCGGAAACGGTCGGAGCAAGAGTTGCGGGAAAGCTCCGAAAAGTTCCGATCCATCTTCGACAATTCCTCCGCCGGAGTAACGTTGGTTGACCTCAACCGGCGCTACCTGATGGTCAATCCGGCGTTTTGCAGGATCTTCGGGTACTCCGCGGAGGAGCTGCTGGGATCCGAATTCATCGACATCACGCATCCGGACGATGTCGAACTCAGCCGCAAGGCCATGCAGGGGGTGTTGGACGGCAAGGGAAAGAACATCCGGTTCACCAAACGGTATATCCACAAGGACGGGCATACAATCTGGGCGGATGTCAGCTCGTCACTTGTGTGCGGCGCCGACGGAAAACCGTCGCATTTCGTCACCCACGTCCTTGACATCACAGAGCGGCGGCGGGTGGAGGAGGCGCTGCGCGAAAGCGAAGGAAAAGCGAACGCCATGATGGCGTCCGCGCCTTACGGGATCACGTTCATAGACGGCAACGGCGTCATCACCTACGCCAATCCCGCCGCCAAACGCATCCTGGGGCTGAAGCAGAGCGAAATCGCCAGCCGGACGTATGACGACCCCAGATGGAAGATCACAACGCTGGACGGCCGGCCGTTTCCCCCGGAACAGCTTCCGTTCGCCCGCGTGATGGCGACCCGCAAGGCGGTCTATGACGTGGAACACACTATTCAGCGCGAGAACGGCGAGCGGACGTTGTTATCCATAAACGGAGCGCCGCTCTTCTCGCCTGACGGAACGTTTTCCGGCATGGTGGCCACCATCCAGGACATCACCGAGCGCAAGCAGGCGGAAGAGGCGCTGCGCGGAAGCGAGGAGCGATACCGGAGCCTGTTCGATAATTCCATCGAGGGAATCGGTCTTTCCCAGGGGAACCGGGTAATCGATGCGAACAAGGCGCTTCTGGAAATTTTCGGATATAAGGAATTGGAGGAGTTCCGCGCCATTCCGCTCCTGGATCATGTCGCGCCGGAATCGCAGGAATTCGTCCGTCAGCGTTTGCATGAGGTGGCGGAGGGAATGCAACCCGACGCGCGGTTTACCTACAAAATCGTCCGCAAGGACGGGGGCTTGCGGGACCTTGAAATATCAACCGCCCACATCAAGATCGGGGCCGACGTGTACACGCATTCAACGTTCCGCGACATTACCGAACGCAAACGGGCGGGGGAGGCGCTGAGCGAGAGCGAGGAGAAATTCGCAAAATTATTCCAGGACGCGCCGGTGCTGATCATCATCACGGACATTGCAAGCGGTGCATGTATCGATGTAAACGAGGAGGCATTGCGCGTATTCGGCTACCGCCGGGACGAGGTCCTGGGCAAAAAGTTGAGCGATCTCGGTGCGATCACCAGCGAAAATCGGCTTGGGTTCGTGAAGGAAACGCAATCCCATGGCCGGATCACCGGCGTCGAGATGAACTTCCGCGCCAAGGACGGGCGCACAATCGTCGGCCTCTTCCGGGGCGAACGCATATCCATTTCAGGCAACGATTGCTTGTTGGGGGTAATGGTCGACATCACCGAACGCAAGCGGGCGGAAGAGGAACTGCATGCCTTGGCGGCCCGGCATGAAGCGCTTCTGTCGGCAATCCCCGAAATCGTGATGGAGGTCGACAACGATAAAAAATATACCTGGGCCAATCCTACGGGGGTTGAATTCTTCGGCGGGGATGTGATCGGCAAGGAAGCGGCTTTCTATTTCGAGGGTGCACAAGAAACCTATGCCTCCGTCGAACCCCTCTTTGCCGGCGGCGAGGATACGATATACGTCGAAAGCTGGCAGCGGCGGAAAGACGGGCAGAAGCGCCTGCTGGCCTGGTGGTGCCGCACGCTCAAGAACGACCGGGGAGAGGTGACCGGCGCACTGTCTTCCGCGCGCGACATCACCGAGCAGAGACAGGCGGCCGAGGAGATCCAGAGCCTTTCCCGGTTCACGACCGAAAATCCCAATCCGGTGATGCGGATT
This sequence comes from uncultured Anaerolineales bacterium, assembly GCA_964521085.1. GTDB lineage: Bacteria > Chloroflexota > Anaerolineae > Anaerolineales > RBG-16-64-43 > JAFGKK01. Next base: position 17,915 of record CAZFPL010000026.1, on the reverse strand, counting down.
ACGCCGGAGGGGGAAATGCTGTATGCGAACAACGCGAGCCGGCCTTTTTTGCAGATGTGGGATGTGAAAACCGGGCAGACCCTTCCGCAAGAGTACCGGGCATTGGTCGGGGAAGTGTACCTGACCAACGCCAACCGGGAAATCGAGATTCCTTGCGGGGAAAGGATTTTTACCTGCACCCTGACGCCCATTCAAAGCGCGGGGTACATCAATGTTTACGGCCGCGACATCACCGAGCGCAAACGCGCGGAGGAATCGCTGACGCGTCAGGCGGAGGAGCTGCGGCAGAGGAATGTGGACCTGGCCCGGGTAAACGACTTGAACGAACATCAGGTGCGGCGGTTGACCGCCATGCGCGCGATCGATACCGCCATCACCAGCAGTTTCAAACTGGAGCTCGTGCTCAACATTCTCCTGGGCCAGTTAACCGACCTGTTGGCCATTCCGGCGGCGGATGTCCTGATCTACCAACCGGATTTGCAGACCTTTCGACTATCCTGCGGCCGGGGCTTCCGCAGCGCGCTTCCGCAGCAAACCTTCATCCGCAAATCGGAAAGCTACGCCAACCAGGCGGCGCAATTGCGGCGGATCGTCCGGGTTCCCCGCCTGGACGAGAAAGCCGACGGGTCGAGGATCTACCCGAAAATATTTGGAGAGGAATTTTACTCCTACCTCTGCATTCCCCTGCTTTCCAAAGGCCTGGTAAAAGGAGTGCTGGAAATCTATTCCCGGGATTCCTTCGAGCTGGAGCCCGAAGCGGAATCCTTTTTGGAACTCGTGGCCGGGCAGGCGGCGATCGCCATCGACAACGCCGAATTGTTCGAAGGACTGCAGGCTTCGAACGACGAGCTGAGCCTGGCCTACAACGACACCCTGACAGGTTGGGCGCGCACGCTGGAACTGCGCGAGCGCGGGACGGCGGGCGAAGCCCAGCGCCTGGCGGATATGACGGTGCGCCTGGCCAAATCCCTGGGAACCAACGAAAAGGAGCTGGTGCCGATATACCGCGGCGCCATTCTTCACGATATCGGGATGATGGGAATTCCGGACGGCATCCTGGGAAAGGTGGAACCGCTCTCGGAAGAGGAATGGACGGTCGTGCGGAAGCATCCGCAGCACGCCCGCGATGTGCTGTCCTCCGTCAATTATCTGCGCCCGGCGATCGACATCCCCTACTGCCACCACGAAAAATGGGACGGATCGGGTTACCCCCGCGGATTGACGGGCGCCCAGATCCCGTGGGCGGCGCGGATCTTCGCGGTGGTCGACGTCTGGGACGCGCTTCGATCCAACCGCCCGTACCGTGCGGCGTGGACGGATGCGGAGGCGCGTGATTACATCCATCAGCAATCCGGAAAGCATTTCGATCCGAAAGTCGTGCAGGTGTTTTTTGAAGTAATCCCCGGGCTGTAGAATCATTATCCCGGGCCGGGATTTTTCCGTCGACTGCTGAAATATCCAATGCGATTCCCCCTCCATTAATATGAATAATTTCGCCCGGGATGCAAAATCCCGGGCGAAATTATTTTAAAAGGTTGCGGTATGAGAATTTTCCCACTCCGCACCATCACGGCGTCGGCGAAGGCCGAACCGTGGATCGCGGATGGATGGGGCTTAAATTCCCAAACGGCCGGCACTCTTCAGCTTGGTGCTTCCCCTTCGGCCGCTCCCGGTTTACGGCGGGATACGCGAGTCCGGGCGGTTTCCACGGCAGCATCGACCCGTTCGCGTCCTTCGTCGATCGCCATCTCGGCCTTGGAGCGGAACTCGGATGCCGCTTGTTCGGCGCGGCTTTTCAACTCGATGCTCCGTTCGCGGAGCATCTCACGGGTTTCCTCTCCGCTTTGCGGGGCCAGCAGCAACGCCACGCCGGCGCCGATCAGACCGCCGATTAAAAACCCCGCTACGAAGGATCCCAGATCGCTATCGTTATCAGCCATGCTTGTTGCTCCTTTCTCCGATGACTGGATGGATGAAATTATCCCTTGAAAGGCTTGCGGAGCATTCCCAGCACTTCCAAAACGCGCTGAATCCCGGCCAGCGAACTTTGGAGCTTCATAACCGGTTCCACCAGAGTCTCGCTGAGGAACAGCGTGGTTCCGCGCAGTGCGTCGAGCGTATCGTTCGCATTCTCGAGCATCGGGCGGATTTCCATCTCCAGAAGCAGGATCAGCCGGGCGAGTTGGACGACCAGTACGATCAATGCCACGCCCACCACCATGAACTCCAGGGCCAGCAGGATAAGGAAGATATCCCGCGCGGTGCGAGTCGCGGTTTCGTCTTGCGAGAGGAATGTAAGGCCCGCGGCGGCGGCGATAAGAACGAAAAGCAGAATGCCGCCGTAGAGAAACAGCCTTCTGCGCAAGCGACTCTTTCGCCGCGGGCGGGCGGATTTTTCGGTCATGGGCTCATTATACACCATGCTTTTTGGGCTGGGCTATAATGAAGCAGGGAGGATGGAAGCGATATGGATCGCATCCGGAAGGAAATTCCGCTGTGGAGGGGAGACCGGTTCGATCGCGCACCAAGAACCGAGGAGCATCCGCCGGTCCGAAAACGCGGAATGCGCAGACGGGAGGGAGAGTGCGATGACACCGCTACAACCGTTCTCCGATGATACGACCCCGCCGCCCTCTCCCCTGAGAAGGCGGCGCGCCCGTTCCCTGCTTCCGTTCCTCGGACAGGAGGAACGCGACCAGGCGCTCGACGACCTCGCCCAGCGCGCGTTCCCGCGACTGAATTTTTTCCTCTTCACACTGCTGGCCGCTTTCCTGATCAGTCTCTCGTATGTTTTTTCCTCCCCGGTTTTGCTCATCGCCGGATTGGCGTGCGCTCCTCTCCTCAGCCCGCTCACCGGCGCCGCCCTCGGATTGGTCACGGGATCGCTGCGGTTCGCCGTCCGCAACCTGGCGGCGCTCGTGCTGGCGTGGATTCTGGCGTTCGCCGCGGCCTGGGTGGGCGCGTACACCTTCTCGCTCTTTGGCGATCCGGGCGCGGTTTCTCCGCGGGTGGATATCCTTACGGCGCTGGTTGTCATCCTGGCCGCGATTCTGCTGACAGGCCGGTTTCTGCGCGGCGCGGCCGATGCCTGGATGCCGAACCTCGTCGTTTCGTACGGATGCCTGTACCCGCTCTGCGGCGCCGCCGGATTGATCGCCGCGGGCAACGGCAGCCAAGCGCAGGCGGCCTGGCTGACATGGGGAATCCACTCCAGCCTGGCGCTGCTGGCTTCGATCGGTACGTATCTCGCCTTCGGATTCCGTCCTTCGGAGCGGAATGTGCGCGCGTATGCGGGGATGGCCGCCGCCGGCGTACTGGGCATCGCGTTGCTGTTCGCCGGAGCCGGTAGTACGAAGCCGGCCGCACGCCCCGGGGGCACTCTCGAGCCGATACTTCTTCCCACCGACAGCCCCACCCGGACGCTCCTCCCAAGCATCACCCTGACCGCGACGATTTCGCCCCTGCCTTCCGAAACGCCGAAGCCGAGCGTGACGTTCACTCCAACACCCCCGCCGGTTCCGGCGGTAGTGCACGGCACGGGAGGGCAGGGTGTTTACCTCCGCGACGGGCCGGGATTGGAAGGGAAGAAAATCGCCTCCCTCCAGGAGGGCGAAGTGGTGGAAGTCCTCGGCCCGGCGGTGGAGAAGGACGGCACCTGGTGGGTTCCGGTCCGCACGGCTTCGGGCATCAGCGGCTGGATGGCGGTGGAATTCTGTGCGACGGTGACCCCCACGTTCACTCCGGCCAAATAATGTTCCCGCCCGGCGCGAAGGCCGGGCGGTTTTTTATATGCTGTGCGCAGAGGCCGCGCATACGGCGAGGCAGCCAGCCGGATTCTGATATCAGCGGTTTTTCTTCGGAGCCTTCACTTCGAAATGGTCGAATTCCAATTTTAATTTATCCCCGGCCTTGTAAACGGAAAATCCAACCCCGACCCGCCCGTTCGCCAGCGTATCGTCCTCCGCCGTATCCACTTCCTCTCCGTTTATGAAGAACCTGAAATGGGAACGCTGCGCCAGGACGGCGATCTGGTTGGCGCCATGGCGTTCGATTTGGTCGGAGAAGGTGCGGTCAATAATTGTCGACCATCTCGTCCCATCAAACATGGATACCCTGAATTCCTGAGTGTCCGGACGGATTTGAAAGTAATAATCGACCCCGCCGATATCCCGGAAGACCAGACCGTAATTGACGCTTTCCGGTCCTTCCAGCATATTCCCCTCGACGGACAGGTAAAAATCGCGAAGGTTCTCAATGTCCGGCGGAAACCACCAAAAAAACGGCTTCTTCGCGGTGATATCGATCAGGTACTTTCCATCGGCGATCGAGACGGCTCCTTTGACATATTCGTCTTCATACTCGCCGACGCGCCAGCCGTTGTCAGTGTCATCAAAGGAATCGGAAAGCACGACCGGCCAGTCGAGGTACGACGTGGTTGGCGTGATGGTGCGGGTCAGCGTGCGCGTGACGGTCGGCGTCGGGGTGGGCG
>CAZFPL010000026.1:12157-13326 GCA_964521085.1 uncultured Anaerolineales bacterium | reverse complement strand
GGTGGGCGCCAGGAAGGGGATGCTGCTGCAGGCCAGGGAGGAAAAGGCAAATCCCGCTGTCAGTGTGAGGATTGCGAGAAGGCGGGATGAAGGAATGACTCTCGGCATGGCTTAATCCTCCTGGGAGGAAATGAACGGTGTCGGGATTATACATGAGCGGAGTGGAAAAACGAGAAGGGCCTGCCTGTGCCGGATAACCTCGTCGTTCCCGGTCCGGTCTTCGTGCATGCGGGATTCATGGACGCCCAACGGGGGTCTTTTCCGCAATCCGCCCGGTGTTTTTACCGGGCGGAGGATATCCATGGAGGGAAGAACGAAAATTAATTTCAGACCGCTTCCGGGGATCTTACCTCGAAATTGTCGAAGGTGATCTCGATCCAATCTCCGGCTTTGTAGAGGATGATTCCAATCCCGGCCTTTCCCAACGCGGCTCCGCTGTCCCGGGCGTCGTCGACCTGTTCCCCGTTGATAAAGAGGACATATTTTGGTCCTTCCGCTTTTACGCCGATCCGATTCGGCTCGCCGACGAGAATTCCCGAGGAGTTGGTCCACAAGGTCAGGACCGCCCACTCGCCGGCGGAATATTTCGCGAATTCATATCCCTGCAGCAGCGAGCTGATGGTGAAGAAAGCGCGTCCGTTCGGATTGTCGCGGAGGATCAATCCATATTCGGCGGTCTTGGTTCCGCCTTTCTCGTCCACCTTGACGGTGACATAAGAATCCAGCAGGTCGTCCATCGGCGGAATGCAGTACCAGATGAGGGCTTTCTTGGCGGTGAGCTTTATGTAATATTTTCCGCCGATGATGGCGAGGATGCCCTTGGCGTATTCGTTGTTCATTTCGCCGACCTGCCAGTTGTCGCTCGCCTCGTCGAAGGATTCCGAAAACACCAGCGGCCATTCCGTATACGACAGGGTGGGGGTCGGGGAAGGCGTCTCGGTCGGGGTGGACGTTTTCAGGAGCGTCCACGTGGGTGAAGGTTCTTTCGCCAGAAGCGAATTGCCGCCGCAGGATTGAAGCGAAACCGAAAGGATCGCGAGGATTAATCCGGCGACGATGGACCGTGGAGATCGAATGGTTTTTTGCATTTCTTATTCCTCTCAGTTTTTTTTATTTTCCGTCTCGATTGGAATATGCTTGATATCAGCGGTTCTTTTTGGGCGCCGTCA
>CAZFPL010000026.1:0-12057 GCA_964521085.1 uncultured Anaerolineales bacterium | reverse complement strand
TTTCCGTCTCGATTGGAATATGCTTGATATCAGCGGTTCTTTTTGGGCGCCGTCACGTCGAAATTGTCGAATTCGAGTTCCAAATAATCACCGGCTTTGTAGAGTTCTATTGCAATCCCAACTTTTCCCATGTCGAGCGTGTCATCTTCAAACGAATCGACTTCCTCACCGTTGATGAATAGTGTGAATTGCGATCCCTGCCCAAGGACCGCGAGCCGGTTCGAACCGGTCGAGTCGATCAACTCGGAACGCGTCCATTTGATTATATCCTCCCAATCGCTATCGTAATAAAGGGCAACCCCATATTTTCTTGTTGTCAAGTTAATGAAGTAATAATAGTAATTTAATTGGCTGCTGCGAAAGATTATTCCGCAGTCTGATTGATCGGGAGATTTAATTTTCTTTACCTCCGCAGCAAGAAAAAAATCAGTGAGGTTTTCAACTTCTGGCTTGAATCGCCAGATAAAAGGTTTTTTCGCAGTTACTTTTAGAAGAAATTTTCCGCCGGTTATTTCAATGTCCGCAGTTGTATATTCATCGTTGGTTTTTCCCGTTGGCCATCCGCCGTACTCGTCATCGAACGTATCGGAGAATTCGACCGGCCAGTCGAGATAGGAAACAGTCGGAGTGATGGTTCTGGTGGGCGTGAGGGTGACGGTCGGAGTCTCGGTCGCGGTGGAGGTCGCCGTGAACGTGGGGGTGCTGGTGGCGGTGGGCGTCGCGGTCGGCGCCGCGAAGGACAAGCCGGAGCAGGCCAGGGAGGAAAGGAACAATCCCGCCAGGACAAGGGGGATTGCGAGAAGATGGGAGGAACGACAACCCTGAAGTATGATGACCCTCCGGAGACGGCGGCTTGCGCCTGGAATCAGCGGTCTTATTCCGGCGCCGTCACGGTGAAATTGTCGAATTCGATTTCCAGAAATTCCCCGGCCTGGTACAGCTCAAGGCCAAGCCCTGCCCTTCCCCTATCCAGCGTGTCGTCTTCAAAGGAATCGATTTCCTTGCCGTTGAGGAACAGCGTGAACTTCGATCCCTGCGCCAGAACCGCGAGTTGGTTTGCGCCGGCCGGATCGATCGACTCGGCGTACTTCCAACTTACAATTTTTACCCAGTCATTGTCTTGATGCATTACAACCCAGTATTGTTTTGCCGCCGTGTTAATGGAGAAATAATAATATTCTTCCTCGACGCTGTGAAAAACCAATCCGAAGTCGGTTTTATCGGGCGATTTATTCCTCTTTACCTCGGCGGAAAGGTAAAAATCCGTAAGGTTTTCCGTATCCGCTTTCAACTGCCAGAAGAAGGATTTTTTGGAGGTTATTTTCACGAGGTATTTTCCGCCGGTAATCGAAACATCCGCCAGAAAATAATCATTTTCGGTTTTCCCGGTGTACCATCCGCCGTAATCCGCATCGAACGAATCGGAGAACAGGATCGGCCAGTCGAGGTAGGACGAGGTCGGGGCGGGGGTGGGTTCCCGCGTAGCCTTGACGGTCGGAGTCAGCGTATCGGTGGGCGTCGCCGTAGAGGTGGGCGTGCCGGTGGCTGTGGGAGATTCGGTTGGCGTCGCGGTCGGCGCCGCGAAGGACAAGCCGGAGCAGGCCAGGGAGGAAAGGAACAATCCCGCCAGGGCAAGGGGGATTGCGGGAAAACGGGAGGAACGACCTGGTTGCGGCATGATGGATCTCCGGGGAAAGGATGCTTGATGAATTAGCGGCATTTATATTCGATTTTTCCGGAAAATGCAAAGAAACCGCGAAGAGCACGAAGAAAGGCCGAAGGACACGAAGGAATTCGGGATTTGACTACGTGTCCCTCGGCTAACGGCAACCGAGGCAGGCCTAGTGGTTTCTAGGCCGGCTCCCCTTCGTTCTTCTCCGCTCGTTCTTCTTCCGCGCCGGAATCGCGGATGCCCAGCGTGTCGTTTATGCGTGCGATGTTCCATCCGCCGGCGCCGCATTCCATGACAGTGATGGAAGCGTTGCCGATAGCGGGAATTTTTTCCCGATCGGCCCATGTCAAGCCGAGCGCGTGCAGCAATACGGCACGGATGCAGCCGCCGTGGGTGACCGCGCAGATCGTCCCTCCGGCGTGGTCCGCCGCCGCGCGATTCATCCATTTCAAAACCCGCTGCTGAAAGGCGGCGAATGTTTCTCCGCCGCCGCGCGGGATGTCCACATTGGTCTGCATCCGCAGCCACTGATCGGGGAACGTGCGGGCGATCTCCTCGCGTGTCTTTCCGGCCCACGCGCCCAGGTCGATCTCGCGCAGGGCGGGCGCCGCGGCCGGGGCCATCCCGAGCGCGCCGCCGACGGCCACGGCGGTCTCCCAGGCGCGGCTCAGGTCGCTCGAGTAGAGGGCATCAAAGCGCGTTCCTTCCTCCGCGAGGCGGCACGCCAGGCGCGCGGCCTGCGCGCGCCCCGCGGCGCTCAGCGGCACGTCGAGGTGCCCCTGCCAGCGGCCGCCGCGGTTCCATTCGGTTTCGCCGTGGCGGATGAGGCAGATGGTGCAGGCGGGTGATTTTCCCATTAAGGGTCGATGTCCTTGATTTTCTATGATCTCATACGAGCGGATTCTGCACCACCAGTTTCACCGCCCGTTCGACGCCGTCCTCGGCGTCGATTTTTTTACCGAGCTCGCGGCAGCGGGCGCGAATCGCCTTGTCACTTAGCGCCGTGTCGATTGCGGCGGCTAGCCGTTCGGCGGTCAGCTTTCGCAGCGGAATCGGTTCCGGCCCGGCGCCGAGCTTTCGGACGCGCGCCGCCCAGAAGGGCTGGTCCGCGGTGAAGGGGATGAGGATATTCGGAACGCCCGCCCGCAAGCCGGCGCCGGTCGTGCCCGCGCCGCCGTGATGCACTACTGCGCTCGTCTGCGGAAAGAGCCAGCGGTGCGTTATCGATCCAACCGCAAAAATATCCCTTGCAGCGTCTTTTGGGAGAACAGCCGCTTTTCCGATCGATAGGATACCTCGCTGCCCGGTTTGACGAAGCGCATCGACGGCGATCCCGGTGAGTTTTTCCATATCGCGCGGAATCGCGCTGCCGAATCCGATAAACACCGGCGGCAGACCCGTTTCAACAAATCGACGCAAATCCGCCGGCACATCCTCCTCCCGCGGTGGATCCATTTGCCAATACCCCGTGATGTGGGCATACGCAGGCCAATCCGCGGGGCGGGGGACTGCATGTTCGCTGAAGCCGAACAGCAGCGGGGTGATGCGTCCCGCTTTGAGGGCGAAAGGCCAGCCGGTCAACGGAGGAAATTCCGGATGGCCGCGGCGCATTCGGTTGTAGATAAAGCCACCACCGTGACGGAAAATTCCGTTGAAAAGCGAGTGGGTCAATCGCCTGTAGATTCCGGGAAGCGCCACATCCGGGAAACCCGGCGCGGTGAATTCAGAGGTCGGTGCGAACATCGGGAACATCTGTGCGGAAAAATCCGGTACGCCGAGAACCCTGGCGATCTCATATCCGGCATGCGTGAAAAGAAACGAATGCACGACGGCGTCCGAATCCGGGGCAATCGCCCGCAGGCGCCCATAGACGTCGGCCGCCAGCGGGAACACGAACCGCGCCATCACGCCGATCATGCGCAACGGGTTGCCGCCCGCCTTCTGCACCATCGCGGCTGCGAGTTCCTCGGGATGGCCGGGCAGGGGGATGTATTCGACGCCGGAGTCTTTTGCCAGATATGCATACGTTTCCGGCGCGGCCAGGCGCGCGGCATGGCCGGCCTTTACGAACCCTTGCGCGAGCGCAACAAAGGGTTCAACGTCGCCGCGCGTGCCGTAGGTCATCAAGAGGATGCGCATGGTTAAAGGATTCTAACCGATTGTTTTGGGTGGATCGGATCTGAGGTCTATCAGATCGTCATGCCCGCGTGTACCTAGCGGGCATCCAGACGCAGAGTGTGTGTTTCCTGTGGCGGTCGTTCTGGATCCCCGCTTAAAACACGCGGGGATGACGAACAAACACGACGCGAGAGGGGATGATAGCATTCTCAAAGATCGTCAGGCCCGCCTCGATCTATGGATTCGCGCCCCAGATCTCGCGCAGGCGGTGCGCCGCGAGTTTCGGGCGGCGGTCGCGGGTGAATACGCCTTTGTGGTTCAGTCCGCCCGCGCGCCCGACTCCCTGCGTGGTCTTGAAATCGCACAGGTTCCAGACGTGTTCGCCGATCACGTACGGCTTCCGGCGCAGGACTTCGATCGTGCGCGCGATGAACTCGGCCTGGTATTCTTCGCTGAACATTTCCGGAGGCTGGGCGTGGAAACCGGCGATCGCTTCCGCGCCGAACTCGGTCAGGAGGATCGGTTTGCCGAATTTGCGGTGAACCGCATCCAGGTCGTCGGAGAGGGCTTGGGCGCCTTCGGCAATCTTCCCGGAGTGGCTGTACCAACCGAAGTACCGGTTCAGGCCCAGCACGTCGCAGAATTCAAACGCTTCTTCCGCTTCCCCCAAAAAGCTCGCCAACGTGACCGGTCGGGTCGGATCCAGTTCCCGGGTGTCGGCGATCAATTGGCGGAGGAACGGCCCGGCTTCCGGCGGCTTGGAATGCGGTTCGTTGGCGACGCTCCACATCACGACGCTCGGATGGTTCTTGTCGCGCCCGACAAGCTCGCGCACGTACTGCCGGCACAGCGAACGGCGGCGCTCCAACCCTTCGGGGCGGAAATACAGACCGACCGCGGGCGTTTCGGCGATAACCAAGAATCCAAGCCGGTCGGCGAGATCCATCATCTGTTCGGAATACGGGTAGTGGCTGGTGCGGAACGAGTTGGCGCCGATCCATTGCATCAGGGCGTAGTCCTTCACGATCAGCGGCGGCAGAAGGCCGCGGCCGACGACGGGAAAATCCTCATGCCGCCCGAAACCGGTCAGGCGGATGGCGCGGCCGTTGAGCAGCAATTGGTCGCCCTCGACGGAAACGCTGCGAATGCCGACCGGAATCGTGTAGGCATCGAGAATCGAATCCGCCCGCCGGATTTCCACGCGCAGCGGATACAGATCGGGCGCGGCGGGGGACCACAACGACGCCCCGGGAACCAAGAGGGTCGCTTCCGCGGTGCCGGCGGCGAGCCGTGCATCGGCCGAAAGGTCGACGCCATGTCCCTGCAGTATGAATCGCGCGCTGCCATCGTTTTCTGCGGATGTCTGTGCGCGCACTTGCACCCGGCCGCCGGCGCCGATCAGATCCGTCACGATGGTGAGATCGCGCACTGCCTCGTGTGGTACGGCGTATAACAGGACCGGGCGCTGAATCCCGCAGAAGGGGAAGAAATCGAATTGCGCCTGCGGGAAATTGGCGCCGTGGCTGGAAAAGAAATCGCCTTCCCCGCCGGCGATGTTTCCCGGCGGGACACGGTCGAAGGCCAGTTCGCCGTCCACACGCACCACCAGGAGATTGCTTTCCGGCCGGACCCGCGCGGTAATCTCGAATTCGAACGGCAGATGCCCGCCTTCGTGTCCGCCGAGCGGCTCGCCATTGAGCCACACCGCGGCTATGTAATTAACCGAATTGAACCGGATGAAGATCCGCTTTTCCCTCCAACCCCAGGGCAGATCGAACCGGGTCTGATACCAGGCCGGTCCCAAATTATCGCGGCCGTCCTCGAACTGGTCGTTCCAACTGGCCGGCACGGCGATCGGCCGGGCGTTTTCGAATCCGCCGCTCCAGCCCTGCGCCTCGCCGGTCTTTTCCGGATCGAATCGAAAATCCCAAAAGCCGGAAAGATCCAGGAACTGGCGGAAGGAATTCATTTGGGGATAAAGCATGAGGAACCTCCAAGAAATCAGGAGTGTTGATTAAACATCCGTTCGACGCAGAAAGATACTACCCGATCCGATGGGATAACACTCTTCCTTCCATCCTCCGAGCCTGACCCGAGACGAGGGCGAGGGATCATTCCCGCGTGATCGGCCCTCATCCGGCCTTCGGCCACCTTCTCCCAGCATAGGCTGGGAGAAGGGTTGGGGATGAGGGAGGTTATGCCCGCGTGTACGTGGCAGGCATCCAGGAGTAGACTGATCATAAGGTTTCCAAACTCCGGACTCGACATCAGTACGATCACCCGGATCTTGCGATCCGGCGGCAGAACCTCGTTGATCGCAAGCAGGCGACGGATCGCAGTCACCGCATATGTCAGATCCCCCAAAATCCTTCCGCTTTCATCCGATCCGCCCCACCATGTCGCCATATAGTAGAGGTCGGCTCCGGGAGCCACACCGGTGGTTTTACCTGCGGCAGTGGATACCGGTAGCATGCTCCAAAAATACGGAGGGCTGGATTGAACATCTTCGGATTCTTCATACAAGCGCATGTGGTCCGCAAATTCCCGGTGGCTGACGAGGATCGGCGGTCCGATGAAAGCAATCCCTACATTTGCCCCGGTTATGCCTTGGGCGTGCAGGTTGCGCACACCCGGACCGGGATTTTTCCCCCATTCCATGATTTGCTGCGGATCGAATCCAGGCGGAAGTTTTTCAGGCCCCGGCCAGGTCGTCCGGGTGTCGAACGACGCCATGAGCAGGTTTTCCATCGAGCCGCTGAGGTTCAACGCGGATAGATCGTTATTGATGAGGTCCAGCTCGAGATAATTCATCGACGCCGGATCGTAGATCGGTTCGGAGTGGGGTGTTTGGCGGTCCGGGTAGGGGTCCGGTTCCGGGTAACGATCGATCTTCGGAAAGACGATCGCGGAGGGATCCACCGCGGTTTCGGATGCGGCCGTGACGGTCGGGAAAGATTGCGGATTGCGCACAGCCGCGATGAATAACTCCGGATCAAAGATGACCCCTTCTCCGTTCGAAAACACCACGGGTTTACCGGTCCGCTGCGCCAGATCCCAGAACCGCTGCGGCGTGATCGCCGGATCGACCTGGGCGGCGAGTGCGTACATTCCCGCCAGGAACGGCGGCCCCCAACTCAACCCGCCGAGGCGGTAAAAAGCGTATTGGTCGGATCCCGTCGGAGACGCGAGCGTGCGCGAATCCATCGGCACAAAGATCCAACCGGATTTCGGATTGAGTGTTTCGTAGCCGGCCCAGAAAGCGCCCGCCTGATACGATGCAAAATTTTGCGGATCGGAGAGCGCTTCGCGTCCGAGCCCGTTGTATGCCAAACCCCGCCCCGCCATCTCCATGCCGATGTAGATTACGAACACTCCCTGCTCATCCGCGGCCTGGAGCGCAGTGCTGATTTCGTCCCAACCGGGAGAGTCCGGTCCCATTCCAAGCGAGATGGAGATCACCCGGATCTTTTGTTCCTTCGGCAGCGTGGCGTTGATTTCGAGCAAGCGTTGAATGCCTCAGGCCATTCCCCGGTTGACGGTTTCCTGTCCTCCAGAGACAATTCCCGTAACATTTTAGCCGATGAAGTAGAGGTTGGCTTCCGGCGCGACGCCGACGGTTTTCCCGACCGCGATGGATGCCGTTCCCGGCCCGTGCATGAACGCCGGATCATCCAGGCCGCTGTTCAGTTCCTCATACCACCGCAGCCGATCGCCATATTCCTGGTGTCGACCAGCAGGGTGCTGTCGACGATGCCAATACTCACGCCCTTTCCGGTGACGTCCTGCGCGTGCAACGCGCTCAACCCGGGACCGGGGACTTTTCCAAGCTCCAGGATCCGCTGCGGATCGAAGTCGGCCGGAAGTTTTTCCTTAGCCGGCCAGATCGTCGCCGTATCGAATGTAGCCGCATCCAATTCCGCATGCGCGTCGCGCAAATCCAAACCGGAAAGATCGCAGCCCCGCAAATCGATTTGGAATGGATCCCCGTTCGACTCGTCGATGCGGGGAAGTGCTGTCAGAGCGACCTGGCTCGCCGGCAGCGCGGCGGGATGGCGTGCGAGATAAGCTGTTGGAGAACTCGCCGGCTGCACCTCCACGGCTTTTTGACATCCTGCAGCAAGACAAGAAAGAAGGATCAGTCCGATCACTCTTTTCGTGCTAACTCCTTTTTGGATCATATATATCCGTTAAGGATATATCCGTTAACGTTATATTATCAAGGAATGGCGGGTTGTCAAGAGCTATGGATATCGACTACAAGATAACAGTAAGCAGCCGGCGATTCAGCGGATAATCACCCCATCAATTTCATACGAAAAACCTACGATAGCCCGACACCTGCCAACCTCGCTTTTTCTTTATTCCAATGATGAGATTCTCCATCGAAATAAATTGGAGGAGGATTCATTCCATCCGGAAGGTGCTGGTCATCGGAAATCGCTGCGGGAGAGATTCCGGCCCAGGATACGAAAGCGCCGGACGGAAAGGTTCGGCGCTTATGATGTTTGCGGAAATTGTCTTGCGGCGGTTATAGTTCAGGGCCAAACAACCCGATGGTTTGAATCTGGATCACGATTCCCTTTCTCTCGTACGAGACGTCGTCCGAGCCGAACCGCCTTCGTTCCAGACCCCCGATATCCAGCTTCCCTTTCAACAGGATGGTTAAGTCGTCGATGGCGTCGTTGCAGGAAAGCGCGCCGAACAGGATGATGTCCATGTTTCCGACCGCGCTGGGACCGGCATCCAAGGTCACCGCGTATCCCTGTTCCGTGAGGTATTCCTGGATCTCAAAAAACCGATTTTGGACATCTTCATTGACATATCGCAGGATCACGTAATATTCGGGCCGCTCAGCAACCGTTAGCAACGGTTCCGGCGTCGGGGACGGCGTCTCGGTGGGCGTGATCGTCGGGGTCAGAGTCGGGGTCGGGGTGGACGTGGCAGTCGGGGTCAGGCTGGCCCACAGCGACGTGATCGTTGTGCATGAAAGTGAGGAGAGCCCGGGTGCTCCCAAAAGCAGCAAGGCGGAAAGCAATTTCGGGTATGGGAGCGAAATGTGTTTCATGACCGTTCCTTCCCGGATCGGATTTGACGGTATCGTATTTCTGACGGACTTGCTGTAAGGAGATTAGCGCGGCAGGCGGTCGTCGTAGGTTTGCAGCGCCTTCATGTAGTTCGCGCGTTCGAAGGCGGCCGGCTCGGCGACCGATTTCTGGCTCATGCTTCCCAGCATCTGCCGGAAGGATTTGTACTCGTGCTCTACCATCCATCCCTCGGCTTCCTTTAAAATCCGCCCTGCATGGGCCAGCCCGTTCTGAACCAGCGCGGAGGCGGTCATCGCGACGTTTGCCCCAGCCATGACCGCCTTGATCAGATCCTGCCCGGTGTGGACTCCGCCGGTCAGGGCGAAATCCACTTTCACGCGTCCGTAAAGGATCGCGATCCAGCGCAGCGGGAGGAGCAGGTCGTCCGACGTGCTCAGCGCGAGGTGCGGCGCTACTTCCAGCTTCTCAAGGTCGAGGTCCGGCTGGTAGAAACGGTTAAACAACACCAGCCCGTTCGCCCCCGCATTTACCATCCGCTTGGCGATCTGCGGAATGGCCGTGAAGAACGGACTCAGCTTCACCGCAAGCGGGATTTTGACCTTGGCGCGGACATCGCGCACGAGGCGCAGGTATTCTTCTTCCAATTCGGCGCCGCTCAGGTTCGGATCGGTCGGCAGGAAGTAGAGATTCAGTTCGAGAGCCGAAGCGCCCGCCTGCTCGATCCGGCGCGCGTAATCCACCCACCCGCCGCTGGAGATTCCGTTCAGCGAGGCGATGATCGGAATCTGCACCGACTCGCGCGCTTTGTGCACCAGCTCGAGGTAGGCTTCAGGCCCGATGTTGTATTTTTCCAGATCCGGGAAATAGGTGAGCGCTTCGGCGAAGGAATCCGTCCCCTGGTTGAGGAAGTGGTCCAGCTCGTTACTCTCGCGGGTGATCTGCTCCTCGAACAGGGAATGCATCACCACGGCGGAGAGGCCCGCGTCTTCCATTTGACGGATCGTATCGAGTTTTTTCGAGAAGGGCGAGGATGAGGTGACGAGCGGATTCTTCAGCTTCAAACCGAGGTATGTCGTGGAAAGGTCGGTCATGCGAGACTCCTTTCAGCGGGCACGTCGGAGAATGTCATTCCGAGGAGCCCTGGAAGGGCGACGAGGAATCGGTAACGATTTGCATTGCGCATTGGAGCGCATCATAAAGAGCCACCGTTTCCTCGCCCCTGCAGGGCTCGGAATGACATCCTAAGAGTGTCATTCCGAGGGGCCTGCAGGCCCCGAGGAATCGGTAACGAATGGTCAGTGCGTAGGATCGCATGATAAGGAGTCACCGATCCCTCGTCGACCCCAACCGGTCTCCTCGGGATGACACTGGTTAGGTTTGTTAAGCCTTTGGCTTTTCTTCCCCTTCCGCGTGGGCGGCCGCCATCTGCTGATAGAACGCCCAGCGCTGGGCGAGGAATTTCTTGGCCTGGCCCATGAGCAGCTCGGCCCGCGCTTCGTCACTCTGCAGCAGCATGCGGTAGCGCGTTTCGTTGTAGGCATACTCGTTGAGCGGGACGGTCGGATCCTTGGAATCAAGGACCAGCGGATTCTTTCCTTCCAGCGCGAGGGCCGGATTGTAGCGCAGGAGCGGCCAGGCTCCGGATTGCACCGCCAGGCGCTGCTGATCGAGCCCCTTGCGCATGTCGATCCCGTGGTTGATGCAGGGGCTGTAGGCCAGGATCAGCGAAGGTCCGTCGTAGGCTTCCGCCTCGAGGATGGTTTTCAGCGTATGTTGATCGTTCGCGCCGAAGGCCACGCGCGCCACATACACGTTGCCGTACGACATCGCCATCAGCGCCAGATCCTTCTTGCCGACGGCCTTGCCGCGCGAGGCAAACTTTGCCACCGCCGCGAGCGGCGTGGATTTGGAGGCCTGGCCGCCGGTGTTCGAATACACTTCGGTATCCAACACCAGTACGTTGACGTTCCGTCCCGAAGCCAGGACATGGTCCAGCCCGCCGTACCCGATGTCGTAGGCCCAGCCGTCGCCGCCCATGATCCAGACGCTCTTCTTGACCAGGTTGTCGGCGATGCTGACGAGGTTCTTGGCTTTCGGGTCGGCCGATCCTTCCAGCTTCTTCTTCAACTGGGCGACCCGTTCGCGCTGGGCGCGGATTCCCGCTTCCTCCTTCTGGTCGGCTTCCAGCAGACCTTTGACCAATTCGTCGCCCAGAACCGATGCCAGCTGCGGCAGCAGTTCGCGCGCGTACTCGTTTTGTTTGTCGATCGTGAGCCGCATGCCCAATCCGAACTCGGCGTTGTCTTCGAACAACGAATTCGACCAGGCCGGTCCGCGGCCATCCTTGTTGAAGGACCACGGAGTGGTGGGCAGGTTTGCGCCGTAGATCGAGGAGCAGCCGGTGGCGTTGGCGACGACCATCCGGTCGCCGAACAGTTGCGATACCAGTTTGACGTAGGGAGTCTCGCCGCAGCCGGCGCACGCGCCGGAGAATTCGAACAGCGGCTGGAGCAGCGCCACATTCTTGACCGTCCCGGGTTGGAAAGCGGTGCGGTCGGCTTCCGGCAGGCCGAGGAAGAAAGCCCAGTTGGCGTTCTCCTGCTCGCGCAGCGGCGGCTGGTCGGCCATGTTGATCGCCTTGCGGGCGGTGTTGGTCTTGTCTTTGGCTGGGCAGGCCTCGACGCACAGGCCGCAGCCGGTGCAATCCTCGGGCGAGACCTGGACCGTGAATTTGGCGCCGGGGAATTCCTTGAACTTGGCGTCGATGTTTTTAAAGGAAGCCGGCGCTTTCGCCAGCGCGGCGGGCGCGTAGACTTTCTGGCGGATCACCGCGTGCGGGCAGACCAGCGAGCATTTGCCGCATTGGATGCACAGCGCCGATTCCCAAACCGGGATCTCCAGGGTAATGTTGCGCTTCTCCCACTGCGTCGTCCCGCTGGGGTAGGTCCCGTCCACCGGCATCGCGCTGACCGGCAGGGAATCGCCCTCGCCGGCGATCATCGGGCCGAGTACTTTTTTGACGAACTCGGGCGCGGCATCCGGGACGGCCGGCCGGCGGGAGATCTTCGAATCCGCCTTGCGCCCGTCGAGCTTGACCTCATTCAGGTGCGCCAAGGTCGCATCCACCGCTTCATAGTTCTTCTTGACCACCGCTTCGCCGCGCTTGCCGTAGGTCTTCTTGATCGCCTTCTTGATTTCCTCGATCGCCTGCTCGCGCGGGAG
>CAZFPL010000025.1:30791-39585 GCA_964521085.1 uncultured Anaerolineales bacterium | reverse complement strand
GATCCCGAAGCCAGGATGGTTCCATCCGGCGAGAAAGCCACGCTGTTCACCATGCCCGTATCTTCCAGCGTGCGTAAAAGAACACCATCGGATACCCGCCAGAGTTTCACTGTCATGTCATTAGATCCCGAGGCCAGGGTTGTACCATCTGGCGAGAAAGCAACGCTGGTCATAAAATTCGTATGTCCTTCCAGCCTGTATAATAACGCCCCATCGGAGACCCGCCAAAGATCCACTCTTCCATCCAGAGCTCCCGAAGCAAGGGTAGTCCCGTCCGGCGAGTAGGCCAAGCAATTCACATAACCTGCACGTTCTAGCGTGCGCAGTAGTACGCCATCGGAGATCCGCCAGAATTTTATTGTGCCGTCAAAAGATCCCGCGGCCAGGGTGGTTCCGCTCGGTGAAAAAGCCGCTTTGCCCACATAATTTCCGGTCCCAATAATTTTCAATTCCTGCAAGGATTGTGCGTCATGGATATATATTCCCACGGAGGACGCGACAGCAAACAGATGCCCACCCGGCAACTAACTAAAACTATTCGCCGCACCTTTACCCAATTGGGCAAGCTGTGCAACTTGGTGGGCATTTTCCGGCGTGATGACGGAAAGGCCGGCCGGAAGCAGCGGAGGTAGTGTTATGGTCGGGGTGAAAGTAGGGGTCAGTGTTTGGGTTGGCGGTGGGGTAAAGGTATTTGTGGATGTGATGGTGGGAGACGGTGTATGTACACCTGTATGTGTAAGAGTTGATTCAATTGACTTACCCGGAACACATGCGCAAAGGGTCAGGAAGCCAACGGCGAGGATTAAGGCTGTTCGCGGTCTGAAGGACATGATTGTGCTCTCCGTCGGGAAATCGCTTCTATTCCTTTAATATTGTATACCCGGCTGCTAATAAAAACATATTGGGTGCCCACAAGGGGCGCCCCCTCGCTGCGCAGACGTGTTGCCATTAAAAATCCAATGGCGACACGCTTCGCGAGGGCAGGCAGACGAAAGAAAAAGGGGTGGCCACAAGAAGTGCCAAGACGAAAGGAGGCAGCGATCGCGACGGGTTGAAACCCGGCGCTGGTATACAAAGCCCACCCCCGCTGTGCAGGCATGTTGCCATCTTAAAACCGATGGCAACATGCTTCGCGAGGGCAAGCTTTCGCGGGCTGATTCCTGTGCGGGGATTTTTGCCCCGAAGGAGCCTGCCCCCGAGTGTTTCCATCGGGGGGCATCGTGTACCAGCGCGGGCATTTATGCCCGCGCGCTCAGGCGGTGCGGTGGAGGGTTGCTTTATTTGAGAATGTAATTCCTCTGCTTTTTAATCGCGTTCCTATTTAATTTTCAACTGCCGTTTTAACTTTCCGACTGCAACCACCAGTGCCGTGTGCTCGGAGGAGACGGTTTTCAGCCGTGTGCGGAGCGCGGCAAGCGCCTCGGCGTCGCCCATCTCGCCCAGGATGCGGATTGCGTTCAATCGTTCTTCCAGGTCGGAGCTGTCGAGCAGGGGGAGGATTTCGCGGGGGCGGCCGGGCTGCATGGCGTTCCTATGCAATGTCATCCCGAACCCTGATTTATAGGGTGAGGGATCGGTGACTCCTTCTAAAGATCGAACTTATATGCATCCACGCGTTACCGTTCCCTCGACCCCTGAAGAGGTCTCGGGATGACATACTCCATTTGAAACCGATCCCTCGGGGCCTGCGGCCCTTTGGGATGATATACTGCGAGGGTGCTAGATCCTTCGGCCGCTGAAGCGGCCTCAGGATGATAAATAACCGGGGCGCCGCGATCCGGCGCCCCGGTTATTTGTCACATCTCTTCCGCGTAATAGACGCCGTTCTCGTACAGGGCAAGGCCGAGCTGGCCGGCTTCGCCGCGGCCGAAGCGCGGATGCTGCCACTGGTGAATGTGATCCTCCGGGTGCGGCATCAGCCCCAGCACGTTGCCCTTGTCGTTGCACACGCCGGCAATGTCGGCCAGCGAGCCGTTGGGATTATCGGGAAACACCCCTTCGGCGGGCGATCCGTCGGGGAGGACGTAGGTGAGCGCCACCATGTCCTTGGCGCGGAGGATTTTCAGATCCTTCGCATCCTTGAGGAGGAACCGGCCCTCGCCGTGCGCGACCGGGCAGTAGACCAGCTCCTCCAGCTCCTGGATCCAAATGCACTTCTCGGAGGCGGGCTTGAGGTAGATCCACCGGCATTCAAAGCGGCCGCTTTGGTTGAAGGTCAGCGTGGCGCGGATGGGAGGGGAGGATTTAATTTTCGCGGCGGGAGCGGGCTTGGCTTTTACCCCCTTGGCCTTGCTTTTTCCCTTGGCTGCCGGCTTGGCTACGCGTGGGGCGGCTTTAAGGCTGATCGATCCGGGAAGAATGCCGCTTTTAACCAGCGCCTGGAAGCCATTGCAGATCCCGAGCACCGGTTTGCCGCTTTCGACAAACTCGTACACCTGGTCGGCGAAGTAGACCATCATCTCCAGCGCCATCAGTTTGCCCCCTCCTAGCGCGTCGGCGTAGGAAAATCCGCCGGGGATGACCAGGATCTGGTAATCACTCCACTTCACGCCGCCGGCGCGCAGCTGGTTGAGATGGACCGTATCCGTATCGGCGCCGGCTTTTTCCAGCGCGGCTGCAGTTTCGACGTCGCGGTTGATGCCGTTGGCATGCAGGATCAGGGCTTGGGGTTTCATATTGGAATCATCACTCCGTTTTTCTTAGCTGGTCGAGTAGCCCTGCATCTGATTTTTGATGCAGGGCGTATCGAGACCTTTTTTTCTTGTCGACTCGGTGGTCTCGATACGCATAAACCGCTATTCGACCACCTTTGCTGAGACCATTGACCATCGACTGTCCTAACCCCCTCTCCCCGCCTTCGCTCCGGAAGACCACCGTCGCTTCGGCACCCCTCTCCCCCTTCCCCGTAAGGGGAAGGGGGAGAGGGGACAGGGGCGAGGGGGTTAGGACAGCGTTATTTCACGTTCCCCTTCCACGCCTCCACGAGTGCGTCGACCGGAAGCGAGAGCAGGGTTTCATCCAGCGTGGAAATACCCAGCCGGCCGCCCGCGGTGGTGGTGCCGATGCGCCGGGCGTAGTTTCCCATCCCGCCGGTGAAGAGGGATTCGAATGTGACGGCGTGCTTTGATTCCACTTCGACGAGGAGTCGGCCGTTGGATTCGCCGAACAGCGCGAGGGTGGTATCGTCGTCGTCGATATTGAGGTTCATCCCGATCCGGCCGGCCACGCACATCTCGGCCGCGGCAACGGCCAGCCCGCCTTCGCTCAGATCGTGGCATGCCAGGACCAGCCCCTTGCCCATTGCTTTGTGCAGGCAATTGTAGAGGGCCGGGGCATGTTCGGGCAGGCCCGGAGCCGCCTCGCCGCTTCCGCCGCCGAGGACAAGATGGAAATGGCTCCCCGCCATTTCATCGCGCGTTTCGCCCAGCAGGTAGATCGTGCTGTCCGCGCCTTTAAGATCCATGGTGACGATATCGAAGACGTCGTCGATGATCCCGATCCCGGAAATAAGGAGCGAGGGCGGTATCGCATGCTTCTTGCCGTCGGAACCGATGTATTCGTTGTTGAGCGAATCCTTGCCGGAGATGAAGGGCAGGCCAAAGGCGGTTGCGGCGTCGTAGCAGCCGCGGCAGGCCTCGACCAGCGTCCCGAGCACCTCGGGCCGCAGCGGATCGCCGAAGCAGAAGTTATCGAGCAGGCCGATCCGCTCCGGATCGGCGCCGACCGCGACCGCATTGCGGACCGCTTCGTCGACCGCGCTGACCGCCATCCGGTACGGATCGACCTTGCCGATCTCGGGATTGAATCCGCACGAAAGAACGATGGCGCGCAGGCCGGATGTGCCGGTGGGGACGAGCACGACCGCGTCGGAGGGTCCATCGTTGGCCACTCCGGTGAGCGGTTTAACCGAGGTCCCGGCTTGGACTTCGTAATCGTAGACGTGGATGATCTCGGCTTTGGTGGCGATGTTGGGGTGCGCCAATAGCTTGAGCAGGACCTGGTTGTTGTCGACCTTCGGCCTCGGCGGCGCGCCGGCGGCTTTCTTTTGAACCGGCTTGGGCAGCACAGCCTTGAGCTCGCGAACCGGCTGGCCGTCCATTAAAAAACCGTTAGCCAGGTCGAGCACGGTGATCCCGTTGTAGCGCACGATCGTGCGCTCATCTTTAGTGAAGCGGCCGATGTCGGTGAGGGCGACGTCGAAGATGGCGCAGATCTTTTCGAGTTCGACCAGCTTGTCCGTCGGGACGGCCAGCACCATGCGTTCCTGGGCCTCCGAAAGCCAGATTTCCCACGGCGCGAGCCCGGCGTACTTGAGCGGGACCTCGCGCAGTTCGACGTCCGAGCCGATTTTGGCTCCCATCTCGCCCACGGCGGAGGAGAGCCCGCCCGCGCCGCAATCGGTGACGGCGTGATAGAGGCCTTTGTTGCGCGCCCGGACGAGCACCTCGATCAATCCCTTTTCGGTGATCGGATCGCCGATCTGGACCGAGGCGCCGGAAACCTCACCGGTTTTGGCGTCCATCGTCATCGAGGAAAAAGTCGCGCCGCGCAGGCCGTCGCGCCCGGTTTTCCCGCCGAGCAGGATGATGTGGTCGCCGGGTTTGGGGGCGCGGACGTGCTTGCCCTTGGGGGCGATACCGACGCAGCCACAGTAGACGAGAGGATTGGCGGTGTAGGCCGGGTCGTACCAGACCGCACCGGAGACGGTGGGGATGCCGATCTTATTGCCGTAATCCGCGATCCCGCCCACCACGCCCGAACGGATCCGCCGCGGATGCAAAACGCCCTCCGGCAGTTTGTCAGGATCGGCATTTGCAGGGCCGAAGCACAGCACGTCGGTGGAGGCGATCGGCTTGGCCGAGACGCCGAGCACGTCGCGGATCACCCCGCCCGTGCCGGTGTTGGCGCCGCCGAACGGCTCGATCGCCGAGGGGTGGTTGTGGGTTTCAACCTTGAAGGAGACTTCGTTCCCGCCGTCGAAATCAATGATCCCGGCGTTGTCAACGAACGCCGAACGCACCCACCCGGCGCGGGCCTGGTCGGTGGCGGAGCGGATGTAGGTATCGAGCAGGCCTTCGATCTTCTCGTCTTCGCCCGCGACGGTGATGTTGCCCTTGAAGGTCTTGTGGCCGCAGTGCTCGCTCCAGGTCTGGGCGATCATCTCGAACTCGACGTCGGTCGGTTCGCGGTTCATTTCGTGGAAATACTCGCGGATCGCGCGCATCTCCTCGAGGTCGAGCGCGGCCAGGCGCGCCGCATTAAGCTTGGCCAGCCCCTTGTCGTCGAGGCCGCGGATCGGAAGGCGCTCCACCTGCCCGGAGGATTCGGCCGGGTGGGGGAAGACCGGCTCGATCGGCCCGATGGTGAAGCGTTGGATCACATCGTTGGCCAGGAGGCGTTTGGCGAGGGTGGTTCGCTGCTTGGGGGTGAGTGCGCCGCGGATGATGTAGCGCGTGCCGGTGGCGGCGCGTTGAATCCCCTTCACGCCGAGCATGTGTGCGCAGCGGACGATCTCCTCGGCCACCGGGTCGGTCACGCCGGGGCGCAGGGCGACCTCGATGACGAATGCGCCGGCCGGCGGCTTCGCGGGCTTATCCCGCCACCCTCCGGACTGGACGATCGGATCGGTGAGCAGCTCGGTGCGAAGCTTTTCCCGTTCAGCCGAAGTCAGCTTGCCTTCGAGAAAGTAGAGCAGTTCGCGGTCGATCTTGCGCACGGTTTTAAGCCCAAGCGCGTGCGCGTCGGCCAGAAGCGCCTCGGCGGCCGAGTCGATTTTAAGCAGGGTGCGGACGACCAGGGTGTGGACGGGTCCGATGGAATCGGTCTTCACGATAGGTTCTCCCGGTGGGCCGCCCGGTGGTTTTCGGGAGCGGCCAGGATGTGGATTGGCTCTTTACAGGAAGGTGCGCTGGAGCGGTGTTCGCGCCGGATTATATCGGGAAAAGGCGGGGGGCGTCAATTAAGCAGGATATTAAGATTTTATTTAGTTTTTTCTCCTATTGTGACGGGTAAGGGCTGGTAATCTGCAGGGACATCGAGGTGAATAGAAGGGAAATTTGACCCGGCATGCGCCCGCACGGGTATACATCCCCGCGCCGGTACATATCTCATTCGGACCATTCCCTGCGGAGGGGTGAGCCTGCGACGCAGGCTTTGTACCTGTCCTGAGCGGGGTGAGGGATACCAGCGCCGGGAATCATCCGGTGCAGGCAGGGCGGGAATACAGCGGTTTACGGCTGAAAATTTGCCATCGCCGGATCGCGGATATATAATACTAAGATGGAGATAAACGGAGAGTGCAGATAAGCTGAAGGTAATGTGGAGGAGGATTTTCTATTCCAACTTTATTCCGCCTGATCCACCTGTGCGGTTGATTAGGTGGAAAGAATGAGGTCGACAGGATGTAAAGCTGGAAATAGTGGTTGAGCCTTTCATTCAAGTGTATTTTGAAATTATTAAAAATAGAAAAAATGCTTCTACGAATGGTATTACGGGAGGTGAATATGAAACCAACCAGAGTGGTAAATGAAGAAAAGACAATTGTAATTTGCGAGGAATGCCACCAAAAAATTCGTATCCCAAAACAAAAAGGGAAAATATTAGTGACCTGCCCCACGTGCAGACATGAATTTATTTATCAATATTTTCTTTTGGGCTTTTCAACAACAAGTATAAAACCAATGATCGTCGGCATTGTATCCAGCTTGGCCGGTGTCGCGGCAATTGAGTTCATAATCCACTTCCGCATATTAAATGCTCCGAATGATTATTTGGGAGTAATGCTTATCGCTTGTGCTTTCAGCGTATGTCTTTTTATTGGTTTGGAAACGGCAGAAGGAATATTCAAACAGGATGAAAGGCGGATTTACCGTGGGATTAAAACAGGAATCATCGCAGGAATAATTGGTGGAATGATTAGTGGAATAATCTCTCAAATATTATTTACCTCCATTGTATATCCAATAAATGACTCAGATGGATATATATTTTCTGCCTTTATTAATCCGCAAGGGTCGCCTATCCTAATATTTATTGCGCGTATCATCGGTTGGAGTGCATTTGGATTGCTTACGGGCCTATTAATGATAATCGCAGAAACGGAACGGAATTATATGATGAGGGGTGTCATTAGTGGACTACTAGGAGGAGCCATCGGTGGTCTTTTATTTGGGGTTGTGAATATGGTTAACATACTTTCTAGTGGGAGTATTGAGAGGATTATCGGATTTATTACACTGGGAACTGCAATTAGTTTGGCAGTCTTTCACTTTAAGAAAATAGTAATTCCGATTAAACCACCAAGTGAGCCTGCTCGTCGATTTGTTACATATATACCGATGGGATTGGGCGGACAAAATATAAAAAATATATCCACTTCGGGAAAGAGGATAAACCTGCCAAATCATCCTGGAACGAATATCCATTTGCCGCCGCCAAAATAAGAAACTGGAAAAGTGGAAGCAGGCCCAACCAATTCTTGCGGCCGATTGGCCCCATCTGCTTCGCGAGGGCGGGGCTTCGGCTTCGAGTCGCCGATGAATTCTGCTTCGATGAGGTTTCGAGTAAAAGGATCAAAGCCTTGCACAGCCGGCCCCCGGCCCACTCCGCCCGGGCGGGCAAGCGGCTGATGCGCTAGCTTTTGGGACACGGAAGAAATTACCTCGGAGATAAGAATGGATACGGCAAAGAAAACCACTGGGGAAGCCGCAAGGGTTATTGCATCCGTCTTTGGTACTTTAGTCGGGCTTGCTGGCATCGAACACGGAATATTCGAAACACTTCAAGGAAAAATAATTCCGAAGGAGAGAATGATAAATGCTATCGGGGAGGCGAACAAGCTCTGGGAAGGAGCCAGTGAACGCGCGATTACAATTATTCCAAACATATATATTACCGGCATTATCGCCATGATCCTTGGCATGATAATGGTAATTTGGTCAATTGGATTTATTCAAAGGAAGTACGGCGGAATAGTATTAATTATTCTATCGATATCCTTATTTCTTTTTGGGGGAGGTATGGCTCCTATCACAATGGGGCTCATTGCCGGAATAGTGGCAATAAGAATAGGAAAACCGATTTCCTGGATGCGAAAATATATGGGAAAAAGGATCCACAAGCTATTCGCCGCGACATGGCCTTGGACCTTTCTTGTTGCCGTGGGATTATTTCTCACGACGGTAGAAATCACCATAGTTGGTTGGTTTTTCGGAATCCATGATGCTGGTGTACTCACTTCCTTGTTATGGTCCCTTGCTTATCCGATGCTAATATTCATACTCATTTCTGTCCTGAGCGGATTGGCTTATGACAGCAAAGAAGAGTAGGCTCTATTCGTTAAAGTATTCGCCGCATTTGCTGAAACTTATAACGGCAGGCGCCGTAAATTACGAAAATGAACAGGAGGGAATGTATGGAAACACAATATAAGGTGATCAGTGACTGGCTTTGCCTTACCGCGGGGCATAAAGCCGAGAAAATTGAGCGGAATCTCAATACCATGTCCGCCGATGGTTGGGAGTTTGTCTCACTTGATTCGGTGATGTTTTTGGGATTTGATATTGGTTTCTATTTGGTTTTAAAGCGCCTATCTCCAGAGGGTATCTCCAACCATTCATAGCTGCTTCCTTAAAAAATAGTTAAAGGGTCATACAATCAGCGCCCGCAGCCGAATTGGCCCCCCGTTTCCCCACATAAAGCGCGGGGCAGGCGCAGCCAAGGCACTTCCAAAACCGGAAGTGCCTGATGCCCCCTCTCGCGAATGCGCCGCACCGGAAGTTCGCCGGCACTTATC
>CAZFPL010000025.1:28617-30691 GCA_964521085.1 uncultured Anaerolineales bacterium | reverse complement strand
TGCCTGATGCCCCCTCTCGCGAATGCGCCGCACCGGAAGTTCGCCGGCACTTATCGCTCCCCCGCTTCGCAATCATCACCACTCAAGTAGCAGAATCGAGTGGTGATGCTCCGCGAGGGCAGGCGGGGGGCAAGCGCGAGGGCGGGCACGGGGGAAGGCGGCACGGTTATGGATGGTGTGAGACAAAGAATCGCGTTTTTCGATTCGATGGCTGGAGTGTACAATAAAGGGTAATGCGGACACGGATCGTGTGAACCGAAGGCTGTAGGGAAATTATGCCAAGCAGTAGGCACGATTCAAACTCAACCAAGGAGGATACAACATGGGCGACAAGGGAAGTAAAGATAAGGCCGGCAGGGAGCAGAAGAAAAAGGCCAAGCTTACGCTCAAGGAAAAACGAAAGCTCAAGCACGATAAGAAACTCAATGTTAACGTGACAACCATTTAAATATCAGGAATTTGAGCGGCAACTGAAATTCGAATAAAGCAGGCCGATCACTCTGTGATCTGCGTTAAAGTCCGGGATTTTTCATAGCCTGCTTGCTCCGGTCGGATCAAGCCGGGGGGAGTGGCAACGATAAAGTATTTCATAGGGGCAGGCTGTGCGGTCGGAGCCTGCCCCTGACTCTGCAAAGCGCCTGTCCGATGGTTTCGGCCCGCGGGCGGGGGCCGGGGCGGGTTCGACCGCCGGGTGGATCCGGGCAGTTTCCCGCGATCGGATTGAAAAAACCATCGTTTCCAGCGGCCGGCTGTAATTTGGGAGGATATCCTTGATCGAAACCAATCGACTCATCATCCGGCGATTCGATCCGTCGGATTATTCTGATTTGTATGAGTATTTATCCCTTCCGGTGACCTATACCTTTGAGCCCGGCAAACCGATCAGCCTCGGGGAAGCCAAGGAATTGACGCTGCAAAGATCGGCGGGAGACGATTTTTGGGCAGTGATCCTGAAACTGGAAAACAAACTCATCGGCCATTTGTATTTCAAACAACTCGAACCCAAGGAAAAGATGACGTGGGAGCTGGGGTATATCTTCCATCCGGGATTTCACCGGAAAGGTTACGCATCGGAGGCGGCCGCGGCGCTTACCGAGTATGCCTTTGCCCATTACCAGATCCATAGAATAACGGCCCGGTGCAATCCGGAAAATACCGCCTCGTGGAAGCTTCTTGAAAAAATCGGTTTTACCCGGGAGGGGTATTTTAGGAAAACCGGTTTCGTGCACACAGATGATCGCGGTGCGCCGATCTGGACCGATGTTTACGAGTACTCGAAGTTAGAGAAAGAGTGACGGCTCACCGCAGGGTAAAAAGTACGCGGATTACGCGGAATTCGCGGATTTCGCAGAGAATTTCTTTCAGAAGAAATTAAGAAGTATGAGTTATGCGATATGCTGGGCTGCGAACGGAATGGGCGGCTGCCCCCGGCGCCCTAGCTCCGCGCCGTGAACGCACAAGAGAAATTCTGATGGCTGATTCACAAAACCGCTCGAAAGTCATTCGGTACATCCTGTACGGCTTTCTGCTCTGGATCCTCATCGACTGGGGAACCGCCGGCGGTTTCCGGTTGTCGTACTTCCGCGCGCACGGACCGCTGCTCCTCGTCTTTTACCTCGGTTTCCCGATCGCGTTCGCCTTCCTCATCTTCCAGCATCATTGGTCGCAACCGAAGCTTCTCCTCGCCACCGCGGCCGCGATCTTTTTCGTGGAGGCCGTTTTCACCGGCAATCCCTTCATCACCTCATTTCCGCTGATGCTTGTCGGGATCCCGCTGGCGTTCTGTGTTTATGCACCGCTCACGTATTTTCCGCTTTGGATCGTGAACGGCGAGATGGGCAGACACACCGTAATTGTTTTCTTCCTGTCGCTGGTCGTCATCGCCGTGATGTTCTTGACCACGTTCG
Organism: uncultured Anaerolineales bacterium; assembly: GCA_964521085.1. Taxonomy (GTDB): domain Bacteria; phylum Chloroflexota; class Anaerolineae; order Anaerolineales; family RBG-16-64-43; genus JAFGKK01. The sequence continues at coordinate 28,784 of CAZFPL010000025.1, read as the reverse complement.
GCGGGACATCGTTATGACCTCCTGACGACTCGCTCCCATTAACCCGGCAGGCTGGGCGATATTTCAGTCCGGGGATTTTCACCTGAGGCGAACCGCATACCGGAATGACCCCGAATCCATAATCCGGAGGGAAATATAATGCCGGTGGACCTGTGCCATCGAGCTTT
>CAZFPL010000025.1:0-28517 GCA_964521085.1 uncultured Anaerolineales bacterium | reverse complement strand
GAATCCATAATCCGGAGGGAAATATAATGCCGGTGGACCTGTGCCATCGAGCTTTGCCGCTTCCGAGTCGGAGATCCGCTTTCGCTTTATTCCCCGGGCGGAACCGTCCTACCATTCCGGATGGGAAACCGCTCGCAGGGCCGCCGATTATTCTTCAGGAGGATGTCATGATCACCTTTCCCGAATCGCATAAGGATCTTCTTCTGACGGATGTCGCCGTCCTTGCAACGATCGGGCGCACGGGATATCCGCAGGTCACCGCGCTGTGGTTTCTGCTTGACAAAGACGGGGTGGTGAAACTTTCGTTGGATAACGATCCGGAATCGCGGCAGGCGGCGGACGCACTGCTTGTCCAATTGGGAATCGAGTAACTGCGGAATCCCCCTTCTTTATTGATTCATTTTTGGCATATCCATTTCGACCTCTGGTTGTGGATAACTATGCATCCTTCCGGCCATAAACACCGGCAAGGAAGATGGAAAACAATCGGGTGCTTTTCCCCCCAAAAAACCGTTATAGGGATTCACCTCTGGTAAAAAGGGCTGTTTTCCTCTTTGCATTACAAGCGGTTTAGTAGAGAGCAAGGATAACCCCTTGACAAATTATGCAACCGGTTGCATGATTATTGGCAAGATGAAACACGGGACCTCGGCATTGAAAAAATCGTGCACGATCGAAGACATCGCCAAGCAGGCGGGCGTATCCAAGTCGACCGTTTCACGGGCGCTGAACGACAGCCTGTTGATCGGCGAAGAAACCAAGCAGAAAATCAATGAAATCGCCAAACAACGCCGTTTTCAGATCAACATGCCGGCCCGGCGGCTGACCCTGAAACAGAGCAATACCGTCGCTTTTGTGACCCATGCCATGAGCAAGGCGATTTCGCTGGCCGATCTTTTCACCATGGAGATTCTGGGTGGTATCACCGCGGCCTTGAAGGAACAGGGATACGACCTGTTGATGCTGTTCGTGGATCCGTGCGACAGTAAATGGCCTGAGGAGCACCTGGCGACCGGGCGGGCGGACGGATTCATTCTGATGACCTCGACCCGTAAATCGGCGCATATCAAGATGTTGGTCGAGATGGAAGCCCCTTTCATCGCCTGGGGTGTGCCGAACGTGAAATATCCGTACTGCACGGTAACCGGAGACGATTTGACCGGTGGAAGGCTGGCGACCGAGCACCTGATCGGCCTGGGAAGAAAGCGGATCGCTTTTCTGGGCGGCCCGGCCGAGGAAGGGGAAGTCCAATTCCGCTACGACGGGTACGCCGAAGCCTTGAAAGCGGCCGGGCGGGCGCCGGATCCGGCGCTGGTGGCGCACGGCGATTATTCGGATGCCTCGGGCGCCGAGAAAATGAAGGAGCTGCTGGCCCGGGCTCCCGGGCTCGACGCGGTTTTTGTCAACAGCGACCTGATGGCGATCGCGGCGATGAAGGCGCTGCGGGATGCGGACCGGCGCGTTCCGGAAGACGTGGCGGTGGTTGGGTACGACAACCTCTCCATCGCGGAGAAGATCACGCCGCCGCTCACGACCATCAGCCAGAATATCAACTTGGCCGGCCGGCTTCTCGCGCAAAATCTTCTGCAGTACATCCAGACCCGGGTGATCACGCATGTGACCGTACCGGTCGAGTTGATCGTCAGGCAATCCGCGTAATTTTTTTTAACATACTTTGCAACCGGTTGCAAAGAAATTAGCCAAGCAGGCTTAACTCGCAAAAATAGGATCGATCGCGTCGGCGATCGATCCAAGAAATGAGGTTCGATATGCAGACAGAAGCAGCTTTCACGTATTCCCGTTTCACCGCCATCGAGGAATTCCGGCAGGAGCGCGGTCGCGCGCAGGCGGAGCTCATCTTCCGGACGTTGTTTGCCAAGAACAACCGGCTGGAAGATTTCCGCAATCTGCTCCCGGCCCTGCGGCAGAACCGGCGTTACCTGGGCGTGCAGGATATCCCCGTTAACCGGATCGTTGGAAGCGTCGACCGGAGCGCGGATTTCGACCGCAACTTCCGCCCGCTGGCGCCCCACCTGCGCGACCGGTGGGTCAGCGTCTATCTTTTGGCGCAGCGCTCGGTCTGGCCGCCGATCCGGGTTTTCAAAGCCGGGGACCGGTATTTCGTCGAGGACGGGCATAACCGCGTATCCGTCGCCCGCCGGTTTGAAATGCCGGCGATCCGCGCGGAAGTGTGGGAATATCCGCTGAAGCCGGTTCCGCCAGATGATAATCGCTGCTGCCCGCACCTGTGCGATCTTCCGCTGGCGGAATGCTGACCTCTCCCGTGCCCTCCCTACATCCGCGAGAAAGAACATTCATGCAGGTTGATACAGGAAGGCGGATTTGGGGAGGGGCAAGGAGGGGAGAGAACACCATGGAGGAATAAATGAATCTCTTGGAGACACGCGGCCCTTATACAATCAATGGATTTCAGGTGACCCAGATCCTGGAGTGGGAGGGTGAGGCGATGCCGCACGCAATCCTCTTCCCGGGAATCCCGGCCGACGAAATCCGGAAAGCCTCTCCACCCGGAGCACAGGGACGGTTGACCGAAAACGGGATGATCGTCACCACCACCCAGTTGTTTCTCTTGCAGGCGGGCGGCCGGGCCGTGCTGATCGAAGCGGGATCCGGAAACGGAAAAGCGCGCCCCGCCGAACCCTACTGGGATCATCAAACCCTCCCGTACCGGGAGACGCTGGCATCCCTGGGCGTTCAGCCGGAGGATGTCGAATTTGTTTTCCTCTCCCACCTGCATCAGGATCACGTCGGGCTGGCGACCACGCGGATCGATGGACGCTGGGAGCCGACTTTCCCGCAGGCAACGTACGTGTTCCATCCAAGCGAGTGGATGTATTGGAGCAGCCTGAGCTCCGGCGATCCAAAGCGTCACCCGTGCATCGACGACAGCGTGCTGCCGCTGGTGGAAGCCGGTTGCGTGCGTTTTGCGCGCGCCGGCGACCGGATCGGCCCGATCCGGATCCACGAAGCACCCGGTCACACGCCCGGGCACCTGGTGTTCGAAACGGAGGAAAGCGGGCTATGGTTCCTCGGGGATTTGCTGCATCACCCGGCCCAGGTGGCGCATCCGGAATGGCCGTCCGCCGACTGGGACGTCGATCGCGCGGAAAACATCGCCCAGCGAAAAAGAATTTTCCAGCGCGCCGTCGATTCCAACCTGCGTTTGCTGGCCGCGCACATGGGCGGTTTATTCCGGATTGAGGAAACGGTCCCCGGGCGGTTCTTCGTTCGGAACGAGTAGCCGAACCCCGCCCATGCCCCCCGGGAATGCACCGGGGCAGGCTGGGGCGGGGAGGGATTGTCGGATCTGATATTCAACAAGGAGAAAAAATGAACACAACATCCAATCGCATTCTTGGCCGGTCCGGAATCGAAGTCAGCCCGATGGGGCTGGGCTGCTGGGCGATCGGCGGCGCCTGGACCTTGAACGGGACTCCAGCGGGCTGGAGCGGTGTCGACGACGCCGAATCGATCCGCGCGATCCATGCCGCGCTCGACCTCGGGGTTAATTTCTTCGACACCGCCGCCAACTACGGCGCCGGCCGCAGCGAGCGGATTCTCGGGCAGGCAGTCCGGGGCCGGCGGGAAAAGGTCGTCATCGCCAGCAAGTTCGGCTACCGCGTCGACGAAGCCTCCAGGACGGTGACGGCCTACGGCCAGCCGGAGGAATACAGCGACGCCGCTTCGCACATCCGCGAGGACCTGGAGAAGAGCCTGGCGCGCCTCGGCACCGATTACCTCGACGTCTACCTGCTGCACATCTGGGGGCATAAGGTCGAACGCGCGCTCGCAGCCCGGGATGTCCTCGAGCAGCTCGTCCAAGAGGGCAAGATCCGCACCTATGGATGGAGCACCGACCGCACCGACGCCATCCGCGCCTTTTCCACATCGCCGCGCTGCGGGGTCATCCAGCAGCAGTTGAGCGTGCTGGACGGCAATGCGGAGCTGCTCGCGCTGTGCGAGGAATGGAACCTGGCCAGCATGAACCGCGGCCCGCTGGGAATGGGCCTGCTGACCGGAAAATTTTCTCCCACCTCGAGCTTCGCGGAAGAAGACGTGCGCCGGCACGCGAGCTGGCATCCTGCCTTTCAGAACGGCAAACCCACCCGGGATTGGCTGGATAAACTGGATTCCATCCGCGGCGTACTCTCCAGCGGCGGACGCACGCTTGCGCAGGGCGCGCTGGCGTGGATCTGGGGACGCAGCAAAAACACCGTCCCGATCCCCGGTTTCAAGACCGTCAAGCAGGTGGAAGAAAATTGCGGCGCGATGCGGTTCGGTCCGATGACCCCGATACAGATGGATGAGATCAATCGGATCCTTGGACGCGCGAAGCAATAATATTTGCAACAGTTGGAAAATGAAAACGGGTTCGACCTAAACGCTTTCTCCTTTCTCTCTTGTGCGAGCGACTCCGGTCCGCATCCGGAGTCGATCCGTTTTTAAAAAACGGTAAGACGTGATCTTGGGTACAATGAAAGCATCATTTCAGGCGAACCCGGCGTCTATCGACGCAAGTAAAAGCGAGGAAAATGCCTCTTCCAAAGCGAAGTGAAATCCGTCCCGGTCTTTGGGTGCAGATCATCGAGAAGCAGAATCAGCGCACCGGAATCCTTTCGGCCGGAGTCGTCGCTCGGATTCTGACTAAAAGCCCGACCCACCCGCACGGGATCAAGGTGATGCTGGAGGATGGAAGGGTGGGACGGGTGCAGTCCATCGATCAAGCCGCACCGGGTTAGTCCGCCGGTTTCTCATGCCGGACGGATCTTTTCAGCCGACTGAAAGTAGGAAAAATGCTCGCAACGTTAAATCTTTCATCCATCAACATACTCGCAGTCATCGTAGCCGCCATTGTGCATATGGGGGTCGGCTTAATTTGGTATATGCCGAAGGTGTTCGGCGACGCCTGGGCCAACCTGGCTAAGGCGGATTTGAAACCGTCCAGCCGGTGGATGCCGGTCGGCCTTATCGGGCATCTGCTCCTTGCGCTGGTTCTGGCCATCATTGTCAACCTCGCGCACGCCACAACGCTGGTCGACGGTCTCTTTATCGGAATCCTGGTCTGGCTCGGTTTCATCGTCACCCTCGAAATCGGCGAGTTGATCTGGGAGAAGATTCCCTTCAACTTGTTCCTGGTCCGGGTCGGGAATCATCTGATCGGGCTCGGGCTGGCCGGGGCAATCCTGGCCGTATGGCGGTAAGGAAAGCAGGCGCGGGGAATGGATCCTGTGCTTGAGCCGCCCTCGGTCATCCGCGAGGATTTCGACCGGATCGCGATGCTGTCCCGGGAAACCTGGAATCAGAATATCCATTATCACCCATTCCTTCTCCGGCAGATTCCTTCCCGTTGCCGAGTCGCACTGGAAATCGGCTGCGGAAAGGGCGCTTTTTCGCGCCTGCTGGCCGAACGTTCCGATCGTGTGACGGCCGTGGATCTCTCGCCTGAGATGATCCGCATCGCCAAGGAGCGGTCGGCGCAATATTCCAATATCGATTATCAAACGGCCGACATCCTGACATGGTCCTGGCCGGAAAACCACTTTGATTGCATTATGAGCATCGCCACATTGCACCACCTGCCGCTCGAGCAGGTTCTCCTGCGCTGTGCGTCCGCGCTGACGACGGGCGGCACGCTGCTTGTTCTCGATCTGTATCAGGCCGCGAGTGTTGCGGATTGCTTTTGGAGTTTATCGGCGGTACCGATAAGTGTTGTGCTTCGGATGGTCTACACCGGCCGCCTGCGGGATCCACGGGCTGTCCGGGAAGCCTGGGCTCAGCATGGGAAGCATGAGCACTATTTGAATCTCAGCGAAATCCGAAGTGTCTGTGCGAGGATATTGCCGGGCGCAAGGATCCGCAGGCATTTGTTGTGGCGGTATTCAATCGTTTGGAGAAAGCCGGGAAAAGGGGGAGAGGCGCCGGTATAGCATCCTTTTTTACGCGGAGGCGGATGTATCATCGTGGCTCGAAAACCATCCTCTACCAAGCAGCCTGATATCGCATCGGCGTCGATTTCCGAAACGCTGGCAATTCTGCGGGTAAACCCGGAGACCGGCCTCACGTCGGCGGAAGCGCGTGCCCGGCTGGAAAAGGGCGGATTTAATGAAGTGGCCGTTCGGCGCAGCCACCCGGTTCTACAATTCCTCGGAAAATTTTGGGGCGTGTCGGCTTGGATGCTTGAACTGATCATGATCCTCTCGGCCATCCTCCGGAAATTTTCGGATCTTGCCGTGGTGGGCGCGCTGTTGGTGGTTAACGCCGTGTTGGGTTTTACGCAGGAACAACGGGCCGCCGGCGTCGTCGAGACGCTGCGGCGCCGGCTGCAAGTCAGCGCGCGTGTGCTGCGTGAGGGGAGCTGGCAGGTCATTCCCGCCCGGGAGTTGGTCCCCGGCGACATCATCCGCGTCCGGCCCGGAGACTTTGTTCCAGCGGATTTAAAACTCCTTACAGGAGAATTGAGTGTCGATCAGTCGGCGCTTACCGGTGAGTCGAAGGATATGGAAAAAGCCTCCGGAGATGTTCTGTCCTCGGGATCCGTCGTCCGCCGGGGAGAAGGCAACAGCGTGGTCATCCTGACCGGGGCGAAGACCTACTTCGGCCGCACCACGGAACTCGTGCAGGAAGCGCGTCCGAAACTTCACATCGAAGCGGTTGTGGCCGGGGTTGTCCGCCGGCTGTTTGTAATCGTCGGATCGCTGCTGGGGGTGGTGGGCGTGATATCGCTCGTGCGCGGTGTGCCGCTACTGGAGATGGCTCCACTCCTGCTCGTGCTGCTGATGAGTGCGGTGCCGGTCGCCCTTCCCGTTATGTTCACCGTCAGCATGGCCGTCGGATCAAAGGAGCTTGCCAGGCGCGGCGTTCTGGTCACCCGCCTCAGCGCCGCGGAGGATGCCGCGACGATGGATGTGCTTTGCGTGGACAAGACGGGCACGGTCACAATGAACCAACTGGCTGTCACCGGCGTGATACCGCTGGGGCAGGCGACGGAATCGGATGTGCTCTCCGCCGGCGCGCTCGCGTCGCAGGAAGCCGACCAGGATCCGATCGATTTGGCGTTTCTGGCTGCGGCGAGAGAGCGGCGCGTCTTCGGCAATACACCCGCGGTCACGCCGGTTTCCTTTGCGCCGTTTGACGCGAAAAGCAGGCGGACGGAAGCCGTGGTCGAACAGAACGGGCAGCGGCTGCGGGTGATGAAGGGCGCCCTGCGAACCGTCGCCCAAACCTGCGGGCTTCCGCCGACGGCGATCGACGCGCTGGAGACACGGGTCAGCGAATCGGCACGGAAGGGGTATCGAACGCTGGCAGTGGCGCAGGGCCCCGAGACGGGCGCCCTCGCATTGGTCGGTTTGGTGACGTTGTATGATCCGCCTCGGCCGGAAGCCAAGCAACTTATCGCCGCACTCCGCGGCCTCGGCGTATCGGTGAAGATGCTCACCGGTGATGCGCTTCCTGTCGCGAGTGAAATCGCGCGCGAAGTCGGCTTGCCCAACATCCGGCGCGTGGCGGACCTGAAGGCCGCGGGCGCACAGGCGGGCAACGAGGCGGTTGACTTGCTGGCGGGCGCCGATGGTTTCGCCGAAGTGTATCCGGAGGACAAATATATAGTGGTCCAACACCTACAGGCCGCGGGACATGTGACCGGCATGACGGGCGATGGTGTCAATGATGCACCCGCACTGCGCCAGGCCGAAGTGGGTATCGCTGTCAGCACCGCCACCGATGTTGCCAAGGGTGCCGCGAGCGTCGTCCTGACCGAACCGGGGTTGACGAACATCGTAGCGTTGGTCGAGCAGGGACGGACGATTTACCAGCGCATCCTGACGTGGATCATCAACAAGATCAGCCGGACGATTCTGAAGGCCGGCTTCGTATCCATTGCGTACGTGATGACCGGAAAGTTCGTCGTATCCGCTTTCGCTATGCTGCTGCTGGTCTTCATGACCGATTTCGCCAAGATTGCGCTTGCCAGTGACCGCGTTCAGCCGTCCAGGAAACCCGAAACGTGGAATATCGGTGGCTTCATCACGGTATCGGTGGTTCTGGGCATCGCGATGGTCGCGGAAGCACTTCTCCTTTTATGGTTCGGCTGGTCGCGATTTGGCTTGGCGGCCAACGCCGATGCCCTATCCACTTTTAGTTTCCTGACCCTGCTTTATTTTGCTGTATTTTCCATTCTTTCCGCGCGTGAACGGCATCACTTCGGATCGACTACTCCCAGCCCGGTTTTGATTGGAGCTCTGGCGGCGGATGCGCTGACGGGCACCGTCTTGACTTTCGCGGGTCTACCCGGGCTTCCGCCGTTGCCTTGGTGGCAGATGCTTGCGATTTTTACTTATGCGATGATTTCGTGCCTTGTTGTGAACGATGCCATAAAGGTTGCGATGATCAAATGGCGTGTTGCCGCCGCGATATGAGAACGATCCGATGTCGGGCGCAACGGACCTTGCAGGATGCACGGGAGGTCCGCCGGCATTTGTTGTGGCGGTGTTCAATCGTCTGGAGGAAAGGCCCGGGTTGAGAGATTTCTCCAAGAGATGCGTCTATTTCTTCAAGACATGTGGAGTAGAATATTTTTACTGGAATGAGGGTGGATACGATAGTTTTCCCCCAAGACGCCGTGTCTCCCTCCATTCTCCGCCTCCCGATAATCGGAGGAGGGTGATCGCTTGGCAGCGACTATGTCCAAATCCGACTTCTCGCGTTTAAGCAGGGCAATCCAATCGATGCCGCCGGACGTACGCCGGGCGCTGACCGAAACGAGCTTGCTGGAGCGTTATCGCGCGCGTCCGGCGTATCAGCAGAACGATTACCTTTCTTGGGTCAACCGCGCCAAGCGGCAGGAGACGCGGCAGAAACGGCTTGACATCATGCTCGACGACCTCCGGCGCGGGGACCGGTATATGGGGATGCTGTACAATGCCAGAAGAAAACGGAAATCCGGCTGAGATCGGTCATAAAAAGTTTTTCAAATGGTGATGCCCATGAGTCTTCAGGTTATCCTCATTGAATGCAGCGACCAAAAGGGATTGATCCACGCCGTCACGGGCGTGCTGTTCCGGCACGGGCTGAACATCGTCCAAAACAACGAGTTCGTCGATCACGACAGCGGGCGCTTCTACATGCGCACGGTGGTCGAGGATACGGTGGATCCGGAGCGGCTATCCGGCGAGCTTCAGGCGGTCCTTCCGCCGGGGGCGGCGGTCCGCTTCCCGAGCCGGGACAAACGGCGGATCGTCATCCTGGCGACGAAGGAATACCACTGCCTGGGGGATTTGCTGCTGCGGAATGCCTTCGGCGACCTGAATGCCAGGGTTGTGGCCGTGATCTCCAACCATGCCGAATTGGAGTCGCTCGTCCAACGGTTCGATATTCCATATCACTGCATCTCGCAAGAGAAAAAAACCCGGGTCGAACATGAAGAGGAGATCCTGGCCGTGCTGGAGCGCTATGACCCGGAATATATCGTCCTCGCCAAATACATGCGCGTATTGACTTCCGGCTTCATCAACCGATACCAGAATCGGATGATTAATATCCATCACTCGTTCCTTCCGGCTTTTACGGGAGCCAGTCCTTACCGCCAGGCCTACGAGCGGGGGGTCAAGATCATCGGCGCCACGGCGCACTTCGTCACCGAGAATCTTGACGAGGGGCCGATCATCGCCCAGGGTGTCATCCCTGTGGGCCACAATTACGCCGTCGAGGATATGGTCCAGGCCGGGCGTGATGTCGAGAAGGCGGTCCTGGCCAGGGCCGTGAAGCTGGTCTTGGATGAACGCGTGCTTCTCTGCGGGCAGCGCACGATCATATTCGAGTAACGCGAAAGCGGAGTGGAGGTTTCGATGGACGTAGGAAGCCGCAGTGGGCGGCAAACCGGCATCCGGCAAAAAGGATTGCGCCTGCGGCTGGCGGAGGGGGAAGTTCTTATCGCCGATGGCGCGATGGGAACGCTGTTGATGGCCAAAGGGCTCGAGCCGGGTTTTCCCCCGGAGGAGTGGAGCACTTCGCATCCGCAGTGGATCGCGGAGGTGCACCGTGCCTACATCGCGGCCGGTTCGCAAATCATCCTGACCAATACCTTCGGCGGAAGCCGCATCAAACTGGGACGGGCCGGAATGGGCGACCGCGTGGAGGAGATCAACCGCGCGGGAGCGATGCTCGCGCGCGAAGCGGCCGCGGACAGGGCGTTCGTGGCGGGTGACATCGGCCCCTGCGGGGAAATGATGGAACCGCTCGGAAGCCTGACCTACGCGCAGGCGGTCGATAATTTCGCCGAGCAGGCGCAGGCGCTGGCCGCGAGCGGAGTCGACCTGCTGTGGGTGGAGACGATGATGGACGTGGAGGAAGCGCGCGCGGCCGTTGCGGGGGCAAAGCAGTCGGCGGATCTTCCCGTTTTCTGCTCGTTGAGTTTCGGGTCCGGCGGCCGGACGATCATGGGAACCGGGGCTGCGCAGGCGCTGGAGGCGCTTCAGCCGCTCGGCCTGGCGGCGTTCGGAGCCAACTGCGGCGAAGGGCTGGACGTGATGGACGCGGTTCTGGATCAGCTTCGGACCCGTGAGACCGGGATTCCGCTGATCGCGAAACCCAACGCCGGCCTGCCCCGGATGTCCGGAGACAGGGCGGTGTACGACGTCGGTCCGGGCCAATTTTCGGAGAGGATCGGCGCGCTGGTGAACCGCGGCGCGCGCGTGGTGGGAGGATGTTGCGGAAGCAATCCGGAATACATCGCCGCGATCGCCCGGGTGGTCGCGGAATGACTTATTTCCACCCGGTCGGCGGGTAAAAAACGTACAGCAAGGCACCGAATTTTTCGATATTTTTTCTCCCAAGGTTTTCAGGGGATTCGGCACTTCTCGGTGCATTCCGTGTACAATGGATGGGAGACGGGCTGAATTATTATCGTTGCGTGATCTTCTCCAATAGGTGTGAGGCAATCCGATGAAAATCCTCGCTGCAGTATTGTTGTGCGGATCCGTTGTGGCATTCGCGTTCTTCCTCTACACTCTGATCAACCTCGGCAAACTCGGAATCGGCCTCTCGCATCCCCGCGTGCTGGTGGAGGCAGGCTTGGGTGTGATATTTCTGGCAGCGGGTTCGCTGATGCTGGTCTTGTCGAAGTAATCCACACCGGAGCAAAGCATGACAAAATCCAGACTGGTAAACTGCGCGGCCGTCCTGGTCACGCCTGATATCCGCAAAGCGGTGGATTGGTACCGCGCGAAGCTTGGCTTCCGGGTGGTTGAGAATCTCGACCAAGCCGAACCGTTTGCCGCGCTATACCGGGATTCGATCGAATTGATTCTTGTCCAATCGAAGTTTGGGAAGATGGAATCCAACCGCGCCCGGTATGGGGCGGGATATGATGCATACCTCGCGCCGGATAGTCCGGAAGGGGTGGATCTGTTCCATTCGGAGATCGCCGCCCGGGGCGTCAAGATCGTCCAGCCGCCGGTATTGACTTCGTATGGTTCGCGCGAGCTGGTGTTCGAGGATGTCGACGGCCGGCTGATCGGCGTGGGATGCATCCAGAATGAAGCCGCCTTCCGGGGAGAAAGAAAATAGCACAGCCCGTCCCGGGGAGGCGGTTCTTCGGATCATCCATGTACTCCTTTCAATCCCTCCGCAAATCCGATGCCCTCGAAATCATACGGTGGAAGTACGACCCGCCGTACGACGTTTACAATCTTCGCGCGGAAGAGGAAGAAAACGGAGTCCGGTATTTCCTGGATCCAAAGAATGGATTCTTCGGCATCCATGCCGAGAATGGGGAGCTGGTCGGGTTTTGCAGTTTCGGCCCGGATGCGCGGGTGCCCGGCGGCGATTATGCAATGGATGCATTGGATATCGGTTTGGGAATCCGGCCGGATCTGACGGGGCGGGGGTCGGGCAGCGAATATATCGGCGCGGTCCTTGAATTTGCCGAAAGGAGATTCATGCCCGAACGCTTCCGGGTGACGATCGCCGCCTTCAACGAGCGGGCGCTTAAAACGTGGAAGAAGGCGGGATTTGCCGAGGCGGAAGAATTTCTTCGAAAAAATGACGGGCGAAAATTTTTTATATTGATAAAGAGCCCTTAACCGGTTGCCGACAATCCCGGTCTCGCCCGGCTTGCCGGGCACATCCCTGATCCGCCTTAATCGAGGCGGGCAAGCCCTTGATACTGACGCGTCTTCGGGATGCGGCGGATTACCATGCCGGTTCGAACTCCATCTTCACGTCGTCCAAGTCGGCGCCGAGAATATCGATGTCGTCCAGGCGGTTGGAGCCCAGCCCCAGTTGATAGGCGATGTTTAGATGGTTATCGGCGCGCAGAAAGGGCGGCTTGGGATAATCCGCGGTCGGATCGAATCCCATCGCCGCCACCGCGACCGCATCGGTGGACACCGGATTCTTTCCCCCGATCAACACCCCGGGGCTTTTCGCACGGAGGTTCTGGTTCCAAGGTCCTTCGCTGCCTTCCACGGTTTTTATCCCGTCGATCAGCGAGAGGTTCACCGGCCGGGCGCGGTTCAGGTCCATGACCACCCGCGGCAAACGCGTTCCCGTTTCGGTTTCCTTTCCATGAAAACCGGTGCGGTAACCGTCACCCTTTTTCAACTCGTAGAATTTGAACGGCGCCAGGCCGACCAGATTTTTCATCGACTGGGTGATGCCAAGCAGGTGGTGGCATTTCATCTTCGCCACCGAGATCAACGCGTCCACCTCTTCGAGCAGGCGGTTGAAATGGAACGAGTCGTAGATGTACCAATCCTTCCCGACGGGCGTGGATGCGTAATCGGGATATGGATCGGGCTGGTTAAGGTTGATCAGCGTGGCGCCGACCTCTTCCGCCATCGATACATATCCCCATTGGTTGTAGGACGCCCATTCCCAGATGGATTCGACGATGAAGATCTCCTTGGCGCCGGCGTCGCGCAGCAGTTCGCACACCGCGCGCGTCACGGCCGGATGGGTTACGTAACTTTCGGGAGCCGTGGTGCCGGAGGGCGGGGGTCCGCCCGTAATTCCGCCGGTGAGATTTACTTTAACAGCCACCCGGTCGCCCGCTTGAACCACGTCCTGCAACCCACCCAGGCTGTCGAACAGGGTTTCCATTTGCCGGCGCACCAAAGCGGGATCGTAGGAAGCCGCCTGGGAGATCGCCACCCGGGCGGGTGTTTCATACAGCGGCGTGAGAGCCGGGGTGATGGTTGGGGCGGGCGCAAAAGGACGGCAGCCGTCGAGTAAGGCGCCGCCGGCCGTGATCCCCGCGATTTTCAGGAAGCTGCGCCGGGAGAAACGACTGCAGGGGAATGCAAGCGGATGGATGTGTCGATGGTGCGGCATTGGATTGGCGGCCTCCTTGGATAATAAGAAAAGGATTTAAAAAAAATGGGTGTCGGCGTCGCGGGGCAGCCACGAAGCTAAAAATTATCTTGCTTCAGTATAATTCCAACCAACGTTGCATGCAACACTCTTTGAAGAAAGTGGAAGATGCGATGTCCGCCGGCAGCTTTTTGGATCTCGGAAGACCGGATAAACAAGATTCATGTCATAAAAATTTTCGTGCATCTCCGTGCCCTCCGTGGGAGCATCGAATATTTCGTCGACCGACAAATCGATCAATTCCTTTTTTCCCCGCGGAGTATCAGAATATTCTCCGCAGGGAGGATGCGAGGCTTCGATTTATGATACCATTCGGTCGTGGATTGCAGCAGCGGCCCGGCAATCCACCGGGCTGTCCTGCGCATCGCGTTACACCCTCGGTGAAAGGATTCGACTCCCAAACCTCCATCCCAAAAGACCGGGCCTTCGGGCGGCAGGCGGATCAGCCCTGCAGGTGAAAAACCTCCGCTGTGAGTCTGTGGTCTTTTGGGATGGAACCGGTATAGAAAGGACAGACAATGGAAGTCATCCTTTGCGTTTCCGCCCTGGTGCTCGCCTTCGTCTTCCTCGTGATGTTTCAAGCCACGACGATTTTCGAATACCAGAGGGGCCTGCTGTATCGGAACGGAAAATTTCGAAAGGTGCTGCCGCCGGGCCGCCACTGGCATTTCCGGCCGTGGGAAACCGTGGCCAAGGTCGACATCCGGGAAGACATCGTCACCATCCCCGGCCAGGAAGTGCTCAGCGCGGATAACGTCAGCGTTAAAACGAGCATCGCCCTGCGCTACCGGGTCGAAGATCCAAGCCTTGCGGTAAACCGGATGAGCAATTACCGGGATGCGTTGTATCTGGCGGCCCAGATCGCCGTGCGGAACATCGTTGGATCGATGGAGATCGAGGAACTGCTGGCCAAACGCACGGAGATCGGGAAGCGCCTCTTGGAGGATTGCCGCCCGGCGGCGCGGGAAATGGGGATCGAGCTGGTCGCCGCCGACATCAAGGATGTGATGTTCCCCGGCGAATTGAAGAATATTTTTGCGCAGATCGTCAACGCCCGGAAGGAAGGGCAGGCAGCCCTGGAACGGGCGCGGGGGGAGAGTGCGGCGCTGCGCAACCTCGCCAATGCAGCGCACCTCCTGGAGGAGAATCCCAACCTCCGCCATCTCCGGTTGTTCCAGGTGTTGGAGAAGAACACCGGGAATACAATCGTATATGTATCTCCGGAGGAATTATCGGTTGTTAGCAAGATCCCCAAAAAGGAAAAAAACCGGAACCGATTAATTCCATTTCCAGGACGCAGAACCGGCGGAGTTTTCCAATTCCCGCACAAGCAGCGCTTGGGATGCGCGGCCCCGCCGTGATTTTCCGGTTTTTCCCACACCTTCTCAGGAGCATCGCCATGCAGATGAAGAATATTCCTTTTGAAGTCACGGATTGGGAACGGATCCCACAGGAAGAACATCAGGGCGAAACGGGAACCGCCCGCTGGAAAACGCGCATGTTCGGCGATATCCGCGTCCGGATGGTGGAATATTCGCCCGGATACAGCGCCGACCATTGGTGCAGCAAAGGGCACATCCTCCTGTGCCTGGAGGGGGAACTGCACACGGAAGGCAAGGACGGACGGAAGCATCTCCTGAAGCCCGGCATGAGTTACCAGGTGGCGGATGACGACTTGCCGCACCGGTCGCATACAGAGACGGGAGCCCGGCTGTTCATTGTGGATTGATGAAAGCGGATGCGGTATGAATCGATTCGCTCCCCGATCTGCAATGCTGGAAGGATGAATCACATGGGCATTTCCGGATACCGGAGGCATCTCCAAAGGGAGGGCGCCGCGGAAGCTGCGATCGAGCGACAAACGGCGATCACCGCGGATTTCGCTTCCTTCCTGGCTGCGCTTGGGGTGGATGAAACGGCCGCTGGGAAAGGGGAGGCGGAAAAATTCGCAAGGAACCTTATCGCCGAAGGCCGGAACACGCTTGAAAATTTCTCGGCTCTCGGCGATTATGCCGGCGGAGCGGGCCATCGCAAACTGCATGTGGCATGGATCGAACTGATGGATTGCCATAACGCGCTGGAAGTACTGGCCGCGGAGATAGAGCGAAGACACGGCAAGGAAACGCGGGATAAAATTTTCGCAGAACCGCTGCCGCCGATTGGGGCCGATGAAAAGGAACGGAGCGCGTATACCCGCGAGATTACCGGCCGCATGACTCATCTCATCCCCGTGGAACAGGCGCGCCAGGCCTGGTTCCAGGTCCAGCATGGGATTCCCGCCGAGGATTGGCGCAGGAGCGATGCGGCGGACCGGGAGAAATTCCTGCAGTCCGGAGACATCGACGAGTTCCTGGATCTCAAACGCCGGGAACGGGATGAGTTGCTGACCCGCTTGCGGGATGAAGACAAACTTTGGTACACCGTGAAGATCAGCGACGAAGTGCTGGAGTTTATTAAAAGCGATCCGGAGATGGAAGGCGGGCGGCGGGAAGGGGAGAGGATCTACATCACCAAGATCCCCTACAATGCCGTTCGCTACCTTCAGGAAACCGATCCCCGGATGAAACGTTATTATGCCTGTCACTGTCCGCTGGTGCGTCCGGCGATCCTGGACGGCCGGCCGATCTCGCCGGATGTGTGCCACTGCAGCCTGGGGCATGCCAGCCACTACCTGGCGGGGATCGGCCGGCCCTTCCGCGGGGAAGTGCTCGAGAGCGCCGTCCGCGGGGATTTGCGCTGCCGGTTTGTTTTCTATCCAGCGGATTCTTAAACCCCTCCACGACATCCCATGAAAGATTTCTACACCAACTTTTATTCCGCGATCGAACACAGCCCGGCGCATCATGCTTTCTGTGAGCGCGCCTATGGCCGGGATCTGGGCCAGCATGGATTCGCCGACATGGAACAACTGGACCTTCTCCAACAGGTGACCCGGATCGGCCCGACGCATCATATCCTGGATCTGGGCTGCGGCAACGGATTGATCGCGGAATATCTCTCGGATTCCACCGGCGCGCATATCACCGGAATCGATTACATCGAGCAGGCCATTCAATCCGCGCGGGAACGCACCGCATCAAAAACCGATCGGTTGTCATTCGCGGTCGGCGATATCAACCGGCTGGAACTCCCGAGCTGCGCCTATGATATTGTGCTTTCCATCGATACGATGTACTTCAGCGAGGATTATGCCGCGACGATCCGGGCCTTGAAGGCGGCGCTGCGCCCCGACGGACAATTGGCGATCCTTTATGCTTACGGCCGCGAGCCGTGGGTGCCGCGCGAGAAATTCCCGGCCGATAACCTGCCGCCCGGCCGGACTCCGCTGGCGGAGGCTCTTCGCAATAATGGTTTGGAATTTCAAACGTGGGATCTGACGAAGCAAGATTACCTCCTGGCCCGGCGGCGGAAGGAAGTCTTGGAGGATCTGAAGCTGCAATTCGAGGCCGAAGGGCTGATGTTCATCTACGAAAACCGGATGGGCGACGCGCTGGGCGTCCGTCAGGCCGTCGAGGAAGGATTGCACGCCCGGTATTTGTACCGGGCCCAACTCTCCACGCCGACTTGTTAGAACGCCGAAGAATGGATAAAGGAAAATCGATGATGGGATCCAATGCCATGAAGAGACTTGGAAAAGCGGTGTTAATCCTCGCAGGAGTATTTTTGTTCTGCGCAATCCTTCTGATTGCAGGAAACTCCGAATTCCGGGACTTATTGGTCTTGAATATTAATCCGGATTATTTCCGTGGTATGAAATTTTCGCATTATCGAAACGGCGACGGGCAGGAGGTTTTTCTGCTGGGAACCATTCACACGGATCATCTGACCAATTCCGCATATTCCTTTTGGAATATCAAAGCAGTGATCCTTCATGTATCCCCGGACCTGTTGTTGGTTGAGAGCCGCCCCGAGGAAATGGAACGGAGCAACATCGGAGACGGGCCTGTGGAAATGCCGTTTAGCACACTGGTGGCAAGACAGGCAGGCATAGAGGTGCAGGGGATGGATTGGTGGACGATGGAGGGTGAAGGGATGGATAGCGAGGTGAGGGAAGACCGCATGTTCGAAAACATCGTCCGGGAAATCGCCGGGCATGGGAAGGTGTTGATCTTGACCGGTTGGTCGCACATCGAGGGTTTCCAAAAGCGGTTTTCCTCGTTGGGTTATCAGACGGTGCCGTTCCCCGCGGTCGAAAAATACGCGGTGTTCGATACCTCGGATATTCCGCAGGTTTTCCCGAAAGGATTGACGGATTGCATCGAACGGCGCATCGAAATCGACAGGGAAACATTAGTATTGGAGACGCGCGCCTATTGGAAGAACAAGCTGGAGAACGCGATCCGGGACCGCGAACGGTACCTGGCGGTCATCCGGGAGGTCGGAGAGCAATAGGTTATTCCGCCGTCCGCTGCCCCTTCCAGGCCTAAAGATTAATCCATTGAAAAAAAGTGACGCCATGGAATTCCGGTTGATCAAAACCACCGATTGCCTTGAGGTGCAAGCCCCGATGCCGATAGGAAATCGGATTCTTTTCCTGCTCCTCTCCCTGTTTCCGCTGCTTGCGCCGTACGAGCTGATCCTCCGTCTCCGTTGGGAAAACTACTGGAATCTGTTTTTTCTGTTCGCCGTGATGATTTCCCTCGGGGCGCTTGCTGTCAGTGCGTTTTTCGTTTGGGCGGCGGTTGCGGGCTTGAGCACGCGCATGAAATTCAATAAACCTCGCGAAATCCTCTTCTTTGCCGCCGAGGCGCCGATTCTGCCGCGACGGACTCAGGAATTTCCGTTCGGCTCGATCGCGGATGTGGAAATCGAAACCCACGAATGGAGTGACGGCGATCCGAGTTACTCCTTCGAAATCGTCCTGCGCGACGGACGGAAACTGCATCTGGGGTCCTCGTGGTCGCGGGCGGAGGTCGAAGCGGTGCGGGACCGGGTGGCGGCCTTCCTGGGTCTTTCCTCATCCGGTTCAGCATCAGGTGATTCGTAGAATCCACGAAGAGCACGAAGAAAAATCTGAAGGACACGAAGTGTTCTAGCATTCCTTTATAAGAAGAATCTCGAAGACGGTATGAGATTATGGAGTTTGCACCCGAAGTACCTTGATGCAAGAAGCCTCACCGCCGTCTGGCGTGAGGGCCTGCTCGCGCAGAAAGTGCTCTTGGGTGGAACGCGCGGATATCGCAACCATCCGCAGTTGATTCGTTTTCGGGAAAGCCGGAGGCCGGTTTCCGCCATTGGCGCCTATTTATGGGCGGTGTATGATGAAGCCGCGCAGCGCGGATACTCGTTTGACGCGCGGAAAATAAAATCCCGCCGTTTCGTCATGCGGCTCCCGGTAAAACGGGGCCAGATTAAATTCGAATGGCGGCATCTGCTGGCAAAAGTCTGCGCGAGGGATCACGCGAAATACCGCGAACTACGGATGTTGACGCGTCCTGCACCGCACCCGCTGTTCAGGATTAGTGCCGGGGGTGTAGAGGAATGGGAACGCAATCCCGGCGCGGCTTTCGGATCGCGGGAACAGGAGAGTGCATGAATGGAAGTGAAATCGCTCGGATACCGGACGGACTTGATTTTTCCCGGCTTTGACGGTGAGATCCTCGACCGGGGATCCTATATGGTGGTCCGAACGCCCTCCAATCCGACTTTCTATTGGGGGAATTTCCTGCTGTTTGAGAATCCGCCGGCTGAGGGGGATTTCGTCCGCTGGCGAGAGCTGTTCGCCAGGGAAATCGGAGTTCCCCCAAACGTCAACCACACTACTCTGGGGTGGGATACGGTCAAGGGCGAGCGTGGATCGGTCGCGCCGTTCCTCGATGACGGCTTTCGCCTGGAGCGGTCGACCGTCATGACCGCGCGCAAGCTCAATCCGTCCGCGCATCCCGCAACGGATCTGGTCGTCCGACCGCTGGCATCGGACGAGGATTGGACGCAAAGCGTGGAAAACCAGGTCGCCTCGCGCGAGCCGGAATTCACCGAAGCCGGTTACCGGGTCTTCCGGCAGCGGGTAATGGAACGCTACCGGAAGATGGCGGCGCGCGGATTGGGCGACTGGTTCGGGGGGTTTCTTGGGAACCGGCTGGTGGCGGATCTGGGAATCTTCCATACCGGCAGCGTCGGGCGGTATCAATCCGTGCAGACCCATCCGCAATTCCGGCGGCGGGGCGCGGCGGGAACCGTGGTCTATGAGGCGTCGCAGTATATGGTCAACTGCTACGGACTTGAGACGCTCGTGATCGTGACCGAAACGGATTCCGATGCCGGCCGGTTGTATCAATCGCTGGGCTTTGCGGCGACGGAATATCAGGCGGGATTGGAGAAGTGGAAGGGCATCACGGGCCAAAATAATTCCGCCGCCTGACAGGTGCAGACGTCGCCGGCCGGGTTCTTCTGCAACCCTGCCGGCTGCGATGGCG
Source organism: uncultured Anaerolineales bacterium (assembly GCA_964521085.1). Taxonomy (GTDB): domain Bacteria; phylum Chloroflexota; class Anaerolineae; order Anaerolineales; family RBG-16-64-43; genus JAFGKK01. The sequence goes on along the minus strand of CAZFPL010000025.1, from coordinate 8,715 downwards.
GAAAATCATTACAACCCGGCAGCCGGAGGAATCAGCGATGAAAAAACTGTTCGATGAAATTGCCTATGACGCGAAATTTGTTAAAGGCCACAAACTCCAGCCGGCATGGTTCAAGGTCGTGAAGATATTCATCCTGCTGGCCGTGACCGCCGGATTCGTGTGGCTCTTCGGATGGCAGAGAACGGTCGTCTTCGTTGTCGTTTTCCTGCTCCTGAGTTTGGTCGTTCATTTGGTGTACCGGGTTAATACCCGGAAATTCACCCGCAACTGGCTGGATTTTGTTATTGTCGAAGATAAGGAAAAGAATATCCGGCAAGGTATCGGAGTGGTGTACTACACCTGGATCATTCTCAATGCGGTGATGGCGTTTGTCGTGAGTCAGGTGATCACTTAATGCACGGTTGCTGTTCCAGCCTGTTTGCCGGTGCCTGACTCAAGCGGCCGGACTCCCTCTGGCGGCTTGAGAGCAAGGAATCGGGTTGCCGTCTGAATGCGTTGTTCCTCCATTCCAACTCGCAAGAGAATTCACCTAAGGCGTTGCGGAATTCCCGATATCGGATTCGGATATCAATATAAATCCAACGGTATGGAAACGCCTTCTATTGTAAAATAAAGCCTGGTTGGTCGGGAGATTCCTTTTATTTTGTTGGGAGCCAATTTTCGCCGCGAGGGCCGTTCTATGACGATTCGAATCGTTACCGACAGCACCTGCGACCTACCGCAAGAGATCATCCGCAAACACGGGATCGGCGTCGTTCCGCTGTATATTCATGCCGGGGGCCGGGAGTATCAGGACGGGGTGGACCTCTCCCGCCGGGAATTCTACGAACGGCTGCCGTCCTTTCAGCCTTCGGCGACGACGGCCGTCCCCAGCCCGGAAGTTTTTCGCCGGGTCTACGAACAGATGGCGGACGAGGGGGCGTCGGAAGTCCTGTCGATCCATATTTCGGTGAAACTCAGCGCGATGGTGGACATCGCCCGGGAAGCGGCCAAAATAGCGACCGTGGTCCCGGTGACGGTTTTCGATTCGCGCCAGCTCAGTCTGGGGATGGGGTTCCAGGTTGTGGCCGCCGCTGAGGCGGCCGCGGAAGGACGGACAATGGCGGAGATCCTGGCGATGCTGGAGAAACAAATAGCGCGGACGCACGTCTTTGCCGCGCTGGACACGCTGGAATTCATGCGCCGCAGCGGCCGGATGAATTTTGCCCTCGCCACGCTCGGCACGCTGTTGCAGATAAAACCGCTGCTGAAGATGTACGATGGAGAACCGACGGCGGAGCGGGTCCGCACCCGGAACGGGGCGGTGAAACGTCTGATCGAACTGCTTTTGGAATCCGGTCCTTTCGAAAAAGCGGCCATCCTGCATTCGGCGGCGGAGGAGCGCGCGCGCGAGCTGCTCGAGGAAATCCGCAACCTGTTGCCGGCCGGCGAAGTATGGCTGGAAGAGATCAATCCGGTGATCGGCGCGCACATCGGCCCGGGCGTGATCGGATTTGCCTGCATCTCCAAAGCGTGAATCGGAGGTAGCCATGAGTTTGCTTGCCGTGTGTGGGATCGGGTTGGCCGTCATTCTGGGCTGCATGACGGTCCTTTGGCTTCTCAGCCTGTACCTGAAGAACGCCAGCATCGTTGATATTTTCTGGGGGACGGGTTTTGTGATCGTCAATTGGGTGTATCTCGCACTCTCGCCGGAAGGTTTTCTCCCGCGTCAGTTGCTGATCGGGATCCTGGTTACCATTTGGGGCTTGCGGCTTTCGATCCATATCCTTTCGCGCAACTGGGGCAAGCCGGAAGACTTTCGCTACCGCAAATGGCGCGAAGAGAACGGCTCCCGCTGGTGGTGGAAAAGCTTCCTCCAGGTGTTTTTCCTGCAGGGATTGCTGATGTGGATCATCTCCGCCCCGCTGCTGACTGCGCAATACGGCAGTTTGCCGGACCGCCTGACGGTGATCGACGCCGTGGCCGTGATTTTCTGGGCATTCGGTTTCTTCTTCGAATCGGTCGGGGATTGGCAACTGGTCCGCTTCAAGGCCGACCCCGCCAATAAGGGCAAGGTCCTCGATTCCGGCGTCTGGCGCTACACCCGCCACCCGAATTACTTCGGCGATGCCACCCAGTGGTGGGGGTTCTACCTGATCGGCGCCTGCGCCGGCGGCTGGTGGACGATCTTCAGCCCGGTGATCATGACCCTGCTCCTCTTGCGCGTTTCGGGCGTGGCGCTGCTGGAAAAGACCCTCGAGACCCGCCCCGGATACAAGGAGTACATCCGGCGGACGAGCGCCTTCATCCCGTGGCCTCCGAAGTGGGAATAGCATGAGTCGGGGCAGCCCCGCTTCGCATCACGGAAAAGGATCGGTTTTTTTTCTCCCTCATCCGGCCTTCGGCCACCTTCTCCCAGCGCAAGCTGGGAGAAGGATGGGATGAGGGGGAAGTTAAAGTGATACCTTCAAAAAGGGAGAATCCATGAAAACCGCGAAAGCAATTGCACTGCTCGGTCTGCTGGCGATGACGGCGGTTTTGATCTACGGATTCACCGTTGGCGATTTTTCCGGCGAAGGCGCGAAGCTCCTGGCCATGCCGTGGGGAATCGTCTCGCTGGTGGATTTATACGTCGGGTTTGCGCTATTCTCCTGTTGGATCGTATTCCGGGAAAAGGCGCTTGTGCCCTCGGCTGTGTGGGTGGTCTTGATGATGGTTCTGGGCTTCTGGGCCGGCGCGCTCTATACTTTCCTCGCGCTGCAATCGAGCGGCGGCGATTGGAAGAAATTCTGGTACGGCAAACGGGCTTAAGGAGGAATCGGGATGGATATTCTCTTTGTGCTTAAGGTGATTTGCGCGCTGGCGACGGTCGCGACGGGCGCGATTTCCCTGGTCGCTCCGCGGGCGATTAAGGGCTTCACCGGGTTGGAGGCTGCCGGCCCGCGCGGGATCACGGAAATCCGCGCCGTGATGGGCGGCCTGTTCATCGGGCTGGGCTTGGCTCCGTTCCTTCTGGCCGTCCCGCAGGTCTACCAGGCGCTGGGCGTCATGTACCTGGCGATCGCCGTTGTGCGCACCGGATCGATGTTTCTCGACCGTTCGGTGATGCAATCCAATATCATCAGCCTGATCATAGAGATCGTATTCGGGATCATCCTGGTAATGTGAAACCCTTCCCTGCCCCCTCTGTCCTCCCCCATTTGCTACGGCCTGGTTTTTCATATATCCTTCATTCCGGATGAAGCAAATGGGGGAGGGTTGGGAGGGGGCAGGGAATAATTTCCAGTCCTCTTCCTTATTTCCCTCCCCAAATTGGGGAGGGCCAGGGAGGGGTAAGGAGGAAAACATGGCAAAGAAAAAAGTTATAAAGAAGGCCCCGGTTAAAGCCGCACAACGGGTGGTTGCAGCGGCGCCCAAGGCTGCGCTAAAAGCCGTCGCCGCTGCGCCGGCTGACGCCTCCGAGAAGACCTACACCGGCCTTCGAATATTCAACGCCGTGATGGGCTTCCTGCACCTGGTCCAGGGCGTCTTCATGTGGGCGATCAGCAACAACACGACCTACCCGGTATTCACCAACTTCCTGCGCTTCGATACGGCGACCCGGTCGCTGGTGCCCAATCCCACGCAGGTGTACGACCTGCGCTTCGGACCGGCCGTGGCGGTCTTCCTGCTGATTTCGGCCGTCGCGCATTTCTCCCTGGCCACCTTCGGCTACAACTGGTACGTGGCCAAGCTCAAGAGCGGGATGAACCCGGCGCGGTTCTACGAGTACGCGCTCTCGTCCTCGCTGATGATCGTCCTGATCGGGATGCTGGTCGGCGTGACGGATCTGGGCGCGCTGATCCTCCTGTTCGGAATCAACGCGATGATGAACCTGTTCGGGATCATGATGGAACTGCACAACCAGACCACCGCCAGGACCGATTGGACTTCGTTCGTCTACGGCTGCATCGCCGGGATCGTTCCCTGGATCGTGATCTTCGTTTCGTTCTACGGGGCGCTCGGAACATCGGATGCCAAGCCGCCGGCCTTTGTGTACGCCATCGTCCCGACCATCTTCGTATTCTTCAGCATCTTCGCGGTCAACATGTTCCTGCAGTACAAGAAGGCCGGTCCGTGGAAGGATTATCTGTTCGGCGAACGGATGTACGTTGTCCTGAGCCTGGTGGCCAAGACGGCCCTCGCGTGGCAGATCTGGGCGGGGACTCTGCGGCCGTAGGGGATTTTGCAGGAACGTTGCCGGTTCATCCGACCGCGCCAGAATAAATCCCGGCGCTGGAATATGATGCCCCCGCGGTTTTTTCGCGGGGGCAGATTTTATTTTCCGAGAATATTGGATACGTGGCCTTTTACATTCGATAAAGCGCCTGGTCCAATAAGGTGCTATTCGTACCAGGTGAACAAAGCGATCCACGCAATGCCCCCGCTGCCGTTGTCCACCAGGATCACCAGCTTCGGGTCATAATTAACCCTTGTGAGGGCCCCGAAGACCCCCAGCACGAGTATGCCGATCAATAGGGGCCACCCCATGAGCAGGATGGATACGATACCGGCGACGAATGCCAATATCGCGGCCGCCCCCACCAGACACAGCAACACTTTCCCCGCCCGGGCGGCCAGCGGCCCGACCCATTCCAGCGATTTGCCCGGGCTGGCAGGTGGCGCGGGGGCTTCCCGGCGCTGGTCGTCGGCGATGATCACACCCTGAACCCGTACTCCGGCGTTGATCAGCTGCAGGACCCTGCGCGCCGCCTCAGGGGGTATGCTATACTCATACATATCGGCCGGGATTAACTTCCAACCCCGTGCTTCCTGGGGACCCGTGATCATGGCGCCGCTGCCGAAGATCTCGCAGTCCTGCCAGCCTTGCCGGCGGGCTATCTCCATTACTGTATCGATCTCAGCCCTGACGCTGAGATCCTGCCAGCGGACTTGTTGTGTGATGGTCTGAGCAGACATTGGAACCTCCTCGGGATCTTTTCCCGGTGAATAAACCCATTCTAGAAAGCGGGAGCTGAGGTTCCCATACAGTTTTCCTCTAAAATACCTCCAATTTTTTAAAACTGGCGGGTCTCCATGGCCAATAAAGAGAAGATCGCCCTCCTCACCAAATATCAGATGAAGGTGCTGTATTACAAATGCACCGAGGGTTTGACCCATGAAGAGATCGCCGCCCGCCTGGGGAGAGACGTCAACACCATCCAGTTCCACATGACCAATATTTATGACGTCTTGGAGATCAGGCAACCCGGCAAATCCAAAGCCGAGATGGATTCGGAGTTGAAGAACGAGATTTGCCCGCTCGTCCGGAAGATGTTCAATTCCTTAGCGGAAGTCAATGTATGGGCGCCCCTGTACACGAGTTCTGCCCGGGAGGAGGACCTGCTGACGGGCGGAGGCGCCGCCTCTTCTCCGCCCTACCAGCCCCCGCCCAGCGTCGAAAAAGTCCTCCGGCAGGCAGGCTCCCCGCCCGCACCTTCACAGGTCCACGCGCCGCCGCCGCCCGGCAGGCGCCGCGTCCGCGGAGGATGGATCCTGGGGGCGGTCATTGTCGGCGCACTCCTCCTTATAATCTGGGTTCTATCGCCCGGCTTCTCGTCCTTCTATGCCTCACTTTCGGGAACAACCAAGACCTCCCTGCCCGCCACCGTTGAGCCGACCGCCGTCTTCGTCCCCGTTTCCACCACGACCCCTACCGTCACTCCGAAGCCCACTCCCACGCGCACGCAAATCAGCATCAGCACCCAGGTGGCGGAGGTGGATGGCATGGTCCTGGTTTACATCCCGGCCGGTGAGTTCATAATGGGAAGCTCCCGGGTGGACGACCCGCAGGCAATGGAAGAGGAACTGCCGCAGCACACAGTGTACCTGGACGCCTACTGGATCGACCGGTCAGAGGTGACCAACGCCCAGTATGCCCTGTGCGCAGCGGATGCCGGAGCCTGCACGGAACCGGCCGACTACAGCTCGCTCACCCGCAGCAGCTATTATGGGAACAGCGCCTATGCCCTCTACCCGGTGGTCTACGTCAGCTGGAGCCAGGCTGCCGCCTATTGTGCCTGGGCCGGGCGCCGTTTGCCCAGCGAGGCCGAGTGGGAAAAGGCGGCCCGCGGACCGGACGGGCGTGTTTACCCCTGGGGGAATGCCTTCGACGGCGCCTTGGCCAACTACTGCGACATCAACTGCGTGAACGGCTGGAAGGACAGCCGGTACGACGATGGCTATTCCGACACCTCCCCTGTGGGTGATTATCCGGACGGGGCAAGCATGTACGGCGCGCTGGATATGGCGGGCAATGTCTACGAGTGGGTGGCGGATTGGTACGGCGCGTACGGCCGGTCCAGCCAGGTCAACCCGCGCGGCCCGGCCGCCGGGCTGGAGCACATCATCCGCGGCGGTTCGTGGGGGGATGATCCAGCCCATATCCGCGCCGCCATGCGCTCGCATATCCCCCAGGAAGATTATTGGACGAATTTCATCGGCTTCCGTTGTTCAAAATAATCCATAGGCGCGGAGGCTGAGGGTGCCGCGGATGAAATAATTTTCCGGGTCCGATCCCACTAGCGCGAGGTTCTGCGAGGACAGCCCGGCGGTGATCGGGAAGAAGATCGATCGATACGGCGGGTCTGGCCCATCGTGGAAAATTCTCTCCTCATAACGGGAGAGTTTTTTTACGCCGCGGAGGCGGAAGGGAAGGACTGTGCGGGATGCCTCCTCGCGATAACCGGATTCTTGTGGCGGGATATAATTTTTCCATGGACCCGATTACACTCATCACCGGCTCGCCCGGGACCGGGAAAACGGCCGTCTCCGGACTGCTTGCGGCGCGGAATCCACGAGGCGTCCACATCCCCTCGGATATTTTCTATACATTTCCGGCCCATCCCATCCCTCCCCACCTGGCCGCGGCGGACGCGCAAAACCAGGCGGTGATCGCCTCCGCGCTGCACGCGGCGGCCGCCCTGGCCCGCCGCGGATACGAGGTGTTCTTCGACGGCATCTTCGGCCCGTGGTTCCTGCCGTTTATCGCATCGGAGCTCGCATCCGTCTGCCCGTCCTTCCATTATGTCATGTTGCGGGCGCCGCTCGAAACCGCGCTGAGCCGGATTCACAATCGCACCGGTCATCTCGGAGATGATGTCGTCCGGCAGATGCACGCGGAGTTCGCACAGCACGCCGGAAGATATGCGCGGCATATCGTGGAGACGGAAGCTCTACCCCCGGATGGAATAGCCGGCGAGATCCTGCAGCGGAGGGAGGATGGAGATTTTCTCCTGGATTTATGAGAACTTGGTTCGGATGCGCGGTCGCGGCCGCAATCCTAATCCGGCCGGCCCATCCCCTGCCGCCAGGCCAGGACCGCCGCCTGGGTCCGGTCGGCGAGGTGAAGTTTTCCAAGAATATTGGATACGTGGCCTTTAATGGTTTTTTGGCTGAGGACGAGCCGCTCGGCGATATCGGCGTTGGATAATCCCTCAGTAATCAGTTTCAACACCTCTAGTTCCCTGTTGCTGAGCTCGGCCAGCGGGTTGGATTGCGGCGTGCGCTCTCCGGCCAATTCCTGAACAAGGCGCGAAGCCACACGCGGGTTAAGTACGGCTTCCCCTTGGGCTGCCAGGCGCACTGTCTGGACCAGTTCCTCCGGACTGATATCCTTCAATTGGTAAGAAAGCGCGCCGGCCCGGATGGCCGGGAAGATGTGCGCATCGTCGTGGAAGGAGGTCAGGACCACGACCCGGGTGCGCGGGGATGCATCGCGGATGCGCCGGGTGGCCTCGACGCCGTCCATTTCCGGCATCGCCAGATCCATCAGGACAACGTCCGGCACCAGCTCGGCGGCCAGTTTCACCCCTTCGGCGCCGGATGCGGCTTCGCCCAGCACCTGGAGATCCGGCTGCGCTTCCAGGAAACCGCGGATGCCGCTGCGGACGACGGTGTGATCGTCGACGATGATTACCGAAATGGGAGTGTCCATATGCTCCACGCGCTTTCTATCAGGGCATTGAAAAGTCGGTCGAGTAGCCCGCGTCTTCTGCGGGCGTATCGAGACCATACCTTTTACCGGTGGTCTCCCTGGCCTGTCCGGCCAGGACAGGCGATACGCAAAGACCGCTACTCGACCACCCCCCATGCCTTTTTCTACACCCTGCTACAACGGCATCGAGGCGGTAAGCCGCGTTCCGTTCCCGCCGCTCTTGATCTCCAGCGTTCCGCCCTGAGCTTCCGCACGCTCGCGCATCGACTTCAATCCCACGCCGCCGGTGGCTTTGTACGGATCGAATCCATGCCCGTTGTCGGAGACGGTCAGGATCACGCTTCCGGCTTTTTCGGCCAGCGTGACACACACTTCCGTTGCGCCGCTGTGCCGGGCCGCATTCGAAAGCGCTTCCTGCGACACGCGGAACAGCGACTGCTCCTTTTCGTCCGGGAGTGATATCCCCTCTTCGGCTTGAAACTCGGCCTGGATCCCGCTGTGCGTCTGCCAATCCTTAAGGTATTCCCCGAGCGCCTGTACCAACCCCTTGCCTTGCATCTGGATCGGCCGCAGGGTCTGGATCAGAACCGCCAGTTCCTTTTGCGCCTGGCGGGCCTGTTCCATCGCCGCCTCCAGCCGCTCGCGGGCCTGCGCCGGATCGCGATCCCACAATGTTTGCACCGTGCCGAGGTTCATGCTGATCGCAAACACCTGCTGCTTGACGCTGTCGTGCAGATCGCGCGCCAGCCGGTTGCGTTCCT
>CAZFPL010000024.1:11247-40760 GCA_964521085.1 uncultured Anaerolineales bacterium | reverse complement strand
TCAGGCGCGCCCGGCGTGACTCGAACACGCGACCCCTTGCTCCGCAAGCAAGTGCTCTATCCAAACTGAGCTACGAGCGCATTAGGTTAACGGACGGCTCGCATTTCTTAATGGCCGTTCAGGCGGGGAGGCAGGGATTCGAACCCTGGGTAGAGCTTTAAAGGCCCTACAAGCGCTTAGCAGGCGCCCCCGATCGACCGACTCCGGCACCTCCCCAAGCATTGGCGGAGGGAGAGGGATTCGAACCCCCGGTGAGGTTGCCCCCACAGCTGTTCTCAAGACAGCCGCCTTAAACCACTCGGCCATCCCTCCTCGACGTTGTGGGCTTCCCTCGCCGAGCGCGCGGATTGTACCATGATTCACCGGTTAAAAATGGGAGCCCGCGATCAAGGTGTTGGAGTGGGCGTCGCTTCGGATGTCGCTTCCGGCGTGCCGGATCCCCCGCCGCCCGGCGTTGGGGTGCTCAACCCGAAATAATGCACGTAGGCGGTGGTCTTCCAATACTCCGGAACCCCCTCCATGTCCATCAGTTCCTTCCAAATGACCTTCGCGCGATCGAAGTTGTTGTAGGCTTCGTAGGCCAGCGCCAGCCAACCCATGGCGTCCGCCTTCTCCTCTTTCGTGGTAGCCAACTCGATCGCCCCGGTGAGGGTTTTAATCGCCAAATCCGGCCGGCCGGACTCCAACAGCGCGCACCCGTAAGGGAATTGCGTGTAGTACCAATTCGGTGCCTTGTCGGAGGCGATCTGCAGATCCGCCACCGCCTTCTTGTACTCGCCGATCAGACGGTAGACCTTTCCCCGGCAAAGGCGCGCCTGGACGGAGTTGACGTCGACATCCACTGCACGCGTGCACGCCTCCACCGCCTGAGGATATTGGGCGGTGCCGGTGTAGGCTTCCCCCAATCGAAGCCATCCGAGTATCTCTTCCGGATCGTAGGTGGTGTAAATGACCAGGGGTGTGACGGCCTGGGAGTAGAGTTGCAGCGCGTCGTACGCCTCGCCCAGCGCGAGGTATCCCTCCAGGATGGTTGGATCGATGATCTGCGCGCGGATGATGTTGTCCAGCGCTTTATCGGCCTTGCCGTTTTTAATCTGCGCACGCCCCAGCCGGATCAGGACAAACGCGTTCTCCGGTGCGATTTGATTCGCACGTTCCAAATCCACCAAGGCCTCTTCCCATCGGTTGCGCCGCCCATAAAAATAAGCGCGTTCGATGTAGGCATCGATGAAATTCGGATCCCGATCGATCGCCCGATCGAGGTCCTTGTCGTAATCGTTGTCCGGGTTGTTCTGTTTGCTCCACATCGCACGGCCGAAATAGGCAACGGCGTAATTCGGGTCCAAGGCGATGGCCAATTCATATTGCTCGAGTGCTTCCTTCATCTTCCACTGCAAGCGGTAGCACTCGCCCTTCAGGTAGTGGGCCTGCGCCGATTTCGGCTCGATGAACAACACCTGGTCGAGATAGGACAGCGCGTCGTCGTAGCGGCCTTCCCGCATCGCCTTGACCGCATCGTCGAGCGCACCGGTCAGCGCCATCGGGGTTATCCCATAGAGCGACGTCGGTGTTAAGTCAGCTCCGATAAATGTCTCGAAGGGAATCAAGTTGGAGGGATTCACGGTGCTCTTGAGTGTCGGCGCCGGCCGGTAAGTGGTTACCGCGGAAGGGCCGCCGGCTGTCTCGGATGGGATGGACGTCAAGGAAGGCTGCACTCCGCTGAAGGACGGGAACTTGATGGCGGAAATATCCACCTTTAAAAGCGCGATGGCCACGACGACCGTGACGGCGGCAAGACCTAAAACCGACAAAGCCACATTCTCGCGATTGCGCCGGACCTTCCACCAATCCCCCATCGAGTTGATCCGCCCGGCGGATGCATGCGGCATCGGCGCCGAACGATGCTGTTTGTCCGGACCCTCGCGCTCCATCCCAAGCGAGATCTGGCCCATCACGCCGAGGCCCAGGCGGGCCAACGGATGATTCGGCTGCATCTTCGTGACGGAGCGCAGGCAGAAAACGCTTTCCCGTTCGCTGTCGACGACCGCGCTCATCCAAAGCCAATAATCCGGATTGGCCGAATCCGCCCGCAACAGGCGGGCAAGCAGATCACGCGCACGGACAACCTCTCCGGCGTGTGCCGCTGCAACCGCTTCAGAAAACATCGTATCTTCGGCCATGTTCGATAGACAGTCTTATTTTAGTCCAACCCGGCTATCCGGGTAAAGTATAATCACGCAGGATTAACCGGATTTTTACCCCTGGGACGGCATCCCGAAAGATGACCATGAAAAAAGTGTTCCTCCCCGCCCTGATCGGAATTGCCCTGTTGGCCGCCTGCGACCTCCGGACGGGCCTCAACCCATCCCCGACCGAAACCCCCACCGCAACAGCCACGGTTACGCTCACCCCCGTCCCGCTTGCCGCCCGCGTGAACGGGGAAGGGATCACCCTGGAGGAATTCGAGCATGAGACCGCCCGGTTTGAATCGGCGCAGAAGCGGCTGGGGAACGATCTCGGCACTTTGGGTGATTACCGCCGGTTTATCCTGCAATCCATGATCGAGGAGCGCGTCGCCGCCCAAGCGGCGACAGCCATGGGCAGGACCATCCTCGACGAACAGGTCGACGCCGTCGTGGAATCCTCCCGCCAAGCACGGGGCGGAGACTCCGGATTCGAATCTTGGCTGGTGGAGAATTTCTACTCGATTGATGAATTCCGCCAGGCGATCCGTCGCCAACTGCTTGTTCAAGCCGCCACCGACAGCATCGCCGCGCAGGTTCCGCTCGCGGCAGAACAGGTGCATGCCCGGCATATTCTGGTCGGCAACCTCGAACTGGCAAATACATTGCATGAAATGATCCTGAGCGGAAGGGACTTCGGCGAACTGGCTTTGACGTACTCACAGGACTTCAGTACCAGTTCCAGCGGCGGGGATCTCGGTTGGTTTCCAAGGGGAATTCTCACAGTCATCGAGGTGGAAAACGCCGCCTTTTCGCTGCAACCGCTTGAGATCAGCCCTGTGGTTCAAAGCCGTTTGGGCTACCACATCGTCCAGACCCTGGAACGGGAAGATGCCCGTCCCCTTTCCCCCGCGGCCCTTGAATCCCTGCGCCGGCAGGCTGTGCAGCAATGGCTGGCACAACAAATGCAAACCGCTACAATTGAAATATTCATATAATAGGAATGTGATTGCTTCCGGAGGGGAAAAACCAGGGGATGCCGCCCCTCTCCCGGGAAGGATGCGAATAAGTATCGGAGGTTCTCGGTCTGTTGGAAACGGCGCTTGGAAGATGATCGCTGGAATCAGGAAGGGTTTCGAGACGGCCAGGAGGAACTGCCATGAACGATGAAGTCCCGATGGAAAGAACCGAATCGGCTCCGGCCCTCAAATCGATTCTGTTCAACATCCTGTCGATTTTCTTTCTGGTGTTGACCTGCCTTTGCCCTGCGTTTTCCTTGATGATATTCGCCGCTCCCAATTCTTTGCTCAATCCCCTGCCCCCTGGGGGAAGCGGCGCGGCGGTCGTTCTTCCCACCAGTACTCCGACGCCGATCATCGACTTCCCCCCAACGTGGACCCCGACGGTCACGTTGGGAACTCCTTCCACGGCGACGCTTTCGCAAGCCGGCGATGCGACTCCAACCGATACGTCGGTCTATAATCTTAATCCGCAGGATACGCCGAAACCGTTCTTTCCATTTGTCGTGGAAGGCGGCAATCCCACCTATTCGGCCAGCCCGAAAGGCTGCACTTGGATGGGCGTGGCCGGGACGGTGTTCGATTTGAGCCATACCCCGTTGGACAACCTGTTCGTCCAACTTCACGGGACTCTTTCCGGCAAGACGATCGATATGGAACAGGTGACGGGTTCGCTCGGCGGGGATCGGAAAGGGGCTTTTGAACTCCGTCTGGCGGACAAGCCGGTTCTGTCCCTCAACGCGTTTTGGATTTTACTTCTGGATGGCAACCGAACCCCGATTTCGGATAAAATCGTTTTCAATACCTACGCCGGGTGCGATAAGAATCTGATCACCGTGAATTTCACACAAGCCAAACAGTAGGCGGAGACAGGATTCATGCACAGCACAGCGGAGAAAATTGCAAAGATACCAGACCGACACAGCGCGTTCCGCTTTGCCGTTGCTGCGGGCGGATTGTGCGGTGTGTTGCTGCTTGCCGCCTGCTCCGGCACCTCCTCCGATGGCACGCGGACAGGGGATTCCTCTTCCGCTCCAAACGGCGGGATGACCTATTCGACCGTCGACACTTCCTCCCAGGGGAACCTGCCCCTTCCCACTCCCACCGTGGATGCGATGGGCGTTTATCCGCCGCCTTCCGACTCCATGGGGCTAACCGCCGTCCCGAAGGCAATCCCGCATGCCGAAGGAACAAACGCCGTTTACCTTCCCGCGATCATCAACGAGAAACCCCCGCAGTATCCGTTCGAAATCCAACAAACCGGAGTGCTTGCCATTCAGGGATTTTCCGGCTGTAATTGGACCGGCGTGGCAGGACAAATCTTCGATTTGACGGAAACTCCGATAAGGAACCTGATCCTGCATCTGGAAGGATTCTGGAACGGCAGCGCGATCTCCACCGAGGTGCTTTCCGGAAGCGCCGACAAGTACGGTCCGGCGGGGTATGAATTCGTCCTCGGCACTCAGCCGCTCGACAGCACACAAACCCTTTGGATTCAAGTCCAGGACGCCGCCCACAAGGAGATCTCCGCCCGCGTCTACTTCAACACCTACAACGACTGCGCCCGCAATTTGATATTGGTGAATTTCGTACAGGTGCGATGACCGAATGCGCCGTTTGGTTGGGCAATAATCCGGAATTCGACTGATAGGAAAGTTATCTATCGCGTTGGATAAGCCTCACTGCAAAGCCCGCCCTCGGGGGTTCGGGCCGGGGGACGCAAAGCACGCGAAGTAATACAGGGATTTCTTTGCGGTCTTCGCGGCTTTGCGGTGATAAATATTTTGTTCACGGTGATGTCATTGATATAATCCTCCTCGTGACCAACCTATCGAACTGGGAAACCTATATTGCGTCCCGCCATCCGGATGCCCATCTCCTGCAAACGGCCGCCTGGGCGCGGTTGAAATCAGCGTTCGGTTGGCAGGCGGAAATCCTGCAGGCGGAAGAATCCGGCGCAATAATTCTTTTCCGCCCCCTGCCTCTGGGTTTTTCGATCGCCTATCTCCCGCGCGGTCCGGTTCCTTCGACCACCGCCGCATTATCCGGCCTGCTTCCTCAAATGGACAGGCTTTGCCGCGCCCGGCGGGCGGTTTTTCTCAAGGTCGAACCGGATTTGGCGGACAGCGACTCGACTGCAAGCGAACTTCACCGGATCGGTTTCCGGCCGAGTCCCAACACCGTCCAGCCGCCGCGCACGATCCGGATCGACCTGCAAGGTTCGGAGGAGGATATCCTTGCCCGGATGAAGCCCAAGACGCGCTACAACATCCGGCTGGCCGCGCGCCACGGGGTACGCGTATCGTCCTCGGACGATATCGGCGCGTTTGCCCGCCTGATGAACACCACCGGCGCCCGCGATTCTTTTGCGATCCACTCCACAGAGTATTATCAAACAGCGTTTACCGAGTTCTCCCCGCATCGCAGCGTCGAATTGTTGCTTGCCTTTTCCCAGGACGAACCGCTTGCAGGATTGATGGCCTTCGCCCAAGGGAGACGCGCCTGGTACCTGTACGGGGCGTCTTCCGATATCCATCGGGAAGTCATGGCACCGTATTATCTGCAGTGGGAAGCCATGCGCTGGGCCCGAGCGCAGGGATGCACGGAATACGACTTGTGGGGAATCCCCGACGCCGACGAGGAGACGCTGGAAAAACAATTTACGACGCGCCAGGACGGCTTGTGGGGCGTGTACCGGTTCAAACGGGGATATGGAGGGCAAATCTGGCGCTCCATCGGCGCCTGGGACCGGGTTTATATTTCACCGCTGTACCTGCTTTACCGGTTTATCATCGCCCGCCGCGCGGGAAACATGGCATGATATCCCGGATTGTGACCCGTCAGGAGGAATGGGACAGTGGCCTCGCACGGCTTCCGGAAGCGCACGTCCTTCAAACCTGGGAATGGGGCGAATGCAAGGCGCGATACGGCTGGACCGCCGAGCGCCGCGTGTGGGAAGACGGTGAATCGAAAACAACCGCCGCGGCCCAAATCCTCCGTCGCGCGGTCCGTGTCGGCCCGTTCTCGGCCAAATTGTTTTACATCCCCAAAGGGCCGCATCTGGATTGGCAGGACGCCGAAACGCGCGAAGCAGTGCTTTCGGATATCGAAACGCTCGCCCGGAAAAACGGCGCCATTCAGATAAAAATCGACCCTGACCTCCTTCTGGAACAAGGTGTGCCCGGATCGGATCCGGATGAAATGGGAGCGGTTGGAACCGAAATCACCCGGCGGCTGGGCGGACGCGGATGGCGCTTCTCCTCCGAACAAGTGCAATTCCGGAACACCGTCCTCCTGGATATCCGCCCGGAGGAATCCACCCTGCTCTCCGCGATGAAACCGAAAACCCGCTACAACATCCGATTGGCGCAAAAGCACGGTGTGACCGTCCGCCCGGGAACCGAACGGGATCTTCCGTTGCTTTACCGCATGTACGCCGAGACGGCCGACCGCGATTCTTTCGTCATCCGATCGGAGGAATATTACCGGGATACCTGGGGAGCAATGATGCGTTCCGGCCGGGCACAACCGCTCCTCGCCGAGGTGGAGGAACTGCCGGTCGCGGCGCTTATCCTGTTCCACTTCGCCGACCGCGGCTGGTACCTGTACGGCATGTCGCGCGCCCTGCACCGCGAGAAGATGCCGAATCACCTTCTGCAGTGGGAAGCCGTCCGCTGGTTGAAGGATCGGGGGTATGCATACTACGACATGTGGGGCGCTCCGGATGTTATTGCCGATTCCGATCCGATGTGGGGCGTCTATCAATTCAAGCTGGGTTTCGGCGGCGCGGTGACGCGCTACATGGGCGCGTGGGATTTCGCGCCCTCCGCCATTCGCTACGCCGCCTATCACCGCATCCTGCCCCGCCTCCTCGACCTCACCCGCATCCTGGCCCGCCGCCGGACTCACAGCCTGGCGGATTCGACAAGGGGCATGCCATGATGCTCGATTCACTCCCGCGTGTATCGCTGGCCTGCCTGCCCACTCCGGTGCAGGAACTGCCGCGGCTTTCCGATCTTCTGGGACGAAAGCTGTTCATCAAACGCGACGACCTCACCGGATTGGCCCTCGGCGGGAATAAAACCCGCAAGCTGGAATTTCTCTGCGCCGACGCGCTTCGCCGCAGCGCGGACACCTTGATCACGACTGGCGCGCCGCAATCGAATCACTGCCGCCAAACGGCCGCCGCCGCAGCGGCACTCGGCTTGCGATGTGTGCTCGTGCTGTCCGGGCCTCCCCAGGCCGCCGATACGGGCAACCTGTTACTCGATTCCCTGGTCGGAGCGGAATTGGTCTGGACCGGAGAAAAAGGCCGCGATCAAGCGCTTCAGGAAACGTTCGCCCGTGAGCAATCTGCGGGGAAAAAACCATATTTGATCCCGTATGGTGGATCCAATCCATTGGGCGCCGCAGCCTACGCAGTTGCTATTCGCGAATTAAAGGACCAGGGAATCCGTCCGGATTGGATCATCTTTGCCTCTTCCTCCGGCGGAACCCAAGCCGGAATGGTTTTAGGCACACTATGGTTTGGGTTAAAAAGCCGTGTGCAGGGAATCAGCGTGGATTGGAAGGCGGATCTCCTCCGGGATAGAATTCTGTCTCTGGCGACGGAGACGGTTCAAGCCATCGGAGGCACGGAATCCGTGTCCGCAGAATCGATTCATGTCGATGACCGGTTTCTCGGCGCGGGGTACGGGAAGGCGGGCGAATTGGAGCGCGAGGCGATTCATCTTTTTGCTCGCCGGGAAGGAATCCTATTGGATCCCGTATATACGGCCCGCGCAGCCGGAGGGATGCTGGAGCTGATCCGCCGGAACGAAATCGACACATCGGAGACGGTCCTCTTCTGGCATACAGGGGGTGTCCCTGCGCTGTGGGCGTATGCGAAGGAGATCCTTTGAGAAGTTGCGGCTTGAGTATGTCATCCCCGCGTGATCTTGCCTGCCCTCGAGTGCACTTCTCGGGGGGCGGGGATCCAGGACACGCGTCGCGGGATGCACTCACAGGATTCCTGGATGCCCGCCAGGTACACGCGGGCATGACGAACTTGCCTTCTTGAATATCTGCTTCGAACATGCGGGCATGAAGAACCATAATATGAAAATTATGTCCCCCCATTCCACCGCCTGTATTTTCTTCGACCTCGACGACACCCTTTACCCGCCCGAACGGGGAGTCTGGAGTCAAATTGGATTGCGGATAAACCGCTATCTGGTCGAGAAGGTGGGGATTCCAGAATCGGATGCAGAAGCCCTGCGCAGACGCTACTTCACGAAGTACGGGACAACCCTCAACGGCTTGCGGGCGGAGCATCATGTGGATCCGCAGGAGTATTACCGGTTCGTGCACGATATCCCGCTCGAGCAATACCTGGACCCCGATCCGACGCTGAGGAAAATGCTGGAAGCGATACCGCAGAAGAAATTCATATTTTCCAACGCCGATCGAGCGTATATTATTAGGGTGTTATCTGTTTTAGGAATAACGGATCAATTCGACGGGATCGTCGATATTTTCGCGACCGATTTTGCCTGCAAGCCGATGGAAGCGGCCTACCGGATCGCCATACAAAAAGCCGGTTCGCCGCCGGTGGATCGATGCATGCTGGTGGATGATCTGCCTCGTAATCTCCAACCGGCGCGCGGCTTGGGGTGGATCACCGTCCTGGTTCACACCCGTTCCTCGGACGGCTCGGCTCACCATCAGATCGAATCGATCTACCGGCTCCCGGATCTTTTAAAATAAAGGCCTCAAATCCTCCGGCACCGTTCCGCTTTCTAATATTATATTTACCTCGATTGTGGTAATAATAGCCCTGTTACACTCACCAACAAATTCCGTCAGGAGCGCAGCTTATGCAACCGGGTATCATCGAGACTTCGACACCGAATCGTAATATTCTCAGAGGGATTCTTATCGCCGTTGCCGCGGTTTGGCTGGCTCTGTGTTTGAGCGCGACGTCAGTCGGGGTCGGGTTTCTCATCGGCCGGTCCACCGGCACCGATACCGATACCGTCTTCGGCCCATTTTTCCAGGCCTGGGACATCATTCACTCCCGGTATGTCGACCAGCCGGTGGACGATACGAAGCTGATCCAGGGCGCCATCAACGGCATGATGCAATCCCTGGGCGATGAAAATTCCACGTATATGGATCCGGATACGTTCGAAGCCGCCTCCGATTCCCTCACAGGCTATGAAGGCATCGGGGCGACGGTCGATGTGACCGGCCCGTACCTGAAAATCATCACCCCCTTTCCCGGATCACCGGCGGAGCAAGCAGGCTTAAAAACGGGCGACGAGATCGTTAAAATCGACGGCGTGGATATGACCGGCAAGGATCCATCGAAAGCACGCAACCTGCTCCTCGGCCCGGCCGGCACGCACGTGCGGCTTACCGTCCAACGCTCCGGGGAATCTGAATTAATGGAATTCGATGTCGTCCGGGCGAAGATCGAACCGCCCGTCGTGGAGAGCCGGATGCTGGAGAACGGCGTCGCGTATATTTACCTCGGAATATTCTCCGAATCCGCCGATGCGCAGATGAAAGAAGCGTTGACCGCACTGCTGGAGAACAACCCGAAGGGATTGATCCTGGACCTGCGCCAGAATATCGGAGGCTATGTCAGTTCCGCCGTGGATGTGGGTTCTCAATTCCTGCCGGAGAACACGCTGCTCTTCTTCGAGAAGGGCAGCAATGGAATCGAACAGCGCTACTATTGCCATGCCGGCGGCCTGGCCATTGACATCCCATTGGTAGTGCTTGTCGATGGCGGCAGCGCATCCGCCGCCGAGATCGTGGCCGGCGCCCTCCAGGATCATAAGCGCGCCCTGCTCGTGGGGACCACCACCTACGGCAAGGGTTCGGTGCAGGAGTGGATTCCCCTGATGAACGATATGGGTGCGGTGCGCATCACCGTTGCCCGCTGGTACACTCCAAACGGAAGACAAATCTCCAAGCAGGGATTAACCCCCGATTTCGAGGTGGGCATCACCGAAGAGCAATTCCAAGCCGGAGAAGACCCCCAACTCGACCGGGCGATGGAACTTTTCTAGCAGGGAAAGGAGCTGACGATGTTCTACGATCCCACCTATTTATGTTTCATGCTGCCCGCCATGCTGCTCATGATGTACGCCCAATGGCGGGTGAAGAGCGCGTATTCCAAATGGAGTCAGACGAGAAATTCCCAGAACATCACGGGGCTGGATGCCGCCCGTCGCCTGCTTTCCTCCGGCGGCATGTCAGGTGCCAACATATCCACCGCCGAAGGGCTTTCGAGTGTCAAGCTGGCGGGGATCGGGGGTCAGCTGACCGATCGTTATGATCCGTCGGACAACACACTGTACCTCTCCCAGGGTGTGGCTCAAACGCCGTCCGTCGCTTCCATCGCCGTCGCCGCGCACGAGATCGGCCACGCCGCCCAACAGGCGGAAGGATACTTTCCGCTCCGCTTTCGCAGCCTGCTGGTACCGGCGGTCAACATCGGTTCCTATTTGGGATGGATCCTGATTTTCGGCGGGCTGATCCTTAATTTTCTCCAGCTAGCCTGGCTGGGAGTGCTGTTCATGTCGTTGGGCGCGGTATTCGCCCTGGCCACCCTGCCGGTCGAGTTCAACGCCAGCAACCGGGCGCGGGCGATGCTTTCCGCCAACGGGATGCTGTCCAGCGAAGAAGACGCCCGCGGGGTGAACGAAGTGCTCAACGCGGCGGCCATGACCTACGTCGGCGGGCTTGCGACGGCGGTCATGCAGCTGTTCTACTTTATCTCTATGGTGGGCGGCCGGCGCCGCAGCTGAGCCAGCCTACGTTTTGGAATGCTTGACGGCTGCATCCACAAACGCCCGGAAGAGCGGATGCGGCCGGTTCGGCCGGGAAAGGAATTCCGGGTGGAATTGGCTGCCGAGCATGAAGGGATGATCCGCAAGCTCCGCGATCTCCACCAGGCGCCCGTCCGGGGAGAGGCCGGAGAAAAGCATTCCCTTGGCTCCCAGTTGTTCGCGGTAGGTGTTGTTTAATTCAAAACGGTGGCGGTGGCGTTCCTGGACATCTTTTTGTTTTCCATACGCCGCCGCCGCCTTCGTTCCCGGCTGCAGTTGGCATGGATAAAGCCCCAAACGCATCGTCCCGCCCATATCCGTGACATCCCGTTGTTCGGGCAGCAGATCGATCACCGGATGCGGGGTGTTCGGATCGAACTCCGTGGAATGCGCCGCCTCGTCGCCCAGCGCATAGCGCCCGAACTCGACCACCATCACCTGCATTCCCAGACACAATCCCAAATACGGGATCTTTTTTTCGCGGGCGTAGCGGGCGGACTGGATCTTCCCTTCGATCCCGCGCGTCCCGAATCCACCCGGAACCACGATCCCATCCGCTTGTTCGATCAATTCCCAGCCTTTGCCCTTCTCCAAATCGGTCGAGTGGACCCACAGCATCTCGATATCGTGCCCCAGCGCCACTCCGGCGTGCTTGAGCGCTTCGCGCACACTCATGTACGCATCCCGCAGCTCCACGTATTTACCCACCAGGGCGATCTTCACCTTGGGGCGTTCGCGGGTAAGCTCCCCCACCAGATGCTTCCAATCCGTCCAATTCGGGCGCCGGCGTGATTCCAAACCCAGCCGGTCGATGATCAGATCCCCCACGCCGGCTTCCTCGAGCACGAGCGGCGCCTGGTAAATCGTCGGCAGGGTCATCAGGGGCACCACCGCGCGCGGTTCGACATCGCAAAACAGCGAGATCTTGGATTTTAGATCATCGTCCATGGGCAGGTCGGACCGGGCGACGATCATATCCGGCTGGATGCCGATCGACCGCAGTTCCGCGACGGAGTGCTGGGTGGGTTTGGTTTTCAATTCGCCGGTCGCGCCGATGTGCGGCAGCCACGTGACGTGGATGAAGAACGTGTTTCCCCGTCCCACATCGGTCCGCATCTGCCGGAGTGCTTCCAGGAACGGCAGCGATTCGATATCGCCCACGGTTCCCCCCACCTCCACCAGAACGATTTCAGCATCCAGGCTTTTCGCCACCATCCCGATCCGGCGTTTGATTTCGTTGGTGATGTGCGGGATGACCTGGATCGTCCCGCCCAGGAACTCCCCATGGCGTTCTTTGGAGATGACCTCGGCGTACACCTGCCCGGTGGTCACGTTGCAGACGCGGCTCTCGCTGATATCGATGAACCGTTCGTAGTGGCCAAGATCCAGGTCGGTTTCCGCCCCGTCGTCGAGGACGTACACCTCCCCATGCTGGTAGGGGTTCATGGTTCCGGGATCTACATTGAGGTATGGGTCGAGTTTCTGCACGGCCACCCGGAAACCGCGCTCTTTTAGCAGCAGCCCAATGGCCGCCGCCGTGACACCCTTGCCAACCGAGCTGACTACACCACCGGTGAAGAATACATATCGCGTCATACGAACCTCCTGGGGGGATTAAAAAGGAAGTGGGGAGGCTGAAAGTCACCGCCTCCCCACCGGATCCGGTTGTTGGGGTCGAATGTTGGAAGGATCAGAATTCTATCCGACCATCTTTTCCAAATCGTCTGCTGCACGTCGAATCTCCAGAAAGACCAATCCCAGTTTTGCGCTTTCCCGCGCCAACACGGTCAGCACGGCTTCCGCGCCGACGGCGGTGAGCAGGACGTATCCCTTATCTCCATGGATATAGACCTGGGAAAGTGTGCCGCGGCCCAACTCGCCCGCGATGCGTTCTCCAAGGCTGAGCATGGCGGCCGACATGGCGGATACCCGGTCCTCCTCCACGCTCTGGGGGAGCGAGGAGGCAATGATCAACCCATCGACACTGACGACCGCGGAGGCTTCCACATCCGGAGTGCTGGCCTGCATATCCCGCAGGCGGGTCACCATTTGGTCGACTCGGGTCTTTTGAACCATGCACCGCCTCTTTCTACAAAAGCATGGAACGGAAAATGTCGGGTTGATAATACCATATCCGGTCCGCACGGGCAAGCATTTTCCACTCCCGGGAAACATTTTTCCGCCCGCGGCCCGTCGCACGGCTCCCCTTCGCTTGACATCCCCCACCCCCTATGCTACATTCCTGCGCACTGATTTTCAAATTATGCGGAGCGAGAAGGTGTCTTCCATCGCCGCCGGAAAATATCTTCCCAACCGGATGCTGTTCTTTTTTCACCAGGCCCTGGAAGAAACGATCGGCCGCACGGCGACCGCCCTCTTGTGGCAGAGTTCCGGACCCCGGAATGCATGCCTTTCTTCCGTGACGGACGACTTGGTGAAGGCGGTCGAATTCTCGTGCTACGCGGCGCTCTGCGCTTCCATCGGGAAGGTATACGGTGAGTCGGGAGCCCGCGCAATTCTGCACCACTGCGGCCGCATTGCCCTCTCCGAAACCTTGCACTCTACGGCGGCGATCGTCGGCCTGGATGGGACGCGGCTCTTTGGTCAAGCCGGTTCAAGGCGGATCGAGGAAGGCATGCAATCCGTCACCCGGTTACTGGGCCTGCTGAGCGATATGGAATGCTGCATGGAAATTGTTCCGCAGGGATACCGGTTTCGCGTTACCGCGTGCCCGGAATGCGCGGGGCGGACCTCCGAGACGGTGGTGTGTCACGGCGTTGCCGGAATGCTGCGTGGAGTGTTGGACTGGTTCGGAATCGATCCGGCAATACCCGTCACAGAGGATGAGTGCATCGCCTGCGGCGATGCCGGATGTGTTTTTTCCATTTCGGGCGCCTTCTGAGGATCGGATATGGCAGACCAACCGCTGCTCCTGATTGTAGAGGACGATCCGGGAACGGCCAGCCTGCTGGAGACGTATTTCCAATCGCAGGGATGCCGGACCGAATGCGTCCGCCATGGTGAGGAGGCGGAACCCCTGGCCTTGGAAACCCGGCCGGATATCGTCCTGCTGGATATCCGGCTGCCGGGAATAGACGGATTCGAAGTTGTCCGGAGATTGCGGAACCACCGGCGCACCTCCACCATCCCTATTCTGATGCTTACAGACCTACACGATCGCAGCGACCGCCTTAAGGGATTGGAGGTGGGTGTCGACGACTATATCGGCAAACCATTCGACCTCCAAGAAATCGGGCTTCGCGTCCGCAACACGATTGAACGGGCCAGCCGGAAACGGGCCACCAATCCGGTGACTGACCTTCCGGAGGGGAAACCGGTGGAGGACGGCTTGCAGCGGGTCCTGGTGCAGCCGGAGTGGTCGATCGTCACCGTCCGGCTGAGCGGTTTAGATGCCTTCCGCGCCATCCGCGGCTTTCCCGCCGCCGACGATATGCTTCAAGCCGTCGGCAAGGCGCTGCAGAACGCGGCGGCTTCGCAACTGAAAGTGGGCGCTACGGTGGGGCATCTTGCCTTCGACGAATTTGTCATCCTTAGCGACATGCCTTCGCTGTTCGAGTTCGCCAAAGCCATGGCGATGAAGCTGAAAGAGACCGCTCAGGCTTTCTATCCCGTCATGGGATCGCAGCGGATGGCGGATGTGCAGTTTAATTTTCGTTTTCTGTCCTCTTCCGACGGGACCTTTCCTTCCCTGGATTCCCTCCAAAATGCGCTGGACCAAACGCCCTACAGGACTCTATGACCATCCAATCCCTGTCGATCGTCATCCCGACGTACAATGAAGCGAAAAACCTGACGGCCATGGTGGCGGCCCTCCGGGCGCTCCCCTTTTCGGATCTGAACATCCTCGTCGTGGATGACAATTCCCCCGACGGCACCGGCGCGCTGGCGGACGAATTGGCGGCAAATCCGGAAAACCGGCTGACGGTCATCCATCGCCCGGGGAAATTCGGGTTAGGCACGGCGTATCAAGCCGGGTTCCGCGCCGCCATCGCCCAGCGCACCGAAGCCATCGCCCAGATCGATTGCGATTTTTCACACCCTCCGGACGCTTTGATCCATATGGCGGAGTTGTTGGAATCCTACGATGTGGTCGTTGGCTCGCGGTATGTTCCCGGCGGCGGTTTGGACAAGCGGTGGGACATCGGCCGCAAACTGCTTTCGCGTTGGGCGGTGTTCTATGCCAGGACCATTCTCGGACTCAAGGTACACGACCCGACCGCCGGGTTCAAACTCTGGCGCCGGGATACGCTGGTCGGAATAAATCTGAATCGGATTCACTCCAATGGGTACGTTTTTCTCGTTGAAATGGCCTACCTCACGCAAAAACTGGGATATCGCGCGTGCGAAATTCCAATTCATTTCGAGGACCGGCGGATCGGCAAATCCAAGATGAGCATGGGTGTGAAAATCGAAGCCGCTTGGAGGGTCTGGCAGCTGCGAATGCGCCATACCCGGCTCCAACCCAAAGACCGGGCGTTGGATCCGTAGAGGAGATCTAGATGCTTACTGAAAAATGCCCCCATTGCGGTTCTTACAACGACGTCAATGCCGCCGTATGCTATTTCTGCCATAAGGATCTCCCGGATACACCCGGCCATAAGAAGAAACGGCAACCCAAACAGGAGAATAAACAATCCATCTCCCTTCCCCCATCCATCTCAACCGGGAGAAAGAAATCCCCTCCGTTCTTCGTGGTGACCTTTTGCACGCTCTTCTTCCTCGCCTGCATCGTGGTCATTTTCCAGTTTCTCAACAATACCTATAAGTTCCTTCAATACGAGATACCGATCCCGGCCACCAAGACGGGAACCTACGTCAGCTACTATCTCCAAGGCCTGATCAAATACATCAACGTGCTTTGGGAGTATCCTATCATCGCCGTTGCTTCCATCGTGATGATTCTCATCCTCTGTTACGGACTGCTGAACATGAAGAAGTGGGCCCGCGTATTGGGGCTGATGGTCTTCATCATCCTGCTCGTCGCCAGCTTCGCCCTGTTTGTGTTTTCCGTCATAAATTACGACTTCAGTTGGGTGGGTAATATCAATTTCATATTGAGCCTTCTCGGCATCGGTCTAAACATCTATTGTGTGGTGTGGTTTTTCGAAAATAAAAAAACATTCGAATAAGCCGGATCCGCCAAACGGGCGGCAAGCGGAAGCGGAGGGGTTTGCAGGGGATTTTATTCCGAGCGTTACTTGGAATGAGAAGGCGCATCCGGAAAAGAAAACTCGTCTGATATCCTCACCCATTCTTCCACCGATACAGTTTCCGCCCGGCGAGTCGGGTCCACTCCAGCCCGGGAAAGCAGCTGCTCGACGCGTCCGGCCGGCAACTGCAGCCCCGCCGATATGGTGTTCCGTAGCATCTTTCGTTTTTGGGAAAAACCCGCGCGGGCGATTCGAAACAAGCGATCGGAAGATTCGACGTCCCGCTTCGGCGAGTCAGTCAAATCCACCCGGAGAATTGCAGAATCCACTTCCGGAACCGGATAGAAAGAATCCGCGGGGATCTTCCCCCGGATCGACGGTTCTCCGTAATATTGGACGCTGAGCGCCAGCAGGCTCATCTTCCCGGGAGCGGCGCAGATCCGATCCGCCACCTCATTTTGAATGGTCAGGACAATCCGGCCCGGCCGGGCGGTTGATTCCATCAGATGCCGGATCACCGCAGAGGTGATGTAATACGGAATATTCGCTGCGACTATAAACCCGGCCGGATCGATCTTCCCCACCAGGCGGTCCATCGACAGGGTGAGGATATCCCCCATAACGACCGACACGTTGGGAAAGGAAGCCAGGACGGAGCGCAGGATGGGGATGAGCGATGGGTCGATCTCCACCGCCACCACGTGCGTAGCCGCCGCCAAATGACGGGTTAGGCTTCCGATCCCCGCCCCGATCTCCAGCACCACATCCGCCGGACGGATTTCGGCGGCTTCCGCCACTTGCCGCAATGCTCCTTCTTGAACGAGAAAATTCTGGCCGAGGGATTTGCGCGGACGCAATCCCGCTTCGCGCAGCAAGCGGCGGACATCCAGCGGCTGGGAGACGGACGGTGGAGGTCCGGTCAGGGGAGAATCCATGGCACATTCGCTGGAACCGGCGTCAGGAAGTACAGCGTTGTATTCCGATGCCAGGCGACATACTCGTCGTCGAGGTACGCAAGGTCGATCCAATACGGCGCGTTCGGACCCACGCCGGAATCCTCCACGGTGGCGGGTCCGTACCCGTCCACGTAAACCGGCTGGCCCTGGAAGAGGACGTACCAATTGTAGACCATGGCGATCATCCCTTTTTGCAGAACCTTTCCGGAATGGGTGATGTTGTTGCAGCGCGGAGGGGTCACGCCAAGACGGCAGGGAGAATACGAAGTGGCGTACACCGTGATCGCGCGGTAAAACTCGATTGTTCCATCGGGCGTGTCGACGGTTCGCAGAACGATCTTGATTCCGTATCCGACGATCCTATTCTGCGGTGCGAGCAGGACGTGCTGGCCTTCCGGCGAACGGCTGACTTCCCGGCCGTCCTCATACCGGATCCGCACGACCGATTCGAGAATCCCGTACGTCCCCGGTTGAATGACCCGCGTTTGATCCAGCGCCAGCTCCGCATCCGGCTGGGCTTCCAGCTGGAACGGAATTTGCGATTGCTCGCGTAGAATTTCCTCCCGGACCCGGACGACCCGGATCGCGCCGTCCTGCGGAAGCGGCTCGCCCTCCGCGGGGATGCTGTAATCCAGACCGGTCAGCGCGAATCCCGCCCGGGTCAACGCCTCCCCGACGGTTTTGCCGGCCGCCCGGGTGGTCACTTCTTTTCCGTCCACCCGGACGGTGATCGGACGCGAACGCACCACCTCGATGAGGATCGGGGATTGCTCGATGGAATTCAATTCCGTGGAGGATGGAGGAATGATTTGATCGGCCGCATATACCGTGATCCCCGCCTGCCAGAGAGCTTCTCCGACCGTCGGACCGGGCGCACTATATTTCGTCGTTCGCCCTTCCTCCAGAAGCAGGAACTCAACCGCCGTGCGGACGTCTATCCTCTGCGGGGCGGCTTTGAGAACCGTGTCGGGAGGGAGTGCGATGCCATCAGCGAACACCCATTCCCCCTCCGCCAATTCGATGCCCGCCCGACTTATAAGCATCCTCAGGGTAACCTCCTCATCCTCCGGGAAGGAGACGTAATACGTTTTCCCCCGGGCGAGGAGGGGAATGGTCTGCCCGGAAGGTATTTCGATCGTCATTCCCCACCAAACCGGGGAATCCATTCCCGGAACGGGTTGGGCGCTGCCTTCCCACTTAATCCCCGCTTCGCGAAGCAGGACACCCACGAAAGATGCGTGAGTCATTATTCGCGTCCATTCTCCGTTTCGATGCAGAAAGACAGGCTTCAAGGTGACAAGATAGACAGCCAGGAGAAGGAAGAACGTCAGAGCGGGGACAATAAAACGGCGATTGTTTTTCATATTGGAAATTGCCCGACCAGGCTTCCCGGCGGCGCCCGGAAGATCCACCGTACCGTTGCTTCCTTTCGGACCTGGCGGGGTTTAGAGGTTTCCGCCGCGCCGGACCCGGCCGGGCAGAAAGATGGTACCTGAGAGGCAAGAGAGAGTCAATATTTTGCAAGGGATTTGAACATTGACAGCCCTGAAAACAGTGGTTTAATCTTGTAAACCGACCGGTCGGTTTTTTTTATATGCAAACTAGAAGCATTGAAACCAGGGGAAAAATCATCAAATCAGCCCAGGATCTGTTTTCCCGATCCGGATATGAGTCTGCGTCCGTTTCGGAAATTTGCCGCTTGGCCGGGATCAGCAAAGGCGCCTTCTACCACCACTTCCCCTCCAAGCAGTCCGTGTTCATGGAACTGCTTACGGATTGGCTGAAGGGGATCGATATCGGCTTGGAAGCTCTGCGCGGCAGCCAGCCAAATACGACCCAATCCCTCGTTCGGATGGCGGATATCCTGCCGGAAGTGATCGGCATGGCGGAAGGCAGGCTGCCGATCTTCCTGGAGTTTTGGATCCATGCCGCGCGCGATCCGGAATTATGGAAAACGGCCATCGCGCCCTATCGGCGCTACCGGGATTATTTTAAGAAGATCCTCATGGACATGGATCCTTCCGACCCCCTGGACCCTTCGAAGAATGACACAGCAACTTTGGCCGTCCTGTCGGTGGCCATCGGTTTATTGCTCCAGGGCGTCGTGGATCCGCAGGCGGCGGATTGGGGGACCGTTGGACGGGAGAGCTTGCAGATGCTGATCAACGGGATGACAAGGAGGTCATCATGAATCTGGTAACCGGTGCAACCGGACATATCGGGAACGTATTGGTGCGCAAGCTGATCGCCGCCGGCGAATCGGTGCGCGTGCTTATTTTCCCGGGCGAGGATACGCTGCCGCTGAAGGATTTGCTGCTTGAAATGGTGACCGGCGACGTCCTGGATCCGCTGTCCCTGCGGAAAGCGATGCAGGGGGTTACGCGGGTTTTCCATCTGGCGGGGATCATTTCAATCCTTCCCGGACGGGACCGTTTTGTCCATCGCGTCAACGTTGACGGGACGAAAAATATAATCTCCGAAGCCAGGGAAGCCGGGGTGCGGCGGCTGATCTACACCAGTTCGATCCACGCCATCCGGCGCGCCCCGCACGGCGTGCGCATCGACGAACGGCTGCCGTTCGATCCGTTGAATTCCGCCGGAGAGTACGACCGATCCAAAGCCGAAGCTTCGTTGGCGGTCCTCGAAGCCGCCCGAGCGGGTTTGGATTCGGTGATCGTCTGCCCCACCGGCGTGATCGGGCCGAACGATTATCGCCGCTCGGAACTCGGTCAATTGATCCTGGATTGCGTGGATCAGAAGACCCAGTTCTATGTGGACGGCGCGTACGATTTCGTCGACGTGCGCGACGTCGCGGACGGCCTCCTGCGCGCGGCGGAAAAAGGCCGCAGCGGGGAGACGTACATCCTTTCCGGCGAAAAACTCAGCGTCCGGCGGATTATCGACGTGCTCTGGGATTTGACCGGCCGGCGGTTCGCGCGGATCTACATCCCGTTTTCCGTCGCGCGGTTCGCCGCCCGCTACACCCCGTTCTATTACCGCCGGAAACGGGTCAAACCGCGCTTCACTTCCTATTCTCTGGAAACGCTGCGCAGCAACGCCGATATCAGCCATGCGAAGGCGACCGCCGAACTGGGATACCACCCCCGCCGCCTGATGGACACGATCGCGGATACAGTTGCTTGGTTTCGACAGAATCGGACTTCTCCGGCGACGGAATAGATATTCCTCACACCAATAATCGGGGAAACCCCATTTGGTACTCCATCCGGCACGACCGTGCGGAAAAATCCCGCCGTCGTGCCGGATTGATTCTGCTTTGGGAGCAGCCGTCGTCTTAAATGGAAGCTGTCACCGCCGACTGACGCCGCAGAATCCAGGCGGAGACGGCGAGCAGAATCAGCGTACTACCCAGGATCACGCCGATATCCAGCAGGTTGCCGCCGAACGATCCGGAACTCTGCGCGGCTTTGAAGACTCCGTCGGCAATATAGTATGTGGGTAATAATTTAGCTAATTGAATCATAATGGTATTGCCCCCCAGCAAATCGCCGAGCGGGCCGACAAAAAGCCCCGCGATGATGTAAATCACGATGACAATGCCCTCAACCGCCGCCGCGGAACTCACGGTGTCGAACGCGGCGCCGAAAAGCAAACCCAGCGCCATGCTGAAGCACGCGCCGAGGAACGCGTAGAGCAATATGAGCCCGATCTGTCCGGTGAAGGCGCTTTGCATGGCCAGCACGATGCAGGTTAGGAGAAATTGGTAAACCAGCACCACCAGCAATTTCGCGAGGAGGACGTCTCCGAATGAGGCTGGCGTGACCATCAACATCCACAGAGTCTTTTTCTCTTTCTCCTCGATCAACAACTGGGGAACAAAGGTCGTGCCGATGACCAGGGAGAGCAGCAACACAAGCGGAGCATAGACCTTGCCCAGGATCACACCCATATTCAGGCTGGGAGGCGGATGGATGACCGCAATGGTGATTTCAGCCGGCGGCCGAGGCTGGGCGGTGGTGCGCGAGTAATTTTCAATCGCCGCCTGCACCAGCGCCCGCGATGGAATCTACAACGTAGCGCCGTTAAGGTATACATACAACTGCGGCCGGTCGCCCGAGCGCAGGGCGCTGTCGAAATCCGCGGGTACGATCATCCCGAGTGCATACGGGCCGGTCTTGCGCGTGCCGTCGGGGCCGAACGCAGCCGATACCTCTTCCGCCGAGCCGGCCTGGATCAGTTTGGAATTCGGAAACGAGCCGGATACCGCCTGCACGACGCCCGAACCTCCCGGGTTGTAAACGAAGAAACCAGTGCTGGAACCGCCGACCAGCCTGCTGATGAGCAGGAAGACGAACGACATGACGATCGGATAAATCAATCCTCCCAGGGTAACCCTGTTCAACCAGATATCGATGGCATCCTTGCGGGCGATGGCGAAAATGATCCGAGGGCGCATGTCCGACTGTCTCCTCTCCTCACGCCGGGCGGATGCCGGCCACCTCGATGAACACTTCCTCGAGCGTGGGTTCTTGTGAATGAACCGAGATCACGCAGCCCTGGGCCAACAGGTCGGAAAGTCGGGCCTGGTCGCTGGAATTATCCATGCCCAAAACCACGTCGGTTAACTGATCCGCTCTGTCCTGTTCTTTAACGGTTACCAACAGAGTCCGTTTGCCACGTGAAAGTTTGAGATTGCGCGGCGTATCCTCGGCCACGATTCGTCCTTCAACAATAAACGCCACCCGCTGGCAAAGCTGGTCGGCTTCCTCCAGCAGATGGGTGGTCAGCAGGAGATGGTCATCCCTTCACGGCTCAATTACTGGATGATAAGGCGCACATCGCGGGCGGAGATCGGATCGAGACCCCGTGTGGGTTCGTCAAGAAAGAGAACGATCGGCTGGTGGAGAAGGGCGCGGGCGACCATCAGGCGCTGCTTCATGCCATTCGAATAAGTACGAACCGGTTCCTTGGCCCGCTCACGTAACTTTACAAGATCCAACACCTCGTCCACGCGGCGCTCGGGCAGATCGGAGAGCCGACTGTTGAACCG
Source organism: uncultured Anaerolineales bacterium (assembly GCA_964521085.1). GTDB lineage: Bacteria > Chloroflexota > Anaerolineae > Anaerolineales > RBG-16-64-43 > JAFGKK01. Next base: position 18,603 of record CAZFPL010000024.1, on the reverse strand, counting down.
CAAGTTATCCCGCGCCGAAAGGCGCTCATATAGGTTTTGCTCTTCAAATACAACTCCAATCCGTTCCTTCAACCGGGCGCGTTCCTTCACGACGTCACATCCGGCGACCGAAGCGCTGCCGCTGCCGGGGTCGATCTGTCCGGTGAGCATCCGGATAGTGGTCGTTTTTCCCGCGCCGTTCGGCCCCAACAGGCCGAAAATTTCTCCCCGCTGGATTTGAAAACTAATTCCGGCAACCGCTTCGATTTTTTTTAAAATTGCATCGCAGAAGATCGGCTTCAATCATCCAATTGTCCATCGGAAGAGGCTGGGCCTCCTTCCGGTTCCACTTTACGGGGTTTGGACCGGTTAATAACTAATAGGATGGCGGCCGGCAAGCCCGCCGGATGGATCGCCAGAAAGACGGACCCAACAGCCTCCGAAGGCGAAGGGGAAAGGATTAAGCCACCGGCTGAGTATAAAATCCCACCGCCAGCACGCCCGGGCCGCCGTGGGTTACGATCGCCGGTGGAAGTTCATAGATCGGGATCTCTTTCACGCTCATTAGTTGCTTTAATCCACTGGCAAATTCCTTGGCGGTATCTTCCGCATCCGCCTGCATTACACAGAGAAACGAACCATCACCCTTGGGGCATTCCCCCGTCACCAATTCCGACAGCCGGGCGAGGGCGCGTTTGCGCGTGCGCTGCTGCTCGTACGGTTCCACCTTGCCGTCCAGAATCCGCAGGATCGGTTTCACCTGCAGCATCTCCCCCACCAGGCGTTTCGCGCCGCCGATCCGGCCGCCCTTGTGCAGGTATTCCAGGGTGTCCACGACGAAATACGTGCGCTGCCGGGTTTTCAGATCCTCCAAAGATTCGATGATTTTTTCGACCGGTTTCCCCTGCTTTGCCCATCGATCCGCCAGAAGCACCGCGGCCCCCAGCATCCCCGCGACCGTGCGCATGTCGACGGCGTGGATGGGGGCGCCGGGAAAATCCTGCGCGGCCACCTGGACGGAACGCAAAGTCCCGCTGACATCCGCCGACGGACAGACGGCCAGAATGGTATCTCCCTTTTCCAGCAATTCCTTGAAGATCGGCGTATACAACGCCGGAGGCGGAGCGGCGGTCTTGGGCAGCACGGGCGAAGCCCGCAGCTTTTTCAGGAAAGTTGCTGTATCCAACTCGGTATCGTCCCGGAAAGATTCCTCCCCGAAGATGATGATTTGGGGCAGTACGGGGATCTCCAGCTTGCTGGTGACTTCGCGGGGCAGCGCGCAGGTTGTATCGGCGATTATCCGTATCATCCTATCCTCCATTATCGGTTTCCGTCTTTTCCAAAAGACCCGCCCGAAAACGGATCACCGCGGTGGTTGGATTTTACACCCAAGCGAACTCCAACGGCGGATATTCCGGGATCGAATCCCCATCCCGGATTGCCATCCCCGTCCCCTCTCGACTATAATTCCTTCACCCTTTTTGGAGGTCGGATGCCCAAGAGCAAAACAACCCGCGCCGAGCCCGCCAAGGCGCGCAAAACGGCGCTTAAGACGGGCGCCCAAATCCGCCAGGAATTCCTCCGATTCTTCGCCGAACGCGGCCACAGCGTCGTTCCTTCGGCCTCGCTGGTTCCCGGCAACGATCCCACCCTGCTCTTTACCAACGCCGGCATGGTGCAGTTCAAGGACGTGTTTCTCGGGACCGACAAGCGTTCCTACACGCGGGCTGTGGATTGTCAGAAGTGCATGCGAGTGGCCGGGAAGCACAACGACCTGGATGAAGTCGGGCGCGACGATACGCACCACACGTTCTTTGAAATGCTCGGAAACTGGTCGTTCGGGGATTACTACAAGAAGGAAGCCATCGCGTGGGCTTGGGAACTTCTGACTAAAGTCTGGGGGTTGCCGGCGGACAAACTCTATACAACATATTTTCTCGACAACAAAGGGGATATCCCCCCGGACGAGGAAGCCGAAAAAGAATGGAAGGCGCAGCCCGGCATAGATCCGGCGCACGTGCTGCCGTTCGGGCGCAAGGAAAATTTCTGGGAGATGGCCGACACCGGTCCCTGCGGACCGTGCAGCGAAATTCACCTCGACCGCGGGGAAGATACCTGTGACAAGAAAGACGTGCCTGGCCACATTTGCCGGGCCAACGGCGATTGCCGCCGATTCACCGAACTCTGGAACCTGGTCTTCATCCAATACAACCGGACCGGGCCGAACGACCTCGAACCCCTGCCCGCCAAACACGTCGACACGGGCATGGGTTTCGATCGGGTCGTGGCAGTCCTCCAAGGTGTGAATTCCAATTACCGGACCGATCTGCTGTGGCCGCTCGTCCTTGCCACCCAAAAACTCACCGGGCACACCGACCGACAACGCGAGGAGAATTTCACCGCGTACCGGGTGATCGCCGACCATGCCCGCGCCGCCGCGTTTCTGATCGCCGACGGCGTGGTGCCGGGCAACATCGGCCGGAACTACATCTGCCGGATGATCATCCGCCGGGCGGCGCTTTTCGGCGACCAGCTTGAACTCTCGGAACCGTTCCTGGCCAAGGTCGCCGAGGCGGCGATCGCCGCGTATCGGGAGGCCTATCCGGAACTTGCGCAGCACCAGGAAGCGATCTTTTCCGCGCTGACTTTGGAAGAACGGCGTTTCCGCGCGACGGTCGATCTCGGATTGGAATATCTCAATGACATGCTGACCGACCTTCGCCGGCAGGGGGGAACGGTTCTGGATGGACGCCGCGCGTTCGACCTTTATGCCACCTACGGGCTTCCGCTTGAAATCACCCGCGACATGCTTCGCGGAGACGGTTTGGAGGTGGACGCGGAGGGATTCCGCCAGGCGATGGAAGAACACCGTGAAGTTTCCGGCGCCGCGCAGACCATGGGCGAGATCACGGGGCAGGATGTGGCCCGGTACCGGGAACTGCTCGAGGATTTAAAACGGGAAGGGCAGCTTCCCGAAAACGGAATCGAGTACGACCCCTACTCCACTTTCCAGATGGACGAGCCGATCCTGGCCCTGCTGCGGGACGGCAAGCGAATTCCGCACGCCCAGGAAGGCGATTCGGTGGAGGTGATCCTGCCGCGCGTATGTTTTTATATTGAATCCGGCGGCCAGGTGGCTGACACGGGAAGGATCTGGATGCCCAAAGCGGACGACGACGCGTTGACCGCCTGGGAGATCGAGGTCGGGAAGGTGTTCCGCCCGGTCGGCGGAATGATCGTCCTGCAGGGGACGGTGAAATCCGGCCGCCCGGCACAGGGCGATTTGGCAAAGATGGAAGTGGATGAGGAACGGCGCTGGAGCATCATGCGCAACCACACCGCCACCCACCTGCTGCATGCCGAACTGCGTTACGTCCTTGGAAATCACGTGCGCCAGGCCGGTTCCCTCGTGGCACCGGAGAGGCTGCGGTTCGATTTCACCCACCATAGCATGGTCAGCCAGCAGGATCTGGAAAAGGTCGAACGCTACGTCAACGAAGCGATTCTTGCCAACTACCCGGTGTCGCCGACCGAAGAAGCGCGCGAAAAAGCCGTCGGCAAAGGCGCGATGGCCCTCTTCGGCGAGAAGTACGGCGAGACGGTCCGCACCATCTCCATCGGCGACGAGGAGAGTCCCTTCTCCTATGAATTATGCGGAGGAACGCATGTCTCCCAGACGGGCGACATCGGCCTGTTCCTGATCGTCTCCGAGGGCAGCGTGGCAGCCGGGGTCCGCCGGATCGAAGCGGTTACCGGCCATTCCGCGATCTCCCTGGTTCAGGAGCGGAACCGGGTTCTGCAACACACCGGCGCCTATCTTGGCGTGTCTGCGGAGGAAGTGGAACGAAAAGTACTCGAGCACATCGGCGAATTGGACCGGATGCGCAAGGAGAATCAGCGCCTGCGCCAGGAAATGGCAAAGGCTGAATTCGAATCTTCCCTCTCGCGGATGGAACCCATTTCCGGCGTCCCGGTGCTCACCACCGAGGTCGCGCAAGCCGGCGCCGAAACCCTGCGGCTTCTCGCAGACGTCTTCCGGCGGAAGCATCCAAGCGGGATTGCGGCGATTGGTTCGGTATCCGAAGAAAAACCACTGCTGGTCGTCACCGTCAGCGATGATTTAATCCCCCGCGGTTTCAGCGCCGACGAACTGGCCAAAGCCGCCGCCAAGTTGATGGGAGGAGGCGGTGGCGGCCGTCCGAACATGGCGCAGGCCGGAGGGACCGATCCGAAGCGTCTTTCGGACGCGTTGAAATTCCTGCGTTCCTCGATCCAGGAGAAGCTGGCCTGATCCCCCCGCCCGCGGCATCGGTGGGCGCAGCGGGATCGGATTTATCATGAAGGAACAAATCCTCACCCTCGAACGCACCGACGACCTGCATTCCATGCGCGATAAAATCGCCCGCGCTCAGGCCGGCCGGCTCGTTCTGCTTTGGGGTGCGCTGGAAGAACCGCTCACCCGCCGGCTGGATATGATTCTGATGAGTCGCTGGGCGGCGATGGCCGGCTCGGAGCTGGTGGTTGTCAGCGCCGATGAGGAAGTTCTGCGCTTGGCGCGGTCGTCCGGAATCCCCTGCCACCCCTCGCTTACCGCATCCGCCCTGGCCGGTCTTTCCACCCAATCCGCCGCAATGGTGAAAATGGATTGGCCCCGTCGCCCGACGCGGCCGCGCGTCGTTCCCCACCGCAACGGCCGCCGCCCGCTTCCCCCGCCTTTGCGCATCGGGTTGTTTCTCGCAGCGGTGCTCTCCATTGTCGCTGTGTTTGTTCTTCTGCTTCCCTCCGCCAGGGTGCGCGCGGTTTTTCCATCCCGTACGGTGGATGAATCCGAGGTCCTTGATGCTTCCTATTGCAGCCGACTGACCATCCGCCTGACCCTCTCCGACCGCCGTGCCACCGGCGGAAGAATCCTCGTTCCGACGGCGTATGCAACGGGCAAGGTCACGATCACCAATATCTCCAAGGGAGTATTGAATTTATCGCCCGGTCTGCGTGTCGCCTCGAAAGACGATATCGTATTCGAAACCATCGAGGGAGCTCTGCTGCAACCGGGAAAATCGCAGCTGGCCGCGGTGCGCGCTACGAAGCCGGGTCCCGCCGCCAACCTCGCGGCTGGGAAAGTGACCCGCGTGTTGGGGCCGTTGGCCCTCTCCTTGAAGGTGGAGAATCCACAGCCCCTAACGGGCGGCGCCGAAGCCTGGCGCAATGCAGTCACCCCATCCGACCTGGAAGCGCTGCAGACCGCACTCTCCGAAAGGGTCTGGGAGGAGTCTTCCGCCAACCTGGAAAATCTTGCCGGTCCGGAACGGATGGTGGTGGAAGATTCCCTGCACGTGGAATTCGAACCTCAAGACGCACCGGATTTCCCCGTGAACACTCCGGCCGACAGCGTCGGCCTGACCCTGCATGCGGCGGCGTCCCTGCTTGCCTGCCCGAGTGGAATTATCCGGTCACGGGCTTTGGCGATGCTCGCACCGCGTTTGAGTCCGGAAGAAACGCTTTCGGCGCAGACCATCTCCATCCAACTCACGGAAAATGCCGAGGGCGGCATCGAATTAACCGCGTCCGGTTTGGCGGTGGAAATTCCCGATCGGTATGAAATGTCGCTGGCGTTGCGCGCACAAACCCGCGCGCAGGCGGCGTTGATCCTGCGCGACCGGTTCGGCGCGCGGGATATCCTGGGTGTCGATGTGTATCCGGCATGGGTGCCGCTGCTTCCGCTTTTCCCATATCAGATCGAAATCGTCGCAGAGGTGGCATGAAGATCCTCGCGGTGGATCCCGGATTACGAAAGGTCGGGTTGGCGGTGAGCGATCCCACCGGAACGGCAGCCCGCGCGCTGGCCGTTTTCGAGCACGGATCGCTGCAGCAGGATTGCGCGCGGATCCTCGAGGCGGCCCATTGCGAAAAAGCGGAACGGATTCTGATCGGCAGTTCCCACGAGCGGGGAACCAAGATGAACGAGCAAGCCCGGTTCACCCACAAGCTGCTTGCCGCCCTGCGCGCAGCCGCCTCCGTCCCCGTCGCGCTGTGGGATGAATCCTTTTCCACCCAACGCGCACAGGAAGTCCGCAGGCAACGCGGGGATCGGCGCAAGGCGCGCCGCGCGGCGGATGATTCGCTGGCGGCCGCAGCCTTCCTACAGGAGTATCTCGATGCCCAGGCGGATTCGCCGTCCTAATTCCACCTCCGGCGCCTGGAAGCTCTTTCTGGCGATATTCTCCGGAGGAATCATCCTCTCGCTGTTGGTATCGGGCGCCATGCTCCTGCTGAGTGAAGAATCCGGCTCGCCCCTGCCGAAGGCGGCGGAGGATTTATCGACGTTTGACCTTCTCTATTTGCGTGCGTACCTTCGGTTGCACTACGATGCGCTGCGTTCGCCGTCGGCGCCGGCGGACGGCGTGTTTGAAGTGTTTCCGGGCGAGACGGCAACGGATATCTGCGCGCGCCTGAAGCAGGAGGCATGGGTTCCCGACGCCGGGTTGATATGCAATTACCTCCGCTATACCGGGGGCGACCGGTCGATCGGTTCGGGATTATTCCTCATCCGGGCGGGTCAAAGTCCAAAGCAGATCGCCGATGCGCTCGCCAGCGCGGAAAGCAAAATCCGCGTATTCACGGTATTCGCCGGATGGCGTCTGGAGGAGATCGCGGAGGCGCTGCCGAAGGTGGGAATTCCCATGTCAACGGCCGAGCTGCTTGTGGCGGCGTATGGACGGCCGAACAACAGCGGCAGTCTGACCGGGCTGTATGCGGAAATACCCGCGTGGGCGAGTCTCGAGGGATTCTTATTCCCGGCGGAATACCGGGTGGTTCCCGGCGATACGGCCGACCGCCTGGTGGAACGGATGGCGGTCAATTTCTGGCAGTCGCTGTCCGCCGGATGGATCGAAGCGATCCACGCCCACGGATTGAGTGTCTACCAAGCGGTCACACTGGCGTCGATCATCCAGCGCGAAACGGCTCTGGAGGAGGAGATGCCGCTCATCGCCTCGGTTTTATACAACCGCCTTGCGATTGACATGCGCTTGCAGGTCGATCCAACCATACAATACGCGCTCGGATTTCAATCCGACCGCGGGGGATGGTGGGCGAGTCCGCTCCGAGATGCCGACTTCGGCCTGGATTCACCCTTCAACACATACCTCTTCTCCGGCCTGCCGCCGGGACCGATTTGCAGTCCGAGTCTGGCGGCGCTGGAGGCGGTCGCGTATCCGGTGCCATCCACTTATTATTATTATCGCGCCGCATGCGACGGCTCAGGCAGGCATAATTTCGCGGAAACGTACATTCAACATCTGGCAAACGCTTGCGGGGGATAAGCCTGTCATTCCCTGCGTGGGCTTAGCAGGGATCCAGAGCGTGCGATACGGGAAA
>CAZFPL010000024.1:0-11147 GCA_964521085.1 uncultured Anaerolineales bacterium | reverse complement strand
GGCATGATCCCCCGCCTTCGGCTCGGGACAGGCTCTTTTTTTAGATTGTATCTTCCGTTGCTTCATCGATGCGGTGATCTACCCCTTTGCCGAATTATTCATATTGAAGAAAACCAATCCCGAGAGCGGCTTGGGGTAAAAGTGCGTTGATTTCTGGGGCATTTTTTCGCGATTATCGGCGACGGTCATGATTTCATCCAGGCCGGTGTGGTTGAGGATCCATGCTGATTCCATTTCCCCGGAACGAACCTTCTCGATCGCCAACTGAATCTTGGGTGTGTAATGCACGGTGTTTTGGGGTTTGATCTGTTCCTCGGTCAGCCCGAGCAGCATTTTAAAAACGATCGACTTCAACAAAGAAACGTCCAATAACCGCAGAGTCAATGATCCGCTCTCCCCTTCCACCAGCCGGGTGGCGCGCTTCTCATTGATCTCGAGCAGATAGTAGGTGTTGATGCCCTTCAACGCGACCCCGAACTTATGATCCCGCGGATCGGCGTTGCGCAGCTCGCGCAGCCACATTTCGCGGGCTTCCATCTCGTCGTCCTCGCTGAAGGAATAGGCACGCACGAGGAACCCCAGCTTCACGGCGTCCCGGATCGTTTGCTCGTTGATCTGCGGCAAGCCCGTAAGCAGCCGGTGGGTGCCGATTGTCGTCAGTCCCTCCTGGTTGGCCGAGACCAGGTGCATCATAATGAACTCCCAGGGGGCGTCCGGTCCGGCGTCGGGATGCAGTTTGCGCATCTCATCGCGGATGGTAAGCATGGTCTGGTAGCGGTGATGGCCGTCGGCGATGTAAATCCTCCGACCCGACACCGCCTGCGAAACCGCCTCGCACTGCTCGGGATTGACCAGCCGCCACAGCCGGTGTCGGAATTGGGTGGCCGCTTCGGTGTGATCGATCACCTGGATATCATGGTCGCAGGTGGCCAGGATTCCATCCACGGTGTTGTGCGGATCCGGATATATGCTCCAGATGTATTCAAACTGCGTGTGCGTGGTGCGGGTCAGGCGGATGCGGTCCTCGAGCGGCTCGCGGATGATGTTTTCGTGGGGGAGGATCCGACCGCTTTCGTAATCCTGCAGGCGGACCAATCCGATGAAGCCCGTGACGTGCCGGGGCGGCAGCCCTTCCACCTGAAAATCCTGCTCGTACACCCAAAACGACGGCCGCCGGTAGGAGACAATAATCTGTTCCTCGCGCCATTCGGCAAGCAGATCCCGGCTGCGGGTGTAGCGGTTGTTGGCATCCCCATCACCGCGCTCGATTTTATTCAGGATAAGCCGGACGACATTATACGGATGCTGGAGGTAATACTCGTTCTGTTCGGACGGGCTGATCACATCATACGGACGGGAAAGACACAGGCCGATGTTTTCGATCTTTTCCGGGTTGTAATGGTCCGCGCGAAACGGCCTGACTTCATTGATCGCTTCCGTCATTCCCTATCCTCCGCTAATTTCCGAACTCCCGGTCGGTACATCATATGCGAGCCGGCGCGGATTTTTCCAATTCGCGCCGGCTATTATTCCGGTTGTCAAAAACCGCGCGCCGGTTGAAAGATTCTTCCACAAACGGGGTTTTCGGAATTATACCGCCGTTTGAGGTTTACATCACCAATAATGCATTTCCCGAATGACCCGTTTTCGCAGCGCTTATTTCTTTTTCTGCGACTCGAGATACTCCAGCAGACCGATCAGGCCGAGTTCGTAGCTTCGCCATCCAAAACCGCAGACCGACCCGACGCAGACCGGGGCGATGACCGACCGGTGGCGGAATTCCTCGCGCGCAAATACGTTCGAGATATGGATCTCCACCGCCGGTAGCCGTACGGCGGTCAGCGCATCGCGGATCGCCAGGGAATAATGCGTGAACGCTCCGGGATTGATCAGCAACCCGCCGGCCCAAGTACGCGCTTCCTGGATGGCGTTGATAATTTCCCCTTCGCAGTTGGATTGCACCGCCCGCAATTCGGCGCCGCGTTCTCCCGCCAGCGACGTCAGCCGCTGGTTTATCTCGGCCAGCGTCACCTTTCCGTATACGTCCGGTTCGCGTTCACCGAGCAAGTTCAGATTCGGCCCGTGAATCAGCTGAATTTTTACCATGGCATTATTCTCCGCGTGTCGCTTTCGGTTTGGTTGGATGATTCGTCTCCAATCCCACGCGGCGCCCGCGCGGAACGGCGGTTCATCCCTGGCACCCGATGGAGATCAGAGCCTGACGCACGTCTTCGTCCGCAACATCCAGACCCACGCGGACTTTACCCGCCGCGACGGGCAAAGCCCACTTAACCCGTCCTCCGCGCCGTTTTTTGTCGGCTTGTACGAATTCGAAGATTTTTTGCACCGGAGCACTGTGCTTCACCGGAAGATTGAAGGAAGTCAGGAGGTCGGTCAGACGGTCGCAAAGGTTGGTTTCCGCGACGCCGATTTTTTCCGCCAGCCTGGTTTCCGCCACCATACCGAGAGCCACCGCCGCACCATGCGGAATTTGATAATCCGAATTGGCTTCAATTCCATGGCCGAGTGTGTGCCCGAAGTTCAGCGCTTCGCGCGGCCCCCGGCGCTCGAACGGATCCTCCTCGACGACACGGATCTTCACCCGCGCCGCCCGCCGGACGATCCAATCGAGCCCGTCGGGGGTCACCTGGCCCGCGAGCGATTCGATCTTTGCGAGCAGTTTCGAATCCCCGACCACGGCCGTTTTAATCGCTTCCGACATTCCCATCTTCAATTCCTGTTCCGGCAGCGTGGATAGCACATCCAGATCCGCCAGGACAAGCGCCGGCGGATAGAACGAGCCGATCAGGTTCTTCCCCTGCGGCATGTCTACGGCGGTCTTGCCGCCGATCGCCGCATCCACCATCCCCAGCAGGCTGGTCGACAGCGCAACCCACGAGATGCCGCGCAGGAAAGTGGCTGCTGCAAATCCGGTCATATCGGTGACCACTCCGCCGCCGAGGGCCAGGATCGTCCCCCGGCGTTCCATCTTGAATCGATAGAGGTCCGAGTATATGGATTCCAGCGTGCGGAGGGATTTTGACGCCTCGCCCGCCGGAATGACGATCGTATCGACCGGGGCGGGAGTCAGCGCTTGGCATACCGTCTGCAGGTACAACGGCGCCACATTCGAATCGCTGATCACCACAAACGGCGAACCAAGCTTGCGTTCCTCCAATTCCATCGCCAGCCGCGGCAGCATGCCGCGATTGACCAGAACATCGTACCCCATCCCCATTGCATTCACATGGAAAATGCCCGCCAGGAGCTGGATCTTGCGGACCACGTCGTCGGGCGCAAGGGTGGTTGTATCGAGGAACATCGGAAAGGAGGCATACAGCGCGGCGCGTTTGGAAAGCAGCGTTTTGAGCCGTTCGAGCGGCCCGGCGCCGGCGAGCAGCGGGCGGGCGTTCAATTCATCGCCCATGCGCTGCAGGATGACTTCCGGCTCGCACATCAGGCAGACCACAGGGCCGCATTGTTCCACCAGCACGCGATTTTCCGGATCCACCAGAGTTCCCCCGCCCAAAGAAACCACCGTCCGCGTTGTTTTCGTGAGCCTTTCCAGGAGCGCCTTTTCGCGGCTGCGGAAATCGGTTTCCCCCTTCTGAAGAAAGATTTCCGCTATCGGCATTCCCGCTTCGTTTTCAATGAGCTTGTCGGTGTCGATGAAATGCCATCCCATCCGTTCCGCAAGCAGCATGCCGACGGTGGTTTTTCCGCATCCCGGTGGACCGTAAATAAAAAAATTCATATCCAACCTCGATGACCGGGCTTCTATCCTCCTCAAACGGCATGATCCCGTTCCAGGGATCGTCCGTCTGAAAACAAAAGCCCTTCTCTCGTCGGGCGGATTGTATCGCAAAAAATCCCATCCGGGGGAGGCGTCTCCCTTCAGGGCAATTCGATTGTTGCCGGTTTGCCATATTCCATCCCTTTCCCTCTGCCCAATCATCTCCTCTTTCTCCATCCTCTCCTCCTACCCTTGCCCTTCCCCATTCTCTGTCCCAACCTCTTCTCCCCACCCTTCCCCCTTCCCGTGACAAGAGAAGGGGGGAAGGGAGCAGTAAATTCTTACAAGGCGTATAAACGAAATTGGGTTAGGAGGCGAGGAAAGGAGAAAAACAGTGATTAAAAAAAGCCCGGAGGCATTTTCCGGGCGGCATTATTCTATATCGGATGAAATAAAAATCTTTACCAGAAGATCTTCGGTTTCGGATCCAGATGGAAATCACCCAGCACGCCCCGCGGAAGGCGGCTGAAACGATCCCGCAGTTCATCCATCGAATCGCCTCCGCATTTTTCCAACAGGGCTTCGGTCAAGACATAGCAAACCATGCCCTCCCCCACAATCGCAGCGCGCGGAACCGTGCAGAAGTCGGACCGTTCGTAGCGGGTTTCGCTTGCCCCGCCGCTGGCGAGGTTGACGGACTGCTGCGGAGAAAGCGTGGTCGCAATGGGTTTCATCGCCGCGCGCACCACAACCGGCTGGCCGTTGGTGATTCCCGCTTCCACTCCTCCGGCATGGTTGGATGTGCGTATCAGCGTATCCCCCGTCCGCCCGATACCATCCTGGGCCTTGGTGCCGGGCAAGGACGCGAGCGAAAACCCATCGCCGATCTCGACGCCCTTCACCGCCGGGATGCCGAACAGGGCGGCTCCCAGCCGCGAGCCCAGCCGCTGTTCCCATCTTTCAAATCCACCCAGCCCCGGCGGGATTCCAAGCGCGGTGATTTCAAACACGCCGCCGACTGTATCACCTGCTTTAATGGCCTGGTCGATTTCGACTTGCATTTTTTCGTACGCCGATCCGTCGGGGCAACGGAGTGGATTTTCTTCCGCGAGTCTCATCCGCTCCGGAAGCGGCATCGCGGCCACGTCGGCTTTGACCGATCCAATCTGAATCACATAACTGCCCACAATAATTCCGAGGGTATCGAGCATCTTCCGGCAAACGGAACAAGCGGCCATCCGGGCTGCGGTTTCTCGCGCGCTGGCGCGCTCCAGCCCCGGCCGCAGATCATCGTATCCGTATTTCAATCCGGCAGTGAGATCGGCGTGCCCGGGCCGCGGGATCGTCATGGCATCCACGGCGCGGCCTTTCCATTTTCCGTGATCCGCGTTCTCGATCAGGATCGCGATCGGCGCCCCCGTGGTTTTCCCGTCCATCACACCGGCCAGGATCTGCGCCCGATCGTGTTCGATTTTCATCCGCGGGCTGGCGCCGCGATACGGCGCGCCACCCAACCATCCATTCTGCCGCCGGATCAAATCCGGCTGGAGATCCTCCGGCTGCAGCGGCAGGCCTGCCGGGACCCCCTCAAGGATCGCCGTCAGGGCCGGACCGTGCGATTCCCCCGCGGTTGTCAGGTTAATCATGTCACTTCTCTCCCTTCCAACACGGACCGCGCGGTCCGCATCATCAACTCGCGCGGCGCCGTCATGCCGGTCCAGAGTTCAAACGAAAGCGCCCCCTGCTCCACAAGCATCCCCAATCCGCTTGCGGTTTTTATCCCGCGGGATTTTGCTTCACGGAGGAAACGCGTTTCGATGGGATTATAGACGACGTCATAGACGCTTGCCGTATCCGGAAAATCGATCTCGGCAGGCCACGGCGTCGCCCCGACATCCGGCCACATTCCCACCGGCGATGTGTTTACGATCAGATTCGCGGACCGGATTTGTTCGGCGACACCCGGATCCCGCCAGCCGAAAACCTCCACATGGCCGCGGCCGAGCTCGCGGGCCAGCGCAAGCGCCTGTTCGCGGATGACCGCAACGAGCGTGATCGTGCATCCGCTTTGCACCAGGCCAAGCACCACGGCGCGGGCCGCGCCGCCGGATCCGATTACCAGCGCCGGTTTCGCATGGAAATCCATCCCGTTGCGTTTCAGGTCGGCGAGAAAACCGGGCATGTCCGTATTATGTCCGGTCAATTGTTCCCCCCGGCGCACGACGGTGTTCACCGCTTTCAAATCCGACGCCGCTCCTTCCAACCGGTCGAGGTGCGGAAGGATTTTTTCCTTGTACGGCACGGTCACGTTCGCGCCGGCCCAATCCGGGTCCGCTTTAAGGCCGGCCAGCGTCCGGCCGAGAGCGTCTTCCCGTTCCACCGGCAGAAGCGAATAATGGCCGTCCAGCCCAAGCGCCTGGAAGGCGGCGTTGTGAATCGCCGGGGAGATGGAATGGCGGATCGGCCATCCGATGAGAACGGTCTTCATCCGAGCTGCGCTCCCAGAGAATTGAACAGCGCGGTGAAATTCGGGAAAGATTCGCCGATGCATTCCGCACCGTCGATCTCCATACCATCCTTCGAAACCATCCCGGCCACCGCCAGCGACATGGCCAGGCGGTGGTCTCCGTGTGGATCCACAAGCGTGCCGCGAATGGGGACCGGACCACGGATGGAGAAGCCATCGGGGGTCTCTTCCACCGCGATCCCCGCCTTCCGGAGTTCGGCAGCCAACACCGATATGCGATCGGATTCCTTGTGCCGCAGTTCCGCCGCATTCCGGACTTCCGTAATCCCTTCAGCGCACGCGGCGGCGACGGCCAGCACCGGGAACTCGTCGATCATATCCACCACCTCGCCGCCCTCAATGACAGTTCCCGCAAGCGGGCTGGCGCGCACTCTCAGATCGCCGATCGGCTCTCCGGCCGATTCGGAGTGTGATTGCTCCTCGATCCGGACGCCCATCCGCCGCAGCACAGCCAGCAGGCCCGTTCGCCGCGGATTCAATCCGACGCCCTTGAGGATCACGTCCGAACCCGGGATAATCGCCGCCGCAACGATCAGGAAGGCGGCGGATGAAAAATCACCCGGAACGCGGATCTCCGGCGGCGGAAGCGGCCGGTCGATCGGAAACACCCGGGCGCGGGAAGGGTCAACTTCCAGCCGTACGCCCAACCAGCGTAGAAGGCGTTCCGTGTGATCCCGTGACGGGGATGGTTCCTCCACCGATGTCGAACCGGATGCGGATAATCCAGCGATCAGGATGGAGGTTTTTACTTGAGCGGACGCGACCGGCATTCGGTAGTCGATCCCGGATAGTTTAGACATTTTGACTGCAAATGGAGCATATCCAGATTGGTCCAATGACCGGATTTGCGCGCCCATTTCGCATAGCGGCCCAATTACGCGCTTCATCGGCCGTTTTCTCAGCTGATCGGAACCATCCAAGAGGTATTCACCATCTTTCCCGCCTGCTCCCCAACGGGGTTCTCCGGCAAGTGCACCTGTCAGAAGCCGTATCGTGGTCGCTGAATTACCGCAGTTCAACGGCCGTGGAGTCTCCGCCGCAGTTGCCGTTGGGCGAAAACCGTCCCTGCCCATCCCCTCGACAATAAGATTTTCACCCTCCCACTTCAATCCCACTCCAAGATCGGCAAGCGAATCCAGCATCACCTGAGTGACGCCGGCGCGCAGTATCCCCTCAATCCGACCCCGACCATCCGACATGCCGGCCAGCAGAGCGGCGCGATGCGAGATGGATTTATCGCCCGGGAGACGAACCGATCCATGCAAAGCGCCAGCCGGCCGCGAATGGAGTCTCATTCCCCCCCTTTCGGAGCGGAAGGTTCGAGCAATTCCTGCCGGGCACGCCTGCCTTCCGCGAGCAGCACCTTCAAGCGGGCCTCATCCCCCTCGCGCACGCGCTGCGCAAGCGCCTCCAAGCGGTGGATGTATTCCTCGAGCGCTTCCAGGACGTGCTCGCGGTTTGTCAGCAGAATATCGGTCATCATCTCCAGATTGGACGCCGCCAGCCGCGACGTATCGCGGAAGCCCGGCCCGACCAGCGCGGCGGCCGACGGAAGCCGGCATGCGGTTTGGGCCAGCGCGACGGCCACCAAATGCGGCAGATGGCTTGTGCTGGCGACCAGCGCATCGTGCTCGGCCGCGCTGAGCTCCAAAGGATGGGCGCCAAGCACCCCGGCAAGCTCCCGCCCGACCGCCATCGCGCGCGGAGAAGTCCGGGAATTGGGGGTAAGCACGAAAGGAGCATTTCGATAGAGCGCAGGATCCGCATGCTGGATTCCCTGGACCTCGCGGCCGCAAATCGGGTGGCCGCCGATTGGATCGTATCCCGTTCCCAGGGATTCCATGGCTTTGACGATTTCGCTTTTGGTGGAGCCAATGTCGATGACGATCCGGTTTTTCCCGCGGGGAGGACGGATATCCGAGAGTTCTTTTATTACGGCCAGGATCGTCCGCACCGGCGCCGCCAGAACGATCAGATCGGATTTTGCAACCAGATCCGGCAGATGCAGCGCCAATTCGTCGACCGCGTTTCTTTCCAGCGCATTTTTATCCGCTCCCGGGTCCGAATCCAAACCGATCCGGCGCCGGCATTTTCCGGCCAGACCGAGCGCCAGCGATCCACCCATCAGGCCCAAACCGACGATGCCGACGGTGAGGAACTTCAATTCGTTCGAATTTTCATTTCCAGAATGCATGTTTGAAAAATCGCCTTTTTTATCTCTTCCTCATCCCATCCTTCTCCCAGCGCCTGCCCCCGCTTCGCGAGGGCAGGCGCTGGGAGAAGGCGGCTGAATACCAGATGAGGGAGTAAAGGTTGGGCGGTTACGAAATTCCCAAAAAAATCGTCGCCGCCCCGAAAGCGTTAAGTGCTTTCGTTTAAATCCCCGTATATTTTATCCGATTACACACGCATCCCTTGGCAATTGATATACGGTGAGATTCTACGCGATCCGGGTTATTACCGCCGGATGATTCCTTTAACTGCGGCCCACAGCGGCGGCGACACGTCCCACGTGTCCGACCAGTTCGGAGAATTCCGCCGGACGGAGGCTTTGCGCACCGTCCGAAAGCGCCTCATCCGGGTGCGGATGGACTTCGATGATCAGCCCGTCCGCACCGGCGGCGATCGCCGCGCGGGAGACCGATTCGATGTATTCGCCCCGCCCCGTCGAGTGGCTTGGATCGACGATCACCGGAAGATGGGAGAGCCGTTTGACGACCGGGATCGCGTTGATATCGGTGGTGTTGCGCGTGGCCGTCTCGAACGTGCGGATCCCGCGTTCGCACAGGACAACGCGCGTATTCCCGTTCGCAAGCAGGTATTCGGCGGCCATCAGCCATTCCTCGACCGTGGCGCTGATCCCGCGTTTAAGGAGCACCGGATACCCGCTCTTGCCCACTTCCTGGAGGAGCGGGAAGTTCTGCATGTTGCGCGCGCCGATCTGAAGCATGTCCGCATAGCGCGCCACGGTATCCACCTGCCCGACCGCCATGACCTCGGTCACAACCGGCAGGCCGGTGGTGTCGCGGGCCTCGGCCAAGAGCTTCAATCCGTCTTCGGCCATACCCTGGAACGAGTACGGGGAGGAGCGCGGTTTATAGGCTCCCCCGCGGAGCATGTGCGCCCCCGCCTGTTTTACCGCCTGAGCCGTCTCGAGGATCTGCTCGCGGCTTTCCACGGCGCACGGTCCGGCGATGAATACGATCGCCTCGCCGCCGATGGCGACATTCCCGACGCGGACGACCGTATTATCCGGACGCGCGTCGCGCGAGGCCAGCTTGTAGGGTTTGAGGATCCGGACGACCCGCTCCACGCCCGGAAGCAGTTCGAGGTGCTCCCATTCGATCTGCCGCTCGTCGCCCAATACGCCGATCACGGTACGCTCCTCTCCGCGGGAAACGTTCACGCCGTACCCCATCTCCTGCACCCGGCGCACCGTCTCGTCGATATCGTCTTTTCCGGCATGATCCTGCATGACTATGACCATGGTGTCTCTCCTTCTCCTTGCAGACTTAACTCTCCGTCCTGCGCGGCGCACGGATTCCCCGGCGGGTCTTGCATCCGGCAACGCTGCGCCCGACGCGTTCATTCCTGCTCCCCCAAGGTCCGGGTCGGATAGGAACCCAGCTCGCGGAGGAATTCCGTATGCGTGCGCATGTCTTCCAGCGCCTCGACCACTTTCGGGTCCGAAGCGTCGCCTTCGAAATCCAAATAGAACAGGTAATGCCAAGGCTTCTTGCGGTCGGGGCGGGATTCGATCTTATTCAGGTTGATGCCGCGCTTGGCCAGGACGTTCAGGCAGGCGTGCAGCGCGCCCGGCTTGTGGCGGGTGGCGAAGATCAAGGAGGTCTTGGAAGGTTTGCCGGTCGGCCGGTTTTCCTTCGAAAGGAGTAGGAAGCGCGTGTAATTTTCCTGGACGTCCTGGATCGAGCGGGCGATGATGTTCAGCCCGTAGAGTTTCGCCGCCGTCTCGCTCCCGATCGCCGCGCGGTCCGGGCGCTTTTCCTGGGCGAGAATTCTGGCCGCGCCGGCGGTGTCGTAGACCGGGACCGCCTCCCAATGCTGGGTTGAGATCCAACGCGCGCACTGCTCGAGCGCCTGCGGGTGGCTGATCACCTGCCGAACCGTATCCACCTCCACGCCCGGCGGCAGCATTGCGCATTCCCGGACGGGAAGGATGAATTCGCCGATGATGTGCAGTTCGTTCTCGAGCAGCAGATCGTAGGAGGTGTGGATCGATCCGGTCGTGGAATTTTCCACCGGCAGCAATCCGGCCTCCACCCGGTCGGTCGTCACCGCCAGGCAGATTTCCTGGAAGGTCCGGCAGGGCGTGCGCGAGGTTTCCGCGCCGATCCCGAGGAGGATCGCCTCCTCGGAAAAGGCCCCGTGCTCGCCCTGGAAGGCGATCGAAGCCGGGATCCGGTAGACTTCCACCGGC
This sequence comes from uncultured Anaerolineales bacterium, assembly GCA_964521085.1. GTDB lineage: Bacteria > Chloroflexota > Anaerolineae > Anaerolineales > RBG-16-64-43 > JAFGKK01. Next base: position 449 of record CAZFPL010000024.1, on the reverse strand, counting down.
GGTTTTGCCGACGGTGCTCCCATAAGGTCCGGCCGCAGCGCCTCCGCCTCGTGCAGGTACACGTGCTGGATCTCCGCCGGCGTGTGCTCGGTGTTCCAGAGGATGAGCACGCGGATGCAACGCGGAACGGAGCCCGCGACGTCGATCTCGTGGCCGCACAACATCGCTGCATCGCGCCAGCCCATCTCCCGGGCGGCCGTCGCCGGGAAGGCGGCGTTCAGGTCCGGCGTGGTGGTGAAGATTATCGCCGCCAGATCCTCCGGCTGAAAGCGGTTGCGTTTGTGGATCTCCGTAAGCAGTTCCTTGGTCCGCGCAAGCAAGGCTTCGGTCTTGTTGCTCGGCGAGGTGGTCGCTCCTCGAATTCCCCGAACGGGCATTGTCTCCTCCGAATTTTCCGAATTCTCCGGAGGGTGGCACAAGGCCACCCCAGACAGAGGGATAAAAAAAAA
>CAZFPL010000023.1:0-41893 GCA_964521085.1 uncultured Anaerolineales bacterium | reverse complement strand
TTCAGGGCGCAGTGGCCGTAAGGCCATCTGGGTTCAACTCCCAGCTTCGGCACTAACCCGGGAAACCGGGTTTTTTCTTGTTGCAGCAGTGATCCGCCGATTAACGCTAAAAAACCTTGAGGTGTGATGACCGATCCCGGCCGCAAAAAAGCCGATCCATCCTCTCCCATCCTGCGCAAGGATCACGAATTCCCTGCTGCGACAGCCCGCAATGGGTGGCGATACCATCATCTTGGGATACCCACACTTATCCCGCGGCCGGGCGAAAAACACCTTCCCCAATTCGGCATGTTCGTCTCCGGTTTCGATACCAGCCCGTATGGGATCGAATGGACGCGGTTTGAGAAAAACAGCCCGCTTCCGGAACTCATCCGGTCGGTCCCGCACTTGGCTTTCGTCGTGGACGATCTGGAATTGGCGCTGGCGGGGAAGGAGATTTTGTTCGGCATCGGCGCGCCTTCCGACGGAGTCCGCACGGCGATGATCCTCGACGACGGGGCGCCCGTTGAATTAATGGAATTCCATCGCGGCGGGAGCAGCCGGACTTAATGAAGAAATTTCGTTTCCCCTGGAAATGGCTTGCATTCCTGCTGGGCGGCGTCCTGCTGGCCGGCCTGCCGTGGATTTTTATCCGATTAAGAACCCAATCACGGATTTACCGAACCACGGCCGACGCCCCTTCCGCGCCGGTGGCAATCGTTTTCGGCGCCGGTTTGTACCGCGATGGCACCCCCATGCCGGTGCTGGCCGACCGGGTTTCCACTGCGGTGGACCTGTACAAAGCCGGCAAGGTCGGTAAAATCCTGCTCACCGGCGATAACCGCTTCCCGGAATATAACGAGCCCGAGGCGATGCGCCGCTTTGCCATTTCCCTCGGCGTCCCCGAGACCGACCTGGTTTCGGATTACGCGGGACGGCGCACCTACGACAGCTGCTACCGGGCACGATTCATTTTCAACGTAAAGAAGGCGATCCTGGTCTCGCAGGAATTCCACCTTCCGCGTGCGGTCTACCTCTGCGACCAGTTGGGGATCGAAGCCATCGGCGTTACCGCGGACCGGCGCGTGTATCGGACTTCGTCGCTCCTCCAATGGAACCTGCGCGAATGGGCGGCCTGTTTCTTTGCGATCTTGGAGACGCAGATTACACACCCTCAGCCGGTGCTGGGTCCGATGGAACCGCTGGAGTGACCATCTTATCCACCCCCTCCCATCCCTCCTCCTCCTTCCCATTTCACGGGAAGGAAGGGTCAGGGTGGGGAAGGATGGGATGGCAGATAAAGGGAAGAACCCCATGAAACGAGAAGAAGCCCTCGCCATCGTCCGCGAATTCATCAAGAATGAAAACCTGGTCCGCCATATGCTGGCCGTCGAGGCGGCGATGCGGTTTTACGCCAAAAAGTACGGGGAGGACGAAGAAGTATGGGGCGTAGTCGGTTTGCTGCACGATTTTGACTGGGAGATCCATCCGAATCTGGACAGCCATCCCCAGGCGGGCGCGCTCATCCTGCGCCAGCGCAACGTACCGGAGGAGATCATCCACGGCGTCCTTTCGCACGCCGACCATACCGGTGTGGCGCGGGAAAACCGGATGGAGAAGGCTCTTTTCGCCTGCGACGAGTTGACCGGGTTGATCACCGCCGTCGCGCTGGTACGCCCGTCGCGCTCGCTGGCCGACCTGACTGCGTCGTCGGTGAAAAAAAAGTGGAAGGATCGTGCCTTTGCAGCGGGCGCCAACCGCGACGAAATCGAACGCGGAACCCGTGAATTCGGTGTGGAGCTGTGGGAGCATGTTGAGAACGTCATCCAAGCCATGCAGCCCATCGCCGGCGAACTTGGATTGCAGGGAAATCCTGCGCCGTCCGGATGAAATCCGGGCTTTTCAAATATTCTTAAAATGAAACGTATTCTTCCAAACTTGATCGCCGCCGCCGCGGTCCTGCTTGCCGGCCTGCTTTGTTTATGGATGGATTCATTCCTGCCCTTCGCACTGCCCGCAGTTCCTGCGCCAATGTATTGGATTTTCCTATTCGGCGGTCTGAGTCTGGTCGCGTGTGCGGAGACGGCCTTCCTGATGCGGGGAGGTGCGACCGGCGCTCCCGTTGATCCCACCAAACACCTGGTAATCACCGGCATTTACCGCTGGGTCCGAAATCCAATCTACCTGGGAGGGGCGCTGGTCCTTTTGGGAGTTGCTTTCTCCAGGCAATCGCCCACATTGCTTTTGGCCGCTTGTCTTTTTCTCCCGATTATGGACCGCACCATTGTCCGCCGGGAGGAGGAACGGTTGCGGCAGGATTTTGGAATCGAATATGAGGAGTACAAACGCAGAGTGCCGCGATGGATTCCCAAACCGCCGCGGTGAAGACGACAGCCTTCCCTACACAACCTCTACCATTGCCCGCGCAAGCGCCCCGTCGGATCCCCTGAGTTTCAGCGGCAGACAGTAAAATCGGCACGCGCCGGCCGGAACCTTTCCTAAAAGCAATCCTTCCACGAGAATTACTTCCGCTCCGAGAAGCAGCGTGTGCACCGGGCCGGTTTGATCCCGGCAGGCGACCGAAAGAAAATCATTGCCCACCAGCCGGATCTTCTTCTCCACAATCCACCTCGCGCCGCTTTCCTCCAATCCGGCGTAATCCTCCCGGAAAGTCTTCGTGGTTTCGAGGAATTGGGAGTTGCGGGTTTTAAGCAGCAGGCGTTCCGTGCCGGCCGGGATGCCGGCTTGCTCCAGTTCCTCCGCCCGGATGCGCTCCACCGAAGGAAATTCGGCCACCCACGCCGGTCCGTTCAGAATATCGAGGGATAGTTGTTCAATGGTTTTTCCCCCGGGCACAAAATGCAGAGGCGCGTCCACGTGTGTTCCGGTGTGTACTCCGCACCGGATTCGAGAAAGATTAGCATGCGCCCCTTCCTCCATCTTCTGCACGCGGTGCAAATCCACCCCGTCGTCCCCCGGCCAGACAAGCATCCCGGAAAAAACTTCCATCGAAACGTCGATCAGCTTACCCATGCGAACTCCTTTCTCGGACGACTTCGGATCAAGCCAACTGCCTTATCAGGAGTGATGCTGGGACTGCATACCGATCCTCGCGCTCTGCATCCGCGATACATTCTCTCCGAGATCGGCGGGTCGGATCGGTGCTCTCATTATATTTGTTCCCCCGAGATAGGAGAATTGACATCTTGCTCTTTCCGAAAAAATGCTATAATAAGGGCACTTCGAGCCGACCGATCCTAAAGCCCTGACCCTGCGGGTAGGGCTTTTCTGTTGCCTCGGAGTCAATTCGAAACGTTGAGGGTATCATGAATAGAGAGAAAGCCATCGAAGAACCTCCTGGGTCACAAATCTCGCTCCCCATCGTTCCGGCCGCTCCGCGCCGGATCAGTCCTCCGTTGAAAGTCGCCGTGCTGGCGAATCTGAAGAAGAGCATTCCCCTGCGGCCGGACGCCCCTCCCGACGACAATGTGGAATACGATCGCGAAGAGACGGTGGAAGCGATCCTCCAGTCGCTTCGCTCGGTGGGCCACAAGCCGTTCTTCCTCGAAGCCGACGCCACGTTGCTCGACAGCATCCGCAAAACCAAACCCGAGTTCTGCTTCAACATCTCGGAAGGGCTCCGCGGAGACGCGCGCGAATCGCACGTCCCTGCGATCCTGGAGATGCTTGGCGTACCCTACAGCGGATCGCGCGTGCTTGCCAACGCCATTTCGCTGGAAAAAGTGATCGCCAAGCGCATCTGGCGCGACCGCGGCCTGCCCACCGTGCCCTTTCAATTATTCAACGACGCCGACGCACCGCTTCGCTCTACGCTGCGCTTCCCGCTGTTCGTCAAACCCGTGCGCGAAGGGTCCGGCAAGGGCGTATCTCCGACTTCGATCGTGCAGAACGAGGAAGAGATGCGGCGCGAGGTGCGCCGGATCGTGCAGGATTATCACCAGCCGGCGCTGGTGGAAAGCTATCTCCCCGGCCGCGAATTCACCGTCGGGATCATCGGCAATCCGCCCAGCGGGCACAAACGCGCCAATCCCGATCTCTATGCCGCCGACGGATTCCACTACTTCCCGGTTCTCGAGATCGATCCCAACGTCGGCGCTCTCCAGGGAGTGTATGGATCGGAAGCCAAGGCGATCATTCCCGGCGCGGAGGGATCGCCGGTCTACACGTGCCCGGCCGATATCCCATGCAATCTGAAAAAGGATATGTATCGCCTTACGAAATCGGCGACCATCGCAATCGGCGCCGATGACTGCAGCCGGGTCGACATCCGGCTGGATTCCGAAGGCCATCCATGCCTGATGGAAATCAACACCCTTCCCGGCGTGAATCCTGAGGTCAGCGATCTGTGCATCATGGCCAAGGCGGAAGGAATGCAATACTCGATCCTGATCACTGAAATTCTGAACCTGGCCTACGATCGTTATGGGTTGCCGCTGGAGGAGAAAACTCCGGCCGTGGCTGCAGCTGCCGCTTGAAGAAAAAAGATTAATCAGCTCCTTTGTAGTAAAAAAAAACCAAGCGAGAAATGCTTGGTTTTTTTCATACCCCTCCGAAATCCTCCTCTATTTACTTCGAAAATGGAGAAGGATATCGGAGGGGAAGCCAATTGCTTCCCCGCGCCGCTCACGTTACAATCAACAATTCGGGAGAAGGATGAATGGCCCTCACTCAAGAAGGTGACTTGGTTCAATTGGTCGGGCGCGACCACAAATACCGGCTGGTGCGATTGCAACCGGGCGCGGAGCTGCATACCCATCGCGGATTGCTTAAGCATGACGATATGATCGGCAAACCGTGGGGAGCCCGCGTCGACAGCCACATCGGGCGCCCCTTCTACCTGCTGCCGCCCTCCCTCCACGACGTCCTGCGTGATACGAAACGAAGCAGCCAGATTATTTTCCCCAAGGATATCGGGTATATCTTGCTTAAACTCTCGATCGCGCCGGGAATCACCGTGATCGAGGCGGGCACCGGCTCGGGCGCGTTGACCACCGCGCTGGCCACGGCGGTCGGTCCGCAGGGTCGCGTGATCTCTTATGACTCGCGCGCCGATATGCAATCCCTCGCCCGGAAAAACCTGGAGCAGCTTGGATTGGAGGGGCGCGTGGAGTTCCGTCTGAAGGATATCTCCGGAGGATTCGAGGAGACCGACATCCCGTCCCTTTTCCTCGACGTTCCTGTCCCGCACGAATACATCGGCCAGGTCCGCGACGCCCTTCGGCCGGGCGGCTTCTTTGGATCGATTGTCCCGACCACCAATCAGGTCTGCCTGCTTCTGTCTGCGCTCGAGCGGCACGAGTTCGAATTCGTCGAAGTCAGCGAACTTTCCCTCCGCTACTATAAACCGGTACCGGAGCGCCTGCGCCCGACCGACCGAATGGTCGCGCATACGGGTTACCTGATCTTCGCCCGGCCGGTGCTTGAAAAAATAATGGAAGAGACAGGCCGGAAGCAGGATGCATCGCCGGATGAAACAATCCCTGGAGGATAGCATGCCAAGATTTGGAAAACCGCTTCGCCGCATCGGTCCGCCATTGTTCCCCGGCCGCCGCCGGCCGTTCGGACCGCCGAGACCCCTCCCGCCGGGGCCGATCAAGGCTCTCGCGCAGGCCAATCGACTCCTGGCGGACGGTCAATATGCCCCGGCGGCCGAGAGATTCGAAATGCTCGCCAACGCCGCGAGCGCCAATCGCCTCCCCTTCGCCCCGCGGTTGTTCTTCCAGGCGGCGCGCGCCAATTGGCACGCCGGCCAGGTTCCGCATGGAATGCAGCTCCTTCGCAACGGATTGGGGATTCTAGTCACCGCCGGAGCGCTCAGGCCCGTCCGCCAGATTTGTGCGGCGGCGATCCGCGAGTTGGATAATCTGGGGCATTCGCCGGAAGCGGAAGAGGTAAAGAAATTCCTGGCGGGGATTCCCGGAGGGGAGGAATCCGCTGCCGCCGCCTTCGGCTCCGGCCCTGCTGTTTCCCCGGCCGAGGAAGCCCGCCCCACCCTGCCCGCCCATTGCGGTCAGTGCGGAGCCGTCATCCGTTCCGAAGAGATTGAATGGATCGACAAACAAACCGCGGAATGCGCGTACTGCGGCTCTCCGATCCGGCCGGAGAAAGAATGAAGTTCAACCGGGCGGTTTCCTCCCGTTGACTCGGCCGCATTTTCGGATGCCATGTCTACAATTCGAATTCTTTTTCGGAAAGCGCTCCTTCAGGATGTCCAAGCGCCGTACCCTTCTTCCCTTCCGCCCGGAATAAAATCCTCCGCGGTGCTGGTGGCGTTGAAGGAAAAGCGCGAGTGGAGCGTCTTATTCACCCGGCGCGGCGAACAGCTTGCCGATCATCGCGGGCAGATTGCTTTTCCGGGCGGGCAAGTGGATGCGGGTGATTCAGGCCCGCTCCAGACGGCGCTGCGCGAAGCATCCGAAGAGGTCGGTATCCCGCCGGAAGCGGTTGATCCGATTGGAATTCTCGCTCCGGTGGATACGCAGACCGGGTTCCGGATTTGGCCGGTGATCTGCATTTTGCGCCAACCGATATCGTTAAAACCAGCGAGTCCTGAAGTCTGCGAAGTTTTTTGGATTCCCCTCAAATGGTTGAAGGAACCGGGCAGATGGGAGTGGCAGCCGGTTCCATCCGAAGCCGGGCGGAGTGAACGGAAGGCGATCTTCTTCGAGGCCTATCAAGGGCATGTCATCTGGGGCGCCACGGCGATGATCACCTGCCAAGTCCTGGAGCTAATCCTCATGGGGAGAGAGGGATGAGATTCCTTTTTTTCGGCGCCGGCGCGATCGGGACTTACATCGGCGGCAGTCTCGCGCAAGCAGGGCATGATGTTGCGTTCCTGGAACGGCCGGAGATCGTCGAGATCCTTCGCCGGGATGGCCTGCGGTTGAGGATTAGGGGGCAGGCGAGTCAAATTCCGGTTCATTGCGCCTATACCAGCGCGGCCGATGCGCTGCGGGCCAGTTCGCCGGACCTGGCGGTGTTTGCGCTTAAATCCTACGATACCGCTGCGGCGGCCGAACCACTTAAGCCGCTTAAAGATCGGCTTCCATCCGTCCTCTGCCTGCAGAACGGCGTCGAGAACGAGGCAGTGCTGGAAAGCGTGTTTGGGGCCGGACGGGTGATCGCCGGGACGGTGACCAGCGCGGTCGGCCGCGACCCAACCGGGGGGATCACGCTCGAGCGGAAACGCGGCGTGGGCGTGGCGGCGGGAAACGACCTGAGCGTGCCGCTAGTGGAGGCGCTAAATCAATCCGGGCTGAACGCGCGGCTGTACTTTTCGGCGCGCCCGATGAAATGGTCGAAGCTGCTCACCAACCTGATAGCCAACGCTTCGTCCGCGATCCTCGGCATGACCCCGCGGGAGATCTTTTCCGATCGGCGGCTTTTCCTCCTCGAGCGGGAAATGCTGCGCGAGTGCCTGCGGGTGATGCGCGCGGAAAGAATTGCTGTGACGGATTTGCCGGGCACTCCGGTGAGGCTGCTGGCGCTTGCCGTGCAGCGGCTGCCGCGTCTTCTGGCGCAACCGGTGCTCGCGCGCGCCGTCGGGGCAGGCCGCGGCGGGAAGATGCCGTCCTTCTACCTTGATCTGAACTCCGGACGCAGAAAAACCGAAGTGGAATGGCTGAACGGCGCGGTAGCTCGGACCGGCGCAAGGCTCGGCGTCGATACCCCGGTCAACCGGATATTGACCGAAACGCTTGTCCGGTTAACCGACGGCCGGGAGCCGATCCGGGATTTCCTGCATCATCCGGAAAAACTCTTAAGCAATTTCACGGGTTAATGAGATATTCCGCCGCGGCCCTTTGACCCTCCGCACCGCGAAACGTATAATGGAATGGGGCATGCGCCTGCGGCGCGGCTATTTTCTTATTCCAGGGTGTTTCAGGCTTCCGGTGCTGGGAAGTTGTCATGGAAAGAATCTGCAAATAAAGGTTTAGATTCCAAAAAACACCGCGAGGAGAACCGATGCTGACACGGGAATCAATGGAAGCCCAACTGAAAGAAGCCATGCGCGCGAAGGACGTGGTGCGCAGGCGCACCTTCCGCATGATCCTGGCCGCGATCAAACTGGCCGAGGTGGAAAAACGCGGCGCGCTGGATGAGCCCGCGCTGCTGGGTGTCCTGCAAAAAGAAGTAAAAACACGCCAGGAGACGATCACGGATGCGGAAAAAGCCGGCCGGCCCGATCTCGCCGCCGATGCCCGCGCCGAACTCGATTTGATTAAATCCTTCCTACCGGCGGCGCTCACCGCGCAGGAATTGGAGGCCATCATCCGCGAGGCGATGCAAGAGGCCGGCGCCTCCTCGCCCGGCGACATGGGCAAGGTGATGAAATTGGTAACCCCGAAGACCCAAGGACGCGCCGACAACCGGGAAGTCAGCCAATGGGTGCGAAAACTTCTGGGAGGATAACCCTGAAAGGGAAAGCCGTGACCGGCGAAACCGATTCCCCCACACCGCCCCGCTGGCGGCAACTGCTCGGAAGGATTCCGACTGCCGTCGTGGTGTTCGGCAGCATGGTGGTGGCGGCGGCCATCCTCACTCTTCCCATCTTTCCGGGCGAACAGACCGTCAGCCTTAAATTGGGGGATGTGTCGACCCAGGACGTGCTCGCCCCGCGATCCATCACGTATGTAAGCGACTCCCTTACCGAGCAGGCGCGGGCACAAGCCGCAGCGGCTGTGACTCCGGTATACGATCCGCCCGATCCGTTGATCGCGCGGGAACGGGCGGAGAGCCTTCAGGCGGCCCTCGCCTTCATCACCAATGTCCGGTCCGATCCCTATTCCACGCTGGAAGAAAAACTCTCCGATCTCAACCAACTCACCCAGGTTCACCTTTCGACGGAAACGGCCACCCGGATTCTCCAACTCAGCGACATTGACTGGGAGCTGGTCCAGCAGGAAGCAAAAGCCGTTTTGGAGCGGATCATGCGCCAGCCGATCGGCCCCAATCAATTGGACGAGATCGTCGATTCCATTCCCAACTACGTCAGTCTGTCGCTCCCGGAAACCCAGATTGCCCTGGTTTCGGAACTGGTTCGCACCCTCGTAGTCCCCAACAGCCTGTACAACGAGGCGGCGACCGAAGCATTGCGCGAAGATGCCTCGGCCAACGCCGAATCCGTCACCCGCAGTTTCATCACCGGACAGGTGGTGATCGCGCGGGGGAAAATCGTCACCGAAGCGGATTTGGAAGCCGTCTTCATGCTTGGGTTGACGACCGAAGCGCTCAATCTACGCAGCGCGGCGAGCATGATCATGGCGGTGATCCTCTCCACCGTACTGCTTTCGTTGTTCATATCCCAATTCCACCAGGAATTACCGCGCAGGATTCGCTCCGTATTCCTGTACTGTCTGATCCTGCTTACATTTCTGGCGGTGGCGCGGATTATGGTCCCGGATCATACGGTCCTGCCCTTCCTGTTCCCGATCGCCGCGATGGGCATCCTTGTCGCCTGTTTGTTCGGCAGGGGATTGGGGATAATCACGGCGATGCTGCTGTCCACATTTGCCGGATGGCTGGGCAGCAACCAGCTGGAGATCGCCCTGTTCGGCGGCCTGAGCAGCCTTACGGCCGTCCTGCTTCTCGGCAAAGGCGAGAAACCATTGCGCTTCTTCACCGCCGGATTGGCGGCCGGGGTGACGGGATCCCTGGTCGTGGTCATCACACGTCTTTCCGAACCGGCCAGCGATCTGATCGGCATTATTACGTTGATCGCCTGCAGTTTTGCCAATGGACTGATTTCCGCCAGTCTTTCCCTGGGTTTGCTTTTCCTCATCGGCAACCTGTTCGATATCCCGACCAATCTCCAACTCCTGGATCTCTCCCGACCGGATCATCCCCTGTTGCGGGAGATCCTGATGCAAGCCCCCGGGACCTATCAACACAGCTTGCAGGTTGCCAACCTGGCGGAATACGCAGGCGAGAGAATCGGGGCGAACACGCTGCTTCTGCGCGTCGGCGCGCTGTATCATGATGCGGGAAAAGCAACGCAGCCAAAATTTTTCGTGGAGAACCAGGCCGCCGAGAGCAATCCGCACGACCGGCTGGATCCGGAATCCAGCGCCCGTCTGATCATCCAGCACGCGCGCGACGGGCTGGATCTCGCGCGCAAACATCGCCTTCCAACCCGGGTCCGGGATTTAATCGTGGAGCATCATGGAACCTTACGCGCTAATTTTCAGTATGGACAGGCATTGAAGGCTGCCGAAGGCCATCCGGAGAATATCGACGAAAGCAAATTCCGCTATCCCGGTCCCCGGCCGCGGTCCAAGGAAGCGGCCATCCTCATGTTGGCAGACGGTGTCGAGGCGAAATACCGGGCGATTGCACCCAGTTCTCCGGAGGATGTGGAAAAATTGGTGCAAAACGTTCTCGATGAGCGCGTAGCCCAACGGCAATTCGATAATACCGACCTGACCTTGCACGATCTTGAAATGGTCCGGGAAGCATTGATCGATGCGCTTCGCGGCCGGGCCCATTCCCGATTGCGGTATCCGGAAGATGAAAAGAAGCAGCCGGAACGGACAACCCATCCGAAGCGCTGAACCTCTCCGGGTGATCATGATCCGGCGCGAGAGGCATCAAACCCGCAAGGTGCCGATCGCCGCGATCCGGCGCGTTGTGCGTCAGACGCTTGACCACCAATCCTTCCGGAAAGCCTGTTCCCTGTCCCTGATCCTGGCCGGGGAGGAAACCCTGGCTTCGCTGAACGCCCGCTACCGTGGTGTGGCCCATGCGACGGACGTGCTCTCCTTCCCGTCGAAGATCGTTGACCCGGAAACGGCGCTGCTCCATCTCGGCGACATCGTCATCTCACTGCCGCGGGCTGCCCGCCAGGCTGCCGCCCGGCGGAAGACGCTGGAAAAGGAAGTTCTTCTGCTCGCCGTTCACGGAACTTTGCATCTCCTCGGACACGATCATGAACATGCAGTGGAAAAGAAGCGGATGTGGAAAGCCCAGAAGGAAATCTTGAAGGAGCGGACCTGAACCATCATGACCCCCTCAAAATCTCCAGACCTTATCTCTTCGTTCCGCAATGCTTTCACCGGCCTGTGGTACGCGCTTCGGACTCAACGCAATGCCAGAATTCATCTGATCGTCACCTTATTGGTTTCCGCCGTCGGGGTATGGCTGGGATTAAGTATAGAACAGTGGTGCTTTATCATCCTGTCGATTGGAATGGTCTGGATGGCCGAACTGTCGAATACGGTTCTTGAAAATGTGGTGGATCTGCTCAGCCCGGATTACCACGCCCTCGCCAAGACCGCCAAAGATGTAAAAGCCGGCGTAGTGGTGGTGGCAAGCCTGGCGGCAGTGCTGATCGGCCTGCTGGTGCTTGGTCCCAAATTGCTTCTCCAGCTGAGATCGCTGTTTCCATAACCATCCGCCGTAGCGCGGCGGGAGATCACAACCATGACATCCACATTCCGGTTCGGCACAGTCGGAAGCCCGCTCTCCACTCCTCCCAAACCCGGCGGCACAATCGGCGGCATTCTCCGCATGGCCCACCTCGGCTTGAATTGCCTTGAACTCGCCTGGGTCCGGTCGGTCAGAATCTCGCCGGCCGCCTGCGATGCCATCCGTTTGGAAGCAGAGCGGAACCAGATCGCCTTGAGTGTTCACGCTCCGTATTTCATCAACCTTAACGCGGATTCCTCCGAATGGCCGAAGAGCCGGAAACGAATCATGGACGCGGCGCATTTCGGCAACTTGGCCGGTGCAACCGACATCGTCATTCATCCCGGATCCTATTTCGGCCGTTCCCCGGTGGATGTTCTCCAAGTCGCCATCCCGCGGCTGAGGGATTGCGTGAAAGAGTTGCGTGGTCAGGGCAATCCGGCCATCCTCCGACCGGAGATCATGGGCAAACCGGCCCTTCTCGGTTCCCTCGAAGATCTTCTCGCAATGTCGGCGGAGGTCGACGGCGTCTTGCCGTGCGTGGATTTCGCGCACCTTCACGCCCGAACCAATGCGCTGAATAGTTACGATGAATGGATGGGGATTTTGGAATCCATCCGGAAGGCGCTGGGGGAGGAAAGCCTTCGCAGGATGCACATCCATCTATCCGGAATTGAATACACCGCCAAGGGCGAACGCAAGCATCTTCCGTTCCAGGAAGCGGACCTTAAATACAAGCAACTCCTGGCAGCATTGAAAACCCGTGGTTGTGCAGGCCGGATACTCTGCGAAAGCCCGATTCTGGAAAAAGACGCCATTTTGCTGCGCGATACGTGGAAGAAAACATCCCCCTCCGAAGAATAAGGCGGCCGGCGGGTATTACGCCGGAAGCCAGATGAAATAGGTTAGTTTATTATCCTCCTGCCAATTTGCGGCAAGGTTCCCTCCATGCTTTTCCACGATCTTGCGGCACAGGGATAATTCCGCTTGGGTGTTGAGTTCCTCTTCGAATTCCGGATTGCTTTTCCACGGAAGAACGATGCTGTCGGCTGTAAAACGCAGGGTGAATCCGCGGCGTCCATTTACCGGTTTATCTTCCAGCCCGATGGTGACCCAGCCTCCCGATTGAGAAACCGTCAGCAGATGGATTACCAGGGCATTAATCACCCTTCGTAATTTCTCCTCATCCACCGATGAACAAACCCCCTCTCCGCGGATTTGAATCCGAAGAATGACACCCAATTCGGCGGCCATCGTGGATAGGATCGTCGCCCCCCGGAAAACCATATCCACCAGGTCGGCTTTGGAAGGCCGCAATGGTTCGTTCAGCCGCTGTGTGAGTTCATCCGCCGTGGATTCCGTCAACAGGACCTGCAGAGGATTGTTTTCCCGTGTCGGCGAATGGCCGTCTTCTGATTCGTAGCTTCTTACCAAAGGATATTCCTCCGAGGACCGGTCATATTGATCGGACAAAGGCAGGAGAACAGTAGGATTATCCCACATCTGCGGACAACCGTCCTCGGAAAAAAAACTGGGCGCGTCACCCCCTAGTGACGCGCCCGGGGGACGTACTGCCATCCAACCCCTTTGGGGCGCCCTCCCCCCGGATGATTCCCGCCTGCGAGTGCCTTTAGAAGTCCGGGATGGCTTTCCAGCCGTTAGGGAAGAGAGACGCTTTCCACGGGATTCATGCCGGGCGGCTCCAAGGGATATGGCAGTGCTTCGTCCGCATTCTCCTTGGTGGTCAGGGCGCTGAGCCGGTCGCGTTGCATGCAATGCGGACAGAACAGCCTGTACACTTCCCGCTCAACATATCCGCAGATGCTGCACATCCGCTCTCCACCCATTTTGTCGAGCATCGTCTCATTCATCGGTCCTGTCCTTTGGTTCGCCAGCGAGTGAAATTATTTTCCCTTTGAGAGCCTGGATCGGCCGGAGCTCAACCGCTGCGGGGCGGGAGATCCACTTCGATCAACCTTCGGATGGCGAAGGTTTCCTTGCCGGGCGGCCGGTTTCCCGCCCGCTGCCACGCGCGTGTCACCCGCTCCACACCCGCGGCGAATTCCTCGATGGTCTCGGCATGGATGGCAAGCAGATCTTCCTGTTCCCTCGCATCAAGCCCCGAGCAGCGAAGGACTTCCACCCGATCGGAACCCAACAGCCGCGCGCGATACTGATCGCTGACAACAGCCTGACAGACTATCTTCTGAATCGCCGTGTCATACATCCCTGGGATCCTCCCTATGGAAAAAATTTAAATCATTGCTTGACGCCAATAATTACTAGAACCATCCACCTCCTCCCGGCGGCGGCGATCCCGGAGGGCAAGAGAAACGGATGGTGTGGTGGGAAAATATGCGACGCATGTGGGCCTCCTTTTTGGCCAGATCCCTTCCTTCCTTCCTCTTTCATGCTATACCGCCGATCTCAACAAACCCCTTACAGGGGAATTAACCGCTACGATTAAATACAGCTAATTTGGGTTTATTTTGTCTTATTGGAAAATTAAAAAAAGGACGCTCTTTATGGCATCTGTAAGAAAGACCGAGGCGGTCTTAAAGATCGCCTCGGTCTTATCCCTTAATATGAAATAAGGTTGTCGTATAAGGCGCGGGTTTCGAGCGGAGGATCCAATCCCAGATCGTTCCTGAGCAAGAATACGTATTTCTGATAATGGTCCACGACTTCGTGCTTCCTCCCCATTGCCGCGAGGATCTTCAGCATCCGCTGGTGCAATTCATCCCGGAAGGGATCGATTTCCAATCCGCGTGCGGCATAGGACCGGCCGTCCTCATACCGGCAAAGCGTGACATACTCATCCGCTGCCTCGCGGATCACCATCAGGAAAAGCTGGTTGATCTCTTCGCGCCGTTGACTGGCCCAATCGACGGGAACGTCTTTCAGATATTCACCCCGGAACAGGGCGGCTGCTTTTTCCAATTCCGCCAGCCTCCGCCGGTCCGTGACCGGAATGGTCAATGCCTGCCGGGCGGATTTCTCAAATGCGGAAACGTCGTAGGCAACCTGGATATTCTCCGCGAATCGACAGACCTGGTTTTTCAGGAGCAGGATGTCCACCCCGATCGCCCGCCGGATGCGGTACAGCGTCTGGTAGAGATTCGCCTGGGCGCGGCCGGCGGGCATCTCCGGCCAGAAGGTTGCCAGGAGTTCCTCCCTTCCCACCTGCGATCGATCGACAAGGTATAGGAAGACCTCTTTCGTTTTTTGGGAAGCCCACGCCGACCGGGAGACCTCGACCCCGGCCCACGATATTTCCAGGGTGCCAAGCGCTTTGACCGAAAGGATCATGGATTCGGCCGGCACCGGCAAAGATTCGCCGGCGCGGTCTTTCCGTATCTGCCGGTTCGATCGTTCGACAAGCGAGACGCAGAAACCGCCCAAGGTTGGATGCGCCGTAAAAGCGGCCAGCAGATCCGAGGCACAACCGACCTCCCGGACCAGGCTTTGATCCGATCCGCAGGTGAATGAAAGATCGAACGCTTTTCGGAGAGACGCCTCCGCTTGAGGAGGATTTCCCACTCGAAATTGCGAGCGCGCGAGCATGAAACATGCTTCGGCGATCGTGGCTTTGGAAGCCCGCTCCTTCTCCAAAACCGACGTTGCATCCCGTAGAACATCGACCGCATCGCGGGAGCGTCCCATTTCCTCGAGCAGGGTCCCGTGGATAATCCGGTCGCTTGCCCGTGTCACTTCGGTTTCCTTCTCCACAAGTTCTTCCGCCCGTTGCATCCATTCCAGGGCGGCGGGATAATTTCCTTGCCACCGGTTGAGATCGGCCCACGCCCGGTAGATGTATCCCAGCATCGGCAGATCGCCGGATTCTTCCGCTAGTCTGTCCGCCGATGCGTAATACCCCGCCGCTTTGCCGTATTGGGTCCGGTCCTTCATCAAATCGCCCAGGCCGGTGAAAATCAGCATCTGCGAGTGTTTGTCTCCGGATTTGCGGGACCATTCCATCGCCTCGGTGTAGGACGCTTCCGCTTCCTCCAGCTGACCCATCATATGCTGATCATAGGCCAGATTGTTCAAGGCGATGGCGATCGGTCCCGGATATCCCAATTCCCGCCAAAGCGCCAACGCTCGCCGTTGCAGGATGTAGGATTCCGCGGTCTCCCCCGATGCTTGAAGGCTGTTGGCCAATTCGTTCAGCACATGCGCGCGATCGTAACTCTTTTCCTGCTCTGGGAAATTGGCCAGAGCATTCCTGAGATAGCGGATGGAATCCGGCATTTTTCCGAGCGCCGCGGCGCAGCGTCCGGCATGTTCGGCCGCCATGCGCAAATCGGCAATCTCAACACCCCCGGCCTTGCCTTTTTCCAGCAACCGCTCGGCGATATCCCATCCCGTTTGATACTCCCCCTTGCGAAATGCCAGCCAGGCACGGGTGACTTGTAGACTGTTGTACCGGGCGGTATTGTGCGATCGTTCCAACCCTTGCTCGGAAATTTCCAGGTACTCCTCCGCTTTTTGAAAGTTCCCGCTCATCCCGAGCGTCATCGCCGCGCATCCGAACAGCCGCGGAACCTCAAAGCGCACCGGATACAGCCGCCGGGCCCATTCCTGCAGCGTCTGGGCGCGGCCCGATTCATAATATTTTTGCACATTTTCCTCGGCCAGTTTGGCCGCCTGGGAATAATTTTCCGCTTGTATGAAATAGGAGAAAGCCGCCTCGGGCATCCCGATCCTGAGGTTCCACTCGGCGGATCTCTCAAGCAGCGCTTTGTGCCTTGCGGCATCCCGTTGCTTCCCCTCGGAAAGCAGAAACTCACGGAACAGATTGTGAAACCGGTATGTGAGCGGGTCTTCGCCGGATGAAAAAACGAACAACCGGCGGGTGGCGAGCTGGGAAAGTAGCTGCCGGCTGTCGGAACGCTGCAGGATGAAATCGCACGCGGGCGGGTCCATGTCCAAAAGAACCGATGCTTCGAGCATGAAGCGCCGCAGAGAGTCGGGTTGTTGCTCAAGAACCTCGCTCGCCAGGAATTGATACACGCGGTCCCGCCCGATGATTCCTTCGCCAAGGGGCAGGCCTTTCCACAACAAATGGCTGCTCAGGAGAATCCCGGTCACCCAGCCTTCGTTCACAGAGACAAGCGCTTCCGCTTCCGCTTGCGGCAGCGAGATCCGGTTGCGGGCCACGACCAGTTCCTGCACTTCGGCGGGCGTGAACCGCAAATGCTCTTCGCTGAAACCAGCCGTCTGCTGGAGCGCCACCAGGGGCGTGATGTGCAAAGCAGGGACATGCCGGCTGATCAGGAGGAGGTGCAGCGCGGGGGGAATTTCGCGCAGGATGGCATTCACGAATTCGACGATCTGCTGCGAATCATCCACCAGATGGAAATCATCGATCACCAGAACGGTGAAATCCGGAAGCGCCCGGTCCAAGGCTCCGGCCAGCGCCGATCCGAGTGCGGCGGGTTTTTCGGTGATCGCGGGCAGGCCGATCAGGTTAAGCGATGGGGGATCCCAATCCCTCACTGCGAATTCGAGCGCCTGGAGGATGTCTGCGCAAAATGCGGACGCATCCCGGTCACTGTCATCCAGCTGCAGCCAAGCGACCGGGAAATCCGATGCGCGGGCGAACTGCGCCGCCAGGGTGGATTTTCCATACCCGGGCGCGGCACAAAGCAAGGTAAGTTTGCGGAAGACATTGGCCTGAACGGCTTCCAACAGCCGCGCCCGCTCCAATTCCCCCTCGAGCGGTTTGGGGGGGAAGAATCGCGCTTTTTGCCGTGGAGCTAAAGGCGGAACGGCCATGCGAATGATTGTACTCCCGATCCCGGCTCCCTTCTCCGTGGTCCGTCATCCGGGACGGGTCGGATATAATCCACCAGATGAAACCGGAAAAGCGCACCATTCTCTATTCCTTGGACGCCCGCGCTCCGGACCGGGAGATCGTTCAACGCGCAGCCGATTGTTTAATCTGCGGCGGGCTGGTCGCTTTCCCGACCGAAACGGTATATGGATTGGGCGCGCAGGCTTTCGATCCGGCAGCCGTGAGGCGAATCTTCGAGGTGAAAGGCAGACCCTTCGCGGATCCGCTGATCGTTCATATTGCGTCCATGGAGGATCTGCCGGCGGTTGCGGACGCGATCCCCGCGGTGGTGGAAACGCTTGGCAGGCGGTTTTGGCCCGGCCCCTTGACGCTGCTCCTTCCCCGCCGCGCGTCTCTTCCGTCGGAGGTATCCGCCGGTCTGGATACCGTGGCAGTGCGTGTGCCTTCCCATCCGGTCGCCCAGGCCTTGTTGCGGGCGTCCGGGGTGCCTGTGGCGGCTCCCTCCGCTAATTTGTTTGGTCATACCAGCCCGACGCTGGCCCGACATGTGATCGACGACCTGGACGGCCGGATCGATATGATCCTCGATGCGGGTCCGACGGATTGGGGGGTGGAATCAACCATCTTGGATCCGCTTAGCTCGCCCCCGGTCTTGCTCCGCCCCGGCGGGATCTCCCGCGCGGAACTCGAATCACTTCTCGGACCGGTTCGGGTTGCGCGGCCGGGAGAAAGAATCAGCGCGTCGCCCGGCCGTCAACCGCGCCACTACGCTCCCTACGCGCGGCTGATCCTCTGCCCCGGGGAGGATTCTGAGGAAATCGCCTTCGCCGTCTCGGAAACCGCCCGGCGGCTTCAACTGGAAAATCGACAGATCGGTTTGCTTGCCGCTTCCGAGGTTTGCACTCGAATCGATCTGAAGCAGATACCTGTTATCCTTCGTGATCTTGGTCCGCTGGGTGATCCGCGGCAGATCGCCCGCCGCCTTTTTGCGGGCTTACGGGAGCTCGAAACCGAGGGAGCGAAGATTATTCTTGCCCATCGCCTTCCTCCCGCCGGTATCGGAGCGGCCATCAACGACCGCCTAGCAAGAGCAGCGGAAGAAATTTCGCCGTAGACGAGCACTCCCGCTTTCCGGACCTCCGCACCCTTCCATTCCGATTGCGGGATCCTTCCACGGAGGGAGTAAAATCCTTATAAACAAAGTGGATCCGCCAAACGACCCATTCCGGCGGGCAAATCGCCGGCGCGAGCCGAGGAGAAGCCATGGCCTTATTGGATGAATCCATCCGAATCGAGGTACAGAAGGCATTCGCGGAATTAACCAATCCGGTACGGCTGGTCATATTCACCCAGGGCCAGGGGGGAATCCCGGAATGTCAGATGTGTGCGGATACCCGGACTCTGGTCGAAGAGGTTTCCTCCCTCAGCGAGAAAATCCAGTTCGAAGTCCGTGACTTCGTTGCGGATGCCGCGGTCGCAGAACGAATGCGGGTGGATAAAATCCCTGCCATCGCCGTCTTAAGCGGCGATGATCCGCCCCGGGATTTCGGAATCCGGTTATATGGAATCCCCGCCGGATTCGAATTCAGCACCCTGATTGAGGATCTCCTGCTGGTAAGCCGGCAAGAGCATGGCTTAAGCATCAAGACCATCTCTCAAATCGGCCGGATTCGGGAACCGGTTCACGTGCAGGTGTTCAGCACGCCGACCTGTCCGCATTGCCCGCGAGCCGTGCTTCTCGCCCACAGACTGGCGCTTGCGAGCGGGATGATCCGCGCCGACATGATCGAGGCAATGGAATTTCCACACCTGGTGAACCGGTATCAAGTCGGCGCGGTCCCGCTCACGGTCGTCAACGAAGTACTGCGCATCGAGGGGGCGCTTCCGGAAGAAATGTACGTCGAGCGGCTGATGACGGTGCTGGATCCCTCCGCCATGGCGGAGTTGAAACGCAAGTGGGATGCCCGATCCGCGGAAAGGATATAAAACCGGGACGGATTCGGGCTGCCGTCGATTCCCCTCCATTGACCGTCATGGAGAAGCGAGGTAGCATCCTGGATTATGGCGACGATTCTGCTGTTGAATTACCCTCCTGCCCTGGTCAGCCGCCCCGTGGTGGCGAGTTTGGTATCCAAATTCCAATTGGAAGTGAACATCCTGCGCGCCCAGGTAACGCGCGAGGAAGGCTGGCTGATCGTGGAGATTCGCGGAGATCCGCGGCAGATTTCCGCCGCGAAGGAATGGCTGGTCAAGGAGGGGATTGACGTCACCGAAAATCCGCAAGTAGACGCAGGCGGGTAGACAATGCGTAAATTAATTATCAACGCCGATGATTATGGGCTGACCCGGGGAGTGAGCCAGGGAATTCGCTTTGCGTTTTCCAACGGTCTCATATCCTCCACCACGGCGATGCTGACCATCCCCGGTGTGGGGCGCGGCCTGGAAATCGCCGTGCGCGACACCCCCACCCTCCCGATCGGGATCCATCTCACGCTTACGGTGGGAGAACCGCTTACGGCTCCGGAAAAGGTCCCGACGCTCGTAGATAACGAGGGACGGTTTTTGGCACGCGATTCGTTCCTCGCGCGCCTGGACAGCATATCTCCGGAAGAGGCCGGACGCGAATTTCGCGCCCAGATCGAAGCCCTGATCGCGATGGACATTCAACCGGACCACCTCGACAGCCATCATTTCATATCCTACCTTTCCCCCTCGCTGCTGGAACAGATGCTTCGGCTGGCGGAGGAATTCCATCTCGCGATTCGGCCGCCGGCCGGAAGCGACGCCGCCATGTCGGATTTATTCCCCGGCCTGCCGGATTCCGCCGTCTCCTTCCTGAAGGGAGATGCGCAATCCGCCATCCGGCGGGCGTCCATCCCGACCGCCGACCGGCTTTATTTGACCTTTTATGACAGAACGGCGACGAAGAAAAATCTTCAATGGATTTTAAGCGATATACCCGAGGGGACCAGCGAGATCATGTGCCATCCCGGCATGGCGGACGACGATCTCCGGCACATCAGCGATTACGCCGAAGAGCGCGGGTATGAATTGGATGTCTTGAACGAATCCGGGCTTCCGGAGATGCTGCACGCGCAGGGAATCCAGCTGACGACATACAACCAGCTCCATGCCTGATCCCCGTCATTCCGCAACGGATCTCTTTTCCCAACTCCCGCCCGATCCATCCCGGCTTGGATTCGCGGGGCGCATCGGCGGCGCGGCGGCCTCTCTCCTCTCCATCTTGCTTCGCTTCGCCTTCCACCTCCTTTATTATCCGCTGGCATTCACATACGACATCGTGGCCTGGATCGTCTCCGCGGGAGAATGGACCGATTGGAGGCGCTGCGTCATTCCGTATCTCCTCCCCGGACCGGTTCTCGAGATCGCCCATGGAACCGGCACCCTGTCGCTCGACATGTCGGAGCGCGGATATGCGGTGACGGCGATCGATCTGTCTCCGGCGATGGGAAACATCGCCCGCGGGAAGAAACGCAAATGGCTGTCGCGATCGGGAAGCGGCCTTCCCCGGGATCGGGTGGCGAACCCGGACAATTCGGCCGCCGGCCCGTCGCTGGTCCGGGCGGACGTTCAGCGGCTTCCTTTGCGGGCGGGATTTTTTTCCTCCGCCGCGGCCACCTTTCCGGCGGATTTCCTTTTCCAACCCGGCACTTTCCGGGAAGTGCATCGCGTGCTCCGTCCCGGAGGACGGTGGATCATCCTCCCCTCGGCCTTTCCGGAATGGCTGGCCAAACGATGGATACCGGACGATGATGCGATTGCTTCCAGCGCCGTGTGGCGCATGATCCTCCACTCACTGGAAGAGTGCGGCTTTTCGGTTCGCATGGAAATCATCCATCGACCTCGCAGCCGTGTGCTCCTGATCCTGGCGGAAAAAACCTGAATAATTTTCCACGAAGAGCACGAAGAACGCCTGAAGCACACGAACGTTTATAATTATTTTTAGTACAAGGCCAATCATTCAATAGATGCAACCCATCCACGCAAGTTATGGCTAGAAAGAATAACTCTTCGCGTCCTTCTAATTTTCCCTTCGTGCCCTTCGTGGATTCACTACATCCCCTTTAGGATTGCTCGTCCCTATTACGCAAAAGCCTCCCGCGGATCGGAGGAATCCGCAGGGAGGCTGAGAGGATTGAGATTCGAGGATCAGTCGGTTTTTAGGAGCGGTTGCTCTTCAAGCGCAGGAATGCCGGAAGCTCCCGGTCGTCTTCCCCGTCGGAAACACCGGAATACACCGGCACGCTCGGGCGCACCGAAACTTCCATCGGGATCGCGGTGTTGATCCGCCGCGGTGAAAACGAAGCGGCCGCCGCGGTGCCGGTGCTGGGCAGCGTCATCTGCGAAGCTTTCTGCGGAGCCGGGCGGGCCAGGATGCGATCCAGCTTCCGGGTCATCACGGGCTTCTCGAATCCGGTGGCAATCACGGTGATTCGAAGCTCATCGGTCATGCCCGGATCGATCACTGCGCCGAAGATCAGGTTGACATCGGGATGGGCGGTCTCCTTGATGATCGCCGCCGCCTCGCTGACCTCGAACAAGCTCAGGTTGTTTCCGCCGGTCACGTTGAAGATCACGCCGCGCGCGCCGTCGATGGTGATGTCGAGCAACTGGCTGGAAATCGCCTGCTCGGCGGCCTTCCGCGCCCGGTCCTCGCCCGAAGCGCGGCCCACGGCCATAAGCGCCGCGCCGCCTTCCTGCATGATTGCGCGCACGTCGGCGAAATCGACGTTAATCAATCCGGGGATGGTGATCAACTCGGAAATTCCCTGGACTCCCTGGCGCAGCACATCGTCCGCGATGCGGAATGAATCCTGCAGGCTGGCTCGTTTTTCCGTAAGCTGCAGGAGCCGGTCGTTGGGGATCACGATCAGAGTGTTGACGTACTCCTTGAGCTTGGCGATCCCTTCATCGGCCGTATGGGCACGGCGGGTGCCTTCGAAGGTGAACGGCTTGGTGACTACGCCGATGGCCAGTGTGCCGACTTCCTTGGCGATCTGCGCCACGATCGGCGCCGCGCCGGTACCCGTCCCGCCGCCCATCCCGCCGGTGATGAATATCATATCCGAGCCTTTGATGATGTCATAAAGCTCGTCTGCGGATTCCTCCGCCGCCTTCTGGCCTATCTTGGGATCCCCGCCCGCGCCCAGTCCCTTGGTGACTTTCTCGCCGATGCGCACGCGCATGGGCGCGTTCGAAAGCAGCAGGGCTTGGGCGTCGGTGTTGACTGCGACGAATTCGATCCCTTTCAAGTCCTCGGCGATCATGCGGTTGACGGCGTTCTGTCCGCCGCCTCCCACACCGATCACCTTGATGCGAGCAAACGCCTCCGATCTTTGTACTGACGACATGGATCCTCCTCTCAAGAATATGTTTCGTAATCTTCCGGTCCGGGAATTATCCTTGGCCGTTCCCGGCTTCCCATCCGCGCAACTCCTCCGCCGCGCGGATTCCTTCTAGGGTGCCATTCCTTTCAGGATCGTCTTGATGAAATCCTGAATTTTCTTTCCGATGTCCGTGCCATCCTTGTGCCGGGGTTTGTGCGCCGGTTTCACCGCCGCCATCCCCTGCACTTCCTTCTGCAGCCAGATGAGCAGGCCGACGCTGGTGGCGTAGGCCGGGCTGTTCAATTGGTCGACCAATCCCTTGAGTTCCCCGGGACCCGCCACGCGCACCGGCAGGCCGAGCGTTTGGCTGGCATAATGCCGCACTCCGGGCAGCAGGCTCCCACCGCCTGTGAGAACCACTCCCGCCGGCAGATAGTTCAGCATCCCCACCCGATCGATCTCCTGCAGGACCATGGAGAAAATCTCCTCCATGCGCGGCTGGATGATCGACACCAGGTCGGAACGCAGGACCTGGACCGGCGCTTCCTCTCCGAACAGGCGGACCATGAAGCTTTCCCCGGGGGTAATTTCCGACGCGAGTGTGTGGCCGTGCGCCAGCTTGATCGATTCGGCCACTTCGGCGGGCATCCGCAGCCCATGGGCGATGTCGGCGGTTACGTGATTTCCACCCACGGGAAGCACCGCCGTGTGGCTGACCGTTCCTTCGTGGTACAGCGCCAGGTCGGTCGTGCCCCCGCCGATATCGACCACGCCCACTCCCATATCCCGCTCCGTCTCGCGCAGCACGGCTTCGGCCGAAGCGATCGGGTTCAGGACAAATCCTTCCACTTCCACGCCGCAGATTTGGACGCACTGGGCCAGGTTGCGCAGCGCGGTGGAGGAGGCGGTGATGATATGGGTTTCCATCTCCAGCCGGAAGCCGTGCATGCCCACCGGGTTGCGGATTCCCTCCTGGCCGTCGACGACGAATCCCCGCGGAAGCACGTGGACGATCTGCCGGTCATACGGGACGGCGATGGCGCGCGCGGCCTCGCTGGCCCGGGCGACATCCTCCGCCGCGATGATTTCCCCGGCCACGCCGACCACTCCCCGGCTGTTGATCGAAGAAACCTGGGCGCCGGCCAGACTGATCACCGCCGAAGCGATCTCATACCCCGCGGTGCGCTGGGCCTTATCGACCGAGGCGGCGATCGCGCGGGCTGCTTCTTCCACGTTGACCACGACGCCGCGCCGCAAGCCGCGGGAAGGTTCGATCCCCACGCCGATGATTTGCAGCGAGCCGTCTTCCAGCTCCTGCGCCACCAGCGTGCATATTTTTGTCGTTCCAACATCGATTCCGGTGTACAAATTCACATTCATCCGATCCGCATCCTTGCCGCGTTTCTACCGGCGGTAGAAAGGCTGCCCCAGGTTCTCCACACTTACCATCCCCGGCCGGATTCCACGGGCGGTCAGGGATTCCATCAGTCGGCGGTACACATCCAGCTTCTGCTGGACCTGGCCCGAATTCCCGAAATACACCATCCAGCCGCCGGGATCCATCATCCCCAGTCCGTGGCTGGCATCGTAGATGAGTTGCGTTCCGGAAGGGAGCGCCACGGTGAGTTCCAGCGCGTGGACCACAACCTTCGGATCAATATCCGCCGCCCCGTCGAAGGCGATTTCCAGCCCCTGCTCCCGCACTTCCAAGCGGACCAAGTCCCCGCGTTCGACCAGCGCCGGAAAGAACACGCCCTCGGCGTCAACCCAAAAGGAGGTGTTGTCTTGGATCCACAGGAGGATCGGTTCGCGCTCCTGTATATTCACAACCACCTCTCCGTCG
Organism: uncultured Anaerolineales bacterium; assembly: GCA_964521085.1. Taxonomy (GTDB): domain Bacteria; phylum Chloroflexota; class Anaerolineae; order Anaerolineales; family RBG-16-64-43; genus JAFGKK01. Next base: position 17,502 of record CAZFPL010000023.1, on the reverse strand, counting down.
AAATCCACGCTCACCGACGCCCGCCGGACCGCCGGAATTTTCCGAAGGATCTCGTTCTCCGCCGCCGCGGGTGAAACCAGGAACAGATTGCTGCCCAGCAGATCCGAGGCGGCGACAATGCTGTCGGCACTGAGATCCTTAAGGCCGTTGACCTGCAAGGACTCCACCTCGAATGTCGGCGATGTGAGCAGGAAGAGCAATCCGGCGCAGGCCAATCCCGCCAAAATTGTGGCCAAGCCGCGCGGCGAAAAGGAAATCGTCAGGACCGGCAGCTGCACTTCGACCCCGGGTTCGGCCAGGGGAATGTTGTACATTCGCTGCGCCCGCGCCGCCGGGCCCCGTGGACGAATCTCCCACACGGTCGAGGGCGCCGCCGGACGCGGAGCCGCCGGGCGTGAACTCCAATTCAGGCTCCGCGGCGTCTTTTCGCGCTTCCGGCGCAGCTGCTCCGCTCTTGTAGTGTTCCCTTTCTTCCGCATTGCGATCGCCATATCCGCCTACTAATTCTTTCGAAAGCTTCGTTCGCTTTTCATCCGGTCCGTATGCCGCTCGAGCGCCAGCTGGATCAGCCGGTTGAGCAATTCCGGATATATCAGTCCGCTCTTTTCCCAGAGTTTCGGGTACATGCTGATGGTGGTGAAGCCCGGCATGGTGTTCAGCTCGCTGAGAAACACCTCTCCTGACTTCCGGTCCATCAGAAAATCAGCCCGGGAAAGGCCCGCACCGTCGATGGCGCGGTAGGCTTCCACCGCCCAGCGTTGGATCTCGCGGGTTTTCTCTTCCGGGATCGGAGCCGGGATAAGCAGCTTCGATGTTCCGTCGATGTATTTCGATTCATAGGAATAGAACTCGCGGCTTGGAATGACCTCGCCCGGAATGGAAGCCTCCGGTTTTTCGTTGCCGAGCACGCTGACCTCGATCTCGCGGGCGTCGATGCCGCGCTCGATGAGCACGCGCCGGTCGTACCGCGCGGCTTCGGCCAATCCCTCCACCAAGTCGGAACGGTTGGCGCAGCGCGAGATGCCGACGGACGACCCCAGGTTGGCAGGCTTGGCGAACAGCGGGTACGCGGAAACATCCTCCGCCCGCCGCACCACATCCTCGAGGCCGTGGGCGATCTCACCCCGGGTGCACAGCATGTAATCCACCACCGGCACGCCGTGGGCGCGCATCAGTTGCTTGAACAGCGCTTTATCCATCGCCACCGACGAAGCCAGCACGCCCGCTCCCACATACGGAACCTCGGCCATCTCGAGCAATCCCTGCAGCGTGCCGTCCTCGCCGAATGTTCCATGCAGAACCGGGAAGATCACATCCACCTCGCGGAAAAGCCGCAGGTGAAGCTCCTCGCCGTTCCCGTTGGGTTGGATTTCCCAAATCCGGGCGGGGCCCGGCTCGGAAAGCATCGCCGCGCGCATCCCTTTGCCGCTGCGGTCCTGCAGCGCCTGCATGACGCCCTCGCCCACCACCCACTTGCCTTCGAGGGTGATGCCGATCTCCACCACCTCGTAGCGCGAGCGATCAAGCGCTTCGAGGACCGAACGGGCCGACATCAGGGAGACTTCGTGTTCTCCCGACCGGCCGCCATAGATCACGCCGATGCGCAATCTACCCATTTTCGCCTCGCATTGTCTCCGGCCAATCGCCGGCCAGGACGATCTCCGGTTCAAGTTCGATCCCGAACTTCTCCCGGACCGTCTGGCGGGTTAAATCCATCAGGGCGCGGATATCCTCCGCCCGGGCGTCGCCCAGGTTGAGGAAGAAGTTCGCATGCTGGAGTGAAATCTCCGCGTTGCCCATCCGATATCCTTTCAACCCCGCCGCTTCGATCAACCGCCCGGCGTAATCTCCCGGCGGGTTCCTGAACATCGATCCCAGCGAAGCTCCCGCCGGTTGAGTTTTCCTGCGTTTGGCCAGAAATTCGCCGACCCGGGCGACGGCTTCCGACGGCTCGCAGCGCGACAAGGCAAACTCGGCGGCGAGCACCACGATCTGCCCGGGACACTTCTTCAATATGCTGGAACGATAGGAAAAACCCAGTTCCCCAGGCTTGATTTGCTTCCGATCGGTAGAGATTCTGGCTGTTTTTTGCGATTCCACTCGTTGCAAGATTTCTACCATCCGCAGCGACCCGGCCGTGTCGCCCCCGAAAGCCCCGGCGTTTCCCACCACTGCTCCGCCGACCGTTCCCGGGATCGTGGCCGCCCACTCCAGGCCGGTCCAACCCAATTGCGCCGCCTGCCTGGCGACCGCCCCGATTGACACGCCGGATTCAGCCCACACCACCGCGGTATCTTTCGATCCGTTTTTCCCCGGCCGGATTTCGAATCGCTTCGCCCGGTTGAAAAGGACCAGGTCACGGCAGCCGTTATCCGAAATGAGAGTGTTCGACCCGCCCCCAAGGACAAAGAATGGAATCTCCTCCTGCCACAGCCATTCGGCTGTTTGCGCAAGTTCCTCTGCGCTCAGCGCTTCCACCAGCGCGTCCGCGAGTCCGCCGACTTTGGCCGTGGTCAAACGTCCCAGGGGGACTTCCTCCTGCAGGCGGGTGCCAAACTGCCGGTGCAATTTTTCCAGCGGCAGGATCGGCGCCCGGATGGAGGCGCCGCTTCCGGCTTCGATCATCCGCATCCGGCGCAGCACTTCCTCCCCCACCCGATTGGCGTCCCCCGCGCTGAGCATTACCAGCACATCGCCGCAGCGGAGTTCGCGGGTCAGGTACGGCACGGCTTCCATCAATCCGGGAATATAGACAGCTTCTGTGTTGGTCATAGCCCGCACCACCTCCTCGATCGGGAACGCCGCATCCATCGGCTCACGCGCCCGATACACGGGAAGCACGACCACCCGGTCGGCATCCCCAAAGGCCTGCACGAACTCCCTCTCCAACACCCGAGTGCGCGAATACGTATGCGGCTGCCACACCGCCCAGATCCGGCTTTCCGGGTAGCGCTGGCGCGCCGCCGCGAGTGTGGCCCGGATCTCGCTTGGATGGTGGGCGTAATCGTCCACCACCGTTACTCCGCAGGATTCTCCCTTGACCTCGAAACGCCGTTCCGCCCCGTGATATTGCGATATGAATTTCGACGCGTGCGAGAACGGCACCCCGCATAAATCCGCCGTGCACAGGGCGGCGAGTGTGTTGCAGACGTTGTGCATTCCGGGAAGCCGGATCCGCACCCGGCCCAGAATCTCGCCATTGCGCACCACCAGAAAATCGCTTCCCCCTTCCGGATTGGGCTGGATCTGTGTCGCCTGCCAATCCGCCTCCATATCCACCCCGTATGAATACACCGAAACCGGCGGATTGCGGCGTTTGAATTCCTCCACAACGCGGATCGCGCCGGGAGAATCGGCGCATACCACTACCGATCCTTCGGGCTGCACGCGGTCCAGAAATTCTCCGAACGCCCGGAACAAATCCTCCAGGTTCGGAAAACAATCGGGATGGTCGTGTTCGACGTTGGTCAACACCGCGATCCACGGGGAGAGCCCCAGGAACGCGCGATCGTATTCGTCGGCCTCGATGACGAAATAATCTCCCTGACCCGCCCGAGCGTTGGATCCCCCGAAATCGGTCAGCGCGCCGCCCGCGATGAAGGACGGGTCCAGGCCCTGGCGGACCAGAAGCAGCGCAATCTCGCCGGTGGTCGTGGTTTTTCCATGCGTGCCGGCCACCGCCACCGTGCGTTTCCCCTGCGTGAGCGGGCCGAAGAACTCCACCCGTTTGTAAACGGGAAGACCCGCCCGGCGGGCGGCGACGATCTCGACGTTATCCGCCTGCACCGCCGAAGAGACGATGAGCGCTTCCGCGCCGCGGATGTTTTCCTCCGAATGCCCCACCGTGACCTGCGCGCCCAGATCGCGCAGGGGGTCCAAGAAGGAGGATTCCGCCATGTCCGAACCGCTCACGATTTCACCTCGTTCCAGCAGGACCCGGGCGATCCCCGAGAGTCCCGAACCGCCGATGCCGACAAAGTGGTAGTGCATATCAAACGAAGACCACAATCACGAATATGAATGCCACGGCGACGGCCACGAACACCCACAACTCGCCGAGCAGAACCGGGGGCATGTATTGCATCATCGCCGTGACCTCCGGGCTCTTCGCGCTGGCCAGCGCCGATTCCAATCCCGGAAAGGGATATCCCGCTTTGTGCAGGAAGAACCAGATGCTGCCGACCAGCAACGCTCCGTTCACCGCGCCGAGAACGATCCCGAGCAGCCAATCCTGCAGCCGTTCGCGCAGGAACCTGTCCGCCGGGACCCACGGCAGGCGCGGGGTCAGGTATCCGAAGTAAGCCAGGATGACAAACACGCCCGCCCGCACGCCGAAGACTTCCGTCGCGGAGAGGGTCGAGAGCAGCCCCGAGGCGTATTTATCCAGCAGCATGTTGAGGAACATCGCCAGCACCAAAGAACACGAGACCAGCAGTTCCTTTGCCCAGCCGCGCAGGGAGCCGATCGCCGCGAAGAAAATCACCATCAACCAGAAAACCAGGGGCATCGTCATGGCGGATTACTTCGGTCCTTCCTTGACCACCGCAATCACTTCCCCGGCCAGTTTGAGGGCGGAGTTTTTCTGGTTGATTTTCTCAAGCACCTTCCGCATTTCGATCCGCCGGGGTTTGTTCCCCATCAGCGCGAGCACTTCCGCCGCCATGCTTTCGGAAAGCGTCTCATCCGGCAGAATGACCGCCGCGCCCTGGGATTCCAGGTACTCGGCATTGGTCCGTTGATACCGCCAGGCATGCGGATAGGGGACCAGGATGGACGGCAGCCCGAAATGCGGGTATTCACCGAGCACCGAAGCGCCCGCCCGCGAGACCACCAAATCGGAAGCCGCCAGCGCACCGCCCATCTCTTCGTGCACGTAGGGATAGGCGTGGTAGCGGGCTTTATGCCATTTCGGCAGATCGTGCTGCACCTTTTCCACTTCCGGCCAATCGAGGGTTCCCGTTATGTGTATCACGTGCATCTCCTCCAGCAGCTTCGGCAGCGCCGCAAGCAGCGCCCGGTTGATCGAACGCGCTCCCCGGCTTCCGCCGAAAGCCAGCAACACCGGCTCATCCGCCGGAATCCCGAAGGTTTTCCGCCCTGCCGCGCGCGAGGCACTGAGGACCTCCTGGCGCAATGGATACCCGGTGACGACCACCGGCGCACCCTTCGGGTAAAAGACCGCGGACCGATCGGTTGTCACCGCGATCCGCCGCGCAAAACGGGCCGCGAATTTTGCGGCCAGCGCCGGCTCGATGTCCGGCACATACACCACGACGGGGATCCCGCGCAGCCGCGCCGCCGCAACGGCGGGAACCGTCAGATACCCGCCGGTCACGAAAACCACTTGCGCGCCAAACCGCCCGATTTCCCGCCATGCTTCCACCATTCCCAGGATCAGCCGGACCGCGTTTCCCGGCGCCGCTCTCCAACCCACTCCATGCATTCCGGCGGCGTGGATCAGCCGGATCGGAATTCCAGCCCGCCCGACCAGATCCGCCTCCATCCCGCCCCGTCCGCCGAGCCATAACAGTCCGGCGTCAGGCGCCAAACGCCTGAGTGCTTGCGCCGTCGCGAGTGCGGGGTAAATCCCTCCCCCCGTTCCCCCGGCGCAGAGAAGTATCTTCACCCGTCGCCTCCGTCGTACCGTCTTCCTTCCTGCTTCGCGAAATATTAAGCAGCATCCCCATCGCTCCAAGCGTCAGGACCAGATTCGATCCTCCATAACTGAAGAACGGCAGCGCGTTCCCGGCGAACGGCAGCATCTGCAGGATCGTCAGGATATTGACGGCCGCCTCGAGCGCCACCCAGGTGGTTATGCCTGCCGCAAGAAGCAGCCCCAGCTCGTCGCGCGCGTTCATGGCTATTCGGAACCCGCGCCACACCAACAGGGCGAACAGGAGCAGCACAACCAACGCGCCGATGAATCCGAGTTCCTCGGCGATCACGGCGAACACGCTGTCGGTATGCGCCGCCGGCAGGGAGAAGTATTTGAACCGGCTGGCTCCGGCCCCCACCCCGAAGATTCCTCCGGAGGAAATCGCCGAAAGCGCTTCGCGGATATGCAAATTCGCCTCGCGGATGTTTCTCCAGCCGGCCAGGTAGTCCGCGATCCGCTGCGGCCGGAACACCGCCGCCAGGAGGGTGCCGCCCGCCCCGATGACCAGCGAACCCATCACCACGTTCTGGATCTTCCCGCCGCCGAAATAAAACATCGCAATCCCCAGCAGCACGACCGTCACGGCGGCGCTGTAATCCGGCTCGATCGCGATCAATCCGGAAAAAAGCGCGATCAGCGCGGCATAGGGGATCAGGCCGAGTTTCACGTCATGGAGCACGTCGGCTTTGGAAACCAGCCAGACCGCCAGATAGATCACGGTGACGAATTTCGCGAGTTCCGAAGGCTGGCCCGAATTGCCGATTAAACCCACCCGCGTCAGAGATTCCCCCCGCAGGAAGAGGACCGCGATCAGCGCCGCGACGGTGACGAATGCGAGCAGCACGACCAATCCTTTGATGCGGAGGAAAATGTGATAATCGATGATGTACAGGATTCCCATCAAGACGATCCCGATGACGGCGAAACCAAGCTGCCGGAGGAAAAGAACCCATACGGATTGGGATTCCTGCATCGAGTAGGAGACGCCCCAGGTGGTGGACGCGACGGTGATCAACCCGGCCGCCAGCAATGTCACCACGATCAGCAGCAGGATGGCGTCAAATCCGAGATCCGCACCGGTCATGCGTTCCTTCAGCAAAGGTTTCATTCGTCCCCGGCCTTCATGGCGTTCACCAAAAAGCGGAATCTTTCTCCGCGCTCCTCAAAATCCTTGAATGCATCGAAACTCGTCCCCCCCGGCGCCAGCAGAACCACGCTTCCGGGCCGGACGACCTCGGCGGCTTTTTGCACGGCCGCTTCCAGGGACGGCACACTCGTGATCGTATACGGCCGTTCCCCCGCCTTGCTTTCGCCGAGCGCCCGGCGGATTAATTCCGCCGCTTCGCCAAAGAGCACCACATGATCCACGCGCTCGCGGACCAGGTCGGCCCACTCGCTCCACGGCAGCTTTTTATCCCGGCCGCCGACCAGGAGGACGATCGGTTCGTGAAAGGAACGGATGGCGGCGATGGCCCTCTCCGGAGCGGTGGCAATCGAGTCGTTGTACCAATCGGCGCCATACCGTCTTGCGACGAACTCCAGGCGGTGCGCAACACCGCGGAACCCTTCCATCGCCTTGGCCATCACCGGGGCCGTGAAGCCGGCCGCGGCGCCGATTGCGCAGGCGGCGATGGCGTTGGCCAGGTTGTGCTCGCCGCGCAACAGCACCGTTTCCCGGGCAGCGACCGCCTCGGTCGTTTCATTCCGGGACACGGTGATCCAATCCTTTTGGAGATACGCTCCGTCCCCATCCCAAGCCTTCGGGCCCAGGCTGAAGAAGGAACAAAGCCCGCGGCTGCTCCTTTGCAGGGACCGGGTCTCGGGGGAATCCCAACCGAGCACCGCGAAATCTTCCGGGGTTTGAAATTCCAGAATCCGCATCTTGGCGCGCCGGTAAGCGTCCATGGTATGGTGCCGGTCCAGATGATTCGGCGTGATATTCAGGATCGCCGCCACCTGCGGGCTGCTGCAAGTCAACTCCAATTGAAATGACGAAAGTTCAAGCACGGCCAGATCATCCTTGCGCATTTCCTCCACTTCGCCCAGAAGCGGGTTGCCGATGTTTCCGCCGATCCAGGCTTTGCGGATCTGTCCTTCCTGCGCGGCCAAACCGGCCATGCGGCCGACGAGAGTCGTCGTGGTTGTCTTGCCCGACGACCCGGTGATCCCTACCACCTTGGCCGGGGTGCTTTCCAGGAACAACTGAGTGTCATTGGTCACCGGTGTGTTCCTGCGCCTGGCCTCTTCCACTATGGAAAGATCGGTGGGCACTCCGCCGGAAAGACACAGCAGGTCGATCCCTTCCAGAAGATTGAGTGGATGTCCGCCCAGTTGATAGTCCACGGCAATTCCCTTCAACTCGCCGATTTCCTTCTGCAGCATCTCCGCCGGCTTCAGGTCGGAGACTGTGATCCGAGCTCCCTTCCGGGAGAGGTATCGGACCAAGGCGGTTCCCTGCCTTGCCAGTCCGATCACCACGACCTTCTTGCCCGCCAATTGCCGCACCATCGTGTCACTTCGCAACCGCTAGCGCCACGCCGGTCATGGCGGCCATCAGCGCGATCAGCCAAAAGCGCTGCACCACCTGGGTCTCACTCCAGCCCAGCAGTTCGAAATGGTGGTGGAGCGGCGCCATCTTGAACAACCGCTTGCCCTTGGTCCATTTGAAATACACAACCTGAAGGATCACGCTGGCCGTTTCCGCGACCGGGATGATCGCGATGATTGGCAGGATCGCCCATTGGGCGGTCATCAACGCGACCACGCCGAGTACCGCGCCGACCGCCAGCGATCCCGTATCGCCCATGAACAACTCGGCGGGATGCGCGTTGAACCACAGAAAGGCGAACAAAACTCCGACCACCGTAAAGCAGAACCGCATCAGGTAGAACTGTCCCTGCAACGCAGCGATCATCCCGTACGCGACAAACGCCGTGGCCGCAATGATCCCCGCCAGGCCGTCGAGTCCGTCGGTGATGTTGACCGCGTTGGTGGCGCACAGGATGATGAACGCGGCGATCGGCACGTACCAGATCCCAAAATCAAGATCCACCGGCACGCCCGGCAGATAGGCGTTCGGCACGTCGAGCACGTACTTCAAGCCGATCGCCACGAACACGGCTACCAGCGCTTGCAGCGGGAACTTCACCCGCGCCCGCATCGGCCGCCCTTTTAGGCCCAGGATGTCGTCGATCGCGCCCAGTCCGGCGTACGCCACCAGCACACCCAGCGGCAGGAGGACCGACCGTCCGAGCAGCGTCCGCCCGAATATCGGAACGGTATTGAGCAGGAGCGTCATGGCTACGATGGGGATGACAATCATCAATCCGCCCATCGTGGGTGTTCCCAGTTTCAATTGGTGGCTGCGCGGGCCTTCCACGCGGATCTGTTTGCCCACACCCAGATAGCGCAGGATCCGAAGAAGCGGCTCGCCCCAGATCACCGTAAGCGCAAAAGCAATGGCTCCCAGGCTGAGAGCCATCGGGACTTCGCCCGTCATTCCGGCACCTCCAACGAGAGTACGATTTCGTCCAACTTCAGCCCCCGCGATCCCTTCACCAGAACGACGTCTCCCTCGCCGATGGACTTTCTCAGATACTCACCCGCTTCCGTAGCCGTCGCAAAAAGCGCGATTTTATCCGACGAAAGACCTTGGAGGTGCGCCTCCTCTGCGATCCAGCGCGCCTTCTCGCCCACCGCCAGAAGGAAATCCACCACTTCCGTAGCCCGCGCTCCGACCATCCGATGCCCCGTTTCCTCGAATTCCCCGAGCTCGAGCATGTCACCCAAGACCGCCACTTTGCGTCCATCCAACTCGGCAAGCAGATTGAGTGCTGCGATCATGGAATCCGGCGAAGCATTATAGGTATCGTCGATCAGAAGCGAATTGCCGGGGCCGGTGACCGCCACCAGGCGCAGCTGGGTTGAAGGCGTGAGCAGCCCGCCGATAATCTCCTGCCAGTTCAATCCCTCCACCAAGCCCGCGGCCGAAGCCCGCATCGCCGTGTGGACCGAATGCTGACCCAGAAGCGGGAGGTGCACATGCAGCGTCTCCCCCGCGTAATGCATGTCGAAACTCACTCCCTCGAGCCCCAATCCCTCGATGTTGCTTGACCACAGGTCGGCTTCGGGAGAGAGGCCGTATGTGAAGACCTTCGCCTTGGTCCGCGATGCCATCGCGCGCACGCGTTCATCGTCGTGATTGAGGATGGCCGTCCCGTCGGCGGGAAGCGCTTCCACCAACTCGGCTTTGCCGTTCACGATCGCCTCCAGGCTGCCGGCGCGCTCGAGGTGGACCGGTGCGATCATCGTGATCACACCCACCTGGGGCTTGGCGATCCCGCACAGGAAGGCGATATCTCCCGGAACATAGAAGCCCATTTCCAGAACCACGCAACGGTGGGATTCGGTCACTTTAAGCATCGTGAGCGGAAGCCCAATCTCGTTGTTCAGGTTGCTTTCATTCGCCAGCGTGGAATAGCGCATGGCCAACACGTTGGCGGTGAGTTCCTTGGTGGTGGATTTGCCCACCGAACCGGTGATCCCGATCACCCGTACCTCGGGAAGACGCCGGCGCCACGTGCCGGCGATCGTCTGCAGCGCCTTGAGAGAATCCTCCACGCGCAGGCAAAGGTGCAGCGGTTTCTTCGGATCCGCGGCGGGAAGCGCGGCTCCGTCCAGGCTGCCGGAGCGTAAATCGATGGATTCGAAACCCGGAATTTCCCTATCCACCAGCGCCAGAGCCGCTCCGCGTTGAAAGGCGTCCGCGACGAAATCGTGCCCGTCGACCTTCTCGCCGGGAAGCGCGACGAACAAACAACCGGGGATGGTCTGCCGCGAGTCGATCACCGCATCCGTTACCACCCGGCGCGAGAGCGGCAGGGCTTCATACGCCCCCGCCCCGGCACCCGTCATTGCTTCCCACACCACGCCTAAAGTCAGCATATGTCCCAGCGTCAACTGTCGAGTGCGAGGGAAAGCCGGACAGCGTCCGGCGGAATCCCCAGCAAGGCAAACACGCGCGGCGCCAGGCGGGCAAACACCGGCGCGGCGGTGATCGATCCATATTGGCGGTCTCCATCCGAGGTCGGTTCGTCGATGCGGATGTAGATCAGTATTTGCGGGTCGTCGACCGGGCCCCATCCCACAAAGGAGGCAACCGTCTTGGTGGTCACATACGGCGGAATGTCAGCCGTTCCCGTTTTTCCGGCGATGCGGTATCCATCCACCAGGGCCCGCGATCCTTCCAGCTCCAGCGACGTCGCCAGCATTTCCGCAAGCGTCGCAGCCGTCGCGGCGCTGATCGGCTGGCCGAGCGGAACCGGAGTCACCGTATGCACTCTTCCATCGGGGAGAATGATCTGGCGGACGACATGCGGCGTCATCATTACCCCGCCGTTGGCCACGGCGGAAACCGCCACGGCCATCTGCAGCGTGGTGGCGGAAACGCCCTGGCCGAAGGCGTTGGTGGCCAGGGTGGAATCAGTCCAAGCCTGGTCTCCCGGCCGGCGGAGAATGCCGCTGATCTCCGGGGACATATCCACGCCGGTCAGACGCCCGATCCGGAAACGGTCCATGTATTCATAGAACGGCCCCGGTCCCAACTGCGTGGCCACCCAGGCCAGGCAGGTGTTGATCGAATGGCGCAGGCATCCGGTCATATCCTGCAGACCAAATCCCCGCCGCTGCCAATTGTGGATCACCACCCCGCCGATCTCGATCTGGCCTTCATCCATGAACCAGGTTCCCGGCTGAACTGCGTCGGCGTCGAGCGCGGCCGCCATGGTCAGCACCTTGAAAGTGGACCCGGGCTCATAGGGGGCGGCGACGTTGAGCGACACCACCTGCCCTTCCGGATCCATCGGCAGCTGCCCTTTGACGCGGAAGATGTCCAGGAAATCGTCCGGTTCCTGAAGGTTAACGGCGGGGTAATCCGCCATGGCGAGAATTTCACCGGTGCGCGGATTCAGGATGAGGATGGAACCGCGCGTGGCTTCCCCCGCAATGATGCCGGCGATAAGCGCCGCCTCAGCCTCCGCCTGGATCTCCCGGTCGATGGTAAGCACCAGGTCCGCGGGAGGCTGCGCGCGATCCAGGTTGCTGGTAATTTCCACGGGAACGACCGTCCAGGAAACATCTTCGCGGGCGCCCTGCAGAATATCGTTGTAAAACCGCTCGACTCCCCAATCTCCGATTTCGCGGTAATAGCGGATGACTCCCTCTTCCGACCGCCCCTGCCCCGAGCCTTCCTGCCGGCTGTATCCCACGACCTCGGATGCCAGGCTGCCTTCGGGATAATCCCGGAAGAACCAGGCCTCGGTTCGGACGTTATAGAGGAGATCGCTGCCGGAATGGACGGCACCCGTCGCATCCGCCCGCAAACCTTCCGCCACTTCCAAGCCGTAATTCTGTTCTTCGGTCAACCAGAGCGGGATCGCCAATTGTTGGCCATCCGAGTCGATCCTCACTCCGGCGATCAACGTGCATGTGGAAAGCGGCTGGTGGTATTCGGCCTGCAGCTGCCGGTCCACTTCCTGAAGCATGGCTACCACATCCGGAATGTCGATCTCCGCGCCGGAAGCCCGCGCAACCGCCGCCAGCACATCGCTGAGGGACGCATCCGAACCTCCGGCCAACCCGCCGGATTTTTCCATGTACAAGTAGTACTGGCAGTTGTCGACGTACACGCGATATTTGCTGTTATTCCCCGCCAACAGATGACCGTTGCGGTCCAGGATCCTCCCGCGCGGGGTTTCGATATGTTGATTCATCGGATACGGCGCTTCATCCAGCGCTTGCCGGTCCGCCGTCGGAAAAATCTGAAATCGCGAAAGTTGAAGAAAGACCAGCCCCAAGGGGATCAGCAGGACTACCTGGGCGAATTTGACTCGTCGGTGCAGCGAGCGGTCCATCTTATTTCCCATCCATGGATTGAATCGATCGAAGAATCCATTCCAGCAGGGTTTCCCGGTAGGCCGGCGAGATTGCCACATCGTCTTCGGTGTAGAGAAGACTGGTCGGGCTGGCGGGAATGGGCGCATCGGCGGGAACTTCCGCCACCACCAAATATTCCAAATCCTGGGCGTTCGCGGGAGAGAACCCAAGTTTCAACGCCCGCTCCCGCATCCACTCCTCGGATTGTTTTTGGGCCAGTTCCCCTTCCTGGGCTTCCAGTTGGCGCAGCCAGCGATCGCGTTCCCGGATCAGGCTTTGCACCCGCAATCCAGCTTCCGCCGCCTGGGCGCCGGTGAAAATAAACAGGCCGAGCATCGCCATCAAACCGAAGACCAGCGCCAGGCCGATCGCGAGCAAACGGGTTTGTTCGCGCCAGGGGGCCTGTTTATAAGCGCGGATCTTGGTCGGTGAGAGTTTTCGGACCGGATCCTTTTGCATCAACCCATCGCTCCGGATCCGCCGCAGTTTTTCCCGGCGGTCCTGTTCCCATCGGAAGTTCGGATTCTTTCGACCACGCGCAATTTTGCACTGCGCGATCTCGGATTCACCGCCAACTCCTCAACCTCCGGCTGGACCGGTTTCTTGGTCAATTCCCGGAAAAAGATCTCCGGTTGCGGGCCGGGTCCGCTGCGTTCGCCCTTCGCCGGTTTGCCGGCCGCCCTCCGGAAGGCCTGCTTGACAAGCCGGTCCTCCAGAGAATGAAACGAAATCACCACCAACCTGCCCCCTTGCTCCAGGCAATTCATCAGGTCCGGCAGCCCCTCCTCCAATTCCTCCAACTCGCGGTTGACGGCGATCCGCAACGCTTGAAACGTTCTCGTTGCCGGATGCATCCGGACCCTACGGCCGGAGGAACCGACCGCGGCTGCCACCGTCTCCGCCAGTTGCCGCGTACTTTGCAGTGGACGGGCCTTGCAAATCGCGCGCGCAATCCGGTGTGCTCGATGCTCCTCGCCGTAGCGGAATAGGATGCTGGAAATTTCATCCTCCGGCAGCGTGTTCACAAGATCCGCCGCCGTCTCTCCGCCCGAGCGGTCGTAGCGCATATCCAGCGGGCCGTCCTCCCGAAATGCGAACCCACGCTGCGGATCGGCCAGCTGCAGGGAAGAAAGTCCGAGATCCAGAACGATCCCCGCCGCCTGCCCCCAACCGACTTCCTTTAATATCGCTCCCGCCTGTCGGTAGGATGCATGCCGGAGGATCGTCCGCTGGGCATACGGAGCCAGCCGCCGGGAGGAAGAGCGCAGCGCGCCTTCATCGCGGTCCAACCCCAGCAGCCAAGCACCCTGCCGGAGGATGCCTTCCGCGTGACCGCCGCCTCCGACCGTCCCATCCACAAATTTCCTTCCGGGTTGGGGTTGGAGCCATTCCAGGACCGATTGGTAAAGAACCGGAACGTGCTCCATCGAACCGGCGTCTGCCTGCGAGGCAGTCATCACGGCCCGGTGGCAAGATCGAGTTCGGAGAACCGGCGAGCGTTGGCTTCGGAGTCGTTCAATTGAGCAAGCTGCTCATTCCACTTTTGGAGGTCCCAGACTTCAAGGTACTGGCCCGCGCCGACCACGACGACCTGGTTCTGCAACCCCGCATACCCGCGAAGATATTCCGGGACGACGACGCGTCCCAAGCTATCGAGCGAGGCGTCGGAGGCGCCGCCGAAGAGAAGACGGAAGATTGACCTATTCGAGGGATTGGTTAAACTTAGGGAGTGGGCTTTCTGTTCGAGGATACGGAAAGTCTCCACCGGATAGACCATCAGACAAGGCTCGAACCCGCGCGTGATGACCAAGCCGTTTGCGAAACCGGCGCGGAGTTTGGCCGGAATTGTGACCCGGCCTTTATCATCGAGCGTATGGGAGAACTCTCCTAAGAACATTTGTTCGCATTCCTATTTTAAAAGCATATGCCGGTTCGACCGGCATCTTAACCCACAATCTTCCATTTTATTCCACAATTGCCCACAGTATATAACAATCTCCCCACTTAGGCAAGTAGGAAAAGGTCCTTCCCCGCCAGAGGATTGATATGACTCCCAGGGGTACATAAAGGCGGCCAGACCGGTGTCGAATGTCAATTCGTAACTGATTCGCATTCTTCCTTATCCGCTCGGACCGCTCAGAATCCTAGTTACCGTAATCCAATTCCGGAGCGAAAAACCAGCCCGGGAAGGTAGGGATGCTTGGGGACGATGATTAATTAATTGGAGGCAGGAAACCGGAATCGAATTGCCCCCGGAGAGGTAGTTTCAATCCGGGATTATCCGGAGGAGATTGATAGGTTTACTTTTACGCCCTACGAACGGGGGAGCTGAGGAAATCCGTCTTCTTGAATTTATATCCTTTTACCCGGAACAGCTCGGTGCAGATATCTACAACCTTCGGGTCATACAGGGATCCCTTATGTTTGTTGATTTCTTCCAGCGCTTTTTCGACGCCCAGGGCATCACGGTACGGCCTGTGCGACGACATGGCTTCCACCACGTCCGCCACGGCGAGGATCCTCGCTTCCAGGCAGATGGCTTCGCCCTTCAATCCCGCCGGGTATCCTTTTCCGTTCATCCGTTCGTGGTGTTGATGGACAATCTCCGCAATCGGCCACGGAAAATCGATGTTCTTCAGGATTTCCCAAGCCACCTTGGGATGTTTCTTAATCATGCTCCACTCAATCTCATCCAGGACCCCCGCGCGGTTAAGGATTTCCGCGGGAATATAGATTTTTCCCAAATCGTGGATGATGCCGGCCATCCGCACGCCGTCGACCTGCGCGGTTGACAGGCCCATATCCTGCGCGATGGTCCGCGCCAAATCCGATACCCGCCGTTGATGGCCCGCCGTGTAGGGATCGCGCGTTTCCACCGTGGAAGACATCGTTTGGATAAAACCACCCATGGCCTTGCGGATGTGTTCCAGGTTCCGGTCAAGGTCGTTCTTCTGATCCTCAAGCGCCTTGTACAGGATCGCCTCTTGCACTGCGCCGCTGATGATGTCACTTAAATAGGCAAAAAAGCGGTTGGGTTTGTAGCCCGTCTCGAACACGATGAATCCGAATTCCTTCATCGCTTCCACGATCACCATGTGCTGATTATGGCCGGAGAGAAAATCGTCCGGCACCAGCCGTTTCGATGGGAACTCCATGCCTTTAGGGCCAATGTCGATCCGTTTCTTATCACGGATTCCAAGGATGCAGGTGGATTTTTCAATTCCGTTGGTGGAATTGGGTTTATACAGCGAGACATAGCAACTTTCGATCCCCATATCCGGGAGGCGCCGGGCCAGCACATCCATTTGCCGGTTGATATTCAAGGTGAACAACAACTCACGGATTACTTCCAGCTTTTGGCCTTCCTGCAGCAGTCCGTTTAGTGTGTTCGACTCTTTCTCCACGATCTTCTGGCCCATCTGGAGCAGCGCCTGGAAATATAAATCCTCTACGACCACCGCGGGATTGTGATCCTGAGATGTTTTGGATCGATGGTTCCATAATTCCGACAGTATGATTCGGAAGGTGAAAAAATCGATGTCATTCTCCAGCGGTTTGTAAACCACTTGTTGAAACGTCGCCAGAAATTCCTTCGGGTCACCCGGAACCGGTCCCTTCCAGAAAGCCTGCTGGAGTTTGTGGATCACGTCCTCCGGATCGAGGTCGCTTTTTTGGACAAAGAGCGGACCCGTGAGCTCCTGCAGCCGGCGGAGAACAGCTTCTTTATCACCCTTGGCCGGACGGGAGGAGGTGGGACGGAACGGGGGTATGGTTGCTTTTTGTTCCGCTCCGGAAAGGCATCTGCACGATTCGCGGACGATCAATTTGGTGGGGATGTATACCTTTGAAGGAACATCCTTGTTTTCCAATTTATTAAGTAGTAACTTGGCGGCGGTCCAACCCTGTTCATAAATCGGCAATTGGACGGTAGTCAGCGGGGGGGAGAGATAGTCGCCGCAATCGATATTGTCAAATCCCGTCACGGCGATCTGGGAGGGGATCCGGATTCCACGCCGGAGGAATTCCTGCATGGCGCCCATCGCCATATTGTCGTTCGCTGTGATTAGAACCTCAATATTTGAAACCCCCTTCTTGATCGTCCCCTTGGCCGCTTCAATCCCTGAATTGAAAGTGAAATCGCCTTGAAATATATACCGCGGGTCGACGGCCAGATGGCGCTCGGCCATGACATCCTGGAATACACGGAATCGATCCGCCGCATCCTGGTTGCCGATCCTGCCCTTGACGAATCCATACCGCTGAAAACCGTGCCGCTCGATCAGATGCAGGAGAAGTTCGCGCATCCCGGGCCGGTTATCCACCAGCACCGATGTGGCGTCCGGAATCTCCATGGAGACGCTGACCATCGGCAAGGGATGATACTTTTCGCAAAACGCTTTTGTTTACTCAATTCCGACAAAATGGGCGATCGACGCCGAGAGGATCACCAAACCATCCACAACGGCATCGCAGACCAACTTATAAATACCGTTCCGCTGCGTCTCATATTCGTAGGGGGAACCGACTCCCCCACCTTCGAAAATAATGCAATTGATCCCCTTCTCCGCGGCAAAATCCATCACTCCGCTGAGAAAGAGTTGTTGATACGGATCCACCGTCCAATCGATGAGAACGCCTACGGTTTTTCGTGCGTTATGATGTCGGGTCTTCATAGAAACGGCGCGGTCCCGGGAATTTAACATTTATATTGTACGTGGAAAGGCAAAGGAAGAAGGGTGGAAGAAGCATAATTAATAGAATTTTTACCGGTGCGGATGGGAATAATACTTTTCTAAATTTTCTATGAACGACCGCGCGGCAAGCCGCGCGGTATCACAGAGCGCAACCCCCAAGAACTGCGCAGCAAGCTGCGGGGTATTCTAATCCCGCGAAAGCGGGATAAAGATAACCCC
>CAZFPL010000022.1:0-46297 GCA_964521085.1 uncultured Anaerolineales bacterium | reverse complement strand
GCAATCCGCCCAGCTCGCGCACCTTTTGTTCCTCGCGCATGTGCTTGCGGAAGAATTCCACCTCCGAGGTGTAGACCCCGATGTGCTCCGGGGTCGCCTGCTCCAGCAGGGTCAGCCGCTCGGCGTTGGTCAGATCGTAGGGATCCTTTTCGCCCGTGCGGCGCAACACGCGGTTGATCGCCGCCAGCACCTCTTCGGCCAGTTCGCCGCCGAGTTTGATGTCGACGCCGCGGCCGGCCATGTTGGTGGCGATGGTTATGCCGCCGAAGGCGCCCGCGCCGGCGATGATCTGGCTTTCCTCGGCGTGCTTCTTGGCATTGAGGACCTGATGGGGAATCCCCTTTTGAAGCGCCTGCAGCAACCGCGGACGGGATTCCTCCGGTAGCGTCAGCAAATGCAGCAGCCGGTCCACATTGGCGGATTCTTCCGGATTGAGCGAAAGCGAAAGCGGCTTGGCAATCGTCCGGAGCGCCGTTAGTTGGAGGGATCCCAGCGGCTGGGCCAGCGGCATCAGTTCCTCGACCTGGCGTCCGTCTTCCTCGCGTTTATGCGTCGTGAACCAGGCATCCCGGATCAGAAGGGTCAATACCAGTTTCCGCAGCGGCTCCGCCCGCAACCGTTCTGAAAGAATCTCCGAGCGCTCGACCGATGTGGTGCCCATCAGCACCGGCCGCCCCAGCACGTGCAGCTGAAGGATCTCGGTGCAGACCGAGCGGAACTTGGCCTCCTCGGTCCGGTAGATGACGTCCTTATGGTCTTTGCGGCGCCAAAACACCGGCGTCTCCGGATCGGCCTTGCGCGCGAAAAAGAAATACTTATTCCCGTCCTCCTTGAACGGCACCTCGATTAGATCCGTATCCGCCCGCTGGGCGATGTATTCGAGGTTGGTGGGAATTGGCGTGACGGCCAGCTTGTAGATCTTGTCGAATTCCTCGGCTTCGGTAAGCGCCGTACCGGTCATCCCGGAGAGCTTCGCATACAACCGGAAATAATTCTGCAGGGTGATGGTGGCGTAGGTGACGTTCTCCGGCTGGACCTCAAGCCCTTCCTTCGCCTCCACCGCCTGGTGCAGGCCGTCGGACCAGCGCCGCCCGTGCATCAAGCGGCCGGTGAACTCATCGACGATCACCACCTGCCCGCCCTGGACGAGATAATCCCGGTTGCGCCGGAAGAGAAGTTCGGCGCGCAGCGCCTGGGATAGGTATCCCGCGAGACGGGCCTGCTCGGGCGTAACGTCTTCCGGACGGTCCGGATCGCGCAGCGTCTCGCCTAAGATCTCCTCGATGTGGCTTTCCCCCGCCTCGGTCAGGTTTACCGTGCGGTCGCGCTCACTGGTCTCGTAATCCTCGGGGCGCAACTGGCGCACCGCCTGGGACATGCGTTTGTATTCCTGCTGCTCCTCGGCCGCCGGGCCGGAGATGATCAGCGGGGTGCGCGCTTCGTCGATCAGGATGTTGTCGACCTCGTCGACGATCGCGAAATTGCGGGTCCGCTGCACGCGTTCCTCGCGCCGCATGGCCAGGTTGTCGCGCAGGTAATCGAATCCGAATTCGTGGTTTGTGCCGTAGGTGATGTCGGCGGCGTAGGCCTGCCGGCGGTCCACCAGCCGCAGCCGGTCGGCATCCTCCTGGTTGGATTCCCGCGAGGGATCGTAGAGGAAGGCTTTGCGCGCGTTGTCGGTGCGCGATGCCTCCTGCAGCACGCCCACCGTCATCCCGAGCGCGGCGTAGATTGGACCCATCCAGCGCGCATCGCGCCGGGCAAGGTAATCATTGACGGTGACCAGGTGTGCGCCTTGGCCGGAGATCGCGTTGAGATAAAGCGGCAGGGTGGCGACAAGGGTCTTGCCTTCGCCGGTGCGCATTTCCGCCACGCACCCGAGGTGCAGCACCATCCCGCCGATCATTTGCACGTCGTAATGGCGCAGGCCGATCGTCCGGCGCGAAGCCTCGCGCACGGCGGCAAACGCCTCGGGCAGCAGGTCGTCGGGTGTCTCGCCGTCCTCCAGCCGCTTCCGGAATTCCGCGGTTTTGCCCTGCAGCGCTTCGTCCGCGAGCGCCTGATAATCCGCTTCCAGCGCGTTGATCTCGTCGACCAGTTCGGTGTAGTGCTCGATATCCCGGCGGTTGGGATCTCCGCCGACCATCCGAATTAATGAATTCAACATGGGGTTTTCATTTTCCTAAAGGAAAAAATTTTTATGCGGGTCCTTCGCAGGGACGGAATCACTCGTGAAACAGCTCGCCCACCGAACGCCCCTCGTGCGTGCGCCGGATCACTTCGCCGAGGAGCGGCGCCACCGAAAGCACGACCAGGCGGCTTCCCAGAAGCGCCTTCTTCTCCGGAGGGACCGGAATGGTGTCGGTGGTGACGAACTCCCGCACCGGCAAGCCGGCCAGCCGATCGGCGGCCGATCCGGAGAAGACCGGATGAACGAAAGAGAGGTATACGTCGCGCGCGCCGTACTCTTTAACCGTGTTCACCGCTTGAATAATTGTCCCGCCGGTGTCGATCTCGTCGTCGACAATCACCACATCATGATTATCCACGTCGCCCACCACCGTCAGCGCCTCGGTCACCGATTTATTCCCTTTGCGGCGCTTCTCGATGAACGCCATCGAGCACCCCAGCGAGGCGGCGAAGTTGC
This sequence comes from uncultured Anaerolineales bacterium, assembly GCA_964521085.1. GTDB lineage: Bacteria > Chloroflexota > Anaerolineae > Anaerolineales > RBG-16-64-43 > JAFGKK01. Next base: position 43,650 of record CAZFPL010000022.1, on the reverse strand, counting down.
GTCCCTTCTTGGCAAATCCCAGGTCGGCGGTGACGACCACCGGATCGTGCATCTTCTTTTTCTTCTTCTCGAAATACCCGCTCAGGATTCGGAACGCGGTCAGCACGTCGCCGCGCACGGAGAAGAATCCCTGGATCTGCCCGGCGTGCAGGTCAAGGAAGATGTAGCGGTCGGCGCCGGCCGCTTCGATCAGATCGGCGATCAGCCGCGCGGTGATCGCCACCCGCGGCTGATCCTTTTTATCCGAGCGCGCGTAGCACAGGTACGGAACCACGGCCGTCACCCGGTCCGCCGAATCCTGCTTCAAGGTCCGCAGGGTGATCAGCAGCTCGATCAGGTTGCGGTTGACCGGCGAGGAGGTGGTTTGGATGATATAGACGTCCTGCCCGCGCACGCTCGAATGCAGCTTGACGAACACATTCTCGTTTGGAAAATCGAGCACATCATGGCCGCTGAGCGGAATGTGGATGTATTTCGATATCGCCGCGGCCAGATCCACCGATCCGCGTCCGGCGAAGAGTTTTATGCCACCGTAGACTGCCATAGTCTTCCTACTCCTTGGACGCGCCATAACGGGCTTCCCACTCGCGGCGCAGAATGGAATAGAGGTGCATGTCCCAGAACCGGCCCCGGTGGAAATGCGCCTCCCGCATCGAACCTTCCCGGATAAACCCGATCGTCTCGTACAAATGAATCGCGCGCACGTTGTACTCCATCACCCGCAACTGCACGCGGTTGAGGTTCAACGTGTTGAAACCATAGACCAGCAGGGTGAGAAGGATATCCCTGCCGTAGCCTTTATTCCAATACTTCTTCGCCCCGATGAATATGCCGCATTCGGCGAACCGGTTGCGCTTGTCGATAATATGGAATCCCGTGCCCCCGATGTGCTCCCACTTTCCCCGGCTCCCGCGCAGGTCGACCGCGAGCGCCTGCTGATCCAGGGGCTGTTTGAGATTTTCCTCGTACCAGCGCTCCTCGTGGGTCAGGCTCATCGGGATCTGCCCCGACAGGTTCTCGCTGACGGCCGAATCGGCGAACCACTCCACATACCGCGGAAGGTCCTCCCGTTCGATCGCGCGCAGCCGGATTTTTTCTCCGTAGTAATTCATGTCACATTCCCGTTAAAAGTTTTTCCACCGCCTCTTCGGGCGAGCATTCGCGGGCGGCGACCCTCCCCGCCCATTCCGCCAAATCCTTCGAGCCGGCGGATTGCCATCGCTCGAACAGCCGCTCCTGCAGGCGTTCCCTCAAATCCGCTTCGGCGCGTTCCCGTTCGCGCCGCCGGTCCGCTCCGGTCCGGCGCAAATGATCACGATGGCCGAAGACGGCCGCGGCCAATGCTTCCGCCCCCTGCCCGGTCGTGCCGACCGTCTCCAGAATCGGCCTCTGCCAGCCATCCGATCCGGGGACGCCCAGTCCGAGCATCGCCCGGAGCGAAGCGGCCGTCGAATCCGCGCCGGGCAGATCGGCCTTGTTGACCACCAGGATGTCGGCGATTTCCAGAATTCCGGCTTTGAGCGCCTGAATGTCGTCGCCCAATCCCGGAGTCTCAACTACCACCACCGTGTGGGCCTGCCGCGCGATCTCAACTTCATCCTGGCCGACTCCCACCGTCTCGATCAGGATCACTTCGAAGCCCGCCGCGTCGAACGCGCGCACGGTGGAATCCGTCGCGCGGGAAAGGCCTCCGAGGTGGCCGCGGGAGGCCATCGACCGGATGAACACTCCCGTATCGTCTGCCAAATCCCGCATCCGGATTCGATCCCCCAGGACCGCTCCCCCGGAGAACGGGCTGGTGGGATCCACCGCCACGATGCCGACCGTGCGGGGAGGCTCGCGGGCGGTTCCTTTTCGAAAAATCCGGGCCAGCGCGGCGACGAGCGTTGATTTTCCAGTGCCGGGCGCGCCCGTGATTCCCACAACCATCGCGCGGCCGGTCCGTCCGTGCAGCCGACCGAGGACCTCCCGCGCTTCGGGATCTTCCTGTTCGATCCGGCTGATCAGAGTGGCCAGAGCGCGACGGTCGCCCGCCGCTACGAGATCCGTCAGGGTCGGCATCCGTGGCGACTTAACCGGGCTGCGGTCCCCCCAACATGCGCTGAATGGCGTTCACCACGTCGGCAGTGGGCGTCCCCGGGCCGAACACCTCGGCCACACCCGCCGCCTTCAAATCGGGGATATCGGCTTCGGGGATGATGCCTCCGACGAGGACCCTCACCTTTTCGAGTCCCCTTTCCTTCAGAAGCCGCATCACACGCGGGATCAGGCTGCCATGCGCGCCGGAAAGGATCGAAAGCCCGACCACATCGACATCTTCCTGCAGCGCGGCATCGACGATCATTTCGGGCGTCTGGCGCAGACCGGTATAGATCACTTCCATCCCGGCATCCCGCAGGGCGCGGGCAACCACCTTGGCACCGCGATCGTGCCCGTCCAAACCGGGTTTCGCGACCAGAACTCGGATTTTCCGTGCGATCATCTTGCGGATTAGGGGCTCCTCTCACCCGAAACACCTCCGCCGTCCGCTGTGAAAGCGGGTATTTCCGGCCGGCGGCGGCACACTCAGGATTATACTCCCCCTTTTTTTGACATTCCTTCCTTGACTTTCCAGCCGCCGCTTTTTAGAATCCTGTTAGATTTCATGCAGGTGCATGGGAATAACCCGTGCTTCCGGCATCCGGGCGATGCGGGGACTTTTTTGACCGGAAACGCCGCCTGCTGCACCCAATGCCGGGACTCCGCATCTCCATCCTCTGAAGATTCCCCGCCGTTCGCGCCATTGCGGATTATCATCAGAGCGAACATCGGAAAGTGTCAGGAACGCCATCTCCTGGAGGTTTCTTCATGAACATCCCGAAAGACCTTAAGTACACGAAAAGCGACGAGTGGATCCGGGTGGAGGGAAATCAGGCTACGATGGGCATCACCGATTACGCCCAGGGCCAGCTTTCCGATATCGTCTACGTGGAAGTGTTCGCCAAAGTGGGCGAAGCGATGGCGCAGGGCAAACCGGTCGCCTCGGTGGAATCGGTCAAGGCGGCTTCGGAGATCTATCTTCCCGCCGGCGGGACCGTGACGGAGGTTAATCCCGCCCTCGGGAACGCCCCCGAATCGGTCAACAAAGACCCTTACGGCGGGGGTTGGATGGTGAAATTCACGCTCTCCAATCCCGCCGAATTGGATCCGCTGATGGATTCGAAGAATTACGAAGCCTACTGCGCCGGGCGGTAGCACTGAGAGGAATCCCCGGCAATCACCCGAGCGTGATTTTCCAAAACCTGCCGCGGCCTAAGCCGCGATCCGGTCTCTGAGAGGCAGCATGCCATTTCTCCCCCACACCGAAACGGAACGCAAGGAGATGCTCCGCGCGATCGGTGTCAAGAAGATCGAAGAATTATTCTCCGGCATTCCGGAAGCCCGGCGGTTCCCGGAATTGAAACTCCCGGCTCCCGTTTCCGAGCCGGAGGTTCTGGCGGAGATGCGCTATCTGGCGGAAGCCAATGCGCAGGCGCAGACCTCGGCCTGTTTTCTCGGAGCGGGCGCATATCATCATTACATTCCGGCGGCGATCAACCATTTGCTTCTGCGGGGGGAGTTCTACACCGCCTACACGCCGTACCAACCGGAAATTTCCCAGGGCACGCTGCAATCCATTTTCGAATTTCAGACTCTGATCGCGGCGTTGACCGGGATGGAAGTCGCCAACGCGTCGCACTATGACGGCGCGACGGCCGCGGCCGAAGCGGTGATCCTCGCCCTCCAGCAGGTGCGCGGACGCCGCCGCGTGGTGATGTCCCCGGTTCTCCATCCGCAATACCGGCAGGTCATCCGCACCTATCTCCAGGGCGCGGGGGTGCATTTCGCCGGCGACGAGACGCCCGAAACCTACTCGGCCTTTCAAGCCCGCAGCCACGTCAAGCATCTGGCGACCTGCGTCGACGAAACCACCGCCGTGGTGCTGGTCCAATATCCATCCTTTGTGGGAGAGGTCGAAGACCTGGCGCCGCTGGCGGAGGTCGTGCATACCGCCGGCGCGCTGCTGGCGGTGGTGGTCAATCCGATTGTTCTCGGGCTGCTGAAATCCCCGGGAGAGATGGGGGCCGACATCGTTCTCGGCGAAGGGCAGCCGCTCGGCATCCCGCTGTCGTACGGCGGCCCGTATCTCGGCTTCTTCGCCACGCGGCAATCCTTCCTGCATAAAATGTCCGGCCGCATCGCAGGGGAGACGGTCGACGGGCAAGGCCGCCGCGGCTATGTCCTCACCCTCGCCGCGCGCGAGCAGCACATCAAACGCGAGCGGGCATCTTCCAACATCTGCACCAACCAGGGGCTGATGGCGCTCGCGGCGACGATCTACCTGAGCCTGATGGGGAAGCACGGACTGCGGCAGGTGGCCGAACTGTGCTATCACCGTGCCAGTTACGCCGCCGAACGGTTGGCCCGCATTCCCGGCTTCCAGGTCGTCTCGCGTTTTCCGTTCTTCCACGAATTCATCCTGCGCTGCCCGAAATCCGTCGTGGATATCAATCGCAACCTGCTTGATCATTGGGAGATCATCGGCGGGTACGACCTGGGGCAGGATTACCCGTGCTTGGCGAACCACATGCTGCTGGCGTTCACCGAAATGACCCCCCGGGAGCAGATCGACAAATTGGCGCATGCCCTATCGGAAGAATCCTTATGAGGAAATCGAAATGACCGAGCCGACGGTGTACGAACTTTCTTCCCCGGGACGCAGCGGAGTAAGCCTTCCCGCGCTCGACGTGGATCCCTCCACCCTGCCGCCTTCGCTGATCCGCAAGAATCTGCCGCTTCCGGAGCTTTCGGAATCCGACGTGGTCCGTCATTTCCTGCGCCTGTCGCAGATGAACTATGCGGTGGACAAGGGCTTCTATCCCCTGGGCTCGTGCACGATGAAATACAATCCCAAAATCAACGAGGACACCGCTCGTCTTCCGGGATTTGCTTTTGTCCATCCGCTGCTGGATCCTGACTCCGTCCAAGGCTGCCTGGCGCTGATGTACCAGCTGCAGGAATGGCTGTGCGAGATCAGCGGGCTGGCGGCTGTTTCCCTTCAGCCGGCAGCCGGCGCGCACGGCGAGTTGACCGGCGTGCTGATGATCCGCGCCTACCATCACGACCGCGGCGAGGGAACCCGCCGGCGGATGCTCATTCCCAATTCCGCGCACGGAACCAATCCCGCCTCGGTCTCCATGGCCGGGATGGAAGCGGTCGAAGTTCCCTCCGACGAGCGTGGCAACATCAACCTCGCGGAGCTGCGGAACGTGTGTGATTCCACCGTCGCCGGGCTGATGCTTACCAACCCGAACACCCTCGGCCTGTTTGAGGAGAACATCCTGGCGGTGGCCGATGCGGTCCACGAATGCGGCGGGCTGCTCTACGGCGACGGGGCGAACCTCAATGCGCTTCTGGGGATCGTTCGGCCCGGGGACCTCGGATTCGACGTCATGCACTTCAACCTGCACAAGACGTTTTCCACCCCGCACGGCGGCGGCGGACCGGGCTCCGGACCGGTGGGCGTTTCCACAAAGCTGGCGGAATTTCTGCCCGCCCCGGTTGTCTCGGTGACCGAACCGGGCAGCGAAGACGACCCCCCGTTGTATGGATACCGCAATCCGGAAAAAACCATCGGCCGCGTGCGCGCCTTCAACGGCAACTTCGGGATCCTGGTCCGCGCGAGCACGTACATCCGCATGCTGGGCGCCGAAGGGCTGCGGCGGGTGGCCGAGACCGCCGTGCTGAACGCCAATTACCTGCGGGTGCTGCTAAAGGGCACGTATAAAATTTCTCACGACCGCATTTGCATGCACGAATTCGTCGCCGAGGGCCGATGGCCGGACGCGCCGGGGATCGGCGCAGGGGACATCGCCAAACGGTTGATCGACTACGGGATGCATCCGCCGACGGTGAAATTCCCGACCATCGTCCCGGATGCGCTGATGATCGAACCGACCGAAACGGAAAGCAAACAGGTGCTGGATGCCTTCGTGGACGCCATGATAAAAATCGCCTCCGAAGCGCACGCCAATCCCGAATTGCTGCACGACGCTCCGCACGATGCTCCCCTCGGGCGGCTGGACGAGGTCCGTGCCGCAAAACAACCGGTGCTGACGGGGAAGATCTGAATTAACCGTATAAAAGCGCGAGTTCATGGAAAACGGGCTGAGATTGTTTTAAAAAGAAGAGCCTCCACCGATAGTCAATTTCGAGGAGGCTTTTTAATTTCTATTCGGCGTCGATGAGAAACAGCACCGCTACAGATCAAACCCCCAGCCGCGGAACATCGGCCGCAAATCCTGCCCGGCTGCCCCGCTGAGGTCCGTGACAAATTCGGCGAAGGCTTGTTTTGCCAAAGGATCGTGCATATCATCCATTTTCACCTCCGCCGCCTTCCAAACGTCGGGCCTTATGCTGGTTTGCCGTATCGCCGAGAAATAATTTATCCATACGTTCCATCCCGCCATTTCTGAAACGCGGGCCAGCATTTGTATGAAGTAATTCTCGCCGCTTTGACCGGCTGGATGCCTGCCCCAATCGAGCGTGTAGGGATCGATCTTTTGCGCTTCGTAGTAGGCGAGTGTGAACGCAGGACCTTTTGCCCCGATCCCATAAAGGATGACATCACAAGCCGGCTTGGCGTTCGCGTTCTGTTCTACAAGGCTGAGAATATCCGGATGGCACGCCAAATAGGAGGCAAATGCTTCGTTAATCCCGGCTATCATGTGGAAGATATAGTACCTCTCCGCATCCCATTCAGCGAATTCGAACACATGCACCATCTCATGGAAGTACGTAATATCCGGCGGATTCAGGGATCCCATTTTTATCTCGTTTATAGTCGTCGATCCAATCGTGATTTGATGGGGGCCTGCCGAACTCACTTTTACTTCCGGATTCAACACAATATTCGTCTTTATCCCGCCGTAGGGCTTTTCGTCGTCAAACCCAAAAATCAATAGGTACGTCTCATATGCTTTCTGCAAAGTGTCCGCGTGCTTTTGCGATTCGACCGGATCGATGAAATCGGGATATTCAATGACAAGGTCCTTGGTTTCCACCCGGAACGTGCCGCCTGTCCAGTCGGCGGTCGGTTTCGGAGTGGAATGAAGTGTTGTTAGCGCAGCCTCCTTCCGGATCGCGGCGGCTTCGACGGTCTTTGCGGTGTCTGGGGAAGCCGTTTCGGCTTGGAAAACGTTTCCTGCAGGTCGGGGGAAATTGCATGATTCGGCGAAGACAAGCACAAGCGGAAGCAGGAACCGAAACCCTTTCCCAGAACACCTCCGATTCCCAGGCCATGCAGACTGCGGATTCCCCGACGGCAGAAGAAACATCTCCGTATTGATTTCCTCCGGGTATGATTTTGAAAATAATTTTACAGCATAGTCCGGATGCCGATCGTATCATGAATTGAGATTGCCAATGAAGCATTGGAGCTTCAGGAAACAAGGGACCGGCGGAAAAGGATCCGCCGCGGCATCCGATCCGACGAGAGAATGATATTTTCAGATAAATTATTGGGACCGCTCGACAATAACCACCTATCGCGTCTTGTCCGCTTCCTGGGGAAAAATGGCGCCTGACCAGAGCCCAGTGGCTTTCCTAATCCAGTAGATATATAGTTGGGAAGAGTGGAAAGTCCGCTTTTTCTCTCAACATAATCCGGGGCGCTTTTTTCAGAGGAGGCTGCATATGAAAGATACTCTTCGGCAAATTCTCGTTGTGTTGGCCGTCATCGCCACCCTGGTTGTCAACATCCTGGCCAATGCCCTGCCATTCAACGGATTGACCACCGCCCAGGTTTCGGACCAGTTCCACGTATATTTCGTACCGGCCGGGTACGTCTTCTCCATCTGGGGCCTCATCTATATCGGCCTGATCGCCTACGCCGTGTTCCAAGCGCTCCCGGCTCAACGCGATAATCCCCGCCTGCGGAATGCCGGATACCCCGTGATCATCGGCTGTCTGGCCAACTGCATCTGGCTTTTCCTGTGGCATTACGGGCAATTCCCGCTGACCCTCGTCTTCATGCTGGTCCTCCTTGCGATGCTGATCGTGACGTATTTGGGCCTTGGAATCGGAAAGACTCAGGTCTCCCGGGTCGAGACCTGGGCGGTGCGCATCCCCTTCAGCATCTATCTGGGATGGATCACCGTGGCGACGGTCGCGAACGCAACCGACGTCCTGTATTCCCTCCAATGGGACGGCTTCGGAATCAGCGCGCGGGATTGGACCTTGGTGATGCTCGCCGCGGTTCTGGTGATCGCCGGGCTGATGAGCATCATCCGCCGGGATGTCGCCTATAACCTGGTCATCATCTGGGCGCTGGTGGGCATTGCCGTAAAGCAGTCGGCGGCGAAATCGCTTGTCCTCGGATCGTTGGTCACGGCCGGGCTGGTGCTCGGCGTGCTCGTGTACAGCCTGTTTGTGCGCAAACCGTTAAAAACCAATCCTTGACCCGGCCGGAGGAGACGCCATATCAAGACGTTGAAACGACACAGGCAGGAAATTAACCGTTTTTTTAAGCCGAATGCCCGCTCACGAACATGTGGATAAGAACAGCGCGGCGCGCTATTTCCACTGCGGACATGCGATAAGTGATATTCCTTCCACGGCCGGGAGGATCGAATTAGCGGAGAAGTTCCATCGGGAACAGCCGGCGCGGGAAAAGAACCCTGCTGCTAATTAAAAAAAAGACTCCTCCGGCATGCGGAGGAGTCTTTTATATTGAAATGGGAACTACTTGCTCAGGTAGTCCTGCAAGGCGGCTTTGCCAATCCGATAGCCTTTGCCGATCTTCTTGGCCTTTAATTCGCCTTCCTTGATCAGGGTCTGTACGTCCTCTTCGCTCACCTTGAGGATCGCAGCCACATCCGCGACAGTCATCACATCCGACATCGCGGCTCCGGCGGCGGCCCCTGCAGCCGCTCCCGCGCCCGCGAGACCACCCCCGGCGGCGCCCTGCTTCAGCGCTTCGCCCATGACCTGGCCGATGCTCATTCCGGCGCCGATGCCGGCCGTGAGGCCCGCTCCGCCGGAGGGATTCTTGGCCGCATCGCGCATTGCGTCGGCAGCCTGGAGCTGGGTGTAGGTTGCCATATCGAGCATACCCATCGCCCGCAGTTCCTCGGCGCTCTTGTCGGACGGTTTAATGTTTTCGATATAGAACGATTTCAGCGTCAGCCCGATGGCCTGGAAATCATCCTGGGCCTTGGCGCGGACACCCGCGCCGATTTCCTCGGTCAGCCCGATCAGGGAAGGAACATCCTTCTTGGCCGCCGTCTCCCCGAGCAGATCCGCAAGCTTGGAGAGCAGGATCGCGCGCAGCCGGCCCTGGATATCCGCGGTGGAATAGGCGCCGGTGGTTCCGACGATCTGCGCCACGAACTGCTGCGGATTGGCCATCTGGAACGAGTAGGTTCCAAATCCCTGCAGAAGCGCCACTCCCAGCCCCATCCCGGGATTGCGAATGATGATCGGCTGCGCCGTGCCCCATTTCTGGTCGGCGAATTCCCGCATCGAGACGAAATACACTTCCGCCGTAAAGGGGGTGCGGTCGTTGAACGCCTTGCCGATCAGGTCGATCAGGTAAGGAACGTTGGCGGTGGTGATGGTGTGGCGTCCGGCCTTGAAGGTATCCAGCGCCCTGCCGTCGCGGAAGAAGACGGCCGACTGCGCTTCACGGACGATCACCTGCGAACCGATCCGGAAATCCCCAAATCCCGCCTCGGGGAATCGATGCACGATTTCATCCCGCATCTCATCCGGATATTCGACAACATCGAAGATTCTTGCCATGGCTTTCTCTCCCGTGGGGGATCTCATCCCCGCACTAAATCACCGGCCCGGAAGGCCGGCAAGGTTGACGGATCACTATTGGCTGACCGGAGCGGCCGGGGCGTCGGAACCCAGGATCAGTTCGCTGCGCGCCTGGAAGGAATCCAGCGCGTCCTGGGCCAGAGTCGCCACGTTGCGGATGGCCGCCGGAAGCCCGTCGGTTCCTGCTGAAGACGCCACGTTATCCACGGCGGCCGAGAGTTGCACCGCGCGATCGAGCAGGGCGGCGTCGAACTGATACAGTTTGACCAGTTCCGGCTCGTTGACTTTCACCGCGTCGAAAAATCCCGCATACCCGTAGGGCGCGGTGCGCACGCGGTCGATGAACGTCCGCAGCTTGACCGCGGACGCCTCGAGGTTGTCCACCGACTCGATCCCCCCCTCCTCGATCATTTGCCGCTGAAGTTCCGAGACCCGCGACCATTGCTGCTCGAAACGGGTGGCAACCGTCTCGCGCAGGAGCTTATCCGCATCGCGGCGGGCATTTCGATCCACGTAGCCCTTGAACCCGGGTATGAATGCGCCGATCTTCTCGATCAAATTACGGCTGTCTGTGATTTTCTGAAACAGGTCTGACATACAATTCCTCCTTGGTTCCTGAAACCCGAGGTGTGTGCCGCCTTATTATAGGCGAGTTCCCCGCCCGCGCAAGTTGCATCCGGCTCGAAAACCGGCCCGCCGGTGGAGGGTTGTCGGATTCAATAAAAATATACGTGAAAAGACGATTCGAGTGTCAGGCGGAAAGGCTCCTCCGGTGTCCCCCTATGTGATCCGAAAACCCATCCTGCGGAGAGACACTCGGTCAACGGCCCGGAATAAAGCGCGTGGAAGTCCACCCCGGCCAAGTCGGGGGCACCGCGACAATCCGGACCATCGAATACAAAAGAAAAAATTTTTCCATTATTCATTCGGCGTCTTCGGATTTATTCGGTGACTTCCGCGTACAAAGACTCATCCCCAAGGATTACCAGGAATTGGACCGCCACCCACTTCCAAACAGCCGCCGGAGCCGGTACCGCCACGTTGCCCCTTGCGGGATTTTATGTTTCTCCTCCGCCAGGAAAGCCCGCGCAAGCCGGCGGCCGCGCTCGATCAATACATCGGCCTGGGTAAAATCCCACGACCGCACCGAACCGGCATCCAGCTTCAGGAAATGAACCCGCACACCCTCGTGCCGGGCCCACTCCAATTGATTGGCCGTCAGTTGGCCGACCATCGCCCCCAGGGCGAACCCGGAAATATTAATGATGCCGGATCCTTCTATCTGAATAATATCCCCTTCGATGTTCATGGCCAGGATCTCTTCGGCGCCGTATTCCACCGCCACACGCACGGGGAGGTTGGCGGCAATGGCGCCATCCAGATATCTCAGAGAACCCACTTTCCACGGGGGAAAATAGGGAGGCAGGGCGGAGGTGGCCATTGCGCCGTCGAGCAGCCGATCCTCGCGCTGTTCGCCGAAAACCCGGGTTACGTTCCCGGGATATTCCACCGCCAGGGCGAACGCCCGCTGCCGGGTGCGGCGGTATATATCCTCGAACGTCTGGCAGCCCGCGGGCATATGCGATTTTATAAACTCGGCGATCGGTTCATTGGGGAAAAGGCTTTCCATTCCCTGGGTAAAACGCCGCGTGGCAGTGAAGACGCTCGCCCCTCCCTGCGGAATAGGGCGGGCTTTCCGCCAATAATCCTGGAGCACACGAGCTCCCTGCACGGTGGGATCGGACGCCATCATAATGGCGTTCAATCCGCCGGCGGATGTGCCGGCCCATAAGCCGGGCTTTAAACCCGCTTCCAGAAAGACCTCAAGCGCCCCGGCCTCGAGCGCCCCGTAATTGCCCCCGCCGCTGAAAACGACTGCCAGCATGTTTCCCTCCTGAAGAAAATACTACTACAAAACAAAAACACGAGAAATGCTCGGGATTGCGGCGGTCCAGACGTCCTATCCGATTCCGGTGTCGTCTTTTGCTATAATGCCCATGGAAAGGAATCACTCCAAGGAAATCACCTTGCCAGGGAATTTGTCGGTCGAGCAATTCCTCTTGCTGATCGCCGGAATCCTCGTTGGGATTGCGGTTCTGACCGTATTGGCGGGCGTCCTTCTATTGCGGAGAGCGCCGCGCCAGCCGTTCTTTCTCATCCGCCAGCAGACCGCCGCGACGGGCTGGCGGCTGCTGGTTGTCGCGTTGGGCATATTCCTTCTGGCCGGGACGGTCCGGTTGTTCGGCGGGCCGATCGTCTTCCAGGTGATCACCCCCACACCCTCGATCACCTTGACGCCCAGCATCACGTTGACGCCAACCATTACCTTCACCCCGTCCCGGACCCTGCCTCCGACCGTGACGTTGACCTCCTCGAAGACGTATACTCCGACCCCGTCGCCCACACCTTTCATTCCGTTCAACATCGAACAGCAATTCACCAGCAACGTTGTCCCGGATCCGAAACTGCGGGTCGGACCGTTGACGTTCGCGAAATCCGTCACGGACGACCTGCAGCCGGTAATCCCCGGCACCGTCTTTTTCAATCCAATTCAAAAAATCGTGGCCTTGTATACCTATGAATATGTCAACCTCGGGGTGCAGTGGACCGTCATCTGGTACCGGAACGGCGAATTATTCAGCTGGGAATCCTTCCCTTGGAACGGCCCATCCGCGGGGACCGACGTGAAGACCAAGAAAACCGCGCCCGACTTCTTCCTGCCCGGCACGTATGAAGTGCAGATCTTCGCCGGAACGGTGTGGAAACAATCAGGAACGTTCGATATCGTCGGCGCTCCGCCGGAACCCACCAGCACCGTCTCCCCCAGCATTACGCGCCTGCCTTCCCAAACCGAGACCCCCACGCGGGTGATGACCAAACCGCCGGCGATCACTCCCACCCCGTAAGCGCACCCTTCCTCAAGCAGATAATAAAGCGCATGCGTCCCGGCAACAAGCCGGCATTAATCCCGTTCCTTATGGGCCAGGACAAAGAGGTGGCCTGATCCCGGCGATGATGCATCCGCCACAATCTGCGATCCGATGAGTTTAAACCCGCACCCGCGGATCAGACGCAAATTCGTTTCGGCGTCGTAATGACTCCAATACATCCGCGCGCCCAAATAATTATCGACAATATCCTCCTCCAGGTCCTCAGCGCCCAGACATAGCAAAGCCAGGCCGGACGGCTTGAGCAGTCGGTAGAAACGACGCAAGACAGCCTCATGCTCCCGCCGGGGAATATGGATGATGGCATAGTAGGAGCAGATCGCTTCGAACGTTTCATCGGGAAAGCCGAGCCTTGTAATATCCTGGCAGACGAACCTGGTCCCGGGAACCAGACGGCGCGCAAGGCGGATTTGCGCTTCGGCAAAATCAACGCCCACGACCCGATGGAACCGGCCCAGGAAGCGGGTCACCGGCACGCCCGCGCCGCAGCCCGCATCGAGAATCCATGCGCCCTGCGGGAGTCGTTGCACAAGATCGCCCAGCAACCGCACATCGTCGGAATCTGAACTGCGGTTGGCGAGGTAGTCCGCCGCAATTGTGTTGTATCCGGTCCTGACGGTTTCTTTGTGGTTCATTTCGATGTTCGAGAGACGACGCAATCCACAGAGGTTGATATTGATTGTTCGATGGGCTTACATGATCTCTTCGTACAATCTTTCCAATGTTAAATCCGGCACTACCGTTTGCCGGGAACGCAGGGTAAGCGATGCGGCGGAGATTCCCAGGCGGACAGCTTCATCCAGGGGGATGTCGTTGAGAATGGCGAACAAGACGGCTGCCGTCAATGCGTCCCCGGCGCCGGTCGGATCCACAATGGTTGTGCGCAGGGCGGGGAAATGCCCGCGTTTCTCGCGGGTGGCATACGCCACGCCGAACTCGGCCAGAGAAATCAGCGCAATGCAGACGCCGCGCATCACCAGCTCCTGCGCCGCCTGAACCGCGTTGGAAGGATCCTCCTGGGGAATGTTGCGTCCCAACAGAATCTCGGCCTCGCCGGCGTTGGGCGTGATGAGATGTATCCTGCGCAAGTGCGGCGTCAATCGCGCCGCCAGGTGCCGCGATGTCGGATCCGCGCTGACCGGGATACCGGCCTTCTGGGCCAGCCGGATGACTTCGGCGATGGCTTCCGCGGAGAGGTTGGCGTCGATAAACACCATCCTCGCCGAATGAAAAAGCGGCTCCGCTTCATTTAACAATTCCGGGGTAATCGCCTTGAGGGTCGTCATGTCATCCAGGGCGACTCGCAACCGTCCGCGGGAATCGACGACCGCCAGATAGGCGCCGGTGGTTTGGCCGGAAAGGATCCGAAGGGCCGAAACGTCCACCCCCGCTTCCTTTAACACCGCGATCATCGCGCGCCCCGAGACGTCCTCACCGATGGCGGAAAGAAGGATGCAGGGCTGGCTGAGCCGGGCGAGGTTTTCGGCTACGTTGCGGGCCACTCCCCCAAAAGCAAGCCGGATCCGGGCCGGGGTGGAGGTCCCTTCCTCCAACTCCCCGGAAAGCCTTCCGACCATATCCATTCCTGCCGCGCCGATCACCAAAACCGGTTTTTCGTTATCCACCGAACCCATTGCGGCGCTCCTTAACGAACACGAGGACAGTCGACTCCCGGACCTCTCCGCGTCCCATTGCCTCCGAAATCTTTCGAAAGGGAAACGCAAAAAGTCGCGGATAAAAACCATTCTATCCCATTCGGCGTAATCCGGTTCCGCAGGGGATTTCTTCAAACGGCTGTGGTCATCCCATTGAATTATGTCTTGGGCGGTATTGCAGGGCTTCCGCCAGATGGGCGGGTGCGATGTTCTCCATCCCCGCCAGGTCGGCGATGGTGCGGGCTATTTTAAGCACGCGGTGGAATGCGCGCGCCGAGAGCTGTAATTGCTGCATCGCGGCGCGCATCAAGGCGAATCCGGATTCATCCAATGGGCAGTAGCGGCGCACATCGCCCGCTCGCATCTCCGCATTGCACATCAGCTCCCGTCCGGCAAAGCGTTCCCGGGAACGCGCCCGGGCGGCTTCGACACGCGCACGAACTGCGCGCGAACCTTCCCCGGGATTCGGATCGGCAAGCTTGGCGAACTCCACCCGCGGGACCTCGACATGAATGTCGATGCGGTCCAGCATCGGCCCGGAGATGCGCTTCTGGTAGCGGGTCACAACCGACGGGGCGCAGGTGCATTCGCGGACCGAATCACCGGCGTAGCCGCACGGGCACGGATTCATCGCCGCCACCAGCATGAAATTGGCGGGGAAGGTCAGCGATCCATGCGCGCGGGAAATCGTCACCACTTTATCTTCCAGCGGCTGGCGCAGCACCTCGAGCACGCGAGCACCGAATTCGGGGAACTCATCGAGGAATAACACGCCCCGGTGCGCCAGACTGATCTCCCCCGGACGCGGCCAATTGCCGCCGCCCACCAGCCCGGCGTGCGAGATGGTGTGATGCGGCGCGCGGAAAGGACGATGCTTGATCAGGGGAACGTCCGGCGGAAGCTGATCCGCCACCGAATAGATGCGGGTGATGTCCAGCGCTTCGTCCAGCGAAAGGCGGGGGAGAATGGATGGAAACGCCCTGGCAAGCAGAGTTTTCCCGGCGCCCGGCGGACCGATAAGCAGCACGTTGTGCCCGCCGGCGGCGGCCACCTCAAGCGCGCGTTTGGCGTGTTCCTGTCCGCGGATCTCTTCAAGCGCGGTGTACCCGGCCGAACCGAATTCCCCATCCGGCGAGTCGGAATCGTCCAAGGCCTGAACCCGGGCCGGTTCCAGAATGCAATCGCCGGTAAGGTGCCGGACGAGCGCGGCGATATGGTCCACAGGGATCACTTCCAGATCCGGAATCAACGCCGCCTCGCGCGCATCGCAGGCGGGGACGAACACCCGCTTCAAGCCCAGCCTGCGGGCCAGCACGGTCATGGGCAGAACGCCGCGCACGTGGCGGACGGATCCATCCAGCGAAAGTTCGCCGACAACCAGAGTCTGATCCAATCCGTCGCCGGGAACCTGGTCGGAAGCGACCAGGAGACCGAGGGCGATCGGCAGATCGTAGGCCGGTCCTTCCTTGCGCAGATCGGCCGGCGCCAGATTGACCGTCACTCTCCGATATGGAAAAGTCAATCCGGCATTCTTCACCGCCGCCTGGACGCGCTCGCGGCTTTCCTGTACGGCGGTATCCGGCAGGCCTACGATGACAAACGACGGCATTCCATTGGAAACGTCGACTTCCGTCTCCACAACGGCGCCATCGAGTCCGATCACAGCACAAGACGATACTCGAGCCAACATAATCTCCCCCTGGAGGAAAACTTTCGGGAATAGTGTAAGCCCGCGCCCCAAAGAGTGTCAAGGAAGCGCACCCAAGACCGAGGCGGTCTGTGCGCTGTCCCGGGCTCAACCCCCAACTTCTCGATCAGGCGGCTTTGTGTTTCAATTGCCCATACGATGATACTGATAAATTCCCGGATATCGATCCCGGACGAAGAATTGGATTTTATTTATCTACGCGCCTCCGGGCCGGGCGGCCAGAATGTCAATAAAGTCGCCACAGCCGTTCAGCTGCGGTTTGATGTCCGCCGCTCCCATTCCCTGCCGGAGGAGGTCCGCCGCCGGCTTGAAAAACTGGCCGGGCGGAGGATAACCTCGGAGGGGATTCTGGTTCTTGACGGGCGAAGGTTCCGCACACAAGAACAAAACCGGGTCGACGCGCTGGCCCGTCTGCGGGAATTGATCTCCCGCGCGGCCATCCCGCCCAAGCGGCGGAAAACCACCCGGCCGACCAAAGGGTCCAAGGAACGACGGTTAAAAAGGAAGCGCCAAGAGGGGGAACGGAAGATGCAACGCAACCAGCGATATTCCAACGAGGAATAAGCCAGAAGGATTTTTTAGCTTATTTTTATCCTTATCCATAATGTGTTCACCCTCTTTTTACCGGAGGGTGTTGCGGATTGGAATATCCTTTTAAAGAGTAAAACCGGGCATTACCTAGGTTCGGGGTTGGTAGTCCCGCAAACGCCCGGTTGCAGGGCAATCCTTCCGTACCGGAAAGGCATGATGGGAATCGGCTTTTTCGGTGGAACATAATGTTTGGGAACGGATGTCGGCCTTGAAAGGTAAAGGCATCCGTTATTTTGGCTTATAATTCAGGGTCTGCGTCCCGGCCTTTCCGGCGCCATGATCCCGTCGGCTTGGATTTTCCGGGAAGACATCCGACGCATCATGCACGTCCAAAAGAAGAGGGCATATGGCACCGAAAGTGGAATCCCCGTCGGCCTCCGTAGAAAACCTCCCCCAGGGAGCCAGACATGCCGGTGTGCTATCGGCAAAGAGGAAAAAACTTGGATTCCTTATACCTTTTCTTTTAATAGGCGCTAGCCTATTCTCCATTGCATCGGAGCAACGCCCAAGCCAAAACCTCCGGAGCGCGGACGCTTTCTCGAATCAGGAAGTTCGTTCGCACGCCGTTGCGGTGCCCCGGTATATCCCCCAGAACCGTCCGAAGTATCAAGAAACCGGAGATCCCACGGCAACGCCTACGGAAACGGAAACACCGACCGAAACGGACACACCGACCGAAACGGACACACCGACCGAAACGGGAACCCCCACCGAGACCGAAACCCCCGCTGCGACCGAAACCCCCACCGCGACGGAAGAAGCCACCATAACGGAAACACCCACTGAGACAGAGACTCCCACGGTAACGGAAACACCCACCATTTCCCCGACGCCCACGCGCGATAGCGGGATTGCCGCGGTGCCCGCCAACGATGATTTCGATGACGCCGTAGCGATTTCCAGCCTGCCCTTTTATGAAGAGATCCTGACCGACGAAGCCACCACCGCCGTGGATGATCCGGTTATCAGCTGCGGCTCGGGCGGCCCCGGGCAGCAATCGAAAAGCGTCTGGTATTCCTATACGGCTGAGAAATATGAAGCCATCAATCTGGATACCGGAGAAAGCGAATACGACACGGTCATCGCCATCTGGCGCGGAACCCGCGGAAACCTGATCGAGGTGGCGTGCGATGATTATTCAAACCTGACTGCGTCCCTCGTAGCCGGAACCACGTACTACATCGAAGTCGCCCAGTCGGGCGCAGGATCGGGCGGGACCCTCCGCCTTTTGGTGGCCAGCGGAGTCTTCAGCGGTCTGCGCGCCGACTACTTCAACAATATCGACCTTTCCGGCTCCCCGGTGCTCACCCGCATCGATCCGGGCATCGCTTTCAATTGGGACGGAGCCAGCCCCGCCCCTGAAGTGAACGCCGAAGGATTCAGCGTCCGGTGGAGCGGCCGGGTGTTCCCGCAATATTCGGAGACCTACACCTTCCACACGTACACCGACGACGGAGTCCGCCTTTGGGTGGACGGACAACTGATCATCGATCATTGGGATTATCAATATGCGACCTGGTATACCGGCGCGATCGTCCTGCAGGCCGGAGAAGCGTATTCCATTCAAATGGAATATTTCCAGGGCGCCGAAAGCAGCGTGGCGCGACTCGAGTGGAGTTCCCCTTCCCGATCCCAGCAAGTGATTCCACAAGAATATCTCGACTACCTGGATGTGGAAAATTCCACCTTGATCTCCGACGGGACCCAACCCCTGGCGGACGGGAGCGCGACATCAACCCTGACGGTGACGCTGCTGGATACTGCCAGCCACCCGGTGGTCGGGGTGCCGGTGTACCTGCGGGCGAGCGGCGCCGGCAACCGGATTAACGGGTACGGCGCACCCGATAATACATGGGTGTATATCGGAGACTCCGATCAATATGGGCAGGCCGTCGGGTATCTGGCCTCCACCTTTGCCGGCCAGAAGACGGTCGAAGCCATGGCCGACGGCGTAAACATCGGCGCCCAAGTGCCGGTGATCTTTATCAACGGATCGATGCGCAGGGTTAACATTTCCTACATTCCCGGGCAGGAAGGCGATCAATCCAACGCGGAAACCTATTCCCCCTCGATCTCGGATGACGGGAGGTACGTGGTCTTCTCATCCTGGGCCGACAATCTGATCGCCGTCGACACCAACGGCAATCCGGATATCTTCATTTTGGATACGACAACCAATTCTCTTTCCATGGCGATCTTCGCCACCTCCTACGGACAGCCCAATGATCTGGTCCTCGACCCGAAGATTTCCGGCAACGGGCAATTCGTCGTATTCTCGTCGGTCGCCACGAACTTGGACGCGGCATGCACCAACAGCTATGCCGACATCTATGTGTATGAAATCGTGATTGAAGGAACGGGCACATTTACCTGCGTCTCCCTGGGTTTGGGGGGCGCCGAGCCGAACGGGCCTTCGGAACACCCTTCCATTTCCCCCGATGGGCGATACGTCGTCTTTGAATCCACCGCCACGAACCTGGTATCGGGTGTTACCGACGGCAGAAAACACATCTACCTGAGAGACCGGGACACGAGCACCACATCGATCATCTCGCTTGATTCCAGCGGAATCGCCGCCAACGGGGATTCGGACAATCCGTCGATCTCCGCCGACGGCCGGTACGTCGTCTTTGAATCAACGGCTTCGAACCTTCTTGGAACCGGCGGGGATACGAACGGCGTGTCGGATATCTTCCTCCGGGACCGGACAGCCGGAACCACTATCCGGATCTCGGTGGCCTATTCCTCGGGCGAACAACCCAACGGCCCCTCCACGATTCCATCCATCTCGAGCGATGGAACCCGGGTGGCATTCATCTCCAGCGCCGGTAACCTGATCCCGGGCGTATCCGGGGTGGTCAATGTCTTCCTCCGGGATCTCCCCTCGCAAAGCACGACGCTGGTATCGGTATCCACGTCGGGGGGAAGCGCGGACGGCGATTCCTATTTTTCGAAGATCTCCGCCGACGGTATGCATGTGGTTTTTTCCTCCTCCGCCACCAATCTCGTCTCGGGTTCATCCAGCGGGATCGAACAGATATACCTGCGCGACTTCGAGGACCTTGCAACCCTCAAGATATCCGTCTCTTCGGGCGGCAGCGAAGGGAATGCGGCATCGAACGCCGCCGGAATATCCAGCGATGGAACGAGGATCGCCTTCCTTTCCACCGCGACCAACCTGGTCGCCGGAGATACCAACGGATATCCGGACGCATTTCTGCTCGAACGCATCACCCCCGCACAGGCTCCGCCCAACGATGATTTCGATTCCGCGGCATCGATCGGAGCGGTTCCCTATGCGAACCTGGAAAGCACATTGGGCGCGACCACCGCGATCGACGACCCGGGAACCGCCTGCAGCGAAGAAGCACCTTCCCAGCATTCCAACTCGGTCTGGTTCACCATCCAGCCGGCCACCAACCTGCAATTGGCACTCAGCACGATCGGCAGCGACTACGACACGGTCCTGGCGGTGTGGACCGGAACCCGCGGCGCTCTTACCGAGCTTACCTGCAACGATGATTCGGGGGGGCCGCAATCCGCCTTGTCATTTGCCGCCATCGCAGGGACCCGATACTGGATCGAAGTGGTGCAAAGAGACACGCCGGGCGGCGGAGAATTGGTCTTCAGTGTGACGCAGACCGATGCGCCTCCCGTGACGGTCACCGTCCTGGATACGGACGGGAATCCGGATGTCGGATTGACGGTCCAAGCGTATAACGGCAACACCAATACCGGGCATTCGGGCGTGGTCAATGAAGTAGGGGTAGCCTCTCTTACCTTGCCGGCGGGCAGCTACCGCTTCCGGGTTGTCAAGAACGGCACCACCTTCTGGAGCGGAACCGAAAACCATTGCACCGTTCCCGGATGCACAACTGCCGGCATCACTACCACCATTCCCGTCACCGTAACCGTGCTCAACCTCGACGGTCTGCCGGAAGAAGGATTGAGTGTTCAAGCCTACAACGGCGACACGTATGCAGGGTACAACGCCACCACCAACGCGCAAGGCGAAGTCACCTTCACCATGCCGTTAGGGAGTTACCGATTCCGAACCTATAAAGCCGGCCGGTTCTTCTGGAGTGATTCCGTCAACCATTGCACGATCCCCGGCTGCAATATCGCCTGGATCGTCGTGGATAATACGGTCGTCGTAACGGTCCACGACACCAATGAGAATCCGAAAGTCGGGTTGAACGTCCTGGCGTACGACGGCGATACCTATGTGGGGATTGCGGCGTACACCAACGCCCAAGGGGAAGCCACCCTGGCGCTTCCGGCAGGCAATTACCGTTTCCGGGTGGCCGAGAACGGCACCGCCTTCTGGAGCGGAACCGCGAATCATTGCGGCATCCCGGGCTGCAACGACGCTTACATCACCACTACTATTCCTGTAGTCGTCACCGTCCTTGACACCAACGGCCAGCCGGAGGTGGGATTGAACGTCAAGGCCTATATCGGATCCACCGACGCGGGCTTTGCCGCCTATACCAACGCCCAGGGCCAGGCGACTCTATCTCTACCGATAGGCAGCTACCGCTTCCGGGTCGCGAAAAACGGCACCGCCTTCTGGAGTGGAGCCGATAATCACTGCACCATTCCCGGATGCACCACCGCAGGCATCACCACCACCCTGCCCATGGTTGTGACTGTGCTGAACCTCAGCGGCCAGCCGGAGGCAGGATTAACCGTTCAGGTCTTCAACGACACAATCTACGCCGGGTATTCCGCCACGACCAACGCCCAGGGCCAGGTCACCTTCACACTGCCCGCCGGCGGTTACCGCTTCCGCGTCCTGAAGAACGGCCGCTTCTTCTACAGCGGCCCGGCGAACCACTGCACCATCCCCGGCTGCACCAGCGCCGGGATCACGGTGGATAACACGGTGGTCGTCACCGTGCTCGATAACATCGGCAATCCGGACGTTGGATTAAGCGTCCGGGCGTATGACGGCGACACCTACGTGGGAATTGCCGCCACGACCAACGCCCAGGGGCAGGCATCCCTGGCCTTGCCGGCAGGGAACTACCGCTTCCGGGTCGCCAAGAACGGCACCGCCTTCTGGAGCAGTGTCGCGAACCACTGCACCGTCGTCGGCTGTACCAGCGCCGGCATCACTACCACCGTCCCCGTCGTCATCACCGTATCGGATACCAGCGCACAGCCGGAGGTTGGCTTGACTGTGCAGGCGTATGACGGATCCACGTACGTCTCGTATTCCGGCGTCACCAGCGCCCAGGGACAGGTCAGTTTCACCATGCCGACGGGCAGCTATCATTTCCGCGCCGTAAAGAATGGCACCGTCTTCTGGAGCGGGACGTCGAACCATTGCACCGTCCCCGGCTGCGCCAGCGCCAGCATCACCACAACCATCCCCGTCACCGTCACCGTACTCAATCTCAGCGGCCAAGCGGAAGCCGGGTTGAGCGTACAGGTCTTCAACGAGTCGACATATGTGGGATACTCCGCGACGACCAACGCCCAGGGGCAAGTCACCTTTACGATGCCGACAGGCAGTTATCGTTTCCGCGTCGCGAAGAACGGCCGCTTCTTCTACAGCGGCCCGTCGAACCACTGCACGCTTCCCGGCTGCACCACCGCCGGCATCACAGTGGATAACACCGTGGTCATAACGGTCCTCGACAGCAGCAGCAATCCGGAGGCCGGATTGAGTGTCCGGGCATATGACGGCGACACCTATATGGGAATTGCCGCCTATACCAACGCTCAGGGGCAGGCGTCCCTCGCGCTTCCGGCCGGCAATTACCGTTTCCGGGTCGCCAAGAACGGAACCGCCTTCTGGAGCGGGACGTCGAACCATTGCACGATCGTCGGCTGCACCAGCGCGAGCATCACCACCACCCTGCCGGTGACCATCACGGTACGCGATACGAGCAGCAACCCCGAACTCGGGTTGACCGTGCAAGCCTACGACGGATCGACTTACGTCTCCTACTCCGCCACGACCAACGCCCAGGGCCAGGTGACCTTCACCCTGCCGATGGGGAACTATCACTTCCGCGCGGTGAAGAACGGCACCGTCTTCTGGAGCGGAACGTCGAACCATTGCACCGTCCCCGGCTGCACCAGCGCCAGCATCACCACAACCATCCCCGTCACCGTCACCGTCCTCAATCTCAGTGGCCAGCCGGAATCCGGGCTGAGTGTGCAGGTTTACAACGGCTCCACCTACGCCGGGTTCTCATCCATCACCAACGCCCAGGGACAGGTTACCTTCACGCTTCCCGCGGGCAGCTATCGCTTCCGCGCCCAGAAGGGCAATCGCTTCTTCTGGAGCGGTCCGTCGAACCACTGCACGCTCCCCGGCTGTACCAGCGCCGGGATCACGGTGGATAACACCGTCGTCGTCACGGTCCTGGATACCAGCAGCAATCCCGAAGTTGGGTTGAACGTCATGGCGTATGACGGATCCACCTACATGGGATTTGCGGCCTACACCAACGCCCAGGGCCAGGCGACCCTGGTGCTTCCGGCCGGCAATTACCGCTTCCGGGTCGCCAAGAACGGCACCGCCTTCTGGAGCGGTACGTCGAACCACTGCACGATCATCGGCTGCACCAGCGCCGGCATCACCACCACCATCCCCGTCGTCGTCACCGTGCTGGATGGAGGGAGCCAGCCGGAAGTCGGATTGACCGTGCAGGTGTACAACGAATCTACCTACGCCGGATACTCCGGAGTCACGAACGCCCAAGGCCAGGTCAGCTTCACCCTGCCGACGGGCAGTTACCGGTTCCGCGCTTACAAGGGCCCCGACTCGTATTGGAGCGGTCCATCGAACCACTGCACGATTCCGGGATGCACAAGCGCTGGAATCACCACGGGCGGAGGTGGATTTGCATTTGCGCCGTCCGTTCAGAAAACCAATTCCGCCGGAGTCCTTTCCGCTGAGGGAATGCTTGCCGCGTGGTGGATGGCGCCGGTCCCCCAGGTCAGTTACGATTGACACCTGTGATTGGCCGGAGATGAATAGCGCCTCCGGGTAAATCGCAATTGCATGTTTTGCTAACCGATAAGAAAAACCGATACCTGAATGGGTATCGGTTTTTCTTTCTCATTCGATCGCTCCCGGGTAACAGTTTGCGCAGAAATCTTGAGATTCTCATCCTTAATCGGCGAGAGGCCTCCCCGCTTGAAGGAATCCGATCCTCTCTTCGTACTCCATTACCCGCGTCTTTCCGCTCGCCACGGATTATAATCTTCCCGATATGGACGACATTTTTTCTGGATTCCCCGCCGCCGTGATCGTCTGCGACACCGAAGGAATCATCCTCTACATGAACCCTGCCGCCGAGACGCAGTTTTCCGGCAGCGGCGGACGCGCGCTGCTCGGCTCCAACCTGTTCGATTGTCACCCCAAAGAGGCGCAGGAAAAAATAAAAGCCCTGATGCGGGACCGAAAAAGCAATGTGTATACGATCGAAAAATCGGGGAAAAAACAACTCATTTATCAATCCCCCTGGTATCAGGACGGCGAGTACGCCGGCCTTATGGAAATATCATTCGAAATTCCGATCGCGATTCCAAACTTCCAGCGGAAATAAAAAACCCCCGGCTTTTGGGCCGGGGGTTGGTGTTTACTTCGCTTTGGTGAGTGCCGATAGAATCGCATTCGCGATTAGCGTCCCCGATTCCGCACGATGCGGCTCCTGCCCGACCGCGCTGGAGTTGACGACCGCCCCCATCAACGCTTCCAGATCCCCTTTTCCCGCCTGCTTGGCAGAAAAGTAGGAAAGGCCGGCATTCAGAATATCGCCGACGTCCAGGCCTGCCGATCCCCCCTGCGCGGGAGCGGCTTGTTGTCCGCCGCCCGCCAAACTGGAGACCAGGCTGCCGAGCAGGTCGGCGCCGCCGCTCGTCGCGGGCTGCGCTTTCACTTCCTGCGCGCCGAAGAGCGATTGGATGAGGGTCCCGACATTCTGTTTGGTGACCGTTTTGCCCGTGAACGCCTGCGCAGCGCGTTCCAGTCCTTGGGCATACACCTGCCCGGATCCACTCTGGGTTTTCTGGCGCAGAAGCTGGCTGGCGTATTCCAATTGGTCGGCGGAGGTCGCCCCCTTCTTCTCCTTCATCGCTTGCGTGATGACCTGAAAGACCTCGACCATGTTGTCTCCGTGGTCGTGGTTGTAGGTGTCGGCCTGGTTGAGTGTTTCCTGGTTTTTGGTCAGCGCCTTTGCAGCGGTCGAAAAGAGTTTTGTGAGATCAAGTCCTTGGGCCATGTGCTCTCCTATTTTTCTTCTTCCTGGCTAGCAGTTCCGGCGCAAGCTCGGGGATTTTCAACTTCACCCGGGCTTCACGAGTTACCTGTTCGACCCGATGACATGCCCGTTGCATTCATACAGATATTGCCAGAATGGTTTGCCCTCCTCCCCGTAGAACTTCAGGCTGATGTGCGACAGTGATTTGCCCTCTTTCACCGTGTGTTCGCCGATGACCTTCGGGCCGGCGGCCATTTTCTTGGCCGCTTCCGCCGCCTATCGTTTCACTCGTTCGACGGGGGATTCGTTGCATCGGATGCTGGAATAGAGTCTCCTTAAGACAGAGTGTGTGATGAAGAGCATCCGGATATCGACATTATATGACTTTTCCACAAGTTGGCAAAAAATAAAACCAAGGCAAATTTCAAAGAATCCCCTGCAGCACTTTAAGTAATCGAAATCAGGTGAAAATACGTATATTCCTTTAATACCGAAGATCGGCGGCCTCGAACCCCGAGTCATCGTTATCGGGCTTTCGGTTTTCATGGTCATCGTTTCCGCCGCGGCGGGGGACGCGCAAGCGGAGTGCGTGCCGCAGCATGGCCTTGGTTTGCTTCCTTCCAACGCTCATGCTACACTTCGGTCCCAACGAGAGGTCACTATGAATGCTTTGCGAGTCATCGGATACATCGCCGCGGCCATTCTGATCCTTTTCGGGGTGCTTTTCATCTGGGGGGCCTTCGGGGATCCGCCGACCCCGGAATGGATCCCGATCGGGCTGGTGGGTGTGGGCATCGGATTCGGATTGATCGTGCTTGCCTCGTGGAAGCCGGGCGCCGCAAAACCAGCCGATAACGTCACCCTCAAGATCGACCTCCCCGCCAACATCAACCTGGACACACTGAAATGCAAATCCTGCGGCGGGGCATTGACCACGGATAGCATCAAGATGGTAGCCGGGGCGCCGGTGGTTACTTGCCCTTTCTGCCACACGTCCTATCAATTGGCCGAAGAACCCAAGTGGTAATTTTCCGCCGGCACAGCCGGATGGCCCATCCGTAGACTGCGATCCGGGCCTGCCCCCGCATCGCGGTTTCTGAGCGGAGCACACTCCATGAAAAATAAAATCCTGACATTCCTCATCCTACTCGGTTTGGTGCTGGCGTTCCCGATCGGCGTCTCCGCCCAATCCTATTCCTTCTCCATGCCCACGGAAGACGTTCAAGTCTATTGGAACGCCGACGGCAGCCTGTCCATCGACTATACCTTTGTCTTCCAGAACGATTCGGGGGCCAGCGCCATCGATTACTTCGATGTGGGCGTGCCCAACGCCAATTACGATCTCGGCAGCGTCACGGCGGATATCAACGGCCGGGCGATCACCGACATCCTGCTTTCGCCCTACGTCGATCCCGGCGTGGCGGTGGGTTTGGGAGCCGGGAGCATCCGAGGCGGCGACAGCGGCACAGTGCACGTGCACATCGGCCGGGTGACCAAGGTTCTGTATCCCGACGACAAGGATTCCAATTACGCCAGCGCGGTGTTCTCCCCCACTTGGTTCGATTCTTCCTTCGTGCACGGCTCCACCGACCTGACGGTGACCTTCCACCTGCCGCCCGGAGTCGGCCCAAATGATTCGCGCTACCACCTTCCGGGGAATTGGCCGGGCGCGGATGAACCGGCCGCCTTCCTCGACAATGAAGAACGGGTTGCCTACAGCTGGCACAGCGCCGGCGCAAACGGCCACACCCAATATAAATTCGGGGCGTCCTTCCCGGCCAACGTTGTGCCGGCGGATTCGATCGTGCGGATTTCCAGCTTCGAAAAATTCATACAATCCCTCGGCCCGTTACTGGAAACGTTGGGACCGTGCAGCTGCATCTGCGGAGTGTTCGCGTTCATCGTCGGCTTGGGAGTGCTGGGCGCCTATTCCGAGAACCAGCGCAAGAAGCAGTACCTGCCGCCCAAGATCTCGATCGAAGGCCACGGGATCAAACGCGGCCTGACCGCCGTCGAAGCCGCCCTGCTGATGGAGCAGCCGCTGGATAAAGTCCTGACGATGATCCTCTTCAGCCTGGTGAAGAAGAACGCGGCCACCGTGCTCACCCGCGATCCGCTTAAATTACAAATCGCCGATCCCATCCCCGAGGGGCTCTACCCGTACGAGACCGACTTCCTGAAAGCCTTCCAGCAGGACAATCTCGCCCTGCGGCCCAAGGCGCTCCAGGAAGTGACGGTCAACCTGATAAAAAGCCTGCAGGAGAAGATGAAGGGCTTCTCGCGCAAAGAGAGTATCGATTACTACAAGACCATCACCGAAAAAGCCTGGGGCCAGGTAACGGCCGCCGGCACGCCGGAGGTGAAAGCCCAGGCGATCGAAGAGAACCTCGAATGGACAATGCTCGACCGTGATTTCGACAACCGCTCAAGGGATACTTTCAGCCGCGGCCCGGTGTTCGTGCCCATGTGGTGGGGCCGCTACGATCCAAGCATCGGCGGCGGGGCCGGCCGCGCCGCTTCCGCACCGTCCATCGGCCCGACGCGGGGCGGATCGATATCCCTCCCGCATCTGCCCGGAGCCGATTTTGCGGCATCGGTCGTCGGCGGGGTGCAGTCCTTCTCCAAGAACGCCATCGGCGACCTGACCGGTTTCACGGGCAGGGTGACCTCGAAGACCAATCCCGTCCCGGTATCCACTTCCTCCGGCGGCAGAGGCGGGTTCAGCGGCGGAGGAGGGCATAGCTGCGCATGCGCGTGCGCGTGCGCAGGATGCGCCTGCGCCTGCGCGGGAGGCGGCCGGTAAAGCGATGCAGCGCCTGCGATTCTTCCGGCCGAAAACGGAAATCCCCGCCCTGCCCGCGCCGGGTCTCTACCATTACGAGCGCAGCGAAGCAGGCGGCCGGAGCCGTTCGCACTTGAGGGTGGATTCCGACGGCCACGGCACGCTCGTCGTCGACGCCGCCCGCATCCTGCACCTCAATCCCACCGCCGCGCAAATGGCCTACCTGGCGTTGGAAGGAGTCGCTCCGGAGCAGGCCGCCCGCGCGATCGCAAACGAATATCAAATCTCCCAAAAGCAGGCGCGCGCGGATTTCACCGGCATCGCCGACCAGGTGGAAGCGCTCACCCGCCCCGGCGGACCCTGCCCGGTGTGCGATTTGGAACTCGACGTCCGCGCGCCGTTCAGCCACACTCCCTCCGCGCCGTACCGGATGGATTTGGCGGTCACCTACCGCTGCCAGAACGATTGCGCGCATTGCTACAACGCCCGTCCGCGGACGTTCCCCGAACTTCCCACGGGCGACTGGAAAAAGATAATCGACCGGCTGTGGAATCTCGGCATACCGCACATCGTCTTCACCGGCGGAGAACCAACGCTGCGCGACGATCTGCCGTCTCTCATCGCGTACGCCGAACAAAAAGGGCAGATCACCGGGTTGAACACCAACGGACGAGCCCTGCAGGACCGCGCTTTTCTGCAATCCCTGGTCGACGCGGGACTCGACCACGTTCAGATCACGCTCGAAAGCCATGCCGAAGCGATTCACGATTCCGTGGTCGGCATGCGCGGAGCGTGGGCCCAGACTGTTGCCGGGGTGCGCAACGCGCTCGACACCCGGCTGTACGTGATGACAAACACCACCCTGCTGCGGCCCAACAGCGCGACGCTTGACCGGACGCTGGAATTTCTGGCGCACACCGGCGTGCCGACCGTGGGATTGAACGCATTGATCCACTCCGGCCGGGGAGCGACCGTCGGAAGCGGATTGCGGGAGGAAGAATTAACTCCGCTTCTGGCGCTGGCCCGCAAGCGCACCACCGAAAATCATCAGCGGCTGATCTGGTACACCCCCACCGAATACTGCCGCCTGGATCCGGTTCAGAACGAGCTGGGCGTGAAAGGCTGCAGCGCCGCGCTCTACAACATGTGCGTCGAACCCGACGGCGGGGTGCTCCCGTGCCAGTCGTATTACCAGCCGCTCGGGAACCTCCTGCGCGACGAGTGGTCCGCCATCTGGGATCATGACCTTGCCCGTTCCCTGCGCGAGCGGCGGAACGTCCCGGCAAAATGCACCGGGTGCAATCTGCTGGCCGAGTGCGGCGGCGGATGTCCGTTGCAATTCACGGGGGCCGATCCGCGAAAATCACTCGAGGATTCGTAAATCATGCCAAGATCCTTTCGGAGGTATTTTTTATTCTTCGTTCTGCTGGCGATCACATTCGCATGCGGACCGCGCCCGTCTATTCCAACGGAGCAAGAGAAATCGTCCACCCCCACTCCCACCCACACCCCCGCGTATACGCCCACGCCGACCCCCATCCCCGGCCCGCACGGGCAGATCGCGTACGGGTCTTCCACGTTTACGGGAGATTCGCAGGTCGTCCTGATGGATTTGGACAACGGAAATGTGACCCGCCTCACCGCGGGGTTTAGCGGCGAGTATTACCGGCCGGTCTGGTCGCCCGACGGCCGGCGCCTTGCGATGCGCGAGGAAATCTCCATGGGCGGAGGGATCGCGATGATGGACGTGCGGCTGGAAGGCGGCCGGCCTGCCGGCTCGCCGCCCGTCGAATTGTTCCACGGCTTCGGCGACGGCCCGACCTGGTCGCCGGACGGAAACCGCGTGGCTTTTGTATCGACGCACGAGACCGGCACCTGGACGGCATATACCGTGGACTTACTCGGATCGGCTCCGGTGCGCATCCCGGGAATCCCGCAGCATGCCACCGACCTGGCCTGGTCGCCGGACGGCACGTGGATTGCCTTCTCCTACTACGACAATCCCTCGAAACAAATCAAAGATGTTTACATCATTCATCCGGACGGAACCGGATTGACCCGCCTGACCGATACACCGAACGCCGACGAGGACGGCCCCGCCTGGTCGCCGGACAGCCGGCAGATCGCCTTTTCCGGCAGGGACCGGACCGACACCGTCGGGCTGCGGGATATCTACCGGATGAACACCGACGGCAGCGGCGTCACGCGCGTCACAACCGACCCCGCCAGCGAATTCGACCCGGCCTGGTCGCCGGATGGAACGCAAATCGCGTTCACCTCGACCCGGCATGAGGTAAACGACGGGAATTATGAAATCTACATCATCAACATCGACGGAACGGGCGAACTGCGCCTGACCAACAACCTCTCGACCGACCGCTGGCCCTCCTGGCGGACGACGCCCGAGGGAACGTCGTATGCATCCTGCGCGGCGGTCGGGAAATTCGTCGCCGACGTGACCATTCCCAAAGGCACGCGGTTCACGGGTCCGCAGGAATTCACCAAGGTTTGGAGAATTCAAAACAGCGGCAATTGCGCCTGGGCGCCGGCCGGATACGGCTTGCGGTTCGGCGACGGCGAGAGGATGGGCGGAGCGGCATATCTGCCGCTGTCCGGAGCGATTCAACCGGGCGATACGATCGATTTGGCGCTGCCCCTTACCGCCCCGGCCGCTCCCGACATGCACACGGGCACATGGGTGCTGTTCGACAACACCGGCCGGCCGGTGCCGGATCCGGACGGAGGTCCGCTTACCCTGTCGGTTGATATTGAGGTGATGAAACCCGACTTGCACGTACTGCCGTCGCCTTTGTATTTTCTCTCCAACCGGAGCGGCAGCCGGCAGATCTGGCGGCTGGAAACCGACGGTACAACCGTCACGCAAGTCACCAACGAGACGAGCGAGGTTGATGCGTACGACATCTCACCTGCGGATGGATCCATCGCCTACGTCAGTCAGAATCAATTGATCCTCATCCGGCGCGATGGAACGGACCGGCGGGTCATCACCGATTTCGGGGAAAGAAACGGAGGATCCCCCGTCTGGTCGACCGACGGGCTGTTGGCATACGCAACCGACGGCATTCGAGTGTATGATCCGTCCACCGGGGAGGACCGGCAATTGATCGCCAACCAGACCGGAGGAGGTCCCGCCACCCTCGCCGTTTATTCCCCGCGAGCGTGGTCGCCGGACGGCTCTAAGCTGCTCGTCACGATCGGGTATTACGAAGGCGCGGCCCTTGGGATTCTATCCGCCGCGGACGGCTCCGTGCTTGCCACAGGCCCCTACGTCGACATGTTCACATGGAAAAACGACAGCCAAGCGGTATATCTCGCCAGCGCAGTCTATCCGATGATGTCCGGCATGGATCCCGGCCTGCAGATGCTTTCCACCACCAGCGCGTCTTCGGTTCTTATCGATAACGCGTTTGTCTGGTGGCCGTTCTACCGGCCGGATAACCAACTCGCGTATTTTGTCAGCCGGCCCGCCGGCATGGACGCCACCGCATACATCCTCCAACTCGTCGCCTCCGCCGCCGACGGTTCCGGTGAGCACGTTTTGCGCGGCGCGGTCCTTACACTCGATTACAGGGATTCGTTTACCGGCCGATGGTGGTTGGACGGTTCGGCGGTCGCCGCCCGGATCATCCGTCCCGCTTCCGGATCGTATGAAATCCTTCTGATCCCGGCCAGTGACGATCCTTTCGTCTTTTTGCTGGGGGAAGGTTCGAACATCACCTGGGAACGCTATATGCCGCGTTAACCCGTATGCCCGCATGCCGTCACAGGCAGGGCGCGCCGATTGATCCATGGATAATCCAGGGAGGTAGGTATGGCATCGATCATCAAAAACCTTCGCAATCACTTCCAAGCCGTCTCCGCGCTCCCGGCGGGCATGTACCATTATCAATCCCCGCCGGATGCGCCCACCCCCTACCGGCTTCATCTGCGCCTGGAGCCCGACGGCAGCGGCGTGCTGATCATCAACGCCTCGACGGTGCTGCATTTGAATCAAACGGCCGCCGAATGTGCCTACCAATGGGTGAAGGATTCCTCGCCCGAAAAGGCGGCGCGGGTGATTTCCTCCCGCTACCGGGTGAGTCAGAAGCAGGCCATGCATGATTACCTGGATATCGTGGCACGGGTGGAAACCCTGTTTCATACGACGGATCTGGACCCGGTGACGTATTTGGATTTCGGCCGGCACGACCCCTACTCCCAAGAGATTTCCGCGCCCTACCGGTTGGATTGCGCACTCACCTACCGCCTGCCCGAAGGGGAAATCATCCACTATGCGCCCACGGAACGCGCAAAAAACGAGCTCGGGACGGAGGAATGGAAGTCGATCCTTGAAAAAGCCTGGGCCGCCGGCATCCCGCATGTTGTATTCACCGGCGGCGAGCCCGCGCTGCGCGACGATCTGCCGGCGCTGATCACCCACGCCGAGAAGACCGGCCAGGTCTGCGGTTTGCTCAGCGGCAGCCCGCGCCTGGCAACGGCCGGTTTTCTGAAAATCCTGCTCGACAGCGGCCTTGACCACTTGATGTATCTCCTGCAACCGGACAATGAGGAATCCTGGACGGCCGTCCAGAACGCGATGCAGGCCGACCTATCGACCACCGTGCATCTCACGCTCAACCGCGAACTGGCCGCGCGGGCCGAATCGATCCTGGAACGGCTGCATCAGGCCGAGGTGAAGGGACTCTCGCTGAGCGCCTCCGATTCGGCCGGCGCGGAAGCCCTGGTTGCGCTGCGCGGACGGGCGGCCGATTTGGGACTCTCCCTGCAATGGGATCTTCCGGTTCCGTATTCCTCGGCCAATCCGGTGTCGAAGGAGATCGGTGTACCATCCTCCGGCGCGGGGAAAGCCTGGCTGTACGTTGAGCCCGACGGCGATGTGCTCCCCGAGCAGGGCGTCAACCGCGTCCTCGGGAATTTCCTGAGCGACTCTTGGGAAACCATCTGGCGAAACGCGCGATCGAAATAATTCCGGGCTGCCTCCTGCCGGCCGCTTTTCTTCAACCGTTGAAAACCGGCGGCAGACCCATCCGGCAATGACTCTCACCCTCGACGATTGGCATCAACGATTCCAACAGCAGGCGGGGTGGACGGAATCCCTCCGCGCCCACCTTTTCTCGCGGGCCGGGATCCGCCGCGCCCGGCGCATCCTGGAAGTCGGATGCGGCACCGGCGCGGTTACGTCATCCGCGGCGCGGGAGAATCCGGCGGTTAAAATCTTCGGATTGGATATCGACCTTCCGCGGCTTCGATTCGCCCACGCGCACGATCCGGCAAGCGAATATGTCGGAGGGGATGCCCTTCGGTTGCCGTTTCGGGACGGGGAATTCGACCTGACCTTCTGCCATTATCTATTGCTTTGGATTCGCGAACCGGAACAAGCCCTGCGCGAGATGGTCCGGGTCACACGGCACGGCGGATGGGTGGCGGCGATGGCCGAACCGGATCACGAAGCCCGGCTCGATTCCCCCGCATCCCTCGTGGAAATCGGCCGCCGGCAAACCGAATCGCTTCGGCGGCAAGGCGCCGACACCGCGATCGGACGCCGCCTGGGGACTCTATTCTCCGCGGCCGGAATTTTCCTGTTGGAATGCGGCGTCATGGGCTCCCAGATTAATTCGGCCGCGCAGGGTGCCGGGGAGATGGAAATAGAGTGGAAGGTATTAAAGGAAGACCTGGGCAAGGGACTATCGGATTCCGAATGGAAATCGATCCTTGAAACCGACCGGGCCGCGCGGGAAAGCGGGCAACATGTGCTGTTTATACCGACCTTCTACGCCGCCGGAACGCGCCGCTGATCCTCGTTTGACCGGCCTTTTTTCCACCGCAACCGATTCCGGATAAAGGGATCGCATTAACCCGCAGCAGCCATCAGCATGAATTTTATACTTTTAATTATGGACCGATCGGGTCACGGTACGATTGTCTCATCGTCCCATAGGCTTCTTGGGTTAAAATCGGCTTGCGTTTTGCATTCGATAGGAGAAAGCGCCGGACATCCGGGCATTGCAGGAATGAGAACGGATGAGGAAAAATTTCTTTCTCGCGGCCTTCATTTTATTGTTCAGTCTTATCCCCGCATGCGCTGGCAGCACACCGGACTCTCCGGGCACCCGCGGGGTGAATAACGCCGTTTCCATCATTCCCTCCATCTCATCCACACCCTCGCATTCGCCGACGCCGACCGTGCCTTCCGCCACACCCACCATTACGCCCACAATCACCCCCACCGGCACTCCTTCGCCCACGCCCACGCTTGATCCGGAGGACTGGCAATCCATGCCGGTCGTGCCCATCGCCGGTGAAAACGCCCGCCGCATCTATCAGGACGGACTTGGTTTCGAAAACGATCCGCATGCGTTTTCCATCCTGGGTGATTGCCTGAGCCTTCCCGCCAACTTTCTCGGCAATTTCGGCAGAGGTCCGTCGCATTACAACCTGGGGGAGCACACCGACCTCCAGGCCGTCATCGAATGGTTCTCTGATTCCTTCAGCCGTCAGAGTGTCTCCCTGGGAAACGGTTTCAACACCGCGGCGGTTCTTTCGCCGCTGCGCGCCGACCGAACTCGATGTGAGAAGAATGAGAATCCAATGGTATGCGAGTACCGCATTCACCGCCCTGCTTATGCACTCATCGCGCTGGGAACCGACGACTATAAGATTTCACCGGAGACCTACGAAGAGCGGATGCGGGAAATCATCGAATACACCATTTCCAGCGGCATCGTGCCGATCCTGGCGACCAAAGCGGACAATCGCGAAGGGAACCATGCCTTCAACCGGATTATCGCCAATCTGGCATATGAATACGGAATTCCGATGTGGAATTTCTGGGCGGCGGTCCAACCGTTGCCCAACCACGGCCTGGCCGACAACCGGGGCCACCTGACGTGGGCTGATCCGGATGATTTTTCCACGTCCTTTAGTATGAAACGCGCAGCTTCCGTCCATAGCCTGACCGCCCTGCAGACTCTGGATTCCGTCTGGCGCGGCGTGACGGCAATGTGAGTCCAGAAAATAAAAAAAAACGGCTCCCTGAACGCCGCATTTATGCAGGCAAGCCGTTTTTTTTCTTAACTTGTCTCCCGCAATACAGACCTGCGCGGGTTTTATATCAACTCATACGTGATATTGACGGTTACTGTGATATCGACATTTCCGATAGCGAGCGGGATTCCCCCGTCGCCACCTCCTCCCCTCCCATACATGTAGGCCTGTCCATAGCTGACATTAACCTCGCGCATCAGGCTTGGGGTGACATCGCCCTCAACCGTCTTTATGGGATCCCCCAGTTTGAAACCCAGTCCCTCCGCCAAGGTCTGCGCTTTTACCTTGGCATCCTTTATCGCTTTCTGGCGGGCTTCAAGAATGGCGCCGGAGGGGTCCTGGAGGAAGAAAGTCATATTCCGAATTTCATTAATGCCATGTTCGATGGTTCCGGAGATGATCTCCCCCGCGCGCTTGATGTCACGAATGGTGAGTGTAATGCCGTTGGTAATCCTGTAAGGAGCCTCGGAAAAGCAGAAATCATAATAATTGGGTCCTTCTTTGGTCATGGCAAAGTTCGTGGTGGCAACATCCTCGTCCGGGATGTCCGCTCCCCGGATATACTCGAGAACTTCGCGCATGCGACTGTTGTTTTCCGCAAGTGCCACCTGCACCTCTGATCCGCATGTGGAAACCGAAAGATCTATGATGAATCCATCGGGCACCTCCTCGACCACACCTTTTCCCACAACAAGTATCGTTGACGGCTCCGGTCCATCAACAGGCTCGCGTGTCGGGGTTGGGGTCGCCGTCGCGCATGCGGTAAGGCTGAGGAAAAAGCTTGAAACGAGGAAAAGTTTTTGAAATCGATTGGACATTGTCGCCTCCCTAAGCGAAAGTTGTTTTTACCATACCATAAGAGATGGAAGCGGACAAATTAAAATTATCGGCGGCGCAGAAATCCGTTGCGCCGCCGATAATCGCAGAAAAAAAGGAGTACACTTACTCGATTTCAAATACCACGCTGACCGTCATGCTCACTTCCCAGGTTCCGACCTGGATCGGGACCGAGGAGCCGCCCCCGCCGATGCCCATGGCGTAGCTCTTGTCCATCGGAAATGGAACGGATCCGCCATATTCATTAACACTCAGCACTTTCCCGACCTTGACCCCGAGTCCCTTCGCGATCTCATCCGCGCGGGTGCGGGCATTGGCCACCGCCAGCCCCCGGGCCTGGCTGATGGCCGGAGTCGGATCCTCGAGTGAGAAAGATACTCCGCCGACGGAATTCACACCCGCCCCCTGGGCCGCGCCGAGAACGGCACCCACCTTCGTCAGATCCCGCACCACAACCGTCAGTGTGTGGGTCACGACATAGGTGATTTCACCGGTAGGCTGGCCAAATTGATCGTACTTCTCCTGCTGGTAAAGGCTGAAGTCGCTGCGGATATCCGCTTCCTTCACCCCCTGGCCCTGGATGGCGGTGATGGCCGCTTGCGCCTTGGCATTGTTATCATCCCACGCCTTGTTGACATAGGGATCCCGTGTAATGATGCTCAGATACATCACCGCGATGTCAGGGGCGACGTTTACTTTCCCTTCGCCGGTCACCGAAAGCGTGCGCGGATTGGCCGGCGTTGGGGCATAACAATTTACAGTGCACGGCTGGGCAGGGGTGGCTGTGGCCACCGAGCATCCGGCCAGCAGCGCCGCCGCTACAACCAATCCCAAGATCATCCATTTACGAGACATGGTTCCTCCTTCTTGGATGACAGTGGAACACATATTGTCCACTGTCATGAATATAGTGTATCAGACGGATCAAGTCCGGATTTGTTCCCGTCCGGAAATGCACCGGCATTTGCCCCGGTTTTTTCGATCGAAACAGGTCCTTGCGAAAGGAGGGCAACCATCTCTTTCATCCATTGTTAATCGGATGGGGGAGTCGCAAAATCCGCTCCCATTTCCCCGCCTTGCGCCCCGGGTGCGGGTCGTCTACAATACATCCGTGCGGGAAATCCCGCCCCGAAATCCCGAACGGAAATCCACAACTTCAAGGGGGAGCGCATCTTCCGGAAGGAAAAAGCACCCTGAACACTGTCTTCCTCCGGAGAAGATTTCTTCCGGGGTTTCGAACCCAATTTTTTGGCGGCACAGCGGTTGGGAATTGGAAGGCGGGCGTCGGAATCGGTCCGGCGGCCGGCTTCCAGTCCCTGACCCGCCTGTCCCGCCCATGGAGGATTTATGTCTACCCGTAAGACGTTTGAAGCGGTGGTGGAAGGAAAGACCTTCCTCTTCACCACCGGCGGCCTGGCGGCCAATGCCGGCGGAGCCGTGACGGTGCGCGTGGGCGATTCCCTGCTGTTCGCCGCCGCGACCATGAGCAGGGATCCTCGCGAGGGAATCGATTTCTTCCCCCTCTCGGTGGAATACGAGGAGCGCATGTACGCCGGAGGCAGCATCCCCGGATCGTTCTTCCGGCGCGAAGGCCGGCCGTCCGAATCCGCCATCCTGACGGCCCGGTTGACCGACCGGCCGCTGCGCCCGCTGTTCCCCAAGGACCTGCGCAATGACGTCCAGGTCATCATGCACTCCTGGTCTTCCGACGCCGAGAACCCGCTGGACATCCCGGCTATCCTGGGCGCCTCGGCGGCGCTCTCCATTTCCGACGTCCCCTGGGGCGGACCCGTCGGCGCCGTGCGGATCGGCCGCATCGACAGCCAATGGGTTTTCAACCCGACCTACGAAGAGATCCAACGCTCGGAGATCGACCTGCGGGTGGCCGGAACGCGCGATGCGATCCTGATGGTCGAAGCGGGGGCCAACGAAGTTCCGGAAGACCTGATGCGCGAAGCCCTGGAGCAGGCGCAGCGCGCGATCCAGCCGCTGGTCGAGGTGCAGGAAAAGATGGCCGCGGAAGCGGGCAAGGCCAAGCGCGAGTACAAACACTTCGTCCTGACGGATAAAGTGCGCGAAGCTGTCTCCCAGAAAGTAGGGACGAGGCTGGCGGAAGCGTTCCGCGATGAGATGGACAAAGCCGAACGGCAGGCGGTGCTCGACGCCATCGAAGGCGAGGTGCTGGCGGGATTCGAAAACGACGCCGACATGGCGGAAGCCGATCTGCGCGAGGCGTTCTACGACCTTTACCGCGCCGAAGTCCGTTCCCGAATCGTGCAATCCAATCAGCGGACGGACGGCCGCAACCCAAAGCAGATCCGGCCGCTCAGCGCCGAGGTGGACCTCAGCCCGCGCGCGCACGGATCGGGGTTGTTCACGCGCGGGGAAACCCAGG
Organism: uncultured Anaerolineales bacterium; assembly: GCA_964521085.1. Lineage (GTDB taxonomy): Bacteria > Chloroflexota > Anaerolineae > Anaerolineales > RBG-16-64-43 > JAFGKK01. The sequence continues at coordinate 5,610 of CAZFPL010000022.1, read as the reverse complement.
TGCTCTCCTTCACCACGCTCGGGACGCCGCGCGACGCCCAGGAACTCGACGGGCTCTCGCCGATCGATGAAAAACGTTACATCCACCATTACAATTTCCCGCCGTTCTCCACCAGCGAAACGAAACCCCTGCGCGGATCCTCGCGGCGCGAAGTCGGCCATGGGGCGCTGGCGGAACGGGCGCTTATGCCGGTTCTGCCCGCGCAGGAGGAATTCCCCTACACCATCCGGGTCGTCTCCGAGGTGCTTTCCTCCAACGGTTCCACCTCGATGGCTTCCGTCTGCGGATCGACCCTTTCCCTGATGGATGCCGGCGTCCCGATCAAAGCGCCGGTGGCCGGGATTGCCATGGGCCTGGTGAAGGAGAACGATCGCTATGTGATCCTGACCGATATCCAGGGCGTGGAAGACCACCTGGGGGATATGGATTTCAAGGTAGCCGGCACCGCGCGCGGCATCACCGCGCTGCAGATGGACATCAAGGTCAAAGGCATCACCACGCAAATCATGGGCCAGGCGCTGGATCAGGCGCACGAAGCCCGGATGGAGATTCTCGAAGTGATCCGGGCCTGCATCCCTTCGCCGCGGCCCGACCTCAAGCCGCACGCCCCGCGCATGACGGTTCTGCAGATCGATCCGGAAAAAATCGGCGCGGTGATCGGGCCGGGCGGGAAAGTCATCCGCAAGATCCAGGAAGACACCGGCGTCAAGATCGACATCGAGGACGACGGCAAGGTCTACATATCGGCCGTCAACGGTCCGAGCGCCGCGGAAGCCCGACGGCGAGTCGAGAGCCTGACCGAGACCCCGGTGGTCGGACGGATCTACACCGGAAAGGTCGTCCGCATTGCGGATTTCGGCGCGTTTGTGGAAATCCTCCCCAACATCGACGGGCTGGTGCATATCTCGCAGCTTGATTCCAACCGGGTCGAGAAAGTGGAAGATGTCTGCCGGCTGGGCGACGAGCTGACGGTGATGGTGACCGGCATCGATCCGGAAGGCAAGGTGCGCCTCTCGCGCGCCGCGGTGCTGGAAGGCTGGACGGCCGAAGAAGCCGCCGAGCACGACCGCAAACCTTCCGGCGGAGGCAGGCCCGGCGGACACAGCGGCGGTCCGAGCTCGCGGGGCGGGCGTCCCCCGCAGCGCGGCGGCGGCCGCGGATCCGACCGCGACGAACACGGCGCCGGTCGCAGGCGATAACTGTCATCCCGCCGGCCAAGAGGCCGGCGGGATTTCAAAAAAATTATCCGAGACCTTTCCCTAACCCGGATTTCCATCGATGGATTCTTCTCCGCGCTGGTCCAACACCACGAAATTAATCGTAATGCTGGCCGTCTTGGCCGTGATCGGATTCTTCATCAACCGGTTCCAGATCCTGATCATGCCGCTGATCATGGCCCTCATCCTGGCCTACCTGCTTAATCCCCTCATCATCTTCCTGACGAAATATCTGCGGGTTTCCCGCACGATCGCCGTCTTGATCCTGTATGGGATTCTGATCCTGTTGCTGATCGGCCTGGCCGGCGGGGCGGGCTTCCTCCTGCAGCAGCAACTTTCCGGCGTGCTGGCAACGGTGCGGGATTTCATCGACAGCATCCCGGTTTGGATCGACACCCTCTCCGCCAAACCGATTTCGATCGGGCCGTTTACGTTTGACCTTTCCACCGCCGATGTCACCCTGCTTCAGGATACGTTGCTGTCCGCCGCGCGGGATGGGATCGGACAGATCACCAAGTGGATGACCGGCGCCGCTTCGGATGTGGCGTCCTTTTTCGGATGGACCGCCTTCGCCTTCATCGTTGCCTACTATCTGCTGCACGACATGGATGCGCTTCAGAAAGGCCTGCTTCGGGTTGTTCCGGAGGACTATAAAAAGGATGCCGGGCGGCTGCTGAATGAACTCGGCCCGATCTGGAACTCCTTCCTGCGCGGGCAAATGCTGCTCAGCCTGATCATGGGTCTGGCCATCGGAGCGGCCATGGGCCTGCTGGGGGTACGTTACGCGCTGGTCCTCGGGCTGATGGCCGCCCTGGCTGAATTCATTCCGATCATCGGTGCAAATGTGGTCGGCGCCACGGCGGTCCTGATCGCCCTGTTCCAGACGTCCAACTGGCTTGGGCTCTCCCCGCTCACCTATGCCGTCGTGGTCGGAGCCACCGGGGGATTATTGCAGCAGCTCGAAGGCAATTTTCTCATCCCGCGGGTGATGGGGGGCCAACTCAAGCTGCATCCCGCAATCATGATCATCGGCGCCCTGGTCGGATTCAGCCTGCTGGGACTCCCTGGTCTTCTACTCTCCGGACCGATCATCGCTACGGCGCGCCTGTTCGCGAAGTACGTGCACGCCAAATTATTCAACCTGCCGCCCTGGCCGGATTTGGAAGAAGAGGATTTCCCCGGGGTTAAAGCCCCTTCCATTCGGATCCGCCCGGCGCGGGAATCCGACAACAAGGATATGCTCGAACTGACCGCGCAAATGTGGGAAGGGCGCGATTACATCCCGGAGGTGTGGTCCGAGTGGCTGGCCGACCGGGAGGGAATGATGGCCGCGGCCGAGGTGGAAGGCCGGATGGTGGGGTTTGGAAAATTATCCCGTCTGGGTCCGAAGGAATGGTGGCTGGAAGGATTGCGGGTGCATCCCGGGTACCGGGGCTTGAAAATCGGATCGCAACTCACCGAGTATTTGATCGGAAAGTGGAAACGGCGCGGAGACGGCGTAATCCGGCTGGCGACTTCTTCGGAACGCGTGCAAGTCCATCATCTGTGCGAACGCCTGGAATTCCGGCGCGTGGAAGTATGCCGGGTGATGGCCGCGAAGGCCGCCGCCTGGGGCGCCTGCGAATACCGGCCGGTGGCAGAAGCGGATGCGAAGGATGCGATCGCGCTATGGAAAAACAATACCGCCGCTTGGATAATGCCGAGCCTCGTGAACGATCGCCGGCAATGGATCCGTTTCACCGAAATGCGGTTGGCCGAATTCATCCACCGGCGCAGCGCGTGGTGGTGGCGGGAGCGGTCCGGAATCCTGCTGGCTTACGATTCCGAGCATGACAGCAAACCCACCTTGGAAGTGGCTGCGCTGATCGCCCCGGTTAAAAACCTCACACCGATGCTGCGCCAGTCACGGGTGCTGGCGAAGAAGCAGAAAGCCAGCCAGGTGTCGTGGGTTATGCCCGACAATCCGCGTGTGACGGAAGCTGCCAAACGCGCCGGCTTCGCACCCGCATGGGATGCCCAATTGTGGATCTTCGAGCGTTCCGATCCGCCTGCAATCCAAGCGAAGGCTTCGCATACCAAAATCCCCGCAAAAAAATCGGCATTGTCGCCGAAACGGATAATTAATTGATACACTCCGCGGAAGAGCCCGACGGCGAACAACCTGGAACGTGGAGTTGATAACGGCGGCGCTGCACTTCTCCGTGAAGAATGGCGGGAGCCCCTCGCACTGATCGCGCAGAATAAAAAGAAGCCGCAGCCGATGGGCAAGCCTGGGCTTTTCGCACCGGCTCTATTCGCCTGGATCGTTGCGGCTGCGCACCGGGGAAGGTGGCAGAGATTATAATCAGAAGTAAATCATGCCTCCCATGGGCCGCATACCGCCGATCTGAATGATGCGATAAGGGAATGCATCGAGAAATGGATATCTCTCCACGCTGGTCCGCCACAGCCAAATTCATCGTCATGCTTGCCGTCCTGGCCGTGATCGGTTTCTTTTTCAACCGGTTCCAGGTCCTGATCACCCCGCTCATCATGGCCGTCATCCTGGCCTACCTGCTCAATCCCGTCGTCACCGCGCTTACAAAATACCTGCGCCTGTCCCGCACGGTCACCGTCTTGATTGTCTATGGGATATTGATCCTCTTGCTGATCGGCCTGGTCAGCGGGGCAGGTCTCCTCCTGCAGCAGCAACTCTCCGGCGTTCTTTCCACGATCCTGAATTTCATCAACAGCATCCCGGTCTGGATCCAATCGCTCTCCGCCGAACCGGTCTCCATCGGCCCCTTCACGTTCGATCTTTCCACCGCCGACGTCACGCTGCTGCAGGATGTTCTCCTCCCCACCGCGCGGGATTGGATCGGGCAAATCACCGGGATGATGACGGGCGCCGCCGGAGGCGTCGCCGTCTTCGTGGGCTGGACCATGTTCATCTTCATCATTTCCTACTACCTTCTTCACGACATGGTCGCTCTGGAAAAAGGGTTGCTTCGGATTGTTCCGGAAGATTTTAAAAATGACGTCAAGCGCCTGCTCGACGAACTCGGGCCGATCTGGAACGCCTTTCTACGCGGGCAGCTGATCCTCAGCCTGATCATGGGTACGGCCGTCGGGTCGGCGATGGGGGTTCTGGGCGTACGCTACGCGTTGATCCTCGGGTTGATGGCCGCCCTGGCGGAATTCATACCGATTCTCGGCGCATACGTGACCGCCGCCACGGCGATTCTGATCGCCTTGTTCCAGCCATCCAACTGGCTTGGGCTTTCTCCCACCCTCTTCGCGATTGTTGTGGCGGCCGCATCGCTTTTATTGCAGCAACTCGAAGCCAATTTGCTGTCCCCGCGGGTAATGGGGCGCCAGCTTAAGCTGCATCCCGTGATCCTGATCGTCGGCGCACTGGTCGGAGTCACTTTAATGGGAATCCCGGGCCTTCTCCTCGCCGGACCGATCCTTGCCAGCGCACGGCTCTTCAGCCGGTACGTGTATGCAAAATTGTTCAATCTTCCGCCCTGGCCCGATTTGGAAGAGAAGCGCTCCTTATCGATGAAAGAGCCGCCCATCTTGATCCGTCCGGCCTGGGAATCCGACAAGGCAGACATGCTCGAATTGACCGCGCACATGTGGGAGGGACACGATTACATTCCGAAGGTGTGGTCCGATTGGCTGGCCGACCGCGAAGGACTTCTGGCCGCAGCCGAAGTGGAAAGCCAGTTGGTGGGACTGGGTAAATTAACACTCCTTGGCCCGCAGGAGTGGTGGCTGGAAGGGCTGCGGGTGCACCCAAAGTACCAGGGCCTGAAAATCGGATCGCAGCTTACCGAGCACTTAATCGGACAATGGAAGCTGCGCGGAGGCGGGGTAATCCGGCTGGCGACTTCCTCGGAACGAATACAAGTCCATCATTTGTGTGGGCGTCTGGGATTTCGGCGCGTGGAAGTATGCCGGGTAATGGCCGCGGTGCCTGCGGAGCACGGCGATTGCGGGTTCCAGCTGATTACGGGAGCGGAAGCGGAGGAAGTGATCGCACTCTCGCGGGGCAAATCCACAGCCTGGGGAACGCCCGGCCTTGTGAACGACAGCTGGCGCTGGAGCACACTCACCGAGGATCGTTTGATCGGATTCATCCGCCGGCATCGCGCCTGGTGGTGGCAGGACCGATCCGCCGCCGTATTGACGTACGATTCGGATTATGAAGACCAACCCAGCATGGAAGTGGCGGCGCTCCTCACTCCGATCGAAAAAATCAGCCCGCTGTTGCGTCAACTCCGGGTGCTCGCGAAGCAGCAGGAAGTCCGGCGCGTGGCCTGGGTCATGCCCAACCTTCCGCACGTTCTCGAGGCGGCGAAACGCGCCGGGTTCACCCAGCAATGGGACGCCCAGCTGTGGATCTTCGAAC
>CAZFPL010000021.1:0-46943 GCA_964521085.1 uncultured Anaerolineales bacterium | reverse complement strand
GTTGTTGGCGCGGGATCCGCGGCTGAAGGTCGGCGTATTCTCGTCCTATCACGACGCCACCTTCACCGCCAATTGGGATATGTCGCCCGAGGCGTATGAATCGCTTCTGCTCCAAACCACGGAGGACGTTCGCAAGGATTATTCCGATGTATTCCAGCGGTTTTTTATCGAGGGCGACGCACACTGCATTCTCAATTATTCCTATTCGGTTGACGGGGTCTCGATCTGGGAATGGATCGGGTATATGCTATCGAACGATTCGCGCTGGACGGATGTAATGGAATAATTCGCCGATTGCGCCGGATCGTCATCCCCGCGTGTTTCTGGCGGGGATCCATTCAATTTGCATTGCCGATAATACGGTGGCGGGGCAAGGGAAGAAATCACTAAAAACAGAGTGAAAAATAAAAACTTCGTGTCCTTCTGGTCTTATTCGTGCTCTTCTTGGAAGGCTTTTTAGGGGAGACGGGGTTCGTGGATTCCACAGCTCACTTGGTTAAATGGAACGGCACATCGATCACCACCCGTTCCAAATTTCCGTGCCGCCGTCCGTAAAGCAAGGCCGCTTTGAGCAGCCAGGCCGTCTGATTGTGCAGCAGGCTCTCCCACCAGTGATTGGGGATGAACTCCGGCAGGACGACCGTCGCCAGTTGGCCGTCGTTGTGTTCCCGGTCGGTTTCTTCCAGGAACTGCAGCAGGGGTTCGATGACCGATCGGTACGGGGAGGGGACGACCGCTACGGGAATCTCTGGCCACCAGTCATTCCACGCCGCTCGCATCTTCTCCCCCGCGCCGGGATCCATCTCCACGTAAACGGCGGTGATGTGCTGGGAAATGGATTGTGCGAAAGCCACCGCGCCCACAACCCCGCGGTGCACGCCGGAAACCGGGATCACCACCCGGCTGGGCGCGGCCGGCTTGAGCGAAGGGGGCAGGCCGCGCAGCGAGAGCTCCTGACGCACCTCCTGATAATGCACAAACACTTTCTGGAATATTAAAACCATCAGTGGAATAATCAGGACGGTTATCCACGCCCCTTCCGCGAATTTACTGATGCACACGACGATGAGCGTCAAGCCGGTGACCAGCGCGCCGACCCCGTTGATCATCGATTTCCACATCCAGCCCCGACCGCGCTCGCGTCGCCAATGGATCACCATTCCGGCCTGGGAAAGCGTAAACGCCAGGAACGCTCCGATCGCAAACAGCGGGATGAGCGCGTGCGTGTCGCCGCCGAAGACGACGATCAATCCGGCGGCGGCAAAACTCAAGACCAGGATGCCATTGGAAAAACCCAGCCGGTCCCCGAGGCTGCTGAACTGGCGGGGGAGAAAGCCATCCCTGGCCATGATCGCCGCCAGGCGCGGGAAATCGGCGAAGCTAGTGTTGGCCGCCACGGTCAGGATCCCCAGCGTCGCGAACTGGACCAAGTAATATAGCGGATTGTTGTCGAAGAGTCGGCGCGCCAGGGCGGAGAGGATCGTTTCGTGCGGACCGGCGACGATGCCCAGAAATTGCGTCAGGCCGATACTGCCCACGAATAGGGCTCCCATTAAGATCGCCATGACGATCAATGTCTTTCCGGCATTCTTCGCCTGCGGCGGCTGGAACGCCGGGACGCCGTTGCTGATCGCCTCGACGCCGGTCAGCGCGGTGCACCCGGTGGAAAATGTATGCAGGATGAGCAAAAGAGTCAGCGGTTCCATCGCCGCGGGTGCAACCTGCGCGAGCGGCGTCGGCCCGTCGATCAGGAGCCGGACGAATCCGTAAGCCAGCATCGAGAAAAAGGATCCCAGGAACAGGTAGACCGGCACCGCCATCACGGTCCCGGCTTCCCGCATCCCACGCAGATTGATCAGCGTGATGATCAGGAGCAATCCCAGTGCGAGAGGTACGCGGTACGATCCGAGCGCTGGGAACGCAGACGTAATCGCGGCCACCCCGGAGGTCAGGCTGACGGCTGCGTTGAGTAGATAATCCACGATGAGGGCCGCGGCGGCCAAGAGTCCGGGCACATCTCCCATATTGGCGCGGGCGACAATGTACGAGCCGCCCCCGGAGGGATACCCGCCAATCGTCTGAAAATAGGAGAGGGCGACGATCGCGAGCAGGCCGGCGATCGCGATCCCGATCGGCCAGGCGTAGGAAAGACCCACGCTCCCGGCGACGACCAGCCCGAGGTAGATTTCCTGGTTGGCATAGGCGATGGAAGCCAGCGCGTCGGGGGAAAAGGCGGCCAAAGCGCGGATTTTATTCAGCGTCCGTTCCCCCATCGTGTGGGTGGGGAGCGGCGGCCCCACAAGGATCTCTTTTATTTTCGCAAGCATAAGGTTTGTAAACGGGGATTATAAGACGAAAAAAAAAGGGCGTTTCCCCCTCCCCCATTTATCACTTTATGATTGTGACAAACGGGTAGCTGGCGGGGAAGGATAAAGGATGGAGCCTGCTCATCCGATATCTTCACAAGGCTTATTGGAAAAACTTTTTTCTACGGGCACGGGGCAACCGGAGAACATTCCGTCGGCTGTGGACCGGGCGTTTCGGTGGGAAGGGGCCGCGGTTTTTGGGTCGCCGTTGGGATCGGTGTTTCCGTTGTAGTTGCAGTGGGTGTATCGGTCGGCGGATTGGATACGGTGGTGGGGGAAGCGGTGGGCGTAATGGTCGGCAGGTTTCCGACAATGAAGCAGGCCTGGTTTTGGCTGAATGGTCCCGATTCGTCCACAACAAGGATATGGGATAGCAAATAGTGGGAATTCCGAAAGCCCGGTAAAAAATTTTGCGCGTTGAGGATCCACAGGTAATATCCCGGATGCTGCGGCGTCCATTCCTCGCTCACGATCGACTCAGGCGTCGAAGTCATCACCGCGGGCTGGCGTTCCTCTACAAGGGCCATCTGCTGAAGATCGAAAATCCTGTATCCAGTCCGGATAAGATAGGCGGGATCCGACGCGGCGGGCAGTTGATAGGTTAAGGCCACAGGCCCCATGGGAAGGACGCTTTCATCGGCCGGGTTGAGAATCAACGGATCGTCGACAAAAGGTAAGGTTGGGCTTTTCCCGTAAGAAAAGAGTCCCATGTCGGCTGCGATTTGGTGACAGACGTTCCAGACAATCCCATATTGTTCCGTCGGCACCCCTTCCTCTCCAAAAAAGTTGTGGGTTGGTGTATCCGTCGACGGAGAGAGGGAATCCCGGATGGTGATGCAGGCGTGCGTCTCGGCATAAGGGCCGATCTTATCCGCATGCACATACCGGTCCATGACGATGAGAATGTAATTGCCGGGTTCTGCGGGAACCCATTGAATCTCAAAGTAGGGTTCCCCAGGATCGCCGAAGATGATCTGGGGAGTATTGGCGGGGCCGCCCGGTCCAGGCGGGGTTTCGATCACCGTTCCGTTGGCATTATAGGAAATCGTCGCATCATAAACGATCTGGCCGTTTGTTAAATTGAATGCGATAAATCTTAACGTATGAAAATACTCCGGCGCCGCTTGCGAGGAATCATGCAGGCGGGCGGTCACCGAAACGGGAAGAAGCGGCAGCGTATCGGGACTCAACGGCGTTATCATATCCGGAACGGGATACGGCAGCGAGGCATCGTTGAAATCGGTCGATGCATATACGGCAGCCACTTTCCCGGCGGTGTCGTTGCACTCCAGGATTTCAAGCGGCGTCGGAGAAGGTTTGGGTGTCTCTCTTGCGGTCGATGCACTGGAAGCACACGCAGGAAGGAATAATCCACCAACGATTGCCATCAGGCAATGGACGGCGCGCAAGGGGCGGGATGGAATTCTCGGCATCTTATCCTCTGGGAAAGACCACTCTGTCGTAAGCAAACAGCCAGTAGAGACAATTTTACAATGAATTCGGATTCCCTTCGAAGAGGAATCCTGCCGGAAGTGGTTCTGCTTGCCGAGTGTTCATCTTATTACATCCGTCGAATCGGATGGTGAAATGCATTGCGGTGCTCCGTATTGGCCGGATTCCGCATTCAAGGTCATCCCGAAATACGGCGACGGATCGAGCGTGTTGGCGAAGTCCGTCTCGTTGCGGAAGCTCCCTTTCCCATCGCTCCGTACGATCGAAAAATGCAGATGAACCCCTGTGGGACTCGCCGGATCGCCGGAATAATTCCCCTGGAAGCCGAGCGGTTGGCCCATCTTCACCGGCTTGTCAGTGGTGCCGGGCGGAAATGCCGCATCGATGAACGAGTTGCCCTCCGGACCGGCCATGTGGGCGTAGTAGAGCCAGATCTCGCGTCCCGGCGAAAGCGGGTCGTTCGGCACGCGGATGATCACCGCGCTCTTCCAATCCGCCAGCCGCGTGATAAATCCGTCGTAGGCGGCATACACCGGCGTTTTCCCGATCGGTTGATTCCCGAATACGTCGATCCCCTGGTGCTTCTGCCACGGCCGGAAGGAATCGCCGTACAGATACCCGATATACCCATCGGTTGGAAACGCGAACGGCGCGCCCTCGCAGAGCGAGTTGGCCCGCGTCACCCACTCCGGGTGCGCGGCCGGATCCTCCAGGTAGTCCCAGACCATCGCGTTGCGTTTCCCGTCCCCCCGCCACCAGCGATAGGCGAGATACCCCGCCGCCAGTGCCACTGCAAGCAGCGCGCAGATTATCAATCCCGAGACTGTCCGCAACGGGCTCACCCGTCGCGCGACCAGCTTCCGTGGATCATATGCCAATGCTGTACCTCCTTCTGTAGATTTTTCGGATCCCTCGTCTCCGCAACGGTCTGATCGCCCTGCATATCGATCCGCAGCGGCTCATTGCCAGTTCGTAGAATTACGTTCACCAGGATGCGGTACTCTTCCGCCGCCGCGGCAACCGATATCGGGTCCGGAACGCGGCGCTGCTTCGCGTCCAGCACCCGCTCGGCTGCCTCCAGGAGTTCCCATGCCCGCGCCCACCGGCCTTCCGAGGCCGATTGCCGCGCCGCAAGGAACATCACTTCCAAGGTGATTGATACGGTCGTCGCGGGCGAGGGCAGATAATCGGCCGAGATCTGCTCCGATCGCGCGCGGGTCGGATCCGGAAGCCATAGGTCGGACATGCTGCTTCCGGGAGTAAAAAGCCGCTGATACCTTCGGATTGTATCAAGCATCGCCAGCGTGAATTCCACGTCGTGTTCCGTTCCGGGGTCGGGCGCGAGGGTCTGCAGTTGCTCAAGCCAATCTTCCTCACACCCGTCCAGGGTTTGTTGGAAGTGTTTCCCCATCATCCGATCCAGGGAAGCAGCGGGGGAATTGGCGGCAACCGGATCGAAGAACATCTCCAGCGCGCGTTCCTGTCCGAACCGGCCGGCCAAATATTCCACGAACGCCCCGGCTTCGATATACGCCGCTTCGTGTTGCGTCGCATAAAAAGAATTGGCCAGATCGGCCAGGGGCGTGTATTTTCCAAGCCGGAGAAGCGCAGCCGCCCGATCCTGCAGCGCTTCCGGCGATCGGTAATGACCGCCGGTCAGGTATACCGCCCATCCTTCCTGGAGCAAAAGCGGCGCCCGAAATCCCTCCCCGTAACGCGCGATCGCGATCAGATGCGCCATCTCGTGTTCCAGCACGACGGAAAAATCCGCGCCGGTGGGATTCCGGTCGATGTAGGAAAGGATCCCCTCCAGGATGGCCAATCCGCCCTGCCCGTACATCCGCGGCAGGAAGAGAAGCGAAAGTTTCGGGGAGGTTCCCCCCATCCGCCCGTTTAATTTTTCGTAGATGCTTTCCGTCTGCGCGATCAGGGTTTCGATATCCCGTTCGCTTTCGGTCCCGGAGAGAAAGAAATATTCGCAGCAGCCGCTCTCGGCCCTTTGCCATTTTGCATTCCGCCTAAGCTCGGGCCGCAGCGCCTCCGGCAGGATCTGCACCGGATATTGGAAAGACGGCGTTCCCGCTCCCTCCGCTGCTGCGGGATCCTCGGCGAGATAAACGAACAACGTGTGCCACCCGGCCTGCCCGGAGGTATTCCACATCCACGGCAACATCACCGTCCACTCTCCGGAATACCCATTGCGGAAAGAATCCGCTTTGGCAAGCGGGGAACCGGCGGGTGAATCCAGCCGCACCAGAAATTGCCTGCCGCTCGGATCCGCATCGCCCGAGAGGTACAGGCCCACCCGGTCCCCTGCATAGGCCGCGCCGCTTGGGAATACGGAGACCTCGGTTTCCGGGAGATCCGGCCAATCCGCGGGCAGCGGGACGAGATTCGGGCGATACGGCGCCGCCAGCAGCGTCGCCGCAGCCATGAATACCGCCAGTCCGGCCGCATAAAGGCCAAGTCGGCTTGTCATTCCGCGGATTATACCCGCGCCCCCAATGGACTTTGGTATAATCCCGCCACCTGACTAGACCCTCCGGAGGCCCACCGCTACCGGTAAGGCGACCTGCAGGAAGAAAAGGAAGCAGAGGTCACGAGCATGAAGACGCAAGAGAAACAGAAGATCATGGGCCAGTACCACCGTCACGACGGGGATACCGGCTCGCCCGAGGTGCAGATCGCGCTGATCACCGCGCGCATCACCGAGCTTACCGAGCACCTCAAGAAGAATTCGCACGACGAATCCTCGCGGCGCGGATTGCTCCGGCTGGTGGGGCAGCGGCGCCGCCATTTGGCGTATCTCGGTAAGACCGATCCGGATAGATACCGCGCGATAACCGAGAAACTCAAGCTGCGCCAGACGCAGTAGATCAGTGCGAAAAAAAACGCCTCTCCGTTGGGAGAGGCGTTTTTTTGTTTAACCCTCGGCTTCCTCTTCGGGAGCCGCGGCCACTTCGGGCTCCTCCGGCTTCCGGTCGAGGATTTGCATCACCGCGCCGACGACCTTGGTCCGCGAACGTGGATCGCCCTTGTCATCCTGCCAGTGGTCGGTCTGCAGCCGCCCTTCCACGTAGACCAGGCGTCCCTTGGTAAGGTACTGGTGGCAGATTTCACCCAGCCGCCCCCACGATTCGACGTTGAACCAGTCGGTGGCTTCCTTGGACTCGCCGTTCCCGCTTTTCCACCGGCGGTCCACCGCCATGGAAAAGGAACATACCTTTTTTCCGGAAGGCAGCAAGCGCGATTCCGGATCCTTTCCCAAACGGCCGATCAATTGAATACGGTTTAGTGCTGGCATAGATCCCCCTTTAGGTTTTTTCGGGCCTTGGCCCGGATTTGATAACGCGAAATATACCACCACCCCGGTTTTCGCGCAAATCACAAGCGTCAAGCTCAGCGTCTACTCCCCTCCCCCATGTATCGGTTTTTGGTATTTGAAAACCAGTGGATTAAAAAGGGAACGGAAACCCCCTTCCCATAATGGGAAGGGGGCGAGGGGGTTAGGACAGAATCGCGCGGGGCAGAGAGCAATCTCCCTATCCAAGGTTTTTTTACAAAAGGCCTTCCCTTTGTAGGAAAGGCGGTGTGAAATCTACGGTCGCAGAAAAAGTATCTTCAGAAGGCACATTGGATTGGAGAGATCAATCGATTTGGCAGAAAGGTTTTTCGATATCGAGAATTAGCCCGGCAAAGCCGGGCTTCGTTTACTAGCCCGGGGCTTTCGCCCTGGGCGGATGGGGTTTTTCAATGATCTCGGTTTGTCGGGCGCGCGCGGTTGCTTTACGGTGATCCTGCGTCGTTCTTGTAGGATTCGTCGTCGGTCGGGGTTTTCCCGGAGGGATCGAAAACATAGACCCAGGTGTCTTCCGGCGCCCAATTGTAGAGCCAGTGCCCGTCGGCCACCGGGACGTTCACGCATCCGTGCGAGTGCCGGGCGCCCAGGTTGTTGTGCCAATATTCGCCGTGGATGGCGCGCCCCTTGTCGAAATACATCACCCAGGGCACGTCTTCGACGTAATAGTAGTCCGATTTGTCTGATTCGAAGGCCCCGCTCATGGTCTGGATTTCGTACTTTTTCTTGGTATGGAACACGCCCGGCCGGGTCCAGTGTCCCGGTGTTCCGGTCGCGGTCAGGGTGGCGAACACGATCCGGTCGCCCTCATATGCCGCGAGAGTCTGTTCGAAGAGATTGATGCTGATCCATTTAACGCCGGAAGGGATTTCCGCCGGCCGGACCGTGTCCGGGAACACCAGTCCCATCTTGGTTTGTTCGATCCATTGGTTGATCCCCACCATGTACCAGGTGGCTTTGTCCGTCTTCTGGGTATCGAAAATTTCCACCGCGGAGTATCGGCGGTAGAAAGTCGCGGTATTGTCCGCCGGTCCGCCCGGCGTCCTGGATGGATAGACTCCCTCGTACGGAATCATCCAGCCGAACGGGCGCGCGGGATTTTCTACCAGGGTCAGCCCGCTGAATTGATCGGTGTTGTAAATGGGTGTGACTTCGTCGCCGCGGACGATCCATCCATTCCCCGTTCGGTAGAAGGTTCCTTCATCCCGCTTGATCGTCTGGACGATGGAGACGTAGACGAATCCCTTATATACCCAGTGGTGCTTGTTTCCGGTGATCGCATCTTCCACGTTGGCGTAGAAACCCAATTCCACGTCTTTCCCGGCGCGGCCATATCCCCGGTCCAGCTCCGCCAGCGCCGGATCGACCGGCAGGGCGGGCAGCCCTCGGCGGGGCAACAGCCCCTTCTGCCAGTAATCCACGCGCTTGGAAGCGGGCCCTTCCACCGCGCACAGATCCGGGTTTTCCATCTGCATCTCGACCGTGCAAATCACGCCTTCGCTTTCAACCGCGGCCGCGTGCGAAGGAACGCTCATTCCGGCGAATGTGGTAAACGCAAATAGCGGCAGAAGAACCCATGCGGATCTGCCGAGCAGGAATTTAATCGAAGGTTTGTTTTGACTCGTCATAGATCCACTCATCCATCCCCGAGTGCGGGATGCCGCCGGCCTGCGCGGGAAACGTCCCGGCCGGTCGCCGCGTGGGGCCAATGATACTCCCTTCCGCGGACTTTTTGCCATGGACTGCTTTTCCCCGCTTCTCCCGTGGATTTTCGCGGGCTGCGGCGGATCTTCTCTCTAGGGCCGGCTCCCCAGCGTCACCGGGATGTCCTCGGTCCGGCCGTCGCGATACACCGTAAATCGAACGGCGTCTCCCGGATACGCGTTCAATACAATGTAGGAGATCAGCTCGGCGAAATTGCGGACCGTCGTTCCGTTGACGGCGAGAATCAGATCCCCGCCCTTCAACAAACCTTGGATCTCCGGGATCTCCTCCGTCCCGGCGCGCAATCCGCTTTTCTCCGCCGGGCCGCCCGGGATGAGGCCCATGATGTAGACGCCGTAGCCGTACGGCAAGTCCAGCGCTTTGACGGTTTTCAAATGCAGCTCGCTCAGCCCGCTGAGTCCGAGGTATGGATAATCGTATTTCCCCTTCGCAATCAGCGAGGGCAGAACGCGGCGGACGATGTTGCTTGAGATGGCGAACCCCAAACCGGAATTCACCACGTTCCCGCTTTCCGTAACGGATTCGGTGAGGATCGACCGGTTGACCCCGACTACTTCGCCCTTCAGGTTCAGCAGCGGGCCGCCGGAGTTTCCCGGATTGATCGCCGCATCGGTCTGGATCAAGTCCCCCATCAGAAAGAATCCGTTTTCGCCGGATACCCGCAAGGAATCGCCGGTCCGCCCCTTGGCGGAGACGATTCCCAAAGTCAGGGTGTTGTACAGGCCGTACGGATTGCCGATCGCAATCACCGGGTCGCCGACCTTCAGCAGCGCGGAATCGCCGAACGTCAGCGGGTGCAATTCCTCAAGCGGAACCTCCGCCGCCAGCACGGCCAGATCCGAATCCGGATCCTCGGCGATGACCTTCGCCTCCGTCATGAATCCCGAGGGAAAATCCACCTCGATCTCCTCCGCCTCGCTGACCACATGCATGTTGGTCACGATGTGTCCTTCCGTGTCGACGACGAACCCGGATCCAAGCGCGTCCGCTTCCTCTTTCCCGCCGTATGCGAAAATGGCGACCACGCCGGGATTGACCCGCTGATAGATCTCTCCCAGCGAGACGTCGCTTCCCAGATAGATGCTTGTCTGCCCGCATGCCGTCTGCGGGGTGGAAGCGGACGGCGTAAATCCGGACAGCGTGATCGTCGCGGTCGGAGTGGAAGAGGGTGCCGCCGCAGGAAGAGCCGGGGTGATGCCGATCTCGGAACACGCGAGTGCCAGCACGCCCAGCACGATTAATCCGTATAGAATCCGTTTCATGTCGCTTCCTCCTTGAATGCCGGTGCCTTCCGGTTGTTCCGGTCGGCCTGTTTTCCAATGGATAGCAGGTGAAAGAAAAAACCCCCGTGCAATCGGTCCGGAGGAAATTCGGGCGCCTTCCGGATTCGAATCAGGTCCGGCGTTTCCGCAGCCGGGCAAGTTCATTTAATAATCGTTTCTCTTCATCGCTCAAGTGTGTGGGCAGGTCGGCTTGCACTTTCACGAAAAGATCTCCCCGGCTGAAGGGATCGGACAATCGCGGCATCCCAAGGCCGGTCAAATGGAAGGATTGCCCCGCCGGGGTTTCCGGCGGAATGGTAAGCATGACGGATTTCGAATCGATCGTGGATACGCGCGTTTCTCCGCCGAGCAGCAGCACGTATACGTCGACGGCTTGTTCGGTGTAGAGGTCGTCGCCGCGCCATTCCCAGCGCGGATCCTCGGCCACCGAAATATTCAGGAACAGGTCGCCCGCTCTTCCTCCGGAACCGGTGGCGCCTTCTCCCTTTAGCTTGATTCGCGTTCCTGTCCTGGTTCCGGGAGGAATTTTTACTTCCAGCCGCCTGTTTTCTTTTTGAACGATTCGCGTGGTCCCATGAAAGGCTTCTTCGAGTGTGATCGTGACGTCCACCGCTGGAAGCTCGCGGGGTTGCGCGCGGGCGCCGCCCGTCGGCACCCACCTGCCGTCGCGGGTGAAGATATCCGATTGTTGAATCGGAATATCGCCGAAGATGGACTGAAAGAAATCCGAAAAAACGCTGAACGGGTCGCCCATGTCCCCATTTTCCACACGGGTGCGGGTGCGGCGGCGGGGCACGCCGCCCATCCTTTGCGACAAATCGCCTGCGCTTCCCAGTTGATCGTAGCGGGCCCGCTTTTGCGGATCGCTGAGCACTTCATAGGCTTCGTTGATTTCTTTGAATTTTTCCTCGGCCGCCCGGTTGCCGCGGTTGCGGTCCGGGTGGAATTTCATCGCCAGCTTCCGATAGGCTTTTTTGATTTCGCCTTCGCTGGCGCTTTTTACCACGCCGAGGGTCTGGTAATAATCTCTGTATTCCATAGTTCACTTGTGGGTTTGCATTCCGCGTGATGTCCGGATTGCGTCCATTCATTCTATGCCCGGCATCGGAGAGCGTCAATATTGGCATGCATCTTCTTACGAATTTCTAACAATAACGTTCCGCTGGACCGCCGGATGTTTCCGCCAGTGGGGAAACGGCCCGCGGTTATCATTTCCATTGCGGTTTCCCTGCGTTTGCTCCCGCCGGGATCGGTGTGATATAGTTTCCATGCTCTGCCGTACATGGATTTTCATACCGGGTTTGTATTGATGGTAATGCTTCGATCCGAAAGAAACCGATAACGATGCCGAAACCGTCGGAAAAAATCCTCATTGCGGACGAAGATCCGGACGTCATCGACCTGGTCGCGCGTCAGGCCCTGGGTCCGCTCGGATATTCCATGGCCACGGCCTCCGACGGGCAGAGCGCCATCCAGCGCATCATGGCCTTCCACCCCGATATCGTCATCGCCAGCCTCACCCTGCTCGGGCTTTCGGCGAAGGAAATCCTCGTCGCGCTGCGCGCACGGGGATTGGAATCGCTTGTGATCGTAACCGCCCCGGAGGGACAGGAAAAAATGGCGTTGCAGGCCTTCCGGCTCGGCGCGAAGGATTATCTCGCCAAACCGCTGCGCGAGGCGGAAGTGGTCTCTTCCGTGGAACGCGCGCTTTCCGAAGTCCGTCTGCGCAAGGAACGGGAAGCGCTTGCCCTGAGCCTTTCCGAGGCCAACGAGCAGCTCGAACACCGCGTCAAGGAACTCACCCTGCTCTACGGAATCGGCAAGGCGATCGTGTCCTTGAATCATCTGGACCGGTTGTACGACCGCCTGATGGAGGGCGCGCGGTATGCCACCGATACCGAAGTCGCCTGGCTCCTGCAGCGCGACGATTCCGGGCGGGAGCTGCTCCTGCGCAGCCAGCACGGCCTGCCGCAAGCCCTCGCCGCCAAGGTCAACCAGCCGTGGGATGACGGCGTCGCGCCGCTGGTGATCGCCTCCGGAGAAGGATTGCGCCTTTCGGGGGCGGGATTGCAGCGCTTTAAAATCGCCCAGGTCTGCAAATCCGTCATGCTCGCGCCGATCAAAGCCAAATCGGAATCGATGGGGGTCATCGCGGTCGGCCATAAGGAAGCCCGCGAATTCTCGTCCCGCGAGCAAGCCATGCTGGAAGCGGTCGCGGATTACGCCTCCATCGCCATGATCAATGCGCGGCTCTTCCGCGAGCTGGAAAGCCGCGCCGCCATGAAGAAGCAGCCGGCGGCATAATCCGATGCCCGAATCCCCCGTCCTCTTCGTCGATCCCTCCCGGGCGTTTCTTCCCTCGCTGGAAGAAATCCTCACCCGCCAGCACCGCTACCGGATTCTATCCCCGGCTTCGATCCCCGAGGCCCTGAAGGAATTGGAGAACGTCACTCCCCGGGCGGCGATCCTAGCCATGTCGAGCGGATCCGAAGCCCTGGATGCCGTCACGCGGGTCCGCGCTTTCCGCCCCGGATTGCCCATCATCCTTCTCCTGGCCAAAGCCGTCGAGAAAACGTATTCCGACGTGCTGCGCGTGCGGGCCGACGAACTGCTCGTCGAACCGGTGGATCCCGCCGACGTATTGGCCGCGCTCAACCGCCATTCCGTCCTGGGAACCACCTCTCCCATCCACGTCCGGGTCCGGGAATTGGAAACTCTTGTCCAACTGGCGAAGAACATCAATAGCCAGCTGAATCTGGACCAGACTTTGGCGAACATTGTCGACGCCGCCGTCCGGCTCACCGGGGCCGAGGAAGGCAGCCTGATGCTGGTCGACGAATCCACCGGCGAACTGTACATGCGCGCTTCGAAAAATTTCGACGAGGAATTCGTCCGCACCTTCCGGATGAAAGTGGACGATTCGCTTGCCGGCGAGGTGATCAGCAAGGGGGAATCCATCCTGTTCGACGGCGAAGGCCCGAAGAAAATCAAATCTTCTTTTCTGGTGCACTCCCTGATCTTCGTCCCGCTTCTCCGGCAGGAAAAAACCATCGGCCTGTTGGGAGTGGATAACCGCGCCGCCCGCCGTCCGCTGCACGAAAGCGACCTCTCGCTCATGCAGGCGCTGGCCGAACATGCGGTCATCGCCCTGGAAAATGCCCGCTTGCTGGAGGCCACCCAAGCCCAGATGCGCCAGCTCGAGACCGTCATCCAGCAGGTGGAGGACGGCGTGATCATCACCGATCCCGAAGGACGGATGCTTCTGGCCAACCGGACGATCCGCGGCTTGTTCCACCTCGGCGACGACCCGCTCGTCGGCCGGCCCTTGAAGGAAGTGTTCCCCAACCTCGAACTGCAATACCTCTTCGCGCGGCGCGAGTCCGCCGTCGCCAAGCAGCGCCGCACCGAGATCACCCTCGCCGATGACCGGGTCTACAACGCGCACCTCACGCCGATCGAGGGCGTGGGCTACGCCATCGTGCTTAACGACATCACCCAACTCAAGGAATTGGACCGGCTGAAAAGCGAGTTCGTTTCCACCGTGTCGCACGATCTGCGTTCCCCGCTCACCACCATCCTGGGATACGTCGACCTGATCGAACGCGCCGGTCCGGTGACCGATCAGCAGAAAACCTTCATCCGCCGCATTCAGAACAGCGTCGGCTCCATCACCACGCTGATTTCCGATCTGCTGGATTTGGGAAAAATCGAATCCGGCATCGATTCGCAGAAGGAACCGGTCCAGTTCAATGCGATTGCGCGCACCGCCCTGGAGGGAATTCGCAGCCGGGCGGAGGCCAAACAAATCCGTCTGGATGTCTCCCTCGACGAAAATATCCCCGCGCTCAACGGGAATCCGGTGCGGCTGCGCCAGATGATTTCCAATCTGCTCGACAACGCCGTGAAGTACACCCCCGAGGGGGGAACCATCAGCTTTTCCACCCAGCGCGAAGAAGGGCAGGCCCTGCTTCAGGTGTCCGATTCCGGAATCGGCATCCCGCCGAACGAACTCCCCTATGTGTTCAATAAATTCTACCGGGCGTCGAACGTGCAAAATACGGTCGGAACCGGGCTCGGCCTCTCGATTGTCAAATCAATCGCCGAGATCCACGGTGGAAGGGTTTGGGTGGATTCGACCGGCGGGAGGGAAACGAAATTCACCGTGGTCCTGCCGATACCGAAAGAGTAGCCTGCAATCCAAAAAAAATCCCGGCTGCATAGATAATTCAGAAATCCGCCGGGCATTAAATTCCTGTTGCTAATTGACCATGGACGATGGACCATCGCCGATTCCCCTCTGAACAGGCTTGGTTTTCAACGGTCAATGGTCGTAGTTACGGATGGCAGGTGGTAGGTCCTCGATAGTCTCCTCCAACCATCAAAGAATAAAATAATCAGATAATTACACTCCGTATTGTCTTTCTTGACACAGAACGATTGTTCGTGTACGATAAATTCAATAATAAACGGCCATTTTCAATCCAGGAGGAAGTCGATGCGCGAAGGCGGGATCACAGACCGGCAAACCCGGATGAAGGCTTTCATCGAAGAATACTTCGCAGATCACGGGTATGCCCCCTCTTACCGGGAGATCATGAAGCACGTCGGGATTCCTTCCCTCTCGGTGGTGCGCTATAACCTCGAACGGCTGCAACGGGAGGGTCTTCTGGAAAGGGATCCGCGCGTCGCCCGCGGGATCCGCCCCCGAAAAACCGGCGATCAGCACTCGATCCGAATCTGGGGGTATATCCAGGCCGGCGAGCCCACCCCGGTTCCCGGCGTCAGCGAACCGGTCTTCGGCGAGGATGAAGCCCTCTCCATTTCCCAGGATCTCCTCCCGCGGGACGCCGATCTTTTCGCCCTCGTCGTCCGGGGGGATTCGATGATCGACGCCATGGTCCACGACGGCGACTACATCATCCTGAAGCCCCAGCACGAAGCACGCAACGGGGAAATGGTCGCCATATGGATAAAGAACCGTGAAGAGACCACGTTGAAGTATTTCTTCAACGAAAACGGGAAAGTCCGTCTGCAACCCGCCAACCCCACGATGCAGCCAATCCTGATCGAGAACCCGGACGAAAACCTGGAGATCCGCGGCAAGGTGGTGATGGTCATCCGCCCGATCGAAAAGCGGCTGCCGCTCGCGCAGTGATCCCCCGCCTTCCCCGTACATCCGAGCCCGGTCTTCGACCGGGTTCTTCTTTTAATCTGGTAAACTCGGGCAATTCGTCGTACCCCAATCATGTCCTTTTTCGAGATCCTCTCGCTCGCCGTCGGCCTGTCGATGGACGCGATGGCGGTATCCTTGTGCGCCGGAGCGGCGGGCTTCGCCACACCGCCGCGTCCCGCATTCCGGATCGCCTTTCACTTCGGCCTCTTCCAAAGTGTCATGCCCCTTCTGGGTTGGCTGGCGGGCGCCACCATCGCTCCGTGGGTGGCGGAATTCGATCATTGGCTGGCGTTTCTGCTTTTGGCGTTCGTCGCGATCCGGATGATCCGCTCCGGTCGGAAGGGCGAAGCGCCGGCCGCTTCCCGTGATCCCACCCGTGGATCCACCCTCGTCATACTCTCCATCGCCACCAGCATCGATGCGATGGCCGTTGGTTTTTCGCTGGCCATGCTGGAAACCCCCATCCTTCTGCCGGCTCTGGTGATCGGATTGGTGACCTTCCTCCTTTCCTTCACCGCCGCCAGACTCGGCGGCCGACTCAGCCTTCGGTTCGGAAGCCGGATGGAAATCCTGGGGGGAGCAGTCCTCTTGATCATTGGCGTCCGAATTCTCCTCTCTCATATCTTCGCGTTGTAGGGGGATCTCTCCCTTCCATCGGGCGGAGGTTGTGCCGCCCGGCGGTACGTCTGGCCACTGGCGCATTCAATTCGGCAAACGTATAATCCATCTTGGAGTTCGAGGAAACCGGAATGAAGCTTATCGATCTCTCCAAGCAACATATCGTTACTGCAACAAACCCCGCCATCCAATGGTTGAACAATTTATTCTCCGGAGGAAAAGCCCGGCAACAGGATCGGGACGCCCAGGAACAGGTGATGACGGCGCTGCAACGGTCGCTCGGGGAAGATTTCACACTGATCCGCGAAATCACTCTTCCCGGATTGGACACTCCGATCCCCATGGCGCTCGTGGGTCCTCCCGGGATTTTTGTGCTTTTCGCCAGTGCCGTTAAAGGAACGTTTCGCGCCCGGGGGGATGCATGGCTTAAACTCGATAGTTCCGGAAACATGAAAAACTCCAGCCCCAATCTGCCCCACCTGACCCGGCTCTATGCGGAAGCTATCAAAAAATTTTTAACCCAGAACGAGTTCCCAAACGCGGATATCGAAGCGGTGCTGCTCTTCTCCCAACCGGAAGCGTTCGTGGAAAACATCAAAGCTCCGATCCGGATGGTCATGTGCGACGGGATCGAGAGTTACAGCGCAAGCCTTCGTCTTCTGAATCCCATCTTCCCCACGGAAGAACGTGCTACGATCGTGCGGCTGCTGTCCAATCCGGAAGGGAAGCTCACCATCGCGGAGGAAATCGCCGCCGCGGAAGAGGAGATCACCCCTCAGGCGGTGATTATGCCGTCCGAGGAGCCGCCTGTTGAAGAACCGGTGCAGGAGGCGAATTTTATTTCGGAAGATGTGATGCGCGGCGCGTTCGCCGTGGAGCATGCCGAACCCGCCCCGATCCCGATCCCGCCCGTCATCGAGGAGGCGGTGGAACTGGCGCCGAGTGCCTTCTCGATTTCGGCGCTGATCGCGCGTACGCATATGACCACCAACCAGATCACTCTGCTCGGCGCAATTGCTTTGTTGGATTTGCTGGTGATCTGCGTTGGATTCGGCATCGTGTTGCTTAATATCCTGCGCTGAATCGCGCACCCGTTTCTGCCGCTCGGCTTTCCTCCATGACCGAATCATCTTCCTCCCCGTGGCTTTCCGTCATCATCCCCGCCTATAACGAGGAGCGGCGCCTGCCCGCCACCTTGGAAAAACTCCGGGCCTACCTCACCCGGCAGTCTTTTTCCCACGACGTCTGGGTGGTCGATAACGGAAGCACCGACCGCACGTCCGACCTGGCCCGGGAGTGCGCGCGCGGGTGGCCGTCCCTGCGCCTGGCGGATTGCGCCGTGCGCGGGAAAGGGGCGGCCGTCCGCACCGGGATGCTTCATGCCGGGGGCAAATACCGCTTTCTGTGCGACGCCGACCTTTCGATGCCGGTTGAGGAATTCGAGCTTTTCTATCCGCCGCGACTCGAGGATGCGGATGTCGCGATCGGATCCCGCGAGGCGGCGGGGGCGCGGCGCTTCAACGAGCCCGGGTACCGCCACCTCACCGGGCGGGTGTTCTCGCTGGCGGTCAAACTGCTCGTGCTGCGCGGCTTCGAAGATACCCAGTGCGGCTTCAAATGCTTCCGTGACTCCGCGGCGGAGTACCTCTTTTCCCGCCAGCGGTTCAACGGCTGGTCGTTCGATGTGGAAGTTTTGTATCTCGCCCGCCGGCGCGGTTTCCGCATCCGCGAAGTGCCCGTCTCCTGGTACTATCAATCCGACAGCCGAGTCCGGTTGGCCAATGATTCCTTCCATATGTTCCTGGATTTGATCCGTATCCGTTGGTTCGACCTGCGCGGGATATATGCCAAGCCCAATCCGCACCCCTTGCCCGACTCTTGACCGGGAACGCCGCCTGCTCCGCCGGGGTTTTTTTCAAGTGGCGGGACTCGACGAAGCCGGCCGGGGTGCCTGGGCCGGCCCGCTGTCAGCCGGCGCGGTGATCCTGCCCCTCCGCCGGCCCGCGCTGCGCTCCGCGCTTGCCGGCGTCCGCGATTCCAAACAAATGACCCCGCACCAGCGGATGCTGGCCGCGGAACGAATCCGCTCGGTGGCCGTGGCCTGGGCGGTCGGCTGCGCGTCCGCCGAAGAGGTGGATCGGATCGGTCCGTTGCGGGCGACCCGGCTCGCGATGATCCGCGCCGTCTCCGGATTGCGGATTGTTCCGGATCACCTGTTGATCGATTATCTCCTCCTGCCCGAATCGGACCTTCCCCAAACCGCCGTCACACACGGCGACTCGCTCTCCCTCTCCATCGCCGCGGCATCGGTGATCGCCAAGACCTGGCGCGATGAGCAAATGACCGCCCTCGAACAGCTTTATCCGGGATACGGATTTGACCGCCATAAAGGCTACGGCACCGGCGGCCATGCCGAGATGCTTGCCCGCCTGGGTGCCTGCCCGGAACACCGCCGGTCGTATGCCCCGATCCGGCGCGTGATGGCGTGCTCTCCGGTATAATCCTTCCATCCGAAACCCCATGAGTCCCCGCGATCCGAACGATCTCTCGATCGAAGAATTGGAACGCTTGCTTTCCGCCAAGCGGCAGGCCGCCCGGCGGGATCGCATCCGCCGCTTTGGTCGTTCGGGACGCGCCGTCTTCGCCGAATCCCCCGCCCCGGCCGCCGTCGAAACACCGAGCGGTCCGGAAGCCTCCGCCCCCTCCGGAGCGCGAAAGAACCTCCTCGACCGTCTTCTGCTGGGCGTGGAAATCGGAGCGGTGATCGTCCTCGGATTGGTCGTCCTCCAATTCGTGTTTCGATTGCAGGAATTGAACCGCGAATCGCTCGCCCACATTCTCTCCGGAACCCCCTCGCCCACTCCGCTCATCACCGCCGTCGTCCTCCCGTCGGGGCATACGCCGCCCGATTCGCCCGGCGGACCGTCGGCCAATGATGAGGAAATTCCCGTTAGCCTGCGTCCGCAGATGCAGTCGTACCTCTCGCTGGCCATTCCCACCCGCGGGCCGGAGCAGCCGATCCGGCTGGATCTGCCGAGCATCGGAAAAACGAACATGCCGGTGGTGGAAGGCGACGGATGGGAACAGCTCAAACAGGGCATAGGCCACCACATCGGCAGCGCCAATCCGGGCACCACGGGGAATGTCGTGATGTCCGCCCACAACGATATTTTCGGGGAGTTGTTCCGCGATCTGGACCGCCTTCAACCCGGCGACGAGGCGATCGTCCATACCTCCACCCAGAAATTCGTGTACCGGATCATCGCCATCCGGATCGTCGAACCCACCGATGTGTCCGTCCTTTCTTCGACCGGGCGGCCGACACTCACCCTCATCTCCTGTTATCCGTATATGATCGACAACCAGCGCATCGTGGTGACGGCGGAACTGGCATCCTTCTAGAAAACCAGCCCCGGCCGGACCAATCCCATCCCCCCGAAAAATAAGGTTTTCCTGAGAAAAATCCGGCTTCACAACCCGGATGGATTCTTATGCTACAATTCGCGCGGTTTCACCCCGACGGAGACCAACTTCCCCCAGGCGAGATCCGCGGAAAATCCGCGGGAATGCACCTTGTCGCATCCGCTCTGGCGGACATGCATCCTATCGGGCCATTGCGAGGAAAGGATATTCCATGTCTCAAAAAAAATATCGCACGTCTGCGCGCGACGAACTGAATAATCCGGATTACTCCTTCATCAGACGCGATCTTCGGCGGATTTTTCTGATCGCCGGATCCTTCGTCGCCGTCATGATCGTTCTCGCGTTCATCCTTCGGTAATGACGGGAAAGCGATAAGCGAATGGCATCCTACCTGCCTACTCCAAAATCCAAACAACCGAAACCGGTAAAGGTCCCCGAGCAACCCAAACCTCCCACGCCTGCGGCGGAACCTGTCGCGGAGTCGGCCCCCGTTGTGGAAAGACCCGTCCGTCGGAGAGGCATGCCGGAGTGGGTGAAAGGCGTGCTGACCACTCTGGCGCTGGCCCTTCTTGTTTTTTCCGGGTTTTTCTCCTTCGCGTTCACCCGCAACTTCTTTGGTAGCGGGGGCCTGAGCATCAACCCATTTTCTCCGCCGCAGGGGCAGAACACTCCGCTGCCGGGTGTCACCCCCACGGTCGAGATTCCGGTTACCAGCTACAAGCCATGGAACGGCGTGGACCGTGTGACCATCCTGGCATTGGGACTCGACGCCCGGGATTGGGGGCCGGAAGCCAACTCAACCGCCACGCGCTCGGATACGATGGTCGTGTTGACCATGGATCCGGTCGCGAAAACCGCCGCCATGCTTTCCATCCCCCGCGATCTGTACGTCGAGATCCCCGGCTATGGGTTCGACAAGATCAATAAGGCATATTTTTATGCCGAGAAGGACCGGCTGCCCATCGGCGGGCCCGGCCTGGCGATGCAGACGGTTGAGAATCTGCTCGGCGTACCGATCGATTATTACGCCGTGGTGGATTTCAAGTCCTTCACCACGTTGGTCGATACCATCGATGGCATCGATGTGTATGTTCCCTTCGACAATATGAAAATCGATCCGGTGGGGGAGGAAGATGTGAAGGAGCTTTTTTTCGGCTGGAACCACCTGACCGGATCAGAAGCCCTGGCATTCGCCCGCGCGCGTTATACCGAGGGCGGCGATTTCGACCGCGCCTCCCGGATTCAACAGGTGATCCTCGCCATCCGGGATAAGATCCTGAATCTGAACATGATCCCGAAACTTCTGGCCGAAGCGCCGAATCTGTACGAGCAGATTTCCAGCGGCATTAAGACCAACCTCACGCTGGAACAGATCATCCAGCTGGCCCTGGTCGCCAAGGACATCCAGCGCCAGCAGATCCACCAGGGTATGATCGATGAAGCCACCCTTCTGACGATAGATACGTTCAACAACGAATCGGTCCTGATTCCGGATTTGGAAAAGGTCCGCGCTCTGCGGGATAAACTTTTCACGTCCGGCGGCGTGCTTGGGTACGCCACTCCCCCTGCGGATCTGACGGAACTCGCCTTCCGGGAGAATGCCAAGATCGAGATTGTCAATGGCTCTTTAACCGACGGGTTGGCCGGGGCAACCAAGGATTTTCTCGTCCGGAACGGCTTCTCCGAAGCCAACATCACCGCTCGGACCGCCACCGCGGAGGAAATGAATATATACCCGCTGTATACGCTTATCACCGACTACACCGGAAGACCGTATACAGTCCAGTTGCTATATAATTTGATGGGATTGGGGCCGACCAACTTAAAGACCAACATCCGATTTGACAGTGAAGTAGATGTGCAGATTTTCCTGAAATACGATTGGGTAATTCCGAAATAATAAATGCGCCAAAAAAACGGCGCGGTCTTGGAGATCGCGCCGTTTTTTTAACTCCAAGGGATGATTTCTTCCCTCTCCGATCCGACCGAGACAAGAGTGACCGGCACTCCGGTTTCTTTTTCAATTTTTTCAACATACTTTCTTGCCGCAGCCGGCAGCTCCTGCTTCGATCGGGCGTTGCGGATGTCCGCATCCCAGCCGGGAAGATCCTCGTACACCGGCTGGAAAGTCTCGAGTCCGGAAATCCCCATCGGCAATTCTCCGTAGGTATTTCCGCCGCGTTGATAGGCGGTGCAGATCCGGACTGGATTCAATCCGCTGAGGATGTCCAATTTGGTGAGTACGAATTCCGTCATCCCGTTTTGGCGCACGGAATAACGCAGCAGCATGAGGTCAAGCCATCCGCAGCGCCGGGGGCGACCCGTGGTGGTTCCATATTCATCCCATGGCATCGACCCGGTTCCGCGCAGGCGGTTCCCGATCTCGCCTGTCTCTTCGGTCGGGAACGGGCCTTCCCCCACACGGGTCTGGAAAGCCTTCACCACGCCGATCACTCTGCCCAACTCGCGGGCTCCGACCCCCAATCCGGAAAATGCTCCGGCTATTCCGGTGCTGGAACTCGTCACGAACGGGTAGGTGCCCTGGTCCAGATCCAGGAGGGTGCCCTGGGCGCCTTCCGCCAGCACCGTCTTCCCCTTCCCCAGCGCGTCCGCGACCAGCGCGGAGGTGTCGGCGATGTATGGTCCGAACGTCCGGGCGAACTCAAAAAACGAAGCGGCGACGGCATCCGCGTCCAGCGGCGGCCGGGCATACAGCTTCTCCAGGGTTCGGTTTCCCCGGAGGATGTGGGTTTTGATCTTATCGGCGCATTCCTCGGGCTGGGTGAGAAGTTCCGCGCGCAGCCCGCAGCGCGCCGTTTTCTCGGAAAAGGCGGGCCCGATCCCCCGGCCTGTGGTTCCGATGCGTTTTTCCCGCGCGGCTTCTTCCGCCTGATCCAATGCAATGTGCAGCGGCGTAAGCAGATGCGCGGCATGAGAGATCTTGATCCTGTCGGGAGTGCAGGCCACGCCCTGCGAACGCAGCTGGTCCATCTCCGCGAGCAATCGCTGCGGGTTGATCACCATCCCGCTTCCCAGAATACAGAGCGGGCGGGGATGCACGATCCCGGAGGGGACCAGATGCAGACGGAAAATCTTTCCGTCAGTGGTGACGGTATGGCCGGCGTTGTCGCCCCCGGAAAAACGCGCCACGATCGCCGCTTCGGCGGCGATGGCATCCAGGATGCGTCCTTTCCCTTCGTCGCCCCATTGTGCACCGATGATGATATGCAACGGCATAATTCACTCTCCTTGTGGACCGGCGTCGTCATGCAGGCGCCAAACGAGGGCGTTTTCAAACGCCCTCGCCGTCGGACAATGCCGACATCCACGTATCGCTTTCCCCAAGTATGCCACAGAATCACCGCCTTCGCATCCCCCCACCCGCCGCTTTCCCGGATCCCGCTCCCCAAACGGATCGCATCGAAATAGCGTAGATAAAGTATATGAGACATGCGCTGTGCGGGCTGCGCCCCGTCACCGATGCAGGATCGGTTAGAATAAACGCCAAGGATACTTTCAGCGTTGACGTCCCCTTCACCGGAAGGTGCTATACCCGCTATGAGCTTTCTGCAACGCATCCGGAGCGTTTCGATCTGGCGTTGGCTTCTGCTTGCCGCCCTCTTCCTCATCATTCTCTTCGGCCTGGCGGCTTCGCCGCCGGGATTGCTGGGGAAGTCGGACGCCATCGGGTATGCCGTCTGCCATCGCATCGATTTGCGTTCCCTGCATTTGGGGGACCGGCAGCTGCCGCTCTGTGCGCGCTGCACGGGAACCTTCCTGGGAACGATCGTGGGAGCCCTCTTGTTGATCGCCTTCGGCCGCGGGCGTTCGGCCGTCTGGCCTTCGCGGCGAATCCTGTTCGTGCTGGCCTTTCCCGTGATCCCCTGGGGTTTGGACGGGGTCAACTCGTATCTTACGCTCTTCCCCCAATTCCCTCACATGTATACGCCGCACAACTGGCTGCGGCTGACGACCGGCGTGTTTTTGGGAATGGCGATGGCTGCGGTGTTCCTGCCGGCCGTCGTGAATCAAAGTCTCTGGAAATCACCCTCAGCCGTTCCGGTCATCCGAAATGTTCGGGAACTCCTGCTCTATTTCCTCGTCGCACCGTTTTTAATCGGCTTGGTCCTGCTGGAGAATCCGATTATCCTTTACCCTCTGGCCGTCCTCAGCACGGCGGGGATTCTTTTCCTCCTGACGGGCGTTTATATCGCGCTTCTACTCATGCTGTTGCGGAGGGAAGGCCAGGCGGAAACCTGGCGGGATGCCTGGCCGGTGATTGCCGGCGGTCTCGCGCTGGCGCTGCTTCAAATCTACGCCATCGACGCGGTGCGTTTCCAGCTAACCCACACTTGGGGAGGCTTCTCTTTGGGGGGTTGAGTTTTCACCTGCCGGGGTGATCCGCGGCTTGCGCGGGAAATCCCGGCCACTTTCGGAGGTTCAGAATGGATATCTTTTCCGCTTTCGGATTATCGGCCAGCGCGGGGTTGAACGCCTACATCCCCCTGCTCATCGTCGGGTTGCTGGCCCGGTATACGAACACGATCGAACTCAGCGCGCCGTGGGATACGCTCACCGATCCGTGGGTGCTGCTCGTCCTGGCCGTCTTGTTGTTGATTGAAATTCTCGCCGATAAAATCCCGGCCGTGAATCATTTCAACGACGCCCTGCAGACGATCATCCGACCCGTGGCCGGCGCGATCGTCTTCGCCGCCAGCGCGCACGTGATCAGTAATGTCCATCCGGTGATCGCCATGATCTGCGGGCTGTTCGTCGCCGGAGCGGTGCACGGCGTGAAGGCGCTTGCGATCCGCCCCGCCGTAACGGCGACGACGGGCGGCACCGCCAACCCGATCGTCAGCACCGTCGAGGATATCATCGCCACCGTCCTGTCCATCGTCGCCATCCTGATCCCGGTGATCCTCGGGGCGTTGATCTGCATCGTCACAGCCTGGATCATCTGGTTGATTTTGCGGAAGATCAACCGCGAGGCAAAACAAGCCTGACCGCGTCACGCGGTTTCCGGTAGCCTACCCGATACGGGCGGCCGTTTGGCCGCCCGCATGGTTTTCCCCATAATCGGGTACAATAGAAGTTACCCATTTACTTGGGAACCATAGTCCGGAGGAGGATATTTCATGGTCCAGCCCACACCAGCTCCAGCGAAAAAGTCCAAAGGCCCGGCCACAATCATCATCGTGATTGTTGTCATCGTTTTACTTTGTTGCTGCGCCGTTATCATCGGCGGCGCTTTGTGGGGATGCGGGGATTTGATTACCGGCGCGGCAGATTCCTGCAGTTTCTTCTAAGAATCAGCATCATCGAATTCCGTTCACTGGAATATCCTCGGGCGGCCTGAAATAGGCCGCCCCTTTCATTTTTCTCTGATCCAAACACCCTTCCCCGGAATCCAAACCCTATTTTCTCCCTCCTCCGCCGGGTGATGATCCGTGCAGACAATCTCTTCTCCGCCGTCGCATCGTAGGAGGATCCGGTACATATCACCCCTTCGCACGGATTCCCTCACCACGCCCAGGATCCCGCCGGCGGTGCCTGCCCGCCCGCGCCGCAAGCTCCCGCCCCCGGGTCGAAGGAGGATCCAGGCTTCCTCCCCCGCCGATGGGCGGGGATCGTCACACTCCGCCTCGAACTCTCCCAGCGGCGTTTCGACTCGCAGCGGCCGCATACGCCGCACCCTTCCACGCAGAATGTTCCCCAGACCGAGGAAATCCGCCGCCCATACCGAAGCCGGACGGGCGACGAGATTCTCCGGAGCGCCCATCTGCACGATCCGACCTTCGTGTAAAAGCGCCACCCGCTGCGCCACGGCAAAGGCCTCTTCCTGATCGTGCGTGACATACAGCGAGGGGATTCGCAATTCCCGCAGCAGGTGGCGCAATTGAAGTGTCAGTTGTTCCCGGAGCGCGCGGTCCAGCGCGCCTAGCGGCTCGTCGAGCATCAGCAACCTCGGCCGCGGGGCGAGCGCGCGGGCCAGCGCCACCCGCTGTTGTTCCCCTCCGGAAAGCTCCGCCACCCGGCGTCGGGCGAACCCATCCAGGTCGACTCGTTTCAGCGCGTCGGCCACTTCCGTCCGGATCCGGTCTTCGGGAAGTTTCTGCATCCGCAATCCGAAGGCTACGTTCTCCGCCACGTCCAGATGCGGGAACAAGGCGTAATCCTGGAACATCAGCCCGAACCCGCGCCGGTGCGCGGGGGTGCGGGTGATCTCCCCTCCGTCCCACTTTATATGTCCGCCGTCAGGCTCTTCCAATCCGGCCGCGATTCGAAGCAGCGTGCTCTTCCCGCTGCCGGAAGGACCAAGCAGGCAGACCGTTTCGCCCTCCTCCACTCGGAGGGTGACGCCTGCGAGGAGCGGTTTACCTTCATAAGTTTTTCGAATGTCAATCAGTTCCAGCATTGGATTCCCTAATGTGCGAAATATCTCCGATCTCTTTCCTATACTTTCCCCCCTAGGGTCCCCCCATTTGTGCAGCAAATGGGGGGACAGTGCTTTTCAGGGGGGAGGGTTTTCATTGCGACCGGACTCCTGTCCGCGTTCGATCATCAAGACCGCGATCGCGCAGAACAGCATCAGCAGCGTGGCCATCGCCATCGCCTGCCCGTAGTTTAATCCTCCGGGCTGGGCGAGCAGCCGATAGATGCCCACCGGCATCGTCGGGAAATCCGGCCGGACGATGATCGAGGTCGCGCCGAATTCGCCGAGTGAAATGGCGAAAGCAAACGCCGCGGAGGAAAGGATCGCCTGCAGCGCGATCGGAAAATCCACAACCTGCCACACCTTCCACGGCGAAGCCCCGAGCGTGGCCGCGGCTTCCCGCAAACGGTTTGGGATTCCCGCAAAGGCGGGTTTCAACCCGCGCACCACAAAGGGAAAAGCAATCAAACTGTGGGCGATCGGAAGCATTCCCGGCAAGCGGATCCAATCCAGCGGCGGTTTGGAAAACACCAGCAGCATCCCCAGGCCGAGGGTGACGGCCGAGGTTCCGAGCGGGAGGAGCAGAAGCGGCTCCAGCGCGCGGTCCATCCGGGCCGGGCGGGCCAGCAGCGCCGCCGCAGGAATCCCAAGCGCGAGCGCGATGATCGCCGTCACCGCAGCCACGAGCAGGGAATTCCCCGCCATCTCGATCGGGGTCGCGAAGAAGGCCGATCCCTTGCGGTTGAAGAACAGCTCTTTGTAATAATCCAGCGTCCATCCCGTTTCCACTGCCCCCCGCTCGCCGAGTGCCGCATCCGTGCGGAGAAAGGACCTTGCCACGGGTGAGATCAGGGGAAGGAAAAACAAAACGAGAAGCAGGATCACGATGGACGCCGCAAGTATCCGCTCGGCCGCGGACCTGGGTCTGCGTGCGGTTTGGAATCCAATCCGCGCGGAAACGGATTCCGCGCGTTCGGATAGGCGCGATGAGACCACGATCAGTATCAAAGTGCTGGCGATCTGCAGGACGGAAAGCAGCGCGGCGGCGGAAAGATTGAGCGCCTGCAGCGCCTGAATGTAGATTTCCACTTCCAAGGTCGAGAAGGCCGGTCCGCCGAGAATGAGAATCACCCCGAACGATGTGAAATCGAAAAGAAAAACAAGCGAAGCCGCTGCGAGGATGGAGGGGAGCAGCAGCGGAAGGGTCACCCGGGAAAACGCCTGCCGCTTCCCGGCCCCCAGCACGCGCGCGGCGTCGGGAAGGCGCGGGTCCAGCCGCTCCCAGGTTGCTCCGACCATCCGCAGCACGATCGAGGTATTGTAGAAAATGTGGGCCAGCAGGATCGCTCCCAGCGTGTGCAGGAACGGAATGGAGTGATCCACCAACCCGGTCTGCTGCAATGCCAGGTTGATCCATCCGCGGGCGCCGAGCAGCGCCTCGAAGCCCGCCGCCACAACCACCGTCGGCAGGATGAACGGGATGATCGTGAACGCCCGCAGGAATCTTTTCAGCGGAAATTCGAAGCGGGCGAAAAGATACGCCCCCGGCAATCCCACGATCAACGTGAGAATCGTGGAAAGCGCCGCCTGGAAGATGGTGAATCCCAGCACATCAAGGGCGGACCGCACGGGAAGGGCTTCCCCTCCGCCGCTTGCGATCGCCTCCATTCCCAACCGGAGGATGGCCGTCAGCGGGGAATAGAAAAACAATCCGACAAATGCAACGGCGGGGATCCACAGCAGGATCCGCCTGGAAAGGACCGGCTTCCGGCTCCGCAGGGTTTCCATCTCGCCTACGATAGCATGATCCTCTTCCACAGGTTCATCCACTCTTCCCGGTGCGCCGCAATCTCATCCGGCGCGATGACCGCAGGCTGCGCGGGAACGGGCGCGAACCGGACGAAGGCGTCGGGGAGCGCGGCCTGCACATTGGCCGGGAACATCGCCATCTGCAAAGGAATATCTTCCTGAAAGGATCGACTTAAAAGGAAATCCAATAATTTTTCCGCGAGATCGCGGTGGGAGGTGCCGGCCAGGATGCCGGCGAATTCTATTTGGCGGAAGCACATCCCCGCGCCGGTAAGCGATGCGGTGGGCGGCTCGGCACGCGGCGGATCGGCGTAAATATATTCGAATGCCGGGCTGGTTGCATACGAAACCACCATCGGCTGCGGCCCTTTCCCGGAGGATGCGCTGAAGTTGGTGTAATACGCCGTCTCCCATCCATCCACGACCTGCACGCCGTTGTCCTTCAGGGATTTCCAGTATTCTTCAAATCCGTCAGGGCCGAAATGCGCCACCGTGGCGAGGAGAAACGCCAGACCGGGGGAGGAGGTAAACGGATTCTCGACGGCCAGCAGGCCTTCGTATTCCGCCTTCGCCAGGTCCTCGAGTGTTTGCGGGACGGCGAGGGAACGCGAGGAGAACCATTCCCGGTCGTAGTTGATGCACACGTAACCGTAATCGACGGGCAGCGCGCGATTATCCGGATCGAGCCGGTACGCGGCGGGAATCGATTCCAAAAGCGGCGAATCGTAGGCGTCGAAGATGCCCTCCTGCAGGGCGCGGGTCAGGAAGGTGTTGTCGACTCCGAAAAACACGTCCGCCAGCGGCGCCTGCTTGGTCAGGATCGCCTTGTTGAGTGCGGCGCCGGCGTCGCCGCTTTCGAGAACGGCCACTTTTATACCCGACGATTCCTCGAACTGCTTCAGGACGGATTCGCTGACCGCGAAGGAATCGTGCGTCATCAGCGTGACGGTCCGCGGCTCCGCCGGACTCTGGAGTCCACAACCGGCGAGCAATAAAGATAGAAAAACGGACGCATTCAATAGGACGGGGGGAATTCTTTCAGACCCCGGGCGTTTTTGGATCAGTTTGCAGATCGCGTGTGAATGCATAACAACACTCCTCTCTCCACGGAGATTACGGCCTTGTTCGACACCATGCGGTTGCTTATTCCGCGCGTTTTATGTGGAACGAGGGTTTCCTCGCGCAGCGGGTATTTCAATCCCTCCGTCACCACTCCCTCCGCGGGAACGCCCCACGGTAAAAGGGAAACGATATCCCCCGGACTTCCGTGCAGGACCGTTTCCTCCCCGGCCCGCAGCGCCTCTTCGCGCCCATCGTCGATCCGGATGTCGAATTCTCGAAGCGACGGATCGGTCAGAAGCGAAAGGTTGGCCAGAATCTGATCCGTCCTTCCACCCAGGCCGCCGAGGATGAGGATCGCGGTATATCCCTCCTGGAGGGCGAACCAGATCGCCAGCTCGAGGTCGGTTTCGTCTTTTTCGGTGGGGAAGGATTGCATCCGGGTCCCCGCCAGGAGAAGCGATTCGCGGGCCGCCTCGGGGAAGGAGTCGAAATCACCGATCAATACATCGGGGGCTCGACCGAACCCCAAAGCGTGTTTGCACCCGCCGTCGGCGGCGATCCAATAATCGTCTTCCCGCAGGAGCCGCCGCGCGGCATCCGGATCCGGAAGCGTTCCGTTGGCGAAGATCACAGCGCGTTTGACCATCATAAAAAAATCACCCTCCGCCGCCGGAGGGTGATGGGGAATTCCGCGATCCCTCCGCCGGCATTACCCGGAGCAGGTTCTGCGGGTCGAAGGCTGTTCGCCTTCCTCTCAGCCCGGATACGGGCTCCCCGTTGATATGTAGGGATTCTAAAGGCACGCCACCGTGGCGTCAATCCCAGACCGAGGCGGTCTTAAGCGCGCGCCAGAATCCTTTGCGCCAAAAACGTGATCCAGCGCGATGGTTCCTTCTTGTTGCTGAACTCCCAACCTTTCCATGCCAGCCAGATGGATTCCGGATGGAAACGCCCGTCGGGATCCGCCTTGGATTCAAGCACGCCCGCCATTTGCCGGAAGCGGCGATCTTTCCGGGCTGCTGGATAGCGGGACAACACTTCCATTTCGTGCAGTAAGCCGTACCAAATCAAAGGCGCCTTCAGTTTCAGAAAATCCGTCCCCATTCCAAAAAGATACGCCTTGTGCGTTTTTCGGGAGGCCCACAAGGAGAGCGCTGTTTCCACACCGCTCTGCGCCGCCGCGCTTTTTATCAGCGCCTTGTCCTCCGCCATAACTTTCAACATCAGCAGGTTCGCGAGCGGGCAGGGGTCGTCCTTGCGCCCCGGTCCGCGGAATTTTCCGAGTTCCGGCGCGGCGGCGCACGGCCAGCCGTTCTCCCGCCCCAGCCCCGCCAGGTTGTTCACGCCCTTGCGGACGGTCGGATCGTCTCCGTATCCCATCCGCGCAAGGGAAAAAAGAATCACCGGCGCATCGCACAGCGCCCAGGCGCGCTCCACTTTTCCGGAACCGCCGAATGCCTTCGGGATGAGAATGGGGATCCGCGGGACGCCATCCGCAGGGGCCGATATCAGGATTTTTCGCGCGATCCCGTCGATCTTGGGATTACCGCGATGAATTCCAATATCCGCCAGGAACGCCAGCCGGTAAAGCAGCATATCCGCCTGCTTGTGATTCTTTATCGGCGGACCGGGCCAGCGCGCCAGGGAATCGATCAATCCGGCGATCTGCTTGTCGCGCAGCATCTCCTTGCGATCCGAGACAACCGCGGAACTCGATTCTTTTTCCCCCAGTAAATCCATCCGCGTCCGATATCGAATCCACGCCGGGCCTTGCAACAGCCAATCGACGGGGGTTTTCATTTTTCTTCCTGAAGATGGAATTTGATGAGAAATCTTTTCTTTTCACTGTGGCCCAGCGATAACACCCTGTTTCAACCTCTCCCCCTTTCCGCAAGAGACTGTCCTAACCCCCTCTCCCCATCATCGTCCAAGAAGGTCACTGGATCTCCGTCTCCCCTCTCCTCCTTCCCGTGATACGGGAAGGAGGAGAGGGGCCAGGGGAGAGGAGGTTAGGACAGTTATTGAATTAACCTTCCACCAATTCCCAATCCGGCACCACGTCGGTGTTCAGCGGGGTGCGCTGCCCGGCCTGGAAGCGGAAGAAGCCGGCGGCGGCGACCATCGCGGCATTGTCGGTGCAAAGTTCGAGCGGCGGGGTGCGCACCGGGCACGGCGCGGTTTTTTGCAGCGACGCGCGCAATGCCTGATTGGCGGAGACGCCCCCGGCCACGAGGATTTCCTTGGCGTTGAATTCCCGCGCCGCGCGGACGGTCTTCTGCGTCAGCACGTCCACCACCGCCGCTTGGAACGAGGCTGCCAGGTTCGGAATCGGCAAGCCCGGTGCCGGTGCGTCGACGCCCGCCTTAATCTCCGGCTGCTGCCGGCGAACTTCGCGCAGCACGGCGGTCTTTAATCCGCTGAAGGAAAAATCCCACGAGTCTTCCAGCCACGCGCGCGGAAAGCGGATGGATTCGGGATCTCCCTTCTTGGCGGCTTCTTCGATCGCCGGCCCGCCGGGATACGGCAGCCCCAGCAACCGGGCGACTTTGTCGAACGCCTCACCCGCGGCGTCATCCAGCGTTCCTCCGAGACGGCGGTACTCGCCGTGGCCGTTCATCACGTACAGATCGGTGTGCCCGCCGGAGACGATCAGGCATAGTGCGGGAAAAGAATCTTCCTCCTCGCGTCCGAGCCAAAGGGAGTAGATATGCGCTTCGAGGTGGTGGATTCCCAAAAACGGAAGGTGCGCCGCGAGCGCCAGACCCTTGGCCGCGTTCACGCCTACCACCAGCGACCCGGCCAGCCCCGGTCCGCGAGTGACCGCCACGGCGTCCAATTCCTCCACGCTCAGGTGCGCTTCTTCCAACGCGCGGCGGATGGCGGGCTCGATCGTCTCCACGTGGCTGCGCGAAGCCATCTCGGGGAATACCCCGCCGTAGCGGGCGTGCAATTCGCTTTGCGAGAGGAGCACGTTGGAAAGGATGCGCGTGCCGCTCGCGACCACCGCGGCGCCGGTATCGTCGCAGGAAGTCTCGATGCCGAGAATTCGCAATTCCACTTTGGGAGTCTTGGAAGGGCTCATGGCGGCGCCTATTGCGGCCGGCGGCCGGGCTTCTTGCCCCGGGCGGAAGCGCGCGAAATGTTTCGTTTACCGCGGACGGATTTTTGTTTCCGGATCGGGGACCGGCGCTTCGGTCCGCCCCGCAGCGGGATGACAAGCTCCATCGGGTACGGCGCAACCACCTCCACCGCACCGTCCGGACGGATCCAGACGGTGTTCTCCAGCCGAACGCCCATCCCGCGTTCCGGATAATACAGCCCCGGTTCGATGGTGAACACCGCGCCGCTCTGCAATATGTCGCGGTTGGATTCGGCATACAAGAACGAAGGCGACTCGTGGACGTTCAATCCCAACCCGTGGCCGACGGTGTGTACGTATCCGCATTCCGTCTGTGGATCGCTGCGGATGGTCGGGTGGCCCATCGATTCGAACAATGCGCATACCGAAGGCTGAACCTGATTTGCCGGCATCCCCGCGCGGATTCTCCCCTCGGCGTCCATATAAGCCTGCAACACCTGCCGGTGAAGCTGCTCCGCTTCCTCGGTGGCAAACCCAAGGCACCAGGTGCGGGTGACGTCGTAGAAGTATCCGCCCCCCATTTCACACGGGAAGAGGTCGAAGACGATCGTCTTGCCGGTCTCGAGCGGTTCCGTATCGGTTCCGGTCGAATGCGGGATGGCCGCGTCGCGCCCCTGGGCGAAGATGATGCCTTCGGGGGCCTCCGCGCCGTGTTCGGCCAGCCGGCGCCGGATGAACGCTTTCACCCGGCCGACAGTCAGCCGGTCTCCATCGCGTCCGACAAGCACGTTCCCCTTCGCCGAGTGGGAGGCGAGGAACTCGGCGGTCTCGGCGATCACCGCCGTGGAAATGGATCCGATGGACCGGATGCGTTCGATTTCTTCGGCGCTTTTCGTCGCGCGGGCTCGGAGGAGGATCGGATCACCGCCCTCCCCCGTCAGTTGGATGTCCGGCGCCTGAGTCGGAAGCTCGGCGATCAGTGCATACGCCGAGGAAAGCTCCACATTCCCGCCGACCGCCACTCGTCCGCGGACGCCCATCTCCCGAAAAATGCGGGCCATGCAGATCGCACCGGCCTTGGGCGCGTTTCCACCCGCTTCCTTCAGGATCTCGTCGAGTTTAAAATCGTTGAGATTCCGGCAACGCAAGCCCGTCCGGGCTGCTTCCTCCCGCTCCATGGGGTAATGAAAAAGCACAGGCGGTTCGCCGCATTTCTTGATCAAATCGGCGCGGGTGATATTGGCGATACCGGTGAAATACACCAGGGCCGGGTTATGGTTGGCCGGGCCGGTGATCCATAGGGCATCCAGGCCGCGTTCCTTCATCAGGCGATCCAGGTCTTGTTTCATGTCAATTCCAGTTTAATCCTCATGAAAAGCGGCATCTCGATTTACATCCCCCATCCGGAATCCCATAAGGATTATAGCAGTGCCGGGATGGAATGACACCGGATGGATTCGCTGTTTTTAAGAGGATATTCACTCCATTGCGGATATCAATCGTGGTATCATTTTGCCACGAGTGAGCGAATGAGTGCGCAGCAGAAAATCACCATTATCGAAGGCCCTCCGCCCGTTTTTGAAGATCCGGGGGCGGCTTGGCCCGCCAGCCTGGGCGACAGTATTCGTCCGTACCGTTCCGCATTGACGCGGATGCGGACTTTTAACGGCCCGGCGCTGGTCGAGCGGTGCTACCATGCCTGGAAGAAGCGCGAGCCGATCGTCTTGGAATTCCGCGCCCCCAACGGACGGATCGCCCAGGCCCCGATCCAAGCCGCGCGCTACGTTCCCACCGCGGAAGGCCATTTGCTGATGCTCTGGGTTCGGCTGGATCCGGAGGAAGTGGAAACCGAACGCGATTCCGGGGAGTGAGAGGGTCCATGTACAACAGCAGCTTCTCGACATCGGAAATAGATTCCAGCCGGTATCCCGATTTGCGGAAATGGGTCGTCGCCAGCCTTGCCAATCATAAAAAACCCAACGACCTTATTTTTCAATTGTGCCAACGCACGGGTTGGGATTGGAGCCAGGCAAAGCGATTCGTCGAACAAGTGGTCGAGTCGGATCAAAAACAAATTCATCAGCGGCGGATGCCGCTGCTCCTGGGCATCGGCGTCCTGATGATGGTATTGGGAGTGGTTTCCTTCCTTCCCGCATTCCTCGACCTGATGGCCGATCTTTCGGCGCTCGAACCCCCCTTGGATCTCACCAAGGTCATCGAAGTAGGTTTCTCGGCCCGGATGGAATATGTCCGGATTGCTCGTCTCGTAATAGGAATGGCGATGTTCATCGGCGGAGGGTACGGGATTTGGGGTGCCGTGAAATCGGCACTTACCGGCGAGGGGGAGGACCTCATGAAAAGCGGCACCCCAAGTAACAACCAACCGCATTGATCTCGATCCGACTCGGAAAATCCTTATGCAAGGAATGAACAGCGCTTCGCCAATCAACCACTTTTCACGTTTGAGGGAAAAAGGAGGAATTCAATGAATACAAAATCCATGCTCATCGCCGCGGGCATCGGCGGGGTGGTGATGACCATCCTCTCCGGCATGCCATTTCTCAGTTGTGTGAACTGCCTGCTGTGTGCCGGGGTCTGGGGCAGCGGCATCTTGGCCGTCTATGTCTACGGGATGAGCGATCGGACTCTACCGCGCCTGAGTGTCGGCCAAGGAGCGCTTCTCGGTCTGGCCGCCGGTGTGGTCGGCGCGTTCCTACTGTCGATCTGGGGTGTCATCTCCAGCCTTCTCTTCGCCGGCTCCACTGCCGCCCAGTACGCGGATATGATGAAGCAATTGGATAGCATGGGCAATACTGTGCCTGAGAGTTATCGCGGGATGATCGAGCAGTATGCCTCCGCGACCGGCAACGTCCTGGTCGGAACCCTATGCAATTTCGTGATCTATCCGCTGTTTGGGATGATCGGCGGTCTGATCGGCAGCGGGCTGATCTGGAAGAAATAACTCATCTCTACCAAGTCTTAAAAAGCCGCAGCCGGATTCGAACGTTCGAATCCGGCTGCGGCTTTTCGTTTCTCGGTACCGGAAACAGGAAGCGCTGTGTTATCCGCTTCGATGCTTGACAAGCAGGTACGCCAGCAGACCGGCGGCATTGGCGACCAGGACGAACATTCCCCACAGGATGGCGGAGCGCCATGTTCCGCCTGTGCGCGCGTCCGTTACCACCCATAACGGGAGCCCCAACCAATAGAACAGAAATCCGATCGCGCCGAGGACGAGGAAGGCGATATCGGTTGCTGCGGGCGCCGTATCCACCGCCTCGTAGGTAATGCCGATGAAGGCCGCCGCCTTCCCGTCCGGTCCGGGGATCGACCGCACCAGATGGCCGAAGATATCGTTGTGCTCGCCTTCGCGCCGCAGGGCGGCCGCCAGGCGAAGTTCCATCTCCACGTCGGGAGAGAGAAGCGCCGGTTCCACCGCAAGGATCAAATCCTCTTCGTACGCGGAATGGTCGCGGACGCTGTCTCCCGCATGCGCCGGGCCGTTGTGCACGTAGGAAATTGTCCCGTCGGGATCCATCAGCCACACCCAGGCAATGTACTGTTGCGCGGTGAGTTTTTCCGCGGCAGCCGCAAGGTCCGGATCCCCCGCGGATTCCACTCCGGCGGGAAGAATGGCGTTCAGCGATTGCTCGACGGATCGCCGGCGCGTCCCGTCGGGATCCATCCCCGTTGCCCGGTTCGGATCCGCGATTCCGATGCCGATGGAAAAAACCATGATCATGCAAATGAAGCCGGCCAAGCCGGCCAAAGCCGCGAACAAGATCCAATTACGTTTTGGCATGGGTTGCCTCCCTTGGTGTGTTCCGGATGACGATGTACGCAGCGAATGGACCGAGAATGAGGTTGATGGCAGGGATGAGGAAGGCCCACCATCGCAAATCCATCCGCTGTGCGGGAAGGAGCGGCAGCGCCGCCATCAGCAGCAGGCCGAGGGCGGAACAACTCGCGGCGGCGAGCGGCAGATCGATTCGAACGGGCAGGTCTTTCCCGGCGCGCGCGGCCAGTTGCGCGGGCAGCCCGGTCGATATGGGCGGCGCGGCAGGGATGAGCGCGGAAGAGACGATCATCCGCAGATTGCGTTCCTCGATCGATTCCGGCTTTTTTCCATCAGCCATGGCCCACCTCTTTCAGTTGATCCCGCAGCGCCGCCCGCGCTCTCGAAAGCATCGACTCCGTCGCCTTGTACGACCGGCCCAACCGCCGGGCGAGAGCATCCACATCCATCCCTTCCGCGTAACGCGCGATCATCAGCCGCTGATAATCCGGCGGGAGATTTCCCAAGGCTTCCACGACATCCGCGCGCAACTCGGTCCGTTCGATCCATTCCTCCGGCAGCGGTTCGCTTTCAAGCCCGTTCCACACTCCGGTGGATTCATCATCCTCCGGCAGCGGGTCGTCCATCCGTCCGCGTCGGCGGAGTTCGTCCGTCGCTTTGCGGCGCGCGATCGCGCACAACCATCCAAAGAAGGGCGCCTCTCCCCGGTAGCCATGGATGGCCGCCGCCGCAGCCATCAGCGTTTCCTGGCGGATATCTTCCGCCCAGGAGGATTCCCCGCCGGTAAGATGGAAGGCGTATCGATAAAGCGCGTCGCCGAACCGCCCGCACGCTTCCGCCCAGGCTTCCCTTTCACCCCGGCGCAAGCCGGCGATCAATGTTTGATCTTCGCGGAACAGCTCTGTCACGCTTGTCCTTCCCGTTAATATGTCGTGGACAAGGAAAGAATCCTTCGCTCGAGGGAACGCCGAAAAGGGGGGAGAGGCGAAGGCCTACCCGCGGGGATATCCTTGAAGGGAGGCGGATCGCACTCCGCCGCCCCGTTCTTCACCGGAGGTTCGTGGAGGGA
Organism: uncultured Anaerolineales bacterium; assembly: GCA_964521085.1. Taxonomy (GTDB): domain Bacteria; phylum Chloroflexota; class Anaerolineae; order Anaerolineales; family RBG-16-64-43; genus JAFGKK01. The sequence continues at coordinate 10,294 of CAZFPL010000021.1, read as the reverse complement.
GGGGAGTCCGTCATTCCGCGACGAACGTGCCGCCGTGGATTTCCTTTTCCTGCAGGGACCTGCGGGAGTCAAACTTGAGAACGACTTCGATCGATTGGAAACAGCGACTGCTTCCCAGAAGGACTTTCCGGCACGAATAGGATTGGGGATTTCCCGTTGCGTTGTATTCCACGCTTAAATCATTGGCCATGTTCACCTGCGCGGTCAGGATCTCGCCGCAGCGGTTGCATTTCACCGAGAGGGGGTAAAATTTCGGGCTTTCCCCGGAGAACGATTTCATGATTTTATCCAGAAAACCCATAAGAAAAACCTCCTAATTTTTCCGTCGTCTCGCTTACGATCCGGGAGTATGAATTTCGGACAGGATATTATTCTACTCCCCAATGACCGCATAGAGGGCGCCGTTTTTTCCCCCGCGTTTTACCTGATACATGAGGTCATCCGCCTTCCGGATGATATCGTCCGCCGTGCAGTCCATCCGATAATACGTCACCGTTCCGACGCTGACAGTGACTTTCCATCCCTGCGCCCCCGCCTCCCGTAACAGATTTTCCTGCACCCGCTCCACGGTTTTCCGGGCGGCCGCTTCATCCGTTTCCGGGAGGAGGACGGAAAACTCGTCGCCCCCCAGCCGGGCGACGATGTCCATCCGGCGCACCGACTCCTTTAAGACCATCGCGACGGTCGTCAGAACGGAGTTGCCCGTTTGATGGCCGAGTGAATCGTTAATCGATTTGAAATTATCGACATCCATATAGATGAGGGACAAGGGACGCCGGTAACGTCGGTTGCGCGCCATTTCCCTTTGCAGGAGATCGAAGAAGGTCCGCGCGTTGTACACTTCGGTCAGGCTGTCTGTCATGGCCATCTGACGGATGGATTCCATCGTCCGCCGCAGCCGTCCGATCAGCCAAACAGTGAACAGAAAGAACACCAGGCGCGATGCGATCGCCCAGATGCCGATCCAGGCATTTCCGGAAAGAACCCCCGACTGTATTTCCGCGTCGTAGGCGGCGAACGCCGCACAGACAAGCGACAGCGCCACCCCCGCTCCCTCATGGACATACCATGCCGCCATCGCGATCGGAATCAAATAGAAGACGGGGAGAACAACTTCCGATTCCATCCGATAATCGATCCAACCCCAAAGCAGGGCAAGGAAAAGACTCAGCAGCAGGAAAAATGCGGTTCGAATCCAGCGGGGTCGGGGAGGAGAGGATTGGCCAGTCATACGCAAAAGCCGAAGCATCAGGAATCCGCATTTGAATTATATGCCCGTTTCCCTCCGTCCGATTATCGGAAGGATTTCCCCCCCTTGCGGCCCGGCTCTCTCGTTGGGATAATCAAGCTGTCAGGAGTCAGCCGTGTCGAAAACCCGCACCGAATTCGTCTGCCAGCAATGCGGATATTCCAGTCCGCGCGGCATGGGCCGCTGCCCCCGTTGCAATGCGTGGAATTCCATGGTCGAGCAGGTCTCGGCCGTCCCTTCCCGGAACTCCGCGTCCTCCACCGGTCCGGTTCTCTCCAAACCCAGGCGCTTGCGGGAGGTCGAGGGCGGCGAGGAAAGCCGGCTCCCGCTTCCGATCGAAGAATTCTCGCGTGTGCTCGGCGGCGGCGTGGTGCCCGGCTCGATCGTGTTGATCGGCGGCGACCCCGGCATCGGTAAGTCCACTCTCCTGCTGCAGGCTTCCTGGGTCCTGGCCGGGCAATCCGGCCCGGTACTCTACGTTTCGGGCGAAGAATCCGAGCGGCAGATGAAGATGCGCGCGGTCCGGCTGGCCGAGGGAATGGGAAGCCGTCCCGCGGCGAAGGGCCCCCGATCCGCCGATCCGGCAGGCTATCCGGAATCCCTCTTCCTTGTCACCGAAACACGCCTGGATGCCATCCTTCAGCACGTTCAGGCGCTTTCCCCGCGGATTCTGGTCGTCGATTCCATCCAGACGGCGTATCTTCCGGAATTGACCTCTTCCGCCGGATCGGTCTCGCAAGTGCGGGAGTGCGCCTCCCGGCTGCAGTCGCTGGCCAAATCCTCCGGAATTGCAGTGTTCCTTATCGGTCACGTGACCAAAGAGGGCGTGCTGGCCGGGCCGCGGGTGCTGGAGCATATCGTCGACACCGTCTTGTATTTGGAGGGGGACCGATTCCAAAGTTACCGCCTGTTGCGGGCGGTGAAGAACCGCTTCGGGGCGATCTCGGAAGTGGGCGTTTTCGAAATGCGCGGCGATGGTCTGGTCGAAGTGCCAAATCCCTCCGAGGCGTTTCTGGCCGAACGCGCCGCGCAGTCGCCGGGCTCGGCGATTGCCGTGGTCATGGAGGGGACCCGCCCGCTGCTTGTGGAATTGCAGGGGTTGACCAGCCCCAGCGCGTACGGGACTCCTCGCCGTACGCCGAACGGAGTCGATCTCTACCGGCTGCTTCTGATTTCCGCGGTGCTCACCCGCCGGGCGGGATTGCGAGTCGCGGAGGAAGACATCTTCCTCAATGTGGTCGGCGGGTTGCGGATCAGTGAACCGGCCGCGGACCTGGCCATGGCGGTCGCGATCGCCTCCTCGGTGAAAGACCGGGCGGTTGCCGCCGACTTGGTGCTGATCGGGGAGGTCGGACTGTCGGGCGAACTCCGCGCCGTGAGCCAGACCAACGCCCGGCTGCGCGAAGCGGCGGCTTTGGGTTTCCGACGCGCGATCCTTCCGCGGACGGTCCGCCGCGGCGAAGATCCGCCTCAGGGGATCGAAATCGTCACCTGCCGTTCGCTTCGCGAAGCCATCGAAGCGGCTTTGGTGCCTGCATGAACAACACCAGGGCGTTGAAAAGAATAGCGCTGGCGATATGGGGGATATGTCTTATCCTTATCCTCGGTTTTTTCTTTGTCTGGAGCGGGTTGGCCGGTTCTGCGGCGGCCGTTTTAATCCCTCCGCCTACCTTCACCCCCACCGTCACCTTCACAGCCACGCCCACCTTCACCTTGACCCGGACCTTTACGCTGACGCCTTCTCACACCCTGACATCGACCCTAACCTTCACGCCGTCGAACACTCCCACGGTCACGATCACTCCCACCCAAACTCCGCTACCCTACGCCTCCGGGCCGATGATCATCGGCCACACGGTGGCGGGGCGGCCGATTGAGGCATTCCGATTCGGGACGGGACCGTTGGAACGATTGACCGTGCACGGGATCCACGGTGGAAGTGAATGGAATACCATCACCCTGGCCGACCAGTTGATTGAGGAATTGACCGACCATCCCGAATTGATACCCGAGCAGGTGACGCTCTACATCATCCGTTCCCTTAATCCCGACGGGGAAGCCCGCGGGCACGAACCCGAAGGCCGCGCAAACGACAACGGAGTGGATTTAAACCGGAATTGGGATGCTTACTGGCAGGAGAAATGGAATTTGGACGGTTGTTGGGTGACCACGCCCGTAACCGGCGGCCCGTATCCGTTTTCCGAACCCGAAACCGTCGCGCTGCGGGATTTCATACTGGATCGTCATTTCGATGCAATGATCAATTACCACAGCGCCGCACTCGGTATCTTCGCCGCCGGGCAACCCCCCGATCCGGCATCCGTCCGGCTGGCCAAGGCGATCGCCGCCGAGTCACCCTACCAGTATCCCCCGGTCGATACCGGCTGCCATTACACGGGGAACCTCGTCGATTGGGCCGCCTTTCAAGGAATCGCCGCGGTCGACCTGGAATTAATGAGTCACACGAACACCGATTTCGCAGTAAATTTGAAAGTGCTGGATATATTATTTAATTTCAAATAACAGGAAGGGCCTTTCTCATTTCCGTTTCCTTTCCCTGTAATTTCGAATATGGATTCTCCGGAAGACACCGACGGAAAACCCGGATCGCACGGGGGCCAACAATTCTTCAAGCCAGACCATCCGTGCACCCATTTCCTCGCAATAATTTTCTATGCATCGGTTAAAAAATAAACGGTATCAGTCTTGCCACTTTGGTACGATACGTAGCATATTCCCCGCCGAATTGAGCGATCAACCGCCTTTCCTCCAATTCGCTTCCGATGATGATGTAAAGGGTAATCGCGATATTAAACGCGAGGGTTCCCGTGGTAATGATGGGAAAGCACCACAGCACCAGCAATCCGAGCGTATACATCGGATGCCGCACCAATCCGTAAGCCCCGGTAGTTTGGAGACGGGTTTCCGCGTTCTTGGTATTGCCCAATTGGCGAAGGCCGAGGAAATGCGACGGATCGGATTGAAGAAAGCTCGCGAGGAAAAGCAGAAGCGACGCGAACTCCCCGATCCCCATGACGGCCAACCACGGCCAGGGGACGCGCACCAGGATCGGACCGATATTCCTTCCCAACACGGCCAGGAGTGGGATCAGGGTGATCCCCGCCACGGCGTTGTAACACAGGCGATAGAACCGGTCCGCGACGGAGCCGAACCATTGGCGGACGGCATCTTTCACCCGTTGGCTGGCCAGAAGGCTGTGCAGTGTTCCATAGATGATGGTTGCGAGGAAGACGCGCAGGGCTTCCGGCATGGAATCCTCCGAGAATATTGTATCGCGGCTTGCGGGCTTCGTCCGGTTGCAACCGCCCATCGTTTAGCGGATAATCCATTCCGACTCGGATGCTTTTTCTCCCGGCCTGCACACCAAGGCGGGCATCCCCGGACAGTCGAATGATTTGCATTATCGGGAGTCGATCATGATAAAAACCCTCTACCTGAAAATTATCTCGGACTGGATGCAGGTCCGCCAGCTTGATCCGGAAAAGCGCTGGCGCGGTCAGCTCTTAAGCCTGTTCCTCCTGGGAAGCCTGCATGTCGCAATCTTCCTGTTTTCACTCAACCTCTTCCTATGGCTCCGGGATTCCGATCCGGTCCAGCTGTCGTTTGTGTTTATCACTTCCATCGGGATTGTTATGATCTGCGGGTTCTGGTGGATCAACCGCATGGGATGGAACCGCGCCGCATCGTTTGGTTTCGTCCTCCTCGGTTCCTTCCTGCCTTTTCTGTCCGTCCCCAGAGCGGATTTCGAGAATGTGCTGATCGCGGCAGCCATCCCCATCGCATTGGCCTCCTTCCTCATCACCCCGGCCGCCTCGTTTGCCGCGTTGGCCTTACAGTCCGCACTCTATACCCTGAGTTATTTCCAGGCCGGACAATCCGCCGCGTATAACTATTTTTCCCTTGTGGTTATGGCTCTCCTGGCATTCATCGCCTGGGTCTGCGCCACCTGGTTCGAATCCACCCTGTCGCAATCCCGTGCCTTTCAATCCCGGTTGAACATGGTCACCGAGAATATGGTCGGCGTGATCGGCCATATCAATACCCACAGCATTCTCTTGTACGCCAGCCCTTCGGTAAGGAAGCTATTCGGCTGGGAACCGGAGGATCTGGAAGGCCGCTCGGTGCTGGAAAACATCCATCCCGACGAATCCGAACGGGTTCTGAAGCAGGTCCAGGAAGCCGTTGCGAAACTTCTTCCGACGATCCGTCAGGAATTCCGGTACCGTTGCATCGACGGGGAATATAAATGGATCGAATCGGAAACCCGCCTGATGTACGATTCTTCCGATCAATTTCAGGGCGCCATATTCGGGATTCGCGACATCTCCGAACGGCGGCAGGCGGAGGACGCCTTCAACCGCGAACACAACCTGCTCCGCACGGTGATCGACCACCTTCCGGTCGCGGTCTACGCCAAAGACGGCCAATCGCGGAAAATTCTCTCCAACCCCATGGACGATGAAATGATGAGTTGGATTAGCCCCGCGGAAGGACGGGACCTGCTGCAGGCCGAATCTCCCGTTGGGGAGACGGCGCAACTGTTCCGCGACTTCGACCAGCGGGTGTTGGAACTGGGAGAGCAGATTTTGGATCAAGAAGTGCAATTTCCGGATTCCCATGGGCAGCCCCGAACCATGCTCACCTCCAGTGTCCCCCTGCGCGATCCAAACGACCGTATTATCGGCCTGGTGGGAATCGGAATGGACATCACCCGCCTTAAACGCGTCGAGGAAGAACTTTCCCAGGAGCGCGCGTTCCTCCGCGCGGTGATCGATACCTCCCCCAACCTGGTCTGTGTCCGCAAATCCGACGGGACGTTTGCACTTGCCAACAAAGCCTTGGCGGACGTATATGGTTCCACGCCGGAGGAGATGATCGGGAAAAAGGATTCCGACTGTACTCATCCGCCGCAGGAGTTCCAGCGGTTTCTCGATCCGGACGGGGAGGTCCTCGCCCTCCAGACCCCGAAAAACATACTGGAGGAAAAAGTCACGTTGGCCGGCAAGGGGGAGCGCTGGTTTAACATCACCAAAATCCCTCTGCGCGAGGATACCGGCCGAAGCGACAAAGTGCTGTGCGTGTCAACGGATATCACCGAGCGGAAAATGGCCGAAGAGGAAATCCGCCGCTTGAACGCCGAGTTGGAGCATCGGGTGAAAGAACGGACCGCACAGTTGGAGGCGGCGAACAAGGAATTGGAAGCGTTCGCCTATTCCGTCTCGCACGATTTGCGCGCTCCGCTGAGAAGCATCGATGGATTCGGCCAGGCCTTGGAGGAAGATTATGCCGCGGCCCTCGACGACCAGGGAAGGGATTTCCTTCAGCGGATCCGTTCCGCCAGCAAACGAATGGGGCTCCTCATCGACGACCTGCTCGTGCTATCGCGATTGACCCGCGGCGATATCCATCGCCAAAAAGTGGACCTGACGGTGATGGCCCGGCGGATCCTGGAGGAGATGCGCCGCGCCGATCCGGATCGCAGCGTGGAATGCATCATCGCCGAAAAATTATCCGCCAGCGGCGACGAGCAGCTGCTCTCGGCGGTTCTGGAAAATTTGCTGAGGAATGCCTGGAAGTTCACCTCGCGGCGGAAAGAAGCGAAGATCCAATTTGGCGCCTGCACCACCCCCGAGGGGGAGACTGCCTTCTTCGTCAAAGACAACGGGGCCGGCTTCAGCATGGAGCACGTCGGAAAGCTTTTCCAGGCTTTTCAGCGGCTGCATACGGTTCAGGAGTTCCCCGGGAACGGAATCGGACTGGCGACGGCGCAGCGGATCATACATCGGCACGGGGGCAGGGTGTGGGCGGAAGGGGAAGTGGAAAAGGGAGCCACGTTTTATTTCACCCTGCCGCAATAAAGGACGGCGGGGCGCCCTCGCCTAAGAAAACTTTTTTTCCATCAACCAGGCGGGTTCCGTAACTTCCTGAACGATTCCCTGATGATCGGTGTAATGCCAGCGGCCGGGATCGTCGGCGATGACACGGTAGCCGTGTCTCTCGTAAAGCGCGTGCGCCCGCGGATTATCTTTTTCCACCCCGATGGATGCCGTATCCATGCCCCGCCGGCGCAATTCGTATTCCGCCGCTTGAATCAACCGGGAGCCCAAGCCCCGCTCCCGGAACGCCGGCTTGATCCGTAGCGCGTAGAAGTAGCCGCGGCGGGAGCCATCCGCGTACCGGGGGTCGCTGCTGTTCCATTGAATAAAAACCTGGCCGACTATTTCCCCGCTCGGCCGGTGCTCCATCACCAATAGAAACCGCGTCCCCAACCGCATATCCTCATAGGCTTGCCGGAAAAGGCGGCGGAAATGGAGGTATGCGCCGTCCCATTCCAGGGCCGGAAGATCCTTCTCCGCCAACGGGCGGATAATAAATTCGTCCTCGTACCGGATCGCGCTGCCGGGGATTTCCGCAACCCCGTTAATTTCCTCAGCCGACATCAGGAATTCCCCCGGTTTCCCCCGCCCTTTGCCGGCAAATCCGCAAGGAGTTCGTTCAGCAACTGCGATTCCTCCTCTGCAGTGGAAATCATCCCGTCCAGGCGCGCGCTGCGCAGGATATGCAGCACCTCACGGTAGCGCGGCCCCGGCGGCAATCCGCGCCCGCGCAGGAGCGTGCCGTCGGTTGTCGTCTGGACATAGCGCCATTCCGCCAGATACCGGTCCAGCCGCCCGCGGGCCGGTTCCTCCGCTTGCAGGTAAGCTCCCGCCAGCGCCGGTTCGGGAGTATCTTCCAACAGGTCGCTCACGCGGCTCGGGGCTGCATCGTCCGGCAGCGCGGCGAGCCGGTCCAAAGCCAGGCGCGCAGACCGAATGTTGTTCGCTTCGCGTTTGGGGAGGTTCAGACGGTCGAGGATTCCCTCCAAGGCGGACAAAGGATGTCCAAGCAGCCAGGCATACAGCGGCGGGAAGATATCGCGCCCGCCTTCCTCCAGGGACCAGCGCGGATCCGGTGTGAACCGGCGTGCGCGGCGCACATGCTCGGCGTGGATCGGATTCCACAGCAATCCCGGGTGAATCTGTCCAAGGACCTCCAATTCCTGCAAACGACGCAAAGTATCCTCGGGGGCCGGTTCTTCGAAGATCGCCTCCAATTCGTGGCGGATGCGGTCGCCGCTCACGCGATGGAGCAGCGGGAGGGCGCGCACGATCAGATCCCGGGTCCGGGGCTCGATTTGGAATCCCAGCCGCTGTTCCAGGCGGACGGCCCGCAAAATCCGCGTCGGATCGTCGATGAAGGAAATCGAATGCAGCACCCGGATGCGTTTTTCCTCCAGGTCGCGTAATCCGCCCCAGAAATCGTTGATCTCTCCGAAGTGAGCGGCGTTGAGCGAGAGGGAGAGGGTGTTGATGGTGAAATCCCGCCGGTGGAGGTCGAGCTTGAGGTTGCCGCGCTCCACTTCCGGGAGCGCCGAGGGGTGCGGGTAAAACTCCGCGCGTGCCGAAACCAAATCCAATGATTCCGGAAGTTGCGCAGACGCTTCCGCGGGAAGCGAAAGCTTGCCGAGGTCGACTCCCCGCAGCAGCCACTTGGCCGTCCCGAAACGGTCATGGCTGCGGACCCGTCCGCCGTATTCCTTCGCCACGGAACGGACCAGCGCGATCGCATCCCCTTCCACCACCAGATCGAGATCGTAGGAGGGCAGGTTGAGGGCCAAATCGCGGACCACGCCCCCCACAAGGTAGAGCGGCGTGCGCTGCTGATCCGCGACGGAGGCCACGGCATGGAGCAATGCCATCCGGGCCGCAGGGAAATCCTGTTCCAACCGATCCCGCAAATTCAAACGGGTTGGGGAAGCGCCGCCCTTCTGGCCCGGAGCGAGCGCCTTGATCAGATCGGTCCGGGTGACGATTCCCACCACCTGATCGCCTTCGGGAGAGACGACCGGAATCTGTCCCCATCCCTGCTCCACCATCAATCGCTGAAGGTGGGTGATCGAATCCGAAGGCTGGACCGTCACCGATCCGCCCTCCATCACGTTTTCCACATGCGCGTGTTTCATCCCGTGCGCAAGCGCCCGATCCACCGCCCGCCGCGTAAGCAGACCGACCACCTTGCCGTCCCGCACCACGGGAAATCCCTCGTATCCGTACCGTGCCATCCGTTCCGCCGCCTCGGCGATGGTCAGATCGGATTCCACCACTTGGGGCCGCGGTGAATAAATCTGCGCCACTTGCAACGGCGGGGTGATGGAAGCCGGAAGCATATCCCCCAGTTCCCGGTACAGCTGTTCCAGTGTCCGCCCGCGGATCAGCGCCGCCGATGCGCGATCGTGCCCCCCGCCGCCGAAGTGCGCGGCGATCTTGGAGACGTCGATGGAATCGGATGTGGAACGCGCCACCATTTGCACGTGCGATCCCAAATCCACCAGAACAAACAATCCTTCGGGGGTGAACAGATCGCGCAGCTTATGCGCCAGGGTGGAAATCTCCTCGACATCGGCGGGGGCGCTGGCCCGGGCCAGAAGAATTCTCCGGCCTTGCACGATCCGGGTCTCCGCGCTTTCCAGCAGGTGGTCGTACAGCTCGCGCTGTGAAGCCGAGAGCGGATGGTTGAGAAAACCGGCGGCCAGGGTCAGGTTCGCCCCCTGCTCGAGCAACCAGGCGACGGCGCGGACGTCGCGCGGGGTGGTTCCGGCGTAGGAAAGGGATCCGGTGTCTTCGTAGATCCCCAAGAGTAGAAGCGTTGCCTCCTCCGGAGAAAGCGATTGCGCAAGGGCCTGGAGGGATTCCACCAGCAAGGTGGTGCAGGCGCCGACGGAATCCACGGCGGCGGTCCAACCCGGAGGGGGCGATTTATGCAGCGAGTGATGATCCACCACGTGGACGCGGGTATGGTTCCCGACGCCGCGGATCGTGGGCATCGACTGCGTATCCACCAATGTCACCCGGTCGACCCGCTCCTTCGGAATATCGTCCAAGGATTCCAGCGGCAGCTCGTCCCCATAAAGCGCCAGGAATGCGTGTACATTCCGGTTCGTGCGGTGCGGAAGCACGGCGCGGGATTCCGGTTCCAGAAGACGCG
>CAZFPL010000020.1:0-51144 GCA_964521085.1 uncultured Anaerolineales bacterium | reverse complement strand
CCGGGCGCGCGGCGCACGGACCGGACGCCAACCGGGTGATCGCCGGATCGATCCGTTCGGTCCTGGGCACCCTTTTTGGGTCGAATACTGCCGCCGGCATAAGGGTGTTGTACGGCGGAAGCGTGACGCCCGACAACATCGCCGAATTCCTTTCCGAACCGGATATCGACGGAGGTTTGGTCGGCGGCGCGAGTCTCAAACCGGACTACGTGGAGATCGTGCGCGCGGCGTTGAAGCGGATTGCATAATTCTTCCCTGCGGGCGGATAATCGAATCCACCAAGCACACGAACGAAAATCCGAAGGACACGAAGGGAATGGGAAGAAAAAGTCCCTCCAGGTCCTTCTTTTTTTTATTCCGTTTTTACCGCTCCATGCGATATAGTATTCCAATGCGAATAATGAAAAAGCTGATCCCTTTGGTTCTGTTGCTTACCGCGGCGTGCAACTTGCCGGCACGCAAATCCTCCTCGACGGATATTCCGATAGCTGGGGAAACGGATATCCCACCGGCTCTGTCGGAAACGATTGCCCCGAGCATGACCCTCACGCCGGCAGAATTTTCCTCGCCGGCGGGGAATTCCTATGAGCTGCTGATCGTCACACCCCAGGCATTCCTCGATCCCATGCGCCGTTTGGCGGAATGGAAGACCTCCACCGGCATACCGACCGGAATCCTTATAGTAGAGGAAGTCGATCGGATGTGCGAAGGCCGCGACGATCCGGAGAGGATCAAGCACTGTCTGGCCCTGTATCAACGGAAAAGCGGCATCCGGTATGCGATGCTCGTCGGCGACGGGGATCAATTTCCCATCCGTTGGACGATGGCGGATATCGTCGGTCCGACGGTCGGCGACACCGCCTTTTATCCGGCCGATTTGTATTACGCCGACCTATACAAATCAGACGGCAGTTTCGACGATTGGGATTCCAACAGCAACGGATACTACGGTGAGATCGGCGGGGAGATCCGTTCCGGTCCGCTGAACATCGACAATGCGGATCTTAATCCCGACATCGCGGTCGGGCGCGCACCGGTTTCCACCTCCGCGGAAGCCGCCATCTATGTGGAGAAGGTCATTTCCTACGAGACGCTTGCCCACAATTCGGATTGGGCGCACAAGATGCTGTCGATTGCCTCGGGCGGTTACCTGATGGACGACTGCCGGCGGCAGGAGGAGATGCTGGCGCTGCTTCCCGCGGATTGGGAAATCACGCGGTTGTACACCGCGGACAATCCCTGCCAGTCGACGCCGGACCTGACTGCGGATGCCATCGTCGACGCGCTGAATAAAGGCGCAGGACTGGTCAGCTTCGTGGGACACGGGAATATGGATTTATGGGCGGATGCGGTGAGCGTAAAGGATTTCGCGCGGGTGGAAAATGCCAAGCGGCTGCCGGTGACTTTTTCCGGCGGCTGCGGAACAGCCACCTTCACCGCCTATCCGCCGGGCGGGCCGTACGAGGACGTGAACGGCGCGCATCATGATGGCGGCGAGGCGGGGGAGGTGTTCCCATCGACCCCGCCGCCTCCAGCGCCGCTGCAAACCGCCGATAACATCGACGGGATGATGGAATTCTCACTGGTCCAAACCCCGAACGGCGTGGTCGTGTACGTCGGAGCGGTGACGGGCGCCCAATTCCCGGCGATGTTCGACGTCAACCGTTTGTTCTTCGAGGGGATTGTCAACGCCGGCCCGCGCGCGGGAGACGCCTGGAACTACGCCATCCGGAAATATTATCAGCTCCATACTTTCGAGAAGGAATACGATCACGTGGACTGGTACGTTCTGGCGGAGTTCCACCAGGTGTGGAAGTTCATGCTGTTCGGCGATCCGTCGCTGCGGATTGGAGGAGTTGCGGCGGCGTAAGATGGCCCGCCGTGTGGCAGGTCGACCGCATTCAAATCGCTTTCGAACGGTGAATCTTGCGAATTACGATCCTGGCATCCGCCGGGATCGTTTTCGATTAATTCGGTTTTGGAAACCCCTCATGTTGAAATGAAGAAGACCCGATGGAGATAAGCCTGACTCCTTGATTAATTCCCAAATAGTTATATAATATAACCGTTGCAAAATACAACCAATAAAGGGATATTAATGGGACTTTCCCAGAAGGACTATTTGCAAGTCAATCAGGCGCTTTTCAGCCTGGCGCACGCATATGAGTCACGGATGATCAAAGAGAAGACGCGCAATGTGCTGGGTCTGAGAGTTTCCGATTGCTCGGTGCTGATGGTAATGGACCGGTTTGCGCCATTAACGGCGCGCCGCTTATCGCATCTGATGGATGTCAATCCCGGCGCCATCTCCATCTATGTTCAGCACCTGGTCGAGATGGGGTTGGTGCATAAGGAGCAAGATTTGGAGGATAGGCGAAATTGGCGGTTAACATTGACTCAAGCCGGACGGACCGCCGCACAAGGCGTTATCGCCGGGGCAGTGGAGTACACACGCGATTTTCTTTCAGATTTAAATGCGGAAGAACAGCGGGAACTTCACCAATTGCTGTTGAAAGCCTCGCACAGCCTTGGATTTGAATGGCAGTGAGCGCGACGTTCACCGCACATGAAATATTCCCGCGGTCCTTAAATAATCCCGATGCAAGGCGCCACAGAAAAGCCGGATCTGGAGGACACAATGAAGCGAAAATTAATATTGGTCAATCCGGTCAATCCGGCGCGAACGGGCTTGACATTTAATAGAAGCTCCCGTTTCCCGCCGCTGGGGCTGGGTATCGTCGCCGCGCTGACACCCGAACATTGGGATGTAGAGTTGGTGGACGAAAATTGGGGACCTTTCCCCTTTCGAGAGGTTTTACATTCGCCGGGCACAGAGCAAGTGCTGGCGGGGATTACGGCTTTCACCGCCGCGGCCCATCGGGCTTATGAGATTGCATCCTTTTTTCGGGAACGCAGCATCCCGGTGGTGATGGGAGGTATCCATGCATCCACCTGTACCGAGGAGGCGTTGCGTCATGCGGACGCCGTGGTACTCGGTGAGGCGGAAGCGGTATGGCCGCGTGTGATAGCCGACGCGGAGGCGGGGAGGATGCAGCGGATATACCGCGGCGAGTGGACGGACCTTGCCGGATTGCCGCGTCCGCGCCGCGACCTGTTCCATCCCGGCTATATGTTCGCCACGGTGCAGACATCGCGCGGTTGCCCGATGGACTGCGATTTTTGTTCGGTGACGGCCTTCAACGGACGGCGCTATCGCCGCCGTCCACCAGGAGAAGTGCTCGAAGAACTATCGACGATCCCGCAGAAAATGGTATTCTTCGTGGACGATAACATCATCGGGTACGGCAGGGAATCCCGTGAGCAGGCGCTGGAAATTTTCCACGGCATGGTCGAGCGCAAGTTGGATAAATGGTGGTTCTGCCAGGCATCGATTAACTTCGCCGACGACGAGGATGTGCTGCAGTGGGCGGGACAGGCGGGGTGCAAGATGGTTTTTCTGGGATTGGAGGCGGAGGAGGCGGACACGCTGAAGGAGGTGAATAAGCGCCTTAATCTGCAACGAGGGGTGGAGAATTATGAGAAGGCGTTTCACCGAATCCATCGGGCGGGGATATCCGTCCTGGGAGCCTTCATCTTCGGCATGGATCACGACACGCCGGAGAAACTCCGCCGGCGCACCGAGCATATGGTGCTTGGCGGCGTGGATGTAATGCAAAAAACGTATCTCACGCCGCTGCCGGGCACAAGATTGTTCGAGCGACTGCGGAAGGATGGCCGGCTGTTGTTTACCGACTTCCCCCGGGATTGGGAGCACTACGATATGGGCGAGGTGGTTCACAAACCGGGCGGCATGACGCCGGAGGATCTCACCCGGGCGATGTGCGAATCCAGCCGGCGGATGTACGCCTGGCCGGTGCTGGCGCGCAAGGCGTTGCGGACGTTGTGGGAAACAAAAAATCCGGCGGCGGCTATGTTCGCCTGGCAATCGAATGTGAATTATCGCAACGTTTCTTCCGCGCCTTAGCCGCGGCGGATGGGCACCCGCGGCCTATCCTATTTATAAAAAGCGGGAAGTCTGTTATTATGTGGGTAAGTGCGACCCCGGCAGTGAGCCGCCGGGGTCGTTGTGCTTATTCTATGGGAAGCGGTCGTCGCATGAAGAAGGAACGAACGGACATTCGCAATATCGCCATCGTGGCCCATGTCGACCACGGGAAAACCACGCTCGTCGACGGATTGCTGCGGCAATCCCACACGTTCCGGGAAAACCAACAGGTGGCCGAGCGGGTGATGGATTCCAACGACCTGGAGCGCGAGCGCGGCATCACCATTCTGGCCAAGAACACGGCGATCAGCGTGTGGGACCCGGTTGCCAGCCAACAGGTGAAGATCAACATCGTCGACACGCCCGGCCACGCGGATTTCGGCGGCGAGGTGGAGCGGGTGATGAACATGGTCGACGGCATCCTGCTGCTGGTGGACGCCGCCGAAGGACCTATGCCGCAGACGCGGTTCGTTTTAAAAAAGGCGCTGGAAAAAGGGCATCGGGCGATTGTGGTTATCAACAAGATGGATCGCAAGGACGCGGAACCCGACACAGCCTTGAATAAAACCTTCGATCTGTTTATCGACCTGGGCGCCACGGAGCAGCAGGCGGATTTTCCGGTCATCTACACCAATGCCATTACGCAGCAAGCCGGACTTTCTCACGAGATGAGTCCGGATTTACAGCCGCTGTTTTCCGCCATGCTGCGCAGTATTTCGCCGCCGATGGTGGATCCGGATGCGCCGCTGCAGATGCTGGTGGCTTCGCTCGGATACGACAACTACCGGGGAGTGACCGCCGTCGGCCGGCTTTTCTCCGGTCGGATGCATGCCGGGGAAAAAGTAGCCCGCATGACCCTCGCGGGAGAATTATTGGAGGAGCGCGCACGCTATCTTTACGTGCACCAGGGGCTGGAGCGGGTGGAGGTGGAGGAGGCGGAGGCCGGGGAAATCGTCGCCATCGCCGGGCTGGAGGGAATCGCCATCGGCGAGACGCTCGCGGATCCGCTAAACCCGGTCGCGCTTCCGCAAATCAAGGTGGAAGAGCCGACCGTGAGGATGATCTTCGGTGTGAACACCTCGCCGTTCACGGGACGGGAGGGTCGTTGGGGAACGTCGCGCAAATTACGCGAGCGCCTGTTCGAGGAGCTGCGGCACAACGTCGCCTTGCGCGTGGAGGAAACCGGTACGACGGACGCGTTCGTCGTCTCGGGCCGGGGGGAATTGCACCTGGGCATCCTCATCGAAACCATGCGGCGCGAGGGATACGAGTTCCATGTCTCGCGGCCGGAAGTGATCTTCCGGACGGCCGAGGACGGGACAATACTCGAGCCGTTTGAGGAAGTCCACATCGAAACCAGCCCCGATACGGTCGGAGCCGTGGTGGAAATGCTCGGCTCCCGGCGCGGGCAGATGATGAACATGGTGGACAGCCAGAAGGGCAGCGTCCAATTGGCGTACATCGCACCCACCCGTGGATTGCTGGGCTTCCGTTACCAGTTCCTGAACGCCACGCGGGGAAACGGGGTGATGAATGCCGTTTTTCACGGGTATGATCCCATGGCCGGGCCCGTGCCCTCCCGTTCCACCGGCTCGATCGTTGCTTGGGAGGCCGGAACCACGACCAACTTCGGATTGAAAAACGCCGAGGAGCGCGGGGTGTTGTTTGTCGGGCCGGGAGTAGAAGTCTACGAGGGGATGGTGGTGGGGGAACAGCAGCGGTCCGGAGATCTGCCGGTGAACGTCTGCAAGAAGAAGCACCTGACCAATATGCGTTCTTCGAACAAAGATATCGAGATCCGCCTGAATACCCCGCGGACGATGAGCCTGGATGAATGCCTGGAGTTCCTGGCCGAGGACGAGCTGCTGGAAGTGACGCCCGTGGCCGGCCGGATCCGCAAGAGGATTCTGGATACGGAGGAACGCGGCAAGACGGTCAAACGGGCCAAGGAAGAATTGGAGGAGAGGGAAAGCCGGTAGCGCTTTTCCTTTCCTTCCACTCGGAAGGGTTTTCCCCGCTGGTTGAAACGCATCGGCAGGCTTTTTCGCATTGGTAATTACAGCACGCTTGCATAACAAACCCAATAATTCACACGGTGTTGTCAGACAAAGTTGGAGGTGGAAATCCCATGCCACTTACTATTCACTGCAGCATGTGCGGAGCCAATATCGAACTGGATGATCAGGCTATCCGGCGGGAAGTGGTGACCTGCTCGCATTGTTCCACCGTTCAGCGGATCACATCCAGAGGCACGGAAAAAACCCCCTTGACCCCACCGGGTGAAAAAGCGCCCGCGGAGGTCAAGGTCGTCCGTGAGGGATCGGGAACCTCAGCCTCACCGCCCGGCATACACGGCAAGCCTTCGTCATCAACCGCCCGGAACTCAACCGGGGGGTGCTGACCGGGATTGCAATCGGCGCGGGCATAACCGTCCTTTCCGCGCTCGTCTCCCTGCCGCTGGTTTATTTTTTTGGAAAAGAAATTATTGTATTCATCGCCGCGGGTTTGTTCCTGACCTTCCTCCCAGTCACGTTTCTCGCCGTCCTCCTTTCGATCTTTTTCCTGGCCAGGGCGCAGCAGAATCTTCCGCCGCTGCGATTGAAGGAAAAAATCCTGTATCCGCCGACGGTAGGGGCAAAACCGCTGGCGACCAGCGACATCCGCCAGATTTATTCCACCACCTCGAGAGTTCTCGTCCACCCGCCGGACCGGTATATCGACAACTACATAGTGTTTGCGCTCACCCATCAGGGTGAACGCGTTTTTCTGCTGGGGCCGCTGGACAGCGCGGAGAGCGCGCTATTCATCGAAGAGTTTCTGGAAGTGAATATGCAATTGCTGGACCTCCCGGTTTTCGGCGACGCGGCGCTTCCCCGGCGCGACAGCCAAAACATGCCCGTCTCGCCGCAGGAAACATGCACGGAGGGATTGACCTGTGAAGCCTGCGGCGCGGAGATGATCATCGCCCCGCAGGATACGCAGCGGGGATTCGCGGCCTGCCGGCATTGCGGCGGGCTGATGCTGTTGTATGCAGACGGAGGATTGAAACCCATCTTGGGAATTCCCGACGCGAGCAAAAAGGATTCGCAATTTACGATCATCACGGATGCCTCGGAAACCGTCGTCTCGGACCACCGCACCGGGAATCCGGAGATCCGAATCTCCGGAGGGAAAATGCGTATCCTCACCCCAGGCGCTTCGAGGAAGGAAATTTCATCGGCTGGGATTAGACAGCTCCAAGTAAGAGAAACCGGCTGGGCGGGGAGGGATTCCCCTGCTGTGAAGAATCTTGCGCCGGGGATCCGGTCTCTTCAGGAAGCCATGGCGTACTCGGGTGATCTCAATCCGGGGATGATCCTATTCGGCGCGGGCGCGAAAAAAACCTATGCCCTCACGCCCGTTCTATCGAATGAGGAAGAAGTTATTCTTCTGGAAGGAATCCGCGAGGTTGGAGAAGCTTTTTTCCTGAAGGGTTCACTTCTGAAAGCCTGATATTCGGTGCGGATATACCCGACGCCGGGGCGTTGGTTTATCCGACCCGGCGCTTTTCTATCGCCCGCCGGTGATCCGCATAATGCTCATATGTGTTGAAAACAATCCACTGCGACAGCGGCCGGGAAACGGCTCCAAAGCACAGGGTTGATTCCTTCAACCGCTCCTCGTCGAGTTTCGCCAGCTCCGACATCAGCCAGCGGTGGGTTTCATACCAATCGGATTGCACCTCCAACAGGGTGCGGTCGCGGTTGCGTTCGAACAGAATCGCATTCACCTCATCCTCACTGGCGCGTTCTAAAACATCCGGTGTAACGCACAAGGCTTCCATCACAGGAATGCCGAGGAATTGGTTTGCGATCAGGAATTTTTCCCATGCGGCGATGTGGGCAAGGATATCCTTGACCGACCATTCGCCCTCGTCGCGGCGGAGGATCTTGGGTTCGTCCAAAGTGGCGATCACCGCCGCGAGGGCTTCCCATTCATCGTGAATCCGTGAATGGAGAATTTCCGGATCGGTTGGAAAGCTATCGGCATTTTCGGTCATGGGAAGAATCCTTCCTGTTGAAGAGAAGCGACCGGTTTACAACCGCGATCGGAAACCGCAGCACAAACCTATTGTATCGGATTTTGCACAAAACTCACCCTAATCCTGTCATCTTGAGGACGCGTCCTTGGCGTCCGAAAATATTTAAAGGCCTTCCCAAAAAACTGCGGAATTATGGAACCCATTGGAATAGCCGGAAAAAGCACAAATAGCACAAAGAAGAATTTTGTGGATTATGTACTTTCTGCGGTTAAAAAAAACAGCCGGCATATTTTTCATGCCGGCTGTTTTTTCCTACATTATTCTATTCATCCACATCAAAGGTTGACTTGTCGCCGGTCGGTGTGGCGATGACGGTCCCGCCGCCTCCCGTGTCGCCCATCTTAAGCGTCCAACCGGATACGATCGTGCCCGAGGCATAGATGAAACCGGTGTTGTTATACCATTTCAAACGCATCGCCCCGCCGGGAACCAGGAAGGTTCCGCCGCCGAGCGAGCCGATCCAATCCGAGGTGCCCGAACCGACGTAGTAGCAGAAGTATTGGCCGTCGGGAGAGAAAGATTCCACTCCGGTGTTTCCCGAGGCCAGAGTCAACCCGAAGGATCCGTCGAGGGTGGACACATGGCTCTCATTCACCCCGGGAGTCGCCGTGGCAACGACATAGCCGACATGGTCGAGCGTGGGCGAGAGCACGGCTTTCGGGAAGAAGAAGTTGCCGTTCAGGGTGGAGGCCAGCGTGGCCGCGCCGGTTGAAGCATTCACCAGCCAGATGGCGCCGGACGTGACGGCGGCCAGCGGATCCTCCGAAGCGATGATCACGCCGAACTGCGAGGAATCTGCAGCCCACACGGGTTCGGGATAGTAAAGGTATTCGCTGTAGGTGATGATCGAGGGGAATGTGATGACGTTGGGGATGACACCGGTCCCATCGATGTTGGCGAGGGTTAGGTAGGTGCCGCGCGAGATGACCATCTTTGTCCCGTCGGGCGAAGGCCAGACTTCGCCGGCGTTGCCGGCGGTGAAGATGGTCGTGAGCACGCCGGTTTCGGCGTTGACCATGAACAGATCGTCGAACCGGGGAAGCCCCGGACCCTCATATTGGGTTTTAGTGTTTATTAAAAGATTGTGCGTTCCGGGAATCCACTTCACCTGATAGAGATCCACGAACAGGGCGCTGGCGGGAAGCGGTTCCAGCCCGCCGACCTGGGCTGAGGTCAGCAGAGAGCTGTCGCCGCTGCCGTCCCAGTTCACGACGCGGAGTTCGCCCGGTTCGTCGTAGGAGTTGTGACGGATGTAGGCGACCATCTGGCCGTCATCCGAGATATCGACCGAATCCACGCCGGTCGAGACGGAAAGTTGGTAAGCTGCGGCGGGTGGCGCCACCAGCCACGGACTACCGCCGGAAATGAACGCCACGCGCAGATGGGGCAGGGCGGCGGTGGGCATCAGCGTTTCGGTCGGGGTTGGGCCGGTCTCGACGGTCGGCGTCTCTACCGGTCCGCCGCCCCCGGGCAGCGTCTCGGCGGGTGTAACGCCACCCCCCTCGGTGATGGCCGTTTCCGTCAGCGCCTTGGCCACTTCGGTTGCGATCGACCCCCCTTCGGAAATCATTGTGGATACGACGTCGCCGGAGATGTTGCAGGCAAGCGCGGTCAGCGTCAGGCCGAATAGCAGTCCAATTGTGATTGATTTTCGCATGGGTCGAATCCTTTCGTCTCCATTTTATCAGGGACGGCGCTTTAAGGATAACGGGGAAAGGCGTTTCGGGAAGAGTGCCATTCGAATAAAGGGCGGCAATCCGCTTCATTGTAGACTTGCTTGAAAATCCAGATCCTTCGCATCGAAGAAACCAAAACCCGGGGAGGAGGCAATTACCGATGAATTACCTCTAACATCCCCCAGGAAAAGGCTATCTCCCTGTATAAACATAAATTGTGAATTGTTGATCCACCGGATATACATTGGGAATTCCGCATCAAGAACAAGGAAGGTGTTGCCGTCGAGCGATCTGAGGTAAACCTGTGTTTTGTCCTGTGAATTCTTTGCATAATATGAAAAATAGAAGCCGTCGGGAGAGAAGGAAATAAATCCGGAATCTCCAGTCGCCAGAAGCGTCGAAAAGGATCCATCTACTGACGCAAGGTAGAGTTCATCCGCGGAGCGATTCACCCTATCAGGGCGGGAATATCCGACATACTCCAAAGTGGGGGAAAGCCTGCCGGAACCGAATTTTTCAATGGTTCCCCCAAGCGATGCCTCGCCGGTTGACGCGTCGACCAGCCATATAAACGCGCTGGGAATTTCACTCATTGGCTCCGCCGGAATGACATCGCGGCCATTGGGTACAATGGAACCAAACCTTGAAGAATCAGATGACCACATGATCATTGGTTGAAGATTATCCCTGCATAACACCGTATCATATGTGATTACATCCGCTTTTATAGTTGCACCATGGATCGAATCCAGCGAGATGGATCCGCAATGGGATGTCGTCATTTTCATCCCATTCGGGGAAAGTACAGCGCCGCCTCCATTACCGGATGCCCGAAGGCGCAAGATGCTGCCGGTGTCCGCATTCAATGAAAAAAGGTTGTAATGCAGCATCCAGCCGGAGGGAGGAGTTACTCCCTTTGTGCTGAAGAGTAAAGTGTGCGTGCCCGGAATCCATCTTAATGAATAGGTATCGAGTGAAGTCCATACTCCCCTGCTGGCTGGTTCAAGCCCGCCGGCCTGAACCTGTGTCAGCAGCGCGCGGTCAACGCCGCTGACGGAATTTACTACGCGTAGATCTATGGAAATCTGATTATCGACGGATTGCTTTAAATAAATTATTACGGTGCCATCATCGGAAAGGGAGATTTCGGAATCGCCATCAACATCAGCAAGATCGCGCACCTCGGACAACTTGACCGGAGGGTTAGGCGGCGAGACGAACAACAGCCCAGAATCATCGGTATAAGCCACTCGCAGGTTCGGCATTGCTATCGGTGTCGGAGTAACTGAGGGGATGGGGGTTGGAGTTGCTGTGAGTGTTGGCGTAGGTGTGATGGTTGCCGTCGCCGTCTCGGTTGCGGTCAGTGACGGCTCTATCGATAAGATGGCGGTCAATGCTGCGGTTGGTGAAGATCCGGAAGACGGGGAGTCGGCAGGCTAGCAGGCCGACAGGAAAAATGCCAGGAAAATTATACCCGCGATGATCAGTCGTTGTTTCATTCCGAAAAAACCGACACTCCCTTAACCAATATATCCGATCCGAAAGGCAACGGTGTTACCGATATGTGCCAATTTTGCTACATGCCAAGATATTAGGAAAAAAATGAGGAGCCTACTGCAAATATTCTCCGATACCCCACCTTCTTATCTCCATTCCTTCAGTGCCAGCACCCGCAGCAGAATGAGCGCTATCAGCGTTCCAGAAATCGCGCCGCCGAGGTTGAGCGGGCCGGCGGTCCACATCCGGAAGTCGCTCCACTCGGCGACGAAATGCCCGGCGGCGAAACCGATCCAGGCGACGACGATGCAGAGTCCCAGCATCCGGTACGACTTGGACGGCCGGATCAAGAAGAACACCGCCCCGATCAGGGTGGCAATAACTACCCCCAGCGCAATCGCAAGCGGATTCATTCCATTGCCTCCGCAATGACCGCCGTTCCCAGGCAGATTTCTTGATTATAGAAAACGGCGGACTGGCCGGGGGTGATGTCGCGCATCGGTTTTTCGAAGCGCACCGATACGCAGCCCGTCTCCTCGACGGTCACCACCGCCGGTTGTTCCTCAGAAGTGTACCGGATTTTCACCATGGCGCGAACTGTTCCGCCGGGAGGCTCGCCGCGCACCCAACTCGCTTTTTCGGTGTGCAATCCGCTCCGGCCGAGTTCCTCCGCCGGACCAACGATCAATGCGTTGCGGGCTGGATCGATCTCCAGCGCATATAACGGGCGGGGCGAGGAGACCCAGATTCCCTTTCGTTGGCCGATGGTGTAAGCCGGAAGCCCTTGGTGCTCGCCCAACACTTCACCCTTGCGGGTGAGAATCGGACCCGGAACAAACGACTCCGGCGCATACTTTTTCAGAAAGTGGCGGTAATCCGACCCGGGGACGAAACACAAATCCTGGCTGTCCGGCCTATCGGCGACCGGAAGGCGGAAGCGGCGGGCGTGCGACCGCACCTCGATCTTGGTCATCCCGCCCAGCGGAAACATCGTTCGGGCAAGGTCCTGTTGGCCCAGCGACGCCAGAACGTAGGATTGATCTTTTGTAGGGTCGACACCGCGAAGGAGTTCGTATCTTCCATCGGAATTGCGGATGCGCGCGTAATGGCCGGTGGCGAGGCGGCTCGCGCCGAGGGCGAGCGCGTGCTGCATCAGGAATCCCCAGCGCACGAAGCGGTTGCATGCCAGGCACGGATTGGGCGTCCGGCCGCGGGAATACTCGGCGATCATCGGGGCGACGACCTCGCGGCGGAAAAGTTCTCCGGCATCGATCACATGAAAAGGAATGGCAAGCTGTTCGGCGACGCGGCGGGCGAGTGCGAGGGCGTTCGAAGCGCAGCAGCGGTTTTCGAATTCGGTATCCGGATCGGCCCACAGCCGGAGCATCAATCCGGTTACATCGCATCCCTGTTCGCGGAGCAACGCGGCGGCGACGGAGGAATCCACGCCGCCGCTCATGGCAACGACGACCCGGGGGGACGGGATAGGCTGCATGGGGGCATTCTACATGCCGGGGGAGTGTGCGTCAACAATGAGGCTGCGAATTACTCAGATATTTTTTTTTCCGACGATCGATGAAGAATTCTGATTTCACGGATACCACGTCATATTCCATAGAGGCATCGGCTTTCCGGTCCACTCCCGGTCAAAGCAGGGAATCCGGGATTAACCCCGGTTTACGACAACCACGAAGGAGGAAAAAATGCACCCGCATTGGGCTGGAAAAATCGCCGATTTCGCCAGCCGGTTGAAAAAATGCTTCTAAAAAACCACCCTGCGGGTGATGTTCGTACCGTCGATCGGTTGATATACTGAAGGAAATCAGGGAGAATTATCAATTGGCACACTCAGAGTGCTAATTCGACGGTACAACCCGGATCGGCCTTTCCTATTAATGGCCATCATCAGTAAAGGAATCTGATTGCTGAGGATTACCCATGAAACGAACACTTCTTCATCTATTAAGCGCCGGTATTTTCCTGAGTCTTGCCGCCTGCGCGCAGGCGGGCTCTGCGGCGACGGCGACCAGCGCTCCGACGGTCCAGCCCTCTCCGACGCTCCGCCCGGAGCCGGTCGCCCGGCAGGTGAATATGGGCGGGGCCATTTTCAACGTGGCGGAATTCCTCGACGAAAAAAGAGGGTAGGCCCTGGGGAATGTGGCCGGATACGCAGCGGGGGCGACGATGCGGACGGATGACGGAGGGGCGACGTGGGCATATGAGGAATTGATCCTGCCGGGTTGCGTCCAATTCTGCGATGTCCATGGGCTCGATGTTGTAAGCGAAGATCTGCTATGGGCCGGCACCGACCACTCCACCGTTTATTTTTCCACGGATTCCGGGAAGACCTGGAATCGCGTCACGGATCCGGGTCCCGCGGCGACCACGTTCCCCTTTGTCAGTTTCATCGACGCGCAACTGGGCTGGTTGGGGTATCCGTCCGAAATCTTTTCCACGCAGGACGGCGGAACAACCTGGACCAAGCTGTCTCTTCCGGATGGAGTCGAAAAAGTCGCCGCGATAAACCGCCCGACGGCGTCGGACGGGTATGTGCTTGACAGCGCCGGCCGGTTGCACAAGACGGTCGACGGCGGCAAAAGCTGGACGACGCAGGACCTGGTACTCGGCAAAGCGGTGCTGGTCAATGATGAATTGCCGAATGCGGCGATGCGCTTCCCGGATCCGCAGCACGGCGTGATCGTGCTGGGGCTGATGGACGACGGCGGCAAAGTGCGTCTGCTGCGCACGTCCGACGGCGGTGTGACCTGGGAGCAAATCCTGCTGACCGTTTCCATGGGCTCCTTTCAACTTTCGAACGATGGATCCATCCTGTGCAGGGTCCAAAGCCTGGATCTGACGCTAGTTACGTTGGGTGATATCTGAGGGATTATCGGAATCCCATTGACGCAACAAACCCCTAGGACCGGAGGAGCCCGCAAGTATGGCTTCTCCGGTCCCGTCTTTTCGGGGAACGGATCACAGGAAATCAAGTTCCTCTACTCCCCGGAATTTCGTGGGCGATTCTCTCCGGGATGATGCTGCTGTCGATTTTCCTGCACTTGCAAGTGCCGGGAAAAGTTCAATAATCTTCCATCCCCGGTTCTCTTCGCTTTGGCGGCGAGTAAAGCGTTCGGACGCCGGCACATCGTTCCGCTGCAGAACCGATCAGCCGGTCTCCGGCTTCGCAATGGAATACACCCGCCGTTTTTTCCATCAAGAGAACTTCACTGACACCGCCCAAACATGATATCCTATGTCAAGAGAAATCTTTGTTGGAAGGATATCGGCCATGTCGCAGGGTTCACAAAGTATCGTCGATGGAATAAGGGAATGGATCGCAACGGCTGTGGGCTGGGATCCAACGCGCTGGCTGCCCGCGGACGAACAAACAAGGCTTTCCTGGGCCAAGCCGGTGAAATCCTTGGCCGAAGTTCCCGCGGTCTACCAAAAATTTTTCGACGGGCTGAGGCCGGACGAGAAGGAACCTTTCCCTTATGCGGTTCTCACCCCCACGTATAAGGGATTCCTCACCCCGGAAAACGAAAAAATGATCTGCCGGATCGGCGGAAGCCTTCACGTGCTGGAACAAATCGAGAACCGGCTCGTTGCGATCGAGTATCCATTCGAAAACATCAGCTATATCGAATCCGGAACGATCCTGCTCAGTTCCTGGCTTACGATCAACGGCATGAATGCCCGCGGTATTCCCGCGGCTTCCACGCTTACGTTCAATTCGGTGACCGAGCACCTGTTCACTCCAATCGTGGATGGATTTCGTTCCGCCGTCACGGGCGCGGCGGAAAAGGCGGAACCGGATATCGAGACGCCGCAATTCGAATCCCTGAAGGATGCGAATTTCAAGTTCATGAATTACGCTCGAAGAACCATTCTTCCCGGGGAGAAGGTCGTTCTGACCATCCTCCAGCCGGAGCTCCGCAGAAAGTTCATCCGATGGTTTGAAATGCCCTTCTCCCGTCAAATCGCCCCGGCGCATCTCACCATATTGACCGAAAGCGAGTTGGTTCTCATCCGTGACGATGAGAGCCAACGATGGCTGAAGGAACATCCGTACGGGGGTATCTGGCGCTATATCCCCCTAAAACAGATTTCCACCGTCTCCCTCTACAATCGGGAGGATGAGTTGATGACTCTATCCATCCGGCTCCAGAAAAATCAGCAGTGTGAATCCCTGTTTCATGAATCCAAGAAAAAAGAATTTCAGGCGCTGCAGGAACAGATAAAGCAACGGTCTATCCATTAGTTTTTATCCATCGCGCCCGGACGGATTCCGGATTAAGAGAATTATCATTTCTCTCGAACAACTCCGGCGGAGATGTTATGAAATTCAAGCATCAAAATAAATCCACATCGCGCAGGGTTTTTCTTAAAACCACATTTGCCGCCACCGGCGGTCTGGCGTTAACTGGATGCGGTCGGGGCGTCACCTCGCCTACGCCGGTCACAATCCCAGTCGACACGAAAACCGGCGCGCCCATATACCTGGATTCCTCGCGATCCATCATGGAGCGGGTGGACGACCTGGTCGGGCGGATGACGCTCGCTGAAAAAATCTCCCAAATGGGCAGCGAAGCGCCGGCCATTCCGGATCTGGGCATTCCCGATTACAACTGGTGGAGCGAAGCCCTGCACGGCGTGGCCCGCGCCGGGATCGCCACCGTATTCCCGCAGGTCATCGGTTTGGCTGCGACCTGGAACACGGACCTGATCCACCGGATCGCCGAGGCAATTTCCGACGAAGGCCGCGCCAAATACCATGATGCGGTGCGGAACGGCGTGCGCGATCTGTATACCGGACTGACATTCTTCTGCCCGAACATTAACATCTTCCGCGACCCGCGTTGGGGGCGCGGCCAGGAAACCTACGGCGAGGATCCATACCTCACCTCGACGCTCGCGGTGAACTTCGTGCGCGGGATGCAGGGGGAGGATCCGCGCTACCTAAAGACCGTCGCCACACCCAAGCACTTCGCAGTCCACAGCGGGCCGGAGAAATCCCGCCATTATTTCAACGCCGTCGTTTCCGAACGCGATTTGCGCATGACATACCTGCCCGCCTTCCGGTCGTGCATCGTGGATGGGCAGGCCGGTTCGATCATGGGCGCCTACAACCGGGTGAACGGGGAAGCTTGCTGCGCCAGCCCGACCTTGCTGCAGAAAATACTGCGCGAAGAGTGGGGTTTTACCGGTTACGTTGTGGCCGATTGCGGGGCCGTGGACGACATCTACGCGAATCACGGGCTGGTAAACACGCCCACCGAAGCCGCCGCACTCGCCGTGAAGGCGGGATGTGACCTGGAATGCGGCTGCACATACGGTCTCGCCTGCGATTACGGCCGGCTTTTGAAAGCGGTGGAACAAGGGCTTTTAACCGAGGTGGACATCGACCGTTCGGTCAAACGTCTGTTAACCGCGCGCTTCCGCCTGGGGATGTTCGATCCGGAAGACCAGGTTGCATATGCCCAACTCCCATACAGCATCGTGGATTCATCGCAGCACCGCGCGTTGGCGCTGGAGGCAGCCCGGCAATCGATCGTTCTGCTTAAGAACCAGGGTGGAATTCTGCCGCTTGATAAGGACAAGATCCGCTCGATCGCGGTCATTGGCCCGAACGCCGATGAAACACTCGTCCTGAGCGGGAATTATTTCGGGACGGCATCCGAGCCGGTCTCCGTGTTGGAAGGCATCCGCGCGGTAGTCGATCTTCAAACCACAGTTCAATACGCCCGCGGTTGCGAGATTCTCAGCAGTTCGCAGGATGGATTTGACGAGGCGATTCAAGCCGCCAGGGATTCCCAGATTGCGGTACTGGTGATGGGTCTTTCGCAGCAACTGGAGGGTGAGGAAGGCCAAACCGAAGGCAATGAGCCCGGTGTGAAGAGCTTGGGAGACCGCATGACACTTGACCTTCCGGTGATACAGGAAAAGTTGCTTCACGCTATTCAGGAAACCGGAACACCCGTCATCCTGGTGCTATTGAACGGCAGTCCGCTCTCCATCAACTGGGCGAGTGAAAACGTTTCTGCCATCCTGGAGGCCTGGTATCCCGGGCAGGCTGGTGGCACCGCGGTGGCGGAAGCGCTTTTTGGAATCATCAATCCGGGCGGGCGGCTGCCGTTGACTTTCTACGGCTCCGTTTCGGATCTTCCGGCGTTCGACGATTACAGCATGGAAAACCGGACCTACCGGTATTTCACCGGCCGGCCTCTATTCCCGTTCGGATTCGGAATGAGTTACACCGCGTTTGAATATCGGGATTTAAAAATCAGCCCGGCGGCGATCAAGCCGGGCGAAACCGTAACCATACAGGTGGAAGTTGAGAATACCGGTTCGCGATCCGGCGACGAAGTGGTCCAACTTTACCTGAAGGATGTGGAAGCATCGCTGCCTGTCCCGCGGCTGCAGCTGCAGGGATTCGTACGCGTGCGGCTGGAGCCCGGGGAAAAACAAACCATCGAATTCATTCTCGCCGGCGGGCAGATGTCGTTCGCCGATGAAAACGGCAAGTGGGTGTTGGAAGAAGGCGAATTTCAAGTCTGGGTCGGGGGACAGCAACCCGATCCGGACTCGGCCCGACAGCCTGCGAACATTCTGGGCGGGCGGTTTATGGTTCAAGCCTGAATTAAATAATCCGCGGAGAGACGGATCAGCGGGAAAGCCGTGCGGAGAAGAGCACGCTTGAAAATGGAGGCTGGATGATCGAAAACCTGGAATTGATCACGAAAGCGAGAGACGTATTGGGGCAAAGGCAATTGAGCATTGAATGCACAGTGGGGAGCGTTGGCGCCGCCGTCCTGACGAAAAACGGGAAGGTATATGTAGGGGTGAACATCGACGCAGGCTGCGGGATCGGATTTTGCGCCGAGCACACGGCGATCGCCCAAATGCTCACCCATGGAGAATCTCAAATCGTAAAAGTGGTGGCGCTATCCGAAGACGGTAAATTCCTTCCGCCGTGCGGGCGATGCCGCGAGTTGATGTTTCAGATCGACCGCCGAAACCTGGCGGCGGAGATTTTATTAAGCGGTTCAACATCGGTTCGGTTGGAAGAAATTTTCCCGCACCGTTGGCAGGATCTCTGGTGAGACGTGCCTGGGACGCCTGAAAATTCCATGGCCGGCATAGGAAAGGACACCCGATGAATTATGGGAGCAGCTTCTCCGGCTGGCTGACGCGTCCGAGCCGGTCCATCCTTGCGTTCCGCATTCTTTCATCGGAGTAAGAGGCTGTATTTCTGACGGTTGGGGAATCGATATTCTGCCGAGCGTGCTCTCCCTGCCCGGGGAGTATCGCTGAGGAAAAAGCCGTGTCGAAAGAAAGCAAGCAGGCCGGAGCTTTAAAAGACCAATGGTTCTATATTGTGATCCCATCCGCATTTGGGCCGGTTGCGGCCGTCTGGTGGATTGCGGAGTCTGGCCCGAGGGTGCGGCAGGTTTTCCTATGCGGGAAAAAACCGGCGTCCGGGATCGTCCGTGAAAAATTCATGGATGCGCGGTCGTTTTCCTCCCCGGAAATGGATCGATTGGGCGACCATATCCAGCGCTTTTTGGAAGGGCAGGCGGTTGTGTTCGATTTGGGATCGACCGCGATGGAAATCTGCGGGGGATTCCAGCGGAAGATCCTGCTTGCCGAATATGGAATCCCGCGCGGGAGGGTGAGCACGTATGGGAGGTTGGCAAGCCACGTGGGTGCGAAGGGCGGGGGTCGTGCGGCCGGACGGGCGCTGGCGGAGAATCCTTTTCCGATCATCATCCCCTGCCATCGGGCGATAAAGGCGGATGGAGGACTGGGCGGATATCAGGGCGGCACAAAGATGAAACGGGCGCTTTTGGAAATGGAGGGGGTGTTATTTTCGGCATCCGGCAAGGTGTGCACGGAAAAAATTTTTTATTAATGCAATCCACAGGTTTGGATTGGAATTCAGCCCGTACTTGGTGAGAGAATATAGTTAAATGTCCAAATCCCTATTTACCACGCTTCCATCCGATGGTCTTGGATTGCTGACCCGGGCGCTGCCGATCGCAACGGAGTTGGCCGCCCGGGGATACGAGGCGAGTTTCAGCGATGCGGTCCGGGATGAAACCGGAACGGCTGAAGTGTACGAGAATATATTAATCCTGATTGGAGAGACCGCTTAATCTTAATCCGGGAGGAATTAATACATATGAAAAACATGCTTCTTCGCGGCACGACGTTCCCGGCAACGATCTTGGTGATAATGATTCTGTCCGGTTGTTCGCGGTCCCCGGCCGAAACCATTTCTCCCACCGCCGCACTCCCAACGGCGGCGCAGGGGGAGTATTGGCCGACGGACGGCTGGCGCACCGCGACGCCCGAAGGCCAGGGGATGGATTCATCGATACTGACTCAAATGATGGAAAGGATCGAGCGCGACCGCCTGAGTTTGGACAGTCTGCTGATCCTCCGCAATGGATACATTATCAGCGAAACGTATTTCAAGTCCTACCAGGCCGACCGGCTGCATATTCAATATTCCGTCACCAAGAGTTTCATATCCACCCTGATCGGAATCGCCGTGGACCGGGGAATCCTCAACATCGACAGCCGGGTGCCGGATTTTTTCCCCGATCAGGTTTTTAAAAATCCGGACGAGCGGAAAGCCAGCATGACCGTGGAAGATCTTCTGACGATGCGCTCAGGCCTGGAATGGCAGGATACCGATCCGGTGTTCAACGCGATGTATCAGAGTTCGAACTGGGTGAAATTCATGCTGGACCGTCCCATGCTTCAATCTCCGGGGACCTTCTTTAATTATTGTTCCGGATGCACGCACCTGTTATCGGCCATCCTGCAGAAGACAACCGGCATGAACGCGCGCGATTTCGCCGAAGAGAACCTGTTCCGCCCGCTGGGGATTACCAACGTTTGGTGGGAATCCGATCCGCAAGGAATTTCCATAGGCGGGTGGGGATTGAACCTCACCCCGCGGGATATGGCCAAGCTGGGGTATTTGTACCTGCACAACGGGGAGTGGGACGGGAAGCAGGTTCTCTCGGAAGAGTGGGTGAAAACCGCCACGCGCAAACATACTTCGACCGACGGGACCCTCGGCTATGGCTACCAATGGTGGACGTATCCTTCCTGGAATGCCTACACAGCTCTGGGGCGTGACGGGCAGACCATCTTCGTGATCCCGGAAGCGGAATTGATCGTCGTCACCACGGCCGAATCCACCGATCACGGTGATATTTTCCAACTAATCGAGGAGTTCATTTATCCGGCGCTTGACGGGTGATTCTGCAAGCAGCGCAGACCGAACCAAGCAGGGGAAGCGGTGAAAGGCCGTCCGCGGAAACGGACGGGAACCGGAATAGGAATGGGCCGTCTGTGGAGGGCATGATGTCCGTCTACATGATCATTGAATCCAAAGTAAAAGATCCTGACCGGTACCGGGAATATCAATCCAAGGTCCCGGGGATAATCGCCCGATACGGCGGGCGATATCTTGCGCGGGGAAACCGCGTCACCGCACTTTCGGAGGATTGGAAACCGGAGAGGGTGATCCTTCTCGAATTCCCCGCGGAGGAAAATATTTTTACCTGGCTTTCCTCGAAGGAGTATAAAGACATCGCGCCGCTTCGCGAGGCGGGCGCGGAGACGCGCGCGATCATCGTGGAAGGAAGTGTGGAATGACTATTGGAATACTCTCTGAGAGGATGGAAGCATGAATTCTAAAGTATCGCTCCATCGCCCGCGGAGACTCACGTGGATAATCCTATGCCTGATTTTGGTTGCCGGCTGTCGGGGTACATCCACTGCCGCTGCAACCGCCACGACCGCGCCGACCTTCCCTCCGGCCTCGGGGGAGGTTCGACTGGATTTCAAAGGGATCGATCAGGTTTGGGTGGAAGCCGGCTCATTCCAAATGGGAACGGATGAAGAGTCGAACCGGGCACTTATGGAACAAAATCCGCCCGCTTTTGTAGTCGGCGAATTCGCCAGCGAACAGCCGCGGCATGAAGTGCGCCTGACGAGCGGGTATTGGATCGACAAATACGAAATCACCAACCAGGCGTTCCGGGCATTCGTGGAGGATGGCGGATACACCAACCAGGCCTATTGGTCTCCCGAGGGATGGGAATGGCTGCAGGGTCAGCTGGTCGAGATGCTGCCCATGTATTGCCAGGGCAACGTGCCGGAAAACCCGGTTGCTTGCGTGACGTGGTATGAAGCCGAAGCCTACGCCCGTTGGCGCGGCGGGCGGCTGCCGACGGAAGCCGAATGGGAGTACGCAGCCCGCGGACCTCAATCGCTCGTGTATCCATGGGGGAATGAGTTTGACGCAAATCTATGCAACGTTGTGGATGGCACATCTCTAAGACCTGTCGGAAGTTATCCGGCGGGCGCCAGCTGGGTCGGCGCGCTCGATTTGGCCGGGAATGTCATGGAGTGGGTGCAGGATTGGCTGGGTCCCTATCCGGCGGGGAAGGTAATCGATCCAATCGGGCCGCTCACCGGGCGTGTAAAGGTCGAAAAGGGCGGTTGGTGGGGCGGCACATTCTTTGTGGCGCGATCCGCTTACCGCCATTTCGAGGATCCACCGGGTTACCAGGACGCGCATATCGGTTTTCGCATAGTCACTTCAAGTGAATAGCTTGACGAATCATTACAGTTGTTTGATCTGAGTCCGGTGTGGAATTCCAATAAAGTCGATTCCTGGAAGTCTCAATATCCCCGATTTAGTACCAATCGAAAGCAGACATAGTCTGGCTCCTGCAGCAGTGAACGAGTAGAGCGACAAACCCTTCAGCAAATCGGATTGAAGTATGACGTCATGCTCCGAGATCCGACAGCATAAATCCCGAATTTACTGGATCGTAACTAAGGAAGTTTAGAGTTAGGAAAATCCGGTAGCTGGCGATTTGTTGCACTTCATTGTTAAACTCGGGACGGATGTTTATTCGTGTTCCAGGTAATTGAGAAACCGTTTCCAAAAAAAACGGCTGATGGCCAATACCGGAGTCTGGTTTACAGCGACCATGGCCGATGGCATTTTCTCCAAACGAAATCAAGGTTTTCAGGATTCCAATTTTGGGATACCTCGACTTGCGGGATATTTGAAATTGCGCTAGATTCTTAATGCGGGGTGGAAAAACCATGAAAACGAAATCCGTGGTCTTGTCCATGATTATCGCCCTGACGGTCCTCATACTGTCATGCAACTTACCCCTTCCCGGCATAGGACGAACTCCGGCCGTCGGTGGTCAATCAACCAAGACATCCGCCCCCAGTGGTCCGGCGATGGTTCCCCCCACTCCGGACTTGGGGGCTCTCGGGGTTTGGACGCCGTGCTCCTATGGAATGAACGGAGGCGTCATCAATACCCTGGCGCCTTCTCCGGATTATTCCCATGATCGAACCGTATTCGCGGGCACCTCACAGGCCGGAATATTTAAATCCACCGACGGGGGTAGTAATTGGTCGGCGGGCAACAGCGGCTTATGGACGAAGCAAATAGGTTACCTTGCCGTCTCTCCGGATTTCACAAATGATCACACCATCTTCGGCGGAGGTTGGCAGTTGGGAGTTAACATTTCCAACGACGGTGGTTCTTCCTGGTACCAAGCGAGCAACGGAATAACGGGCGGCACCAATGCCCTCGTCATTTCACCGGGCTACAAGCAGGATCACACCCTCTTTGTCGGGGCGAACCAAGGCGTTTATAAAACCACGGATTCCGGCGCTACCTGGATCGCCATCAATTCCATCCCGGACAATCCAAGCGTCATCGCACTGGCGATCTCTCCGGGATATCCCGACGACCACACCATTTTCTCCGTGGCCAGAGAACACGGCATTTTCCGCTCCATCGATGGCGGCGCTTCCTGGCAGGCGGTAAACAACGGATTGAACATCCAATTGGTCTATTCCCTGGCGGTCTCGCCGGATTTCGCTCACGATCATACGCTTCTTGCCGGAACCATGGGAGAGGGGATTTTTCTCTCCACCGACAGCGGCGACCATTGGACAATGGCGGGCCTGTCGGGCAAATACATCAGTGCCCTGCTGATCTCTCCCGGGTTCGCCAAAAATCGCAACGCTTTCGCTGGTGAAGGCAGCTCCGGCGGTATCTATAAATCTTCCGACGGAGGCACCACCTGGACCGGTTCCAGCAACGGTCTGGGGAACAACCCCCAGATAGTCAGTCTGGCCGCGGCATCGGACGGCACCTTGTTTGCCGGCCTGCTGGGATCCGGTGTTTTTATCTCCACCGATGAGGGGGATTCCTGGAAAGGGTCGAGTACCGGCATAACCGACATCTATATACGAGGGGTGGCAGCCTCGCCGGATTTCGCGAAAGATCAAACCCTCTTCGCCGGGAACTACTACCAGGGCATCCTGCGCTCGCGCGACGGGGCGAGAACGTGGGAGCTGATCAATCCTAATTTCACACAGGTGATGACGCTGGCGATATCGCCCGGTTATGCACAGGATCGCACCGTTTTTGTCGGATCGGAAAGCGGCGGAATCGCCAAATCAAACGACGGCGGAAAATCCTGGCAGGCGGCTACCTCCGGAATGACTTCCACGAATATCACCGCAATTTCCCTTTCAACCGATTACCCCAACGATCAAACGGTTTTGGCGGGAGCTTATCAGGGGATCCTTTATCGCTCCACCGATGGCGGGAACACTTGGCAGGATACCCAGGCCGGTTTTCCGAACAAGCGTGTGAGCGCCTTGGCGTTTTCTCCGGATTTCCGCAACGACAAGACGGCTTTTGCCGGGGTATTTGACGGCGGAATATACGTTTCCACCGACGGCGGAATTTCCTGGCACGAGTCAAATTCAGGATTGCCGGGGCTGGGTGTTGAATCGATCGCGATCTCGCCCGATTTCTCCAAGGATCATACTGTCTTCATAGGTGTCAGCGATCAGGGGATTTACAAATCGAGTGATGGCGGCAATACCTGGAGCGGTGCCAATACCGGTCTTCCCGGCTTATATTATCGATATTTAACCCTTTCACCCTCTTTTACGGATAATCACACACTCTACGCCGTCTACTCGGACGTCTATCAATCCAACGACGGGGGCGCATCATGGTCCGTTTACGGAAAGATGATCTGGACCAGCTACATCTCCTCGCTGGCGGTCTCTGCCGACGGGAAATTCCTCTATGCCGGCACCTACGGTGAAGGGCTGTTCTGTGTAAGATTGCAATAGGACGAGGTCGCCGAAAACAATATTTGTCCAGGGCGAAAGCCCTTGTGCTCCCAATGATTACCGCTAGTCAGCATTAGGATCTTATTCTTTGATGTTACAAATTACGGTATATGGCAAAAACTATTTTCTTTTAGTACATAACTTTATTGTCACAAACCAGGCTACCTAGCTACCCAGGTCGTTAGAAAAGGTTCAAGGATACAACTTTATTTTCATCATCTGATAGAATCCTACCAATGAATGCCTATATATTTGAGTTTTTAGGATGAATCCTTATTGTGATTCTACACGGGTGCCCTATCCTTCATCGAACGAAGGAAAGCACACCAATAGGAATAAGATGGCTGAACCTTCGGAGAAAAAGGATTACAAGGATCGAAGCCGGTGTATCGTAGCCTTTGGATTCTTGATCCTGTTGGGGGGCATCGCGACGGGTCTCCTCGCTCCGGTCGAAATGTATTGCTTCTACCTCTTTTCCGAGGGCGGCCGGTTTGCCTATGAGGGATTCGGCTTCGGATCGTTCATGTTTGGAAATATCGCCAGCCAGATCGTCGGATATTACCTGATAGCGGCAATTCTCATTCCACTTGGTTATGGACACTGTGCGGTTCGTCGCTGGGCAAGGACTTTATCCCTAACGTATCTGTGGACCTGGATCGTGGTCGGCGCACCGCTTGTGCTGGTGGTCGCTTTCGTCTTTCTGGGAAGCAAGGACCTTTCGCTTCCCGCCGCTTCGGCGGTATTGGTTTTTCTCGGGCTCTCCTATTGGATCTTCCCTGGTTTGTTAATCCGGTTCTATCGGGGCCGGAATGCGCGCCGGACATTCGAGGTTAAAGATCCCACCTCCCATGGGATCGAGAAAATTCCCCAACCGATCCTGGTTTTAAGCGCGCTCTTTCTTTTCTTCACGATTATGATGCACCTGCTGATTCTGTTCAACGGAATTTTTCCGGTTTTCGGCGTTTTTATTTTCGGCCTTCCGGGTATTGTGCTGATTGACATCTCGATCGCGTGCCTGCTTTGCCTTGCCTGGGGGACGCTGCACCAAAAGCGATGGGCGTGGTGGGGCGCGGTGGTCTTGTGGGGATCGTTTACCATCTCTCTCTGGATTACATTCATAAACACCAGCTATGCGGCGATGCTTTCCGGGTTGGAATTTCCAGCGCGGGAGATCGATATGCTGGACGGCCTTCCCTTCCAAGGATTTCACTTTGCCCTTCTGGCCGGCATCCCATGCCTGATCACATGGATCCTGGCGATCTCCTCCAAGCGATTTTTCAAGTGAGTCTTCAATTTCAACCGGCACAGCGGAGGTTCCTTCGTACACGTTGGAGCATGCGGTCCTGAATGACTTATGGATTTCGGGAGGAAGGATGGAAATAGCAGGTTATTGGATCCGGTTCAGAGGAAATGCAAGGGTGCAGCCGATCTGCCATACCGGGAACCGCTATATAAAGAAATCAGCCGAGGGTTCAACCGCCCTTGGCCGGATTGATGCGGAGCCCCTAGCAGCACCCATTCTCCCTTGGAGGTGAATCGTGAACCTAAGCGCACCCAAGCAGTTGACTTTCTGGATCGCCGTTGTCGTCGCATTGATCGGGAACGTGGTCAGCTTTCTATCCCTTGGTGTTCTCTCCACGTACGCATTGTGGATAGTCGTGCTCGGTTTTATCATCTTGGCAGTGGGGAACTTGGTCGAAGGCCTATAAAGTATTCATTGGGGGGTACCAAGAAGTACTCCATCGGCTCCGTTGCTGGGCTCGCTTGTACCCCCCCCCGATTTCTCCAGCGAACTTCATCTGATTGAAATTCCCCAAATAGAAAATCCCCTCCCATCATTTTTTCCGTTACTCCACACCAGCGCACGAAATCCAATATGATACGTATACTATCCCTCGGGAAGCCGATT
This sequence comes from uncultured Anaerolineales bacterium, assembly GCA_964521085.1. Lineage (GTDB taxonomy): Bacteria > Chloroflexota > Anaerolineae > Anaerolineales > RBG-16-64-43 > JAFGKK01. The sequence goes on along the minus strand of CAZFPL010000020.1, from coordinate 24,769 downwards.
TCCCGCTCCGTTATTTTCGCGCCACCATTTTGATTAAGAGAAAGCAGCAGATACCGGCAGTTTCTGCGGCTTATGCAGCCTGGATCATTGGATTACATACAACGTCGCCGACTGCGCCGGGAGGATCACCGCACCGTCCGCCGGGAAAACCTGGATCCCCAGGTTCTCGGCGTTGTGGGCGATATCCAGCAGCCAAACCTCCGCCTTGTTCAATTTCACGCCCTTCACCTGGAGCGGGACGTGCTGCTCCTCATCCGACAGATTGACCACCATCAGGGTCAGGGTGCCATCCGCGCGTTTGGCGGCGAAAATATCCACATCCGACACGCCGGAGGCGGCATACACCTGTTCGCTGCCGAAATTCTTGTACAGCGGAAAGACATAAAAAGTCGGGCGGACGGTGGTGCCGTTGAGCAGCCCGAGCCCGGTGCTGCGCTGCGACAACACCCACTGATTCACCATGAACACATCGGCGTTGATCATCTGGCCGAGAACATCGGCGTACCAGATCGCATTGTAGAAAGAATCGGGCGAGGCTTCCTGCAACTCCGCCCGGCTGGGATCGGAATTAAGTTCGGTGATGGCGATCGGCAGATCGCGGCCGATGATTTCCCGGATTAATCCGCGCAGATATTCCACTTCGCCGGTCCACTCGCGGGTGTTCACGCGCAAATCCGCAACCGTGACCGGGCCGTTCGGCGAATACATCGGATAGCGGTGCACGGTGACTACGTCCACCAAAGCGCCGTTGGCCTTGAGGAATTCCGTCATCCAATCACGCCCTGAGGAATCTTTCGGGACGGTACTGTCGCTGTCATTCCATTGGTGTATCTCGGGGCCCATCAGCTTGATGGTCGGATCGACCGCCTTCATCGCCTGGGCGATCGCGCGCCACTCCCGGTTGAGGTTTTCAGTGGTGTAATCATCGTCCGTCTGCCCGAGCTGCGTGAAAATAGAAGGCTCGTTGCCAATGCTCCAATACGTCACACCGTACTTCTTCTCAATATTGGTGTAGCGCACCAGAGCTGCGGCGGTTTCCGGACTGCCGCCCAGCAGGCGCACGCTGATGGTCGGCATAGCCCCCACCTGTTTGCAGAAATCCATCAGCATGTCGATCTGAAAGGGTTGGACATCCACCGCGTCGGTCCACGCGCCGCCCGGGAAGCGCAGCGCGGTGAAGCCGGCGTTCTCGACCAGCGGCATCATCTCCAGCACGACCGCGTGCATCGGCCCGTAGTTGGTTCCATATAAATACGGGCTGATCGGACCGAGGTCCGTATGCGGGTCGACAAACAACGCGTCCGGAACCGGCGTGGGGGAGGGCGTGGGTCCGCAGGCGGCGGAAAGCACAAGGATCAAGATCGCGAGAGAGGGCAGTCGTTTCATCGTTTTCTCCATGCCGGATTAAGGATTCTTAGCCGTCTCCGTGAAATCGCTCAGCGCATTATTACGGATGACCTCCGCGTACCACGACGCGCTGTCCTTTGGAATGCGCCGGCCGGTTTTGAAATCAGTCCAAACGATGCCGAAACGCTGTTTGTAGCCCTGGCTCCACTCGAAATTATCCATTAGAGACCAGACGAAATAGCCCGCCAGCGGGACGCCGGACCGGATGGCCTCGTGGCAGGCCGCGATATGGCTGCGCAGGTAGTTGATCCGCCGCATATCGGGCACGCGGCCCGAGGGGTCGGGCGGGGTGGAATAGCTCGCGCCGTTTTCGGTAAGGTAAATTTTTGGCGGCAGGTAGCCGAAGTAGCACCGTTTGAGAATCCCGGAAAGTCCCGCAGGATAGATCTCCCAGTTCTCGCACTCGGTGTAGTTGTCAAGATTTTTTTGAGCCGGGAACACGGTCTGCGGATCGTTGCCGGGTACATCGGCGCGCGAGACGGTTCGAAAGTAATAATTTATTCCGAGGAAATCCGTGGGAACCCGGATGGCCTCCGAATCCCCGGGTTGCATAAAATCGAGGCCGTTCGGCAGCGCGCCTTTGGCGGCGAAATCGGCCTGCAAATCCGATGGATAGCCGCGCCCATAGAGCGGGTCCAGGAACCAGCGCAGCCAGATATCAGCCTGGCGAGCGGTTTCGCGGTCGTGGATGCTGTTGGAAGCCGGAACGTGCCAGCTGGTGTTGAGTGTGATGCCGGATTCCGCGCCCGGGCTGTTGCGGCGGATGACCGGCACCGCCCAGCCGTGCGAAAGCAGCAAGTGATGCGAGGCACGCACGCCCAGTGCGTAATCCTTGAGGCCGGGTGCGAGTACGCCTTCGGCATATCCGGTCCAGGTCACCACCGCCGGTTCGTTGTGCGTAATCCAGGCTTTGACGCGGTCGCCCAGGGCGCGGGTGACAACATCGGTATATTCGACAAAGGCTTCGGCGGTGGCGCGATTGGCCCAGCCGCCCTCATCCTGCAACGCCTGAGGCAGGTCCCAGTGGAAGAGGGTGACAAAGGGCGTGATACCGACTTCAAGGAGTGCGTCCACCAGGCGGCTGTAAAAATCGATTCCCGCCTTATTGATCGCACCGCGTCCCTGCGGCAGGATGCGCGGCCAGGAAATCGAAAATCGGTAGGCCTGTAAACCCAGCTGCTTCATCAGGCCGATGTCTTCCTTCCAGCGATGGTAATGGTCGCAGGCGACATCGCCCGTGTCGCCGTTCTGGATTTTACCGGGCGTGTGAGCAAATCTGTCCCAGCAGGATTCGCCCTTGCCATCCTCGTTCCAGGCGCCCTCAATCTGGTAGGAAGCGGTCGCCGCGCCCCAGGTGAAGTTGTCGGGAAATTTCAGCAAATTTGTCATGAAGAGAATCCTCTTAAAGAATATTTTCGACTCTCTATCCTAACCCCCTCACCCCGTCTTTGACCTGGAGGATCTCCAGGTCTCCGACGCCCCTCTCCCCCTTCCCCTTATGGGGAAGGGGGAGAGGGGAATGGGGGAGAGGGGGTTAGGACAGTTGATTCACTCGCCAAGAATCGCAAACAGGATCTGCATGTGCTTTGCGGCGAGCGGAATGGGCATAAGCGGCTTGGCTATGCCGTCCAGACAATCCAGAAAATGATCGGTCAGCGCCCGGGCGTCGTCGGAAGCGCCGGCGGCATCCACCGTCAACACCTCCTTGCGCGGTTCTCCCTGCTCGTCGAAGAAAAATTCAACCTCATTGCTGTCCCAGGAAGGGAACTGGAAGCGCAAACCGCCCAGGGTGCCGTAGATTCGGGTCTCGTTGGGGGTATCGGCGTGGACGCCGGAGCCGCGTTCATAATAATAAGTCAACCCGCCGCTGAATTCCAGCCAGGCCGCACCGTGCTGCTCGATGTCGTTGAGTGCCACCAATTTACTCACGTCGCGCAGGTCGCCGCGGGCGAAGCTGCGCGTCGATAGCAGTTCCGGTTTGTCGTCGAGCAGGCCGAGGTGGAACGAGAGGTCATAGACGCCCCAATCGATGAACGGGCCGCCGCCGGCCAGTTTTTTGTTCATCGACCAGACGGCATTCGGGTTGTATTCGATGAATGTGCCGCGCTGAAGATGATTGTGATGGATGTGGTAGACCGGACCCAGCTTGCCGCTGTCGAGGATAGCTTTAATAAATCGGAACTTGCGCGTCAGGCGGGTATGGCGGGCGGAGGCGTCGAGGACGATGAGCTGCGGCGCCTGTTCGGTCGCCTGGACGATCTTCGCCACGCTCGCGGGTGATTCGGCCAGCGGCTTCTCGAGGAGCACATGCTTTCCCGCTGCCAGCGCGTCCACGAACTGCTGCGCGTGCAGGTGGGGTGGGGTGGCAATCGCTACCGCATCCAGCGCCGGGTCGGCCAGCACCTCACGGTAATCCAGCGTCCAGTTCCCGATGCCGAACTCCTGCGCGGCCGCCTTGGCCGTCGGTTCGCTGGCGCTGTTGATCCAGGTGACTTTGGCGCGCGGATCCTTCTGGAAGCAACCCGCCAGCACCTTGCCCCACATGCCCGCCCCGATGATCCCGAGATTGTAGGTTTTCATCGTCGGCTCCCATAGAACACGTGATCGATCGATTTCGCGCTGCGGCTCTGGCAGGGTTGTTGAAAATCCTGCGGGCTGCTTCCTGCCTGCGGGGATTTTACCTTGAACGCCCAGTCCTAAAAAGGCTGGAAAAGCCGGCTTTCCAACCCCCTTGACATCCGGCTCCTTCGATATATAATCATAGACAGGTTTATCAAACAAACCAGTTTACTAAAGAGGAGAAGCCATGGAACAACAAATCGAAACTGCCGTCAAGCGCGGACGCGCGTATTGGTTTGCAGACGGGTTTACCGAGATCGCCGGCGGGATTTTTTTCCTCCTCCTGGGAGCGGTTGTCCTTTTTCGGGGAATCGCCGGCCAAAACGTGGTCCTGTCCCAATTTGCCTCGACGGTGGTGGATATCGGAGCCGTCAAACTGGTCACGTTATTTGTCGCGATCCTAGTCATTTGGTGGTTGAAGGACCGCTTCACGTATCCGCGGACCGGGTTGGTCCAGGGCAAGCGGGTCATGCTGGGAGCCATCCTAACCTTCCTGCGCAACGTCGTGCTCCTCGCCGTTGTGCCGGTGTTGGGATTGCTCGCGGCGCTGATTTTTGTGCCGTCTTTGCGGACCATCCTGGCCACCATGCCCGCCTGGTTCCCGATGGGGATCGGATGTTTCCTTGGAATCCTGTGCTATGCGTCGGGGGAATGGATGGGCTTGCGACGTTTCCGGGTGATGGGATTGCTGATTCTCCTGACTGGCCTGGCCGTCGGCATCTGGCAGATCACGGTCGGGTTTCCCGCACTCGCCGCGGAAGCGCTGCAAGCCAATTGGCTGGCGCCGATGCCGGAAGCGCTTCGGGCGCCGCTGGATGAAATCCTCAGCCGGTTTTTCGTCGGGGTTAGCGGATTGACCCTCGCGGCCGGGATCTTTTTCCTCGTATCGGGACTCTTCACCTTCCTGCGTTACCGCAGGGAAAATCCCGCCCCGTACCGGGAGGAAGCATGACCGGGCCGTTGCGGAACCTCTCCGAACTGGACCGGGTGATCCACGAGCCGTCGCGCTTGTTGTTGGTCGCGCTGCTCTCTTCGGTGGATTCCGCGGACTTCCTCTTCCTGCTCAAGGAGAGCCGGTTGACGAAAGGGAATCTATCGGTCCATCTCACGCGGCTCGAGGAAGCGGGCTACCTGACGGTAAGGAAAAGTTTTCGCGGAAAGATCCCGCACACGGAATTCCGCCTCACCCCCAAGGGCCGGACGGCGTTCGAAGAGTATCGCAAGAGCATGGGATCGATCTTGGCGGCAAATAAAGGCAAAGGATAGGAGCAAATCGCAATGATGAGTTGGAATTGGAAAGGCACGGTAAAAGAGAATCGCAACGGGCACCTGGTTGATTTACTCCGGGTCGAGAAGGTATATACCGGCGCGGCCGGAGAGTTCCCGGCGCTGCGCGGAGTGAGCCTGCAGCTGGAGCGGGGGGATTTGACGGCGGTGGTCGGAAAATCCGGCAGCGGCAAATCCACGCTGCTCAACATCCTGACCGGGATCGACCGTCCGACTTCCGGGGAAGTCTGGGTGGACGGAACGCCTCTTCACCGGTTGAGCGAGAACCAATTGGCGGTGTGGCGCGGGCGCGAAATCGGAATCGTATTTCAGTTCTTCCAGCTTCTGCCGGCACTCAGCGTCGTTGAGAATGTGATGCTGCCGATGGATTTCGGCAACACCTTCCCGCATCGTCAATATGCCCGGGCGATGCAGCTGTTGGAACAGGTGGAGATGGCCGAGCATGCGCGCAAGCTGCCTTCGGCGCTTTCCGGCGGGCAGCAACAGCGGGCCGCGATTGCCCGTGCCCTGGCCAACGATCCGCCCATCCTGGTGGCGGATGAGCCGACCGGCAACCTGGATTCGCAAACCGCCGAAGCCATCTTCCAATTGTTTACCGGGTTGGCCGGGCGGGGCAAGACGATCGTGATGGTGACGCACGACCATGAGTTGGCCCGCCGCGCCGCCCATATTCTCCGCATTGTGGACGGCCGGATCCTCCGCGAGGAAAAACAAGCGGCCCGGATTCCGGAGGGGGCCGTCTATGCTTAAGCCGCGTTGGAACAAGGTCCTGCGGGATCTGTGGGGGAATAAAACCCGCACCGCGTTGATCGTGCTGTCGGTGGGGGCCGGTTTGTTCGCCACCGGCATGATCCTCAACGCCAAAATCCTTCTCGACGAAGGGTTGCGCGAGGGGTACGCGGCGATCCAGCCCTCGAGTGGGATCATCCGCACCAATCCGGCCTTTACGGAGGATTTTCTCCAATCGATCCGCCGCATCGAAGGCGTGGCGGACGCCGACGCCCGGGCACATTTCTTTGCGCGGTTTCAATTTCAGGCTGCGGAGGAACGCGGTGCCGGAACATCCGCCGGGGAAGACCCGAAACCATGGGATGATCTGCAAATATTTTCCGTGCCGGATTTCGACGCGGTGCGAGTCAACAAGATCGTGCCGCAGTCGGGATCCTGGCCGCCGCCGGATCATGAACTGCTGATCGAGCGGTCCTCGGCCGCGATGATCGGCGCCCGCGAGGGCGATTGGTTGATCGTGGAGACCCCCGGCCAAGAAGTGCGTTCGATGCGCATCGCCGGGGTGGTTCATGATTTGATCCAGCTTCCCGCCCAGCTCGATGGATCGGTGTATGTATATGTCTCGTTCAATACGCTCGAGTGGCTGGGGGAACCGCGCGGACTCAATGAACTGGATATCCGGATGAGTCACCCGGAAAATACGGCCGCAATCCAAGCCGTCGTCAACCGGGTCAAGGACGCCGTGGAAGCAAATGGGATGGCGATCCCGATGGATACGGCGGCCAATCCGAACGACATCCCGCTTGGGGATGTCCTGCAGGCGATCTTGTTCCTCTTGGGCGGATTGGGATTGCTTTCGCTTTGCCTAAGCGCTTTCTTAATTGTCAATACGGTTTCCGCCCTGGTGGCGCAACAGGTCCGTCAGATCGGAGTAATGAAGGCCGTCGGCGCGCGGACCGGGCAGATTGTGGCGATGTATCTGGTGTTGGCCGCCTTGTATGGTGTGGCCGCCCTCCTCGCGGCGGTTCCGCTTGGCATACTCGGAGCCTGGGCGCTCAGCACCGGGTTGGCGAGCATGTTCAACTTCGACCTGAACGGTTTCCGGATTGTGCCGCAGGTCGTGGTTATCCAAGTCCTCATCGGGATCGTAGTTCCCGTTTTAGCGGCGCTCGTTCCGGTACTCGGAGTATTGCGGATCTCCGCGGCGGAAGCGATGCGCAATTACGGGACCGGCGATGACCGGTTCGGTCGAGGATGGCTTGACCGGATTTTGATGGCTCCATCCCTGAGCGGATGGCTGCCCCGGCCGGTCCTGCTTTCGCTCCGCAACACGTTCCGCCGCAAAGGGCGGCTGGTGCTCACCCTCGGCGCGCTGACGCTGGGCGGAGCCATCTTCATCGGCATCATGAGCGTCCAGGCTTCGTTGAAGCGCGCGATAGAGGATCTTGTTCCGTACCGGTTCGACCTGTCGGTGGTGTTTGCCCAGCCGCAGGATGCGGGGCAGGTTGAGCAGATTGCGCTCCAATCCCCGAATGTTCGGGACGCCATAGGCTGGAACCAGATGTCGGTGCGCCGGGTGAAACCGGATGGAAGCGAAGGCCAGAATATCTACCTGCTGGTCCCGCCGATCCGGGATGATCTCGTCCTGCCGGCGATAGTGGAGGGCCGTTGGCTGGTCCCCGGGGATGATCACGCGCTCGTCATCTCCAGTGGGATGCTGCAGAACGATCCAGACCTCCATGTCGGCGGAGAGGCCGTCTTGAAGATTGCCGGAGAAGAGGTCCGCTTCGAGATCGTCGGCATGGCGCTCGGAATGGGTATGATCCCGATGGCTTACGCGGGTTATGACGACATTACGCGGATTATGCAATCCGGAGGGAAGGCATCCAACCTGATGGTGGTGACCGGACGGTCCACCTCCGCGCAGCAGGCTGAGGATGCGGCGGCGCTCGAGGCGCATCTGGAGCGGGCCGGGATCCCCGTCCGTTCCATTCAACTGATGACGCAAGAAGTGGAGGAGATCCGCGGCATCATCGACATCATCCTGGCGCTCGCGCTGGTGATGGCGTTCGTGCTGGCCGCCGTCGGCGGGCTGGGACTCGCGGGCACGCTTTCGATCAACGTCCTGGAGCGCACGCGCGAGATCGGGATGATGCGCGCGATCGGGGCGCCCGACGGCGCGGTGGCGCGCATCTTCATCGTGGAAGGCGAAGTGATCGGGATTCTAAGCGGATTGCTGGGACTGCTGGCGGCAATTCCTTTGGGCGTATTTCTCAGCCGGGAAATCGGGATGGCCCTGCTGCACACGCCGCTCACCCCCGCCTCTCCTTTGCCGGGAGCGGTGCTCTGGTTGATAATCGTCATTCTCCTGGCTGCGATTTCCAGCCTTTGGCCGGCGCGCAATGCTTCCCGGTTGACCGTGCGGGACGGGCTGGCATACGAATAAATTCCGACATCGGCAGAACAGCTCGCCGGTTGGAAGCTAAGAGGTGGAATATGGAATGCGCAATTGAAACGATCGGATTGTCAAAATTCTATGGTGCGGTACACGCGGTGGATTCGGTCGATCTGCGCGTGGGGCGGGGAGAGATTTACGGTTTCCTCGGTCTGAATGGTGCTGGAAAGACGACCACCATCCGCGCGCTCCTTGGAATGATCCGCCCGGGCGCAGGTTCGGTGAAAGTGCTTGGAGAACCGGTCGGCCCGAACGGCCGCGGACCCTGGAAGCGCGTCGGGCATATGGTCGAACGTCCCTCCGCGTATCCCGAATTGACGGTGCGGGAGAATCTAGAGATCGCCCGGCGATTGCAGGGGATCACCCATCCGGCGACGACCGACCGCGTTATCGGGCTTCTGAATCTCAGAGAGTATGAAAAGCGGAAGGCGGGAACGCTTTCGACGGGCAACCTCCAGCGCCTGGCGCTGGCGCGCGCGCTGCTGCACGAGCCCGAGCTGATCATCCTCGACGAACCCGCCAACGGGCTCGATCCGGCGGGCGTGGTCGAGATCCGCGAGCTGCTGGCCGGGCTCGCGCGCGAAAAGGGCGTGACGGTGTTCATGTCCAGCCACATCCTGACCGAGGTCGACCGGCTGGCGACGCGCATCGGCATTATCCACAAAGGCCGTTTGATCGAGGAGCTGGAGGCTGAGAAATTGGAAGAGCTGAGATCCCGGCGCCTGGAAGTGAAAACGCGCGATCTGGAACGCGCGGAACGCGCGCTCACGGAAGCCGGATTTAAATTGAAGGTCGTTGACGGTTCAATCTACCTCGCCGAGTCGCGCGCCTTTGATGCTCCGGATGATGTTGCCGCGCTTCTGGTCAGGGCGGGGGCGCCGCCGACCCGATTGGCCGTGGAACAGGAAGATCTCGAACAGCATTTTCTGAAGTTGACTGCGTAATACATCCTCACCCCTAATCCCTCTCCCAGGATAAGCTGGGATAGGGGAGGCCGGTGTTTTTCCGGCGGGGTGAGGGAAAAAAAGGAGATTTATCATGAACGCATTTATTTCCGCATTTTGGGCAGAGACACTGAAAGCCTACCGCTCCAGGGTGTCCTGGGTGACGGCCGCCGCATTCTCGGTTTTCCCCATCGTCGGCGGACTCTTTATGGTCATCATGAAAGACCCCGAGAAGGCGCGGGCCATGGGATTGATCGGAGCAAAAGCGCAACTGTTGAGCGGGGGAGCGGCGGATTGGCAATCCTATTTGGATTTCCTTGGGGTGGGAACCGCCGCGGCGGGAGCGATCCTGTTCGCATTCGTCGTAGCCTGGATCTTCGGACGCGAGTTTTCCGACCACACCGCAAAAGAACTGCTGGCGCTTCCCACGCGGCGCGAGACAATCGTCGGCGCGAAGTTCGTGCTGGCTGCCCTCTGGATCCAAGGGCTTGCCATACTCATCTTCCTCATCGGGCTCGGCGTTGGGGCGGCCATATCCCTTCCCGGCTGGTCACTCGGGCTGGCGCGGACTTCCTTCTGGTCGCTCATGCTGAGCACGTTCTTGAACACCTTGCTCATGCCGTTCGTTGCATTGTTTGCCAGCGCGGGCCGCGGCTACATGCCTCCACTGGGTTGGGCGTTTGCCACGCTGGGGATGGCGCAGGTGGCGGGCTTGATGGGTTGGGGGGACCGGTTCCCCTGGGCCGTGCCCGCAATGGTCAGCATGATGTTCAGCATGGTATACGGGAGGGACGCCCAGCCGGTCGGGATTATCAGTTACCTGCTGGTCGTGCTGACGTTCCTGATCGGGACGGCAGCCACTTTCGCGTGGTGGCGGAGCGCGGACCAGTCAAAGTGAAGAAAATCTCACCGCAAAGCCCGCCCCGGAGACGCGAAGGGCGCCAAGAAAAATAATCCTTCGCGTTCTTTGAGGTTTTGCGGTGCGTTAATGCTTCTGGAATCGGTAATGCTGTTTTCCGAATTTGATAGAATACTGATCCTCAATCGATACCTCAACGAAAAGGAACGCCGTCATGAAAATCACCATCGCGGCGATCGGTTCGCGTGGAGACGTTCAACCATACATCGCATTGGGCGCCGCACTCCGTCGGGCCGGACACGACGTTGTCCTTTCCGCCCCAGCCATATTCGGGGATTTAGCGGCGTCGTACAACCTTAAGCACCTGCCGATCAGCGTCAATCCCCAGCAGATCATGGAGCACCCCTCGATGCAGGCGGCATCGAAAAGCGGCAATCCCTTTCTCCTGATGCGCTCGATGTTCCGAGAAGGGCTGCCCCTGATCCGGACGTATCTGGAAGAGGTGTACGCTAACTGCCAGGAGTGCGACGCCGTGATCCTGACGCAGATTCCCAATGGTGCATCCGATGCCGCGGAGAAAAGAAACATCCCGTATATACAGGCGGGATTGGGTCCGGTGTATCCCACCGCCGCATTTCCGATGATCGGCATGAACCTTCCCAACTGGAAGATCGGTTTCATCAACCGGTTTACATACGGCCTTTTGGATCAGGGGTTCTGGCAATTTTTCCGTCCCTTTCAGAATAAATGGCGGAAGGAAAAACTGGGATTGCCGCCGCTGCCTCTGGGGGGTCCGGCCGCAAGGATTCGGAAAAACGCACCGACTGTGTTGGGTTACAGCCCTTCTGTCGTGCCGCCGCCGGCGGATTGGCCGTCCGACGTCCACACGACCGGCTACTGGTTTATTGATGAACCGCCCGGATGGCAGCCGCCATCGAAATTGACAGACTTTCTGGATTCCGGCACCGCGCCGGTGTATGTGGGTTTCGGCAGCATGCCGGACGCCGACGCCCGGCAGACCACGCAACTCATCACGGAGGCGCTTCGCATCAGCGGAGAGCGGTGCGTCCTCCTCAGCGGGTGGAGCCGATTGGGAGACGGAACACTTCCCGATACGGTGTATCCGGTGGATTCGATTCCCCATTCATGGTTGTTCCCGCGAATGGCGGCGGTCGTGCATCATGGGGGAGCGGGCACCACGGCGGCCGGTCTGCGATCCGGCGTCCCGTCGATTCTCACGCCGTACGCGGCCGACCAATTTTTCTGGGCCGAGCGGGTGGAAGCTCTCGGCGTGGGTCCGAAGTCCGTCTCGTACCACATGCTGACCGTCGAAAAGCTTGCGGAGAGGATCCGGCAGGCGGTGACTGACAAGGCGATGCGGGAACGGGCGGAAGCCTTCGGCCGGCGCATCGAAGCCGAACGCGGCGTGGATCGGGCCGTGGAATTCATCGCGAATTATTTGAGAGATAAGATGCAAAGCGGCAACCGCTGACCACGGATAAACTTTATTTGTTCTCCTCCGAAGGGAATGCTATTTCTCCAGTAATAATCCTTCGTAATGTATCAACAAGAAATTCATGCTCCACTTTTAATACTCTTTCCGACAGGCTTTCCACAGTGTCTTGCGCTTCCACCGGCACGCGGCATTGCGCCACGATCGCTCCATGATCGTATGTATTGTCCACCAGGTGAATTGTCACGCCGGTTTCCTTTTCGCCGGCTTTTAAAACCGATTCGTGCACCTTCCGCCCGTACATTCCCTGTCCGCCGTATTTCGGGAGCAGCGCCGGATGGATGTTCAAGATGCGGCCTTGAAAAGCATCCAGCGTCAACGGCCCCAGCTTTTTCATGTACCCGGCCAGAAGGACAAGATCGGTCCCATGATCGACCAGGGTCCGCATTATGGTTTGATCCAGTCGCTCGGGATCCGGATGCGTTTTGGAACTGAGATGATATGCGGGAATCCCCTCCCGCCGCGCCCGGGTCAATGCTTCCGAATCCCCGTTATTGCTGATCACCACACACGGCCGGACCTTCAGGCGGCCGGATGTACAGGCATCGATCACCGCTTGCATGTTCGAACCTTGATGGGATGCAAAAAATGCGAGATTCATACGCATACCGTTTTAACCTGCAGCGTAGGAACAAAGGATGCGCCTAGTCGAGCCGGAGAGGGCCTTCCTCGATGCAGCGGAGCATTTTCTTTTCCGCGCCGGGCGGGATATACAGGGACCACCAAGTTGCACCCGCTTCCGCCAACGAGGCGATGTAGGCTTTCTCGCGGCTTCGGTCGCGCGCTTGCTGCCAGGACGCATGCCCCGCCACGATCTCGAAAGGAGTCCGGGCATGCGCACGCCTTCCAGCCAATCGGGCAAGCTCCCGGATATCTTCGGGAGTGAAATCCTCCTGCGGCGGCCGTTTATACAGGCACGCTCCGTCCCAGCGCAGCGCGCGCTTTACCGGCCCTCTCAAGGGCCAGACTCCTCCGATCCAAATCGGGATGCGCGGCTTCTGAACCGGTTTGGGTAAAAGGCGGACGTCATGGAGGTGATAAAACCTTCCGTCGTGGGTAACCTTTTTCCCGCTCCATAAACGCACCAAGAGAGCCAAGGCCTCATCGACCATCAGCGCTCTCCGTTTTGCTTCCGATTCCTCTCCGAAACGGGAGAAGCTCGTGTCGATTGCGGTCTCGCCCAGTCCGACGCCCAGGATCAGACGGCCTCCGGACAGGTGGTCGATGGTGACCGTTTCGCGCGCCAGCTTCCAGGGGCGGCGCCGTGCAATAGGCGTGACCATCGTCCCGAACCGGATCGATTTTGTCGATAGCGCCATCGCCGACAACGCCACCCAGGGATCGTACGTGTGGGCGTCATTGTGACCCTGCCAGATGATGTAATCTTCGAGAAAGACCGCATCCCATCCCGCGGCCTCGGCGATATGCGCGAACTCAGCGAGTTTGCGGGGATGGCCGCATTCCCGCCCGTTGGGCAGACTGAGCGCATACTTCATCGGAACGCCTTCCTTTCAAGGATCGGCCCCATCCGGAATGCAGCGCCGCGCCGAAATCCGATCAGGATGCGGCGGCTGTTTCGTTCAGTTGATTGCGTGTCAGCGTGAACCGTATGAATTCCTGCGTCTCCTCCAACTCGTCCGGAGAAGTTTCGGGATCCGGATTGAGTCTTCCTTCGAATGCCCGATCGATCAAAGGGTTCCATCGTTCCCCCAGCAAATCCTTCGCCCAGCGTGCCGCATCGGATTTCGAGGCGATCTCACCGTTTGTGAGGGTGTACCAAATCCGGCACATCGTCAACACCGCATAGGACTGATAACCGCGTCGTTTCAATTGTGTGGGATCGACGAGGAAGGTTCCCCACCATTTTTCCAGAATCCCGCGCATCGCCTGGCGCAGTTCCTCGGGCGAAACGGGATCGATCAGCGTTTTTGGATCCGGGCCGAAGAGCGTAATTCCGCGTTCGCGCACAACGTGGTAGTGGATGATCCAATCCTCGTCGTGATGCAGCATTTTCAGCCGATCCCGCTTTCCGCGCTCGAGGTTCGGATGCATGGCCAGCGCCGGGTCATAGCGGCGGACGGCGGATCGGGAGATGTAAGAACCCTCCAGCTCGACGCCCCAGCGCGGATCCGTCCTTGCAACCCGGTCGTGCATGGCCTGCAGGGCGGAAAAAATTTCTTCCGTAACCTCGGCATCGGTGACCACGAGAAAATCGATATCGCTCGCCGCGTCAAAATCGCCGCTGGTCAGCGATCCGTCCAGATATATGCCGACGAGATGATCTCCCAGAACCTCCCGGATGCTTTCCAGCAAAACGCCGAGCAGGCGGTTCACATCGGGGTAGGAGGTGGGGTTGTTCGTCAAAGCGGGCATTCCTCACCTTGGGTGAATGGAAAGCATCGTCGAGGATCTCCCGCATCATCCGGGAATAATCACGCGGATTTTCCATGCGGGGATCGTCTTCCGCTGCGGCTCTATACTTTCATCGCCAGAAAGACGCCCACAAAGAAATTCTTATATACGCAGTCGACATTTACAAACCCCGCCTCCGACAGCCAGCGGAGTTGATCTCCCATCAGGGCATCATGGTCATATGCCGTGCGCCGGTCGATGCTTTCCCGGATCCGTTTTTCCGATGGCTCGCTGCGCCGGACCTGGGCCAGCCAATGAGTCCAGTATAAATCACGCAGGTAGTCGGTCCCGCCGCGAATTTGGTCGACGTTGAGAAAAACCCCCGACGCGCGCAAGATCCCGTGGATGGTACGGAAGAGGTCCCGTTTTTCGATATCGGCCAGATGGTGGATGGACAGGCTGGATACCACAAGGTCAAATTCACGCGCAACCTCAAGCGTTCGGTAATCGCCGACCTTGAATTCGAATTGCCGCGGACGGTCGTGAAACCGTTCCTTCGCGACGCCGAGCATCTTGTCCGCCAGATCGTACAGCAGGAATCGGGCGCTGGGATATTTTTCCAGGATGTGCTTCGAGAATAACCCTGTTCCGGCGCCCAAATCCAGCACATCGATCGCCTGTTCCGGCGGAAATGGAACAAGTTCCTGCGCCGTATGAAAGATATCGGCGTAATTCGGCAATGCTTTCCTCATCCACTCATCGTAATAATCGATGGAAGCGTTGAAAGCCTGATCGATCGTCATCTTTGCTCCTTGAGGGATCGCCCTTCCTCCGGCCGGCGACGGGAGATGCAGCGTTGTGCTTTACGATTGTACTGTATCCCTATGGGCATCTCCAATTTCCGCCCAGCCTGGAATTCCCGCTGTGGGGAAATTCACGCATGGCTGAACGGGAAAAAATTTCCCGAGCAGTTGCACTCAGAGTATAATTGCGACATGACAAACCAACCTGAAAAACCACCGGAAGAGAAAAAAACCAACTATATGATCATGGGCATCGCCGTGGGCTTGGCGATCGGCGCCGGCATCGGACTTGCGATGAATAATATCGCCATCGGTCTCGGGGTGGGTGTGGCGATCGGCGTCGCCATTGGAGCGGGGATGGAAGAGCAGCAAAAGAGAAAACCCAAGTAAACCGGCACCCAGGTAATCCGCGGAGCAGAACGTGAAATCTACCGGGAGAAGAATTCTCCACGGTTGAATATCGATATTTTCCTCCCCCGCTTGGATTGGGTCCGTCCCGCGGGGTGGCGGCGGTTTTTCCATTCCGCAACGGGTTCTCATGGAAGCATGCTTTCATCTCATGGATGACCGCATCGCCTTCCGGCATGACATGCATTCACAGGAGGATTGACCCGCGTATGGAAATCGTCGCCCATCGTGGTGTAACCGATAAAGCGCCGGAAAATACCATCCCGGCTTTTAAACGCGCGATCGAACTCGGCGCGGACGCCGTCGAGATGGACGTCCGGCTGACCGCCGATCGAATCCCCGTCGTCTTTCACGATACTTCCCTCGGCAGGATTACCTCCGTATCCGGTAAGGTTGCCAGACACACCCTGGCGCAATTGAAGGCGGCTCGATTTCCGAAACACGGCGGCTGTGAGGCATCCATCCCCACCTTCCAGGAGGTGATGGATGCCGTCGGCGGGCGGATCGGAATGCAGATCGAAATCAAGGGTCCGGATCCGGAAACCCCGAAAATCGCCGGAGATATCCTGCGAGCGTTTCCATCCGCGTGGGATGCGATGGAAATCATATCTTTTGAGCCGGCATTGCTTCTTGCCTTTCAAGCATCCTGCCCCGGATTGAAAATCGGTTTACTCGCTCCGCGTTTCGGATTCTGGATGCGGCCGGATGCCGCTGTTTCCCGGGTGCTTGGCCGGGCCGGGCAGGTCCGCGCGCAGGCGGTTCACCTGCATGCGTCGCAACTTTCGGCAAAGACCGTCGCCGCCGTCCGGCGGCTGGGGCTCGAGCTGCATGCCTGGGACGTGAACGATACGCCACTTTGCCGGAAAGCCCTCGCATGGGGGATATCTAGCATTTGCACGGATCAATTTCTTATCATGGCAAAATGCGTCCGGGAATCGGAGGGTGCCAATTCGAAGGATGTGCGGGGATCGTCCGGAATATGACCGGACGCCGACACAACCCGGAACCCGTCCGCTCCGGATCCTGACGGAGAAGAAGGAAGGAAGCGCCGTGGAAGCGAAGTCTCCCACTAAACAGCAGTACTGGAACAGATTCCTCGCCACCCTGCCGGCGGATTCCATCTACCGCGCGCGCGATTACTGCGCTGAGAAATGGGGGGATAACCGTGAAATGGCCGATGAATTGGGGGGATTGATCGCGGCCGGAATAAAAACGGGAACGTGTTCCTCGGTCTGGGAATGGGAAGCCGAAGGCGGACCTATCCCGAACGTCGGACACATGACGGTTGTCCTCGATTGGAACGGTGCTCCGCTGTGCGTTATCGAAACGATCGAGGTGGAAATCAAAGCCTACGATCAGGTGGATGCACACTTTGCATATGAAGAAGGCGAGGGCGACCGTTCGCTCGAATATTGGCGTGAAGCCCATTGGTGCTTTTTCTCCCGCGCATTGGCGGCTATCGGCAGGAAGCCCGCGCAGAATATGCCGCTGGTCTGTGAGCGTTTTCGGGTCGTTTACAGGGAATGATCCGGGGAGTGATGGCGCGGAGATCTGGTCGGCGGTCGTGCGGTCTGATCAGACGCGTAACCCGGAGCATGAAAATTCCGTTGCCCCCGCGATTCCTGGATCGATGGAGGAATAATGGCAACATGGATCGTGCACCTTCGTCTGGCGGAGAATTTATTGGATGGGATTGCCGGCCTGGATGAACCGAATTTCGCGTTGGGAAACGTGGCGCCGGATTCCGGCGTTCCGGATGAGAAATGGGAAAAATTCAATCCCCCTCCGGAAATCACGCATTTCAGGGATGACAGCCGGAAAACTTCTCCTTTTGCGGACCTTGATTTTTATCGCAAATACTTGGGGCCTATCTCCGGGAAAGGGGAGAGCCGCGAGCGATCCTCGTTTCTCCTGGGGTACTTTTTTCACCTGGTCACCGACAACCTGTGGCACAGGGAAATTGTCACGCCGACGTATGAACGTTTCGCCCCCGAATTAAAAGCCGATCCGAATTTTGTATGGACGATTAAGCACGATTGGTACGGCCTGGACTACCAATACGTCCGGGAGCATCCGGAATCAATTTTCTGGAATGCTTTTCTGCGAAGCCGATATACGGAAGGGTTTTTGGACTTCCTGCCAGAACAGGCCGTCGAGCATCAATTAACCTATATCAAAGACCTGTATCAGAAAACGGATGACGAAACCGAGCAGTGGTGGAAGAACCGGCCCGGTATCTATCTCACGAAGGAACAGATGGACCGATTTGTCGAAAAGGGAGCGAGACAACTCGTTGAGATGCATCACTACCTCCGGGAAAATACGGTACCGCCGGGTTGCTCCTCGATTCTCGAAAGGAGGGTGCAATGAGGGAAATCATACCGGGTCTCTATATGCTGGAAGGAATGCGCATCGGCAACGTATACCTCCTGGTATCGGGAACCGATCTGACATTGGTTGACAGCGGATTGGCCGGAGAAGCGGATCGAATCGCGTCCCAGGTCCAAAACGCGGGTTTTGATCTTTCCGGATTACGAACCCTTATCCTGACCCACGCGCACGGCGACCACGCCGGCAGCGCCGCCGAACTGGTACGGCGCTACCGAGTCAAAGTCATGGCGTACCGGGACGAGGTACCGTACATCGAAAAAACCAAGCCGATGCCGACGCCATCCATTTTCAGGCGGATTTTTAATTGGATGAGCGAGCATATGCTGTTCCGGCAATCGCCCTGCAAGGTGGATCGGTGCCTGGAGGACGGGGAGCGGATCGATGTGTGGGGCGGCATACAGGTGATCCATACCCCGGGCCACACACCCGGCAGCATCTGCCTGTTCCAGCCGCAGCGGCGGGTCCTTTTTTGCGGCGACACCCTTTTCAACGTTAATCCGATGACCAACAAAGAAGGGCTGCAACTTTCCCTTCCGATGGTCACTCTCGACACTGCTCAAGTTCGGAAGTCGGTACGGGAGTTGTCGGCGCTTTCCGTCGATGTTATATGTTTCGGTCATGGCGAGCCGATCAAGGCAGGGGCGGGGGAACGGCTGCAAGCGTTGCTGGCACGCATGGGAGACGGCGGTGGCAAGCACGCAGGATGGGGATAAAAGGAGAAGAACCTTGGACAATCCGATCCCCGCCATTTTCGTTTGGCATGGCAACCCGATGTATGTGTTGCTTAATCTGGCAGTGCAGATCGGTTGATTTCAAAAGACGGTGTTTGTCAGCGCGGTTCGTGTAGCCACATCGAATAATTATTTCCTATAAATGGTTTGCATGTTTTCCGAATTTGTAAACAGGTAAATGGATAAAGAAATCCGAATAGTATTATTCGGAGACATCAATCCTAAATTAATCTGTGTGGCAGACGTACCAATAAGTCACATAAGATTTTCTACCCCTCTGTCCGTTTTCATTGAAATGCATTATCTTCTCAATGCATTCGGCGATTAATTGTCAATTAATGAAAAACATATCTACAATCTTCTATAGGTAGGGACGGCAAATCCGGCTCTGGCCGGTAAACGGCCAAGGTGAGGACATAAAACCGATATGCCGAACTGAAAACGGCTAGGAGATGACAAAATGAGATTCATGATGCTGATGATCCCCAAAGGTTATGAAAAAGCCAAACCGGGCACGATGCCGGAAGTCAAAGTGGTCGAGGCGATGATGCAATACAACGAATCCCTTCAGAAAGCCGGCGTGCTGCTATCGGGAGAAGGTCTCCATCCGCCGTCCACGGGAGCACGGGTCACATTTTCCGGGGGCAAACCGAAAGTGGTTCAGGGGCCCTTTCCGGAGTCGAAGGAGACCCTCGGCGGATACTGGATGATACGGGTTAAATCGAAGGAGGAAGCCATCGGTTGGGCGGAGCGATGCCCGGCGGCGGACAATGAGATAATCGAGATCCGCCAAGTGCAGGAGGCTTCGGAATTCCCGGAGGACGTAAAGGCGGCTTCGAAGGGTTTCATCGAAATGCAGTCCAAACCGGGTGAGTAGGAATGATGCAATTCGGCCCGCTGAAACCGGAACGGATGCGCGAAGTCAATCCATTGCTGGATAGATCTTGACGATGGATACACCTATCCCAAACCGGTTCCTGCAGGCGGAAGATGTTCCCGCAGTAAGTGCATTGGTAAGCCGCATATTCGACTAATTCGTAGCGCCGGAATATTCCACCGAAGGGATTCGGGAATTCCGGCGCTATATCCAGATAAGCGCTTTTATGGACCGCTCCAACGCCGATCATTTCTGGCGGATTGCGCTTTCGGGGAACAGGATTGTGGGGATGATCGAAGTGCGGGACCATGATCATGTTTCTTTGCTTTTCGTCGACCCGGATTTTCACCACAAGGGGATAGCCAAAGATCTTATCCGCCAAACTGTGCAGATTTGCCGGACGGGCGCGTCAAGCCCGTCGGAAATCAGCGTCAATTCATCGGCGTATGCTGTGCCGGTTTGCGAAAAGCTGGGTTTTCGCAGGGCAAGGGAGAAACAAGTCCGCAATGGTATTGTTTTTATCCCAATGATTTTAAATCTCGTCGAAAAATAGAAAGAAACATCTCCAGAATCTTTGCCGGCCTGCAAAACCTGTGCCTGCAAAGAAACTCGCACCCCCGTCATATCCCTTGAGATCACCGAAAAGGACGGTCATGCTGAGTGCCTGTCCCGAGCTTCTACCCCGAACGCATGTCACGAGCAGAGCGAGGGAAAGCGAGAAGCGAGCGCTCGGGGGGGAAGCTTTTTTAGCGGCCGGTTTTTGAAAAAGAGCTTATTTTTTGGCTTCTTGACAAGCCATTTCTTTCTGTTAAATGAGTGATTAGTCAGTCAATTTGTGGGAGGTGCGAAAGGCGACCATGGTCCGCAAACTCAGGCCGGAAAGAAGAACCGAGTTCCTGAACGCCGCCTTGAAGCTGTTCGTCGCCAAGGGCGTTCCGCATACGTCCACCGCCGAGATCGCCCGGGAGGCCGGGACCGCGGCGGGCACTTTATTCCTGTATTTCCCGACAAAACAGGATTTGATAAATGAATTGATCCTGAATATCGGCCGGGAGCAATCGGAATACATAAACAGCCTTCTGGTTCCCTCGCTTTCGGTCTGCGAAACCTTTCTCGCGATCTGGGAGGGGTCCATTCGCTGGTTCCTGGATCATAAGAACGAGTATCAATATGCCCAACAGGTGAGGGATTCGCGAATCATCGGGGAAAAAACCGCACGGGAAAGCGAGAAATTTTTCCTGTATTACTTTGCGGCGGTCCAGAAGGGGCTCGAAGAAAGACAGATTAAAAATTATCCCTTCGAATTGGTCGGCGGAATACTCTATCAAAACATCGTCGCTGTGATGAATCTGATCGCCGCACAGGCCGATCCTGCGAAACGGGAAGCGTACATCCAGATGGGATTCGAAATCTTCTGGAACGGAATAAAGACCCACGCTGCGGAAAAATCCACAGCCGCAAGAAGAGGAAAATCATGAAATATAAAAGTGTCTGCGTGATCCGGAGAGGGGGACCGGAAACGCTTCAGATCGTGGAGAATGAATTGCGCCCGCCCTCGGAGGGAATGGTGCGGATCAGGATCCTCGCCGTGCCCGTGTGCGCACCCGACGTCAGCGCGCGATACGGCCAAGGTCCGTTTGCGCCGAAGCCCCCGATCACTCCGGGATATGCGGTCGTCGGGAACGTGGATGCGGTCGGAAAGGGTGTGATCAAAGCCGCCGCAGGGGATCGCGTGGCCGCATTGATCGGATACGGCGGATATGCGGAATATATCGAGCTCGCGCAAAAGGAATTGATTCCTGTTCCGGCTGTTTTGGATCCGGCGGAGGTTGCTCCGCTGATCATGAATTACATCGTGGCCAACCAGGTGATGCACCGCTGGGCGTGTGTCAAGCGCGGGGACAAAGTGCTGATCATCGGCGCCAGCGGAGGAATCGGGACGGCGTTCCTGCAGTTGGGCAGACTGGCCGGTCTCGTCATGTACGGGGTGGCGTCGAAGAGCAAACACGCCGTACTGATCGAATACGGGGCCAAACCGATCGATTATCGCACGGAGGATTTCGTCGAGGTGATCCGGAAGCTGGAACCGAACGGCCTGGACGCCGTCTTCGACGGGATGGCTGGAGATTCCTTCCGGCGCGGAATTTCCATGTTACGGAAAGGCGGCATCCTTGTGGGGTACGGCAATCCCCTTAGCGACCGCGGCATGCTGGACGTTTTGGGGCGGGTTGTCCTTACCCGCTTGTTCCCCACTGGAAAATCCGTCACATATTATTCGACCGGAGCCTCGCGGCTGGACAGGCGCCCGTTTCTCGAAGACTGGGCGACGCTCTTCCAACTGCTCGCGGAGGGAAAAATCAAACCCATCCTCGCCGCAAAATACCCCATCCTGGAGGCGGCCAAAGCCAATGAACTGCTGGAAAGCGGGCAGGTGATAGGAAATGTCGTTCTGTTGTCGCCGGAGTTGCTGTAGAACGCAAAAACCATTATTTAAAGAGCAAATATGAATCCCACACAGTTAAGAATTATTGGCATCGGAATCCTGTTCGGATTAATCTTCCTGACCGGCTTCTGGTTGAGCCATTTGGAGAAACCGTTGGGTGCGATCCCCATCAATATTCACAAGTGGATAGCGCTGGCCGATGTCGTCCTTTTGGTGATAACGGTGTATTGGATGAACAGGTCGGCGCAGCTTCAACCGGTTGTCCTCGCGGCCGTGACCGTCGCTATGTTGTTTTTCGTCGCCACGATCATCACAGGAGGTTTGGTCAGCATCCTGGATACCGGTGGGTTGGGGAACATCAATCCTTCCGTTCGGACGGCGATTTCCCTTTCGCATAGGATCCTTCCCTATTTTACAGTCCTCTCCACCGCCGTGACGTTGTACCTTGCGCTGATCCCGCGTCCGATGTAGGTGGAAGCGGGGAACATGGAATCTGATTTACATTGCGGCGCGCCTTTCGCGCGCCGCAATGATTTATCCCGCTTTCGCGGGGTTAGAATACCCCGCAGCTTGCTGCGCAGTTCTTGGGGGTTGCGCTCTGTGATACCGCGCGGCTTGCCGCGCGGTCGTTCATTCGATTGGAACAAAAGCTACCGGCATTCGGGTTACGATTCTAAAAATCGGATTGCTTGGAATCAGGAGAGCACATAAAATATTATTGGCTCCATACCATATGATGCATCGCCGTCCTGTGGGAATCCCGCGCGCCGCAACCCTCGGAGAAGACGCAAGAGTTAAAATCTTAAGTGAATTCCTGATAGAATGACCAAGGCGCAGGATTTGTCGTTTCCGATAATCCTGTGCCGGATGGGCGGCGATAATCCACAGAATAATGGGAGGGGAAAGTGATGGAAAATACTGCGGTAAAAACATTCGCGATTACTCCGGCCGCGGGTAAGCGCCTGATTGCCAAGGCGATGGCCGTTCACCCGATCATCCGCAATGTACTTAAAACGGGAACGCTGGTGATCGTCGCAGGTACAACCAACGGATATGTGGCTGAAGAAATTTTCGCCGCGTACGGCGGCGGTGCGGGTTTTTCACGAAGGCGTTTCTTCCGGGGGATTACCCTGCCGCCCAAGCAAGCCACCACCGAATCCGGACGCCTGCCCGACGAAAGCGAATTTCCGGGGGACGTGGTTTTGGAAAAGGGCGTCTGGAAAAAGGGAAAAACCATTTTCGATGTAATCGACGATTTAAAGGAAGGCGATATCATCCTCAAGGGAGCGAATGCCCTCGACTTGGATCGAAAACGCGCGGCTGTTTTGATAGGTCATCCGAAAGCCGGGACGATCGGCGCCGCCTTGCAGGGCGTGGCGGGAAGGCGCGTACGGCTGATCCTTCCGGTCGGTTTGGAGAAACGTGTCGCAGGCAATTTGGACGATCTGGCGGCCCTTCTGAATGCGCCGGGCGCTTCCGGGCCGCGTCTGATGCCGGCGCCGGGGTCGGTGTTTACGGAAATCGACGCGGTGGAATTAATGACCGGCGCGGAATGCCGCCTTGCGGCGGCGGGCGGTGTTTGCGGAGCCGAGGGCAGCGTGTGGCTGGCCGTCTGCGGAACCGAGGAGCAAGTCGCCAAGACGGAGGGGCTGATCCGGTCCATCGCTCCCGAACCGCCTTTTGAATTATAGGAAGTGATATGTCGTAAAAATATAATCGTCCAGGCAAGCGGATGAAACCCCGGATATTCCTGGTCGGACTGGCTTTAATCGGAGTGATTGGTTTTGCGGGATGCGGGCCTGCCACTCCGCCGTCTGACTCCACCCATTCGCGCAGCGGTCCAGCAGACCGGGATATTCCATTCGACCTCATCCGGAAACTGGCTGTCGATATGGCGGTCTGGCATTTCGACAGTTCCGACGATGTCGATGGCATCCTGGCGGATGCGCAGGCGCTGGGGATCGCCCTCTCGGCGCAGGATTTGAATTGCATCCTCGACGAAGATGAACGCAAGCGGCTGTGGCGCGTCGGCGCGGCCGAATACAACGTCGGCCGGCTGTTCGGAGAGGAAGCGCAGGCCCTTTTTTAAAGTGCAGCATTATATCTCCCTTGCGGGATTGTGGGTGGAGGGGATCGATGCCGCCCTCTCCCTCACCGAACGGCAAGGTTACATCATGATCGTCGGCGGCAATATTGGGATTGCTGCGCGGGTGCTCCGCGAGGTTCCTTCCCGCTGGGATTGCTGGGATGTGACGGCCTGCGAGCCGAGGCCCCCGATGCGGCCGGTGACATTTTTGCTGGACGAGGATATGATTCTGAAGGGGGAAAAAATATCCGCCGACCTGCTCGACCTTTCCCGGCTGGCGGATCCCGGCTTGGAGGCGTTCCATCAATTAATGGAGAAGGCGCTTGCTTGGAAACTTGAGGTTTGTGAAGCATTGGAGAGAATCGCTTGAATTCCTGGCTCCGGAGTGGGAAAGGGCATTTAGGCCGTCAAATCCGCCCATGCATGGCAAGTGGAGCAGCCTGTCTATTATTCCGGGCTGGAGAATGAGCGCAAACCTTTTTGGACAACTTCCATTTGGGTTGCGGCAGTCATAAAATATAAGCGGAAGAAATTTCTGTGATTGGGAATCTGGGGAAGGAGGTACGGCTGTGAATCGGACGAACCGTACGGTCGTTCTTATGTGTCTTGCGGCAGTATGGATTGTCTTGGCGTGCAATTCCCCGATACTCCGGGTTCAAACTCCCACTCCAACGGCCGCATCGAAAATGCCATTGCGCGAGTTGTCGCTCTCCAGGTTGTTGGCTGCCAACACCGTTGGCGCACCGTCAGCGACGACTCAAATAAAAAATACCATTGCGGTGCTGCACACGGGAAGCGGAAACTCCGTTTTCTCCTCCGGTTGTCCGGAGATTTTTCATGAGGATTTTGAGGGCTCCACGGTTGC
>CAZFPL010000019.1:43408-56338 GCA_964521085.1 uncultured Anaerolineales bacterium | reverse complement strand
GCATTTGGGAAAATGCGCCTACCCTTCCCAGAGGGCTTCATTTTGACCACCTTCGGAGGAGAAGATGTCATTAAAACGCACCACATTTCTTGCGCTTTTTTGCATCCTGGCCCTTTCCATTCTGGGCGGATGCGCGCCGGCCAAGGGATCCGAGTATAAAATCGGGTTCAATGCGTCGGTGACCGGCAACTATGCCTCGCTGGGCGTGCCCGAATCCAAGACCGCCGAGATGATCCAGAAACAGTTCGACGCCCAGGGCGGCATCACCGGACCGGACGGCGTCAAGCATCCGGTCAAGATCATCATCTACGATGATGGCAACGAGGCGGACAAAGCGGTCAGCAACGTCACCCGCCTGATTACCGAGGATGAGGTCATCGCCGTGGTGTCCTCCACCGGAAGCGGCACGAGCGTGGCCCAGATCCCGGTGTGCGAGGAGAACGAGACTCCCTGCGTCTCAATGGCTTCCGCCAAATCGATCACCACCGATCCGAAGACCAACACGGAATACAAGTGGATGTTCAAAACGCCGCAGACCAACGGGCACGCCGGCGAGTGGCAGGCCTCCTACTTGAAGGCCAAGGGCCTGACCAACATTTGCATTCTCTACACCAACGACGGCTATGGAAAAGACTGCTTGGCCAACTACAAGGCGACAGCCGAGGCGGCGGGCCTGACGGTTTCCTATGAAGGCAGCTACGCCGCGACCGACACCGAGTTCTCCGCGCAGATGGCGGGCGTGCAAGCCAGCGGCTGCCAGGCGGTCGAAATCGGTTCGACGCCCCCGGTAGCCTCCCTCGCCACCATCGCCGTGCGCAACGCGCTGCCCGAAACGCCGATCACCCTCGGCCACGGTGTCTGCAACCAGTCCTACATCACCACCGCCGGCCAGGCGGCCGAAGGCGTCGTGTTCCCATGCGGCAAAGTCACGGTGATCGACCAACTGGCCGATACCGATCCGCAGAAGGCGGTTCTCCAGAAGTACATCACCGATTACACGACCTACACCAACGGGGATTCGATCAGCACCTTCGGCGGCCACGGATGGGACGCGCTGGAGATGATCGCCGCGGCGCTGGGCACCCTGAAGAACGGCATGTCGCTGGCGGATCAGCGGGCGGCCGTGCGCGACTATCTGGAAAACAAGATCGTCGACTGGCCGGGCATCAGCGGCACCTTCAACATGAGCGCCGCGGATCACAACGGCCTGACCAAAGACTCATTGCTGTTTGTCACAGTCAAAGACGGCAAGTGGGTCTCGTTCCCCGAAACGGATTGGTAATTCCGTTCGGCATAAAGCCCGGCGTCCAAAGATAAATCCCAGACCTGTCAGGTCCATTGGGCCTGACAGGTCCGGTTATCTTTCCCCAGAACAGACGGGGACGAGTTTAACCTGTAGAAAGTCGACTTGAAAATATCATGCACCGAAAACCACAACGCCATCCGATCCGAATTGCCCTGATCGCGCTTGTGGTGATTGGTCTTGCCGCACTAAGCCTCCTGCTCGGATCCCAGAAAAATCTCCAGCCGCAGCATTACATCCAACTCACGATCGACGGCGTGCGAGCCGGCAGCATCTACGCGCTGATGGCGCTCGGATTCGTCGTCGTGTACAGCGTCACCGGGATCATCAATTTCGCCCAGGGTGAATTCGTCATGCTGGGTGCGATGATCTGCCTGACCGTCAACGACCTGGATCTGCCCCTGCCGCCCGCCCTTAAATTGGCATTGGCGATCGCGGCCGGGGTGCTGATCACCACGCTGATCGGCGCGGCGATGGAACGACTGACGATCCACCCGGCCCGCCGCTCGCCTCCCGTGACGCTAATCATCATCACCATCGGAGTTACCATCACCCTCCGGGCGACGGCCCTGCTGATCTGGGGCGCCGACCCGCATGTCCTGCCTTCCTTCACTACGTTCGCCATCGAAGACAGGATCTTCCGCTTCGGGGATGTCATGATCCAGGCCCAAAGCCTCTGGATTTGGGGAACCCTGGCGGTCATCCTGATCCTGCTTTACTTCTTCCTCGAACGAACCCTGCTGGGCAAGGCTCTGCGGGCCTGCGCCGTCAACCGCCGCGCAGCCCAGCTGATGGGGATCGATCCCGACCGCATGTCGCTGCTTTCCTTTGCCCTGGCAGCCGCCCTCGGCGCGATCGGCGGGATCGTCCTGGGACCGGTTACCCGCCCGATCTATGATATGGGATTGATGCTCGGCCTGCGCGGATTCGTTGCGGCGATCATCGGCGGGTTGGTGAGTGTTCCGGGAGCAGTGGTCGGGGGCCTGGTGCTGGGCGTTGTGGAAAATATCGCCGCCGGGGTCACCGATCCCGCTTATAAAAGCGTGGTTTCCTTCGTCATCCTGATCGCCATTCTCCTGTTTCGGCCGCAGGGGATCATCGGCGGCGGTGAAAAGCCGTCCGAAGAGGTATAACCGGAACGCCCATGAAGAGATTGCGCGTGCATTCCAACCTTGTCGGCATCATCCTCCTGGCCCTGATCTTATTCGGGTTGGGAGCGGTGGATATTATCCGGCCTTTCGGCTTGCGCTTCAGTGATCTCTCCGGCCGCATTGTGACGATGGATACGATGATCCGCATCGGCATCCTGACCATCGTGGTGGTCGGGCTCAATCTGCTGATGGGGTATGCGGGGCAGGTCTCGCTGGGGCAGGCCGGATTTTATGCGCTTGGCGCATACGCCTCGGGCATCCTTTCGACGCTTCCCGCCCGCCACGGCATTCTACCCGGCATCGCTGACACATGGTGGTGGCCGTGGCTGGCGATCGCCGCCGGCATGGTCCTGACCGGCGTCTTTGCCTACTTGGTAGGCAAGCCGATCCTCCGCCTCAAGGGTAATTACCTGGCTATGGCCACCCTGGGATTAGGATTCATCATCAGCATCCTCAGCGGCCAATTCTCCGAGATCACCGGCGGATACGACGGATTGACCGGAGTGCCGCGCTTGCGGATCGGCGATTTTACGCTCTGGCCGGCGCAACGGTATTACTTCCTCGTCTGGGGGCTGGCCATCGCGGTGATCGCCGTGGCCCTCAACATAGTCAATTCGCGCTTCGGGCGGGCACTGCGCGCGATCCACACCAACGAAACCGCCGCCGGCACCAGCGGCGTGGATACCGAGCGGTACAAAATTCAGGCGCTGGTGATCAGCGCAATGTTCGCCAGCCTTGCCGGAAGCCTGTACGCCCATTTTCAAAGCGCCGTCTCGCCCAGCCCGTTCGGCTTCAAGGCGTCGGTCGAACTGGTGACCATGGCCGCGGTCGGCGGACTTTCGAGCATCTGGGGAGCCCCGCTGGGCGTGGGAGTGATGTTCCTTGTCGGCAACCTGATCCAATCCAGGATGGAAAGTGTGTTCCACATCCGGGGCGGCGAGTACGAGCTGATTATTTACGGGCTCGTATTGGTGCTGATCATGATCTTCATGCCGCAGGGGGTGATCAGCAGCCTGCGCTCGGCGCGTAATACGTGGCGAAGGTTTGCCCGCCGGGACGAGGAGCAGGCGGCATGACGGCGCGGTTGGAGATCACCAACCTGAGAAAAGATTTCGACGGCCTGATGGCCGTGTTCGACGTTTCCTTTGCCGTCGGGGAGCGCGAGATCGTCTCCCTCATCGGCCCGAACGGCGCAGGCAAGACGACCATCTTCAACATGATCTCGGGGGTGCTGTCCCCCACCGGCGGAACCATCGCCTACGGTGGACGGCTGCTGGGCGGGCTAAAGCCGCATGCGATCAGTACGCTGGGCCTGGCGCGCACCTTCCAGACTGTGCGCCTGTTCGGGAACATGACCGTACTCGAAAACGTGATGCTCGGCCGCCACGCCAAGGCGGAGTACGACATTTTCAGCGCAGCCTTCCGCCTGCCCCTGGCCCGCCGCCAGGAACGGACGATCCACGATCAGGCGATGCGGCAGCTGGCGCGCGTGGGACTCGAAGACAAGGCGGAGGCAGGCGCGCTCAGCCTGCCCTTCGGCCAGCAGCGCCTGCTGGAGATCGCCCGGGCGCTCGCGACCGAACCGCGCCTGCTCCTGCTCGACGAAGCCGGCTCCGGCCTCAACCGTCCGGAAAAGGAAGAACTGGGAAAGTTGATCCGCTCCATCCGCGAGAGCGGCGTCGCGGTCCTGCTGGTTGAGCACGACATTCCATTTGTGACCGGACTATCGGACCGGATCGTCGTCCTCGAACACGGGGTCAAAATCGCCGAGGGGACTCCGGCCGAAATTCGCAGCAACGAACGCGTGATCGCCGCGTATCTGGGTGAGGATGTCCGGGATCTATGCTGACGATTGAGAATGTAAGCACCTTCTACGGACGGATTCAGGCGCTGCGGGAAGTTTCCCTTCGCATCGCCGAAGGCGAGATTGTCGCCGTGATCGGATCGAACGGCGCGGGGAAATCCACGCTGCTTAACACCATCTCCGGAATGATCCCCTCGCGCGGCGGGCAGATCCTGTTCACCAGCCGGCCGATCACGGGCCTGCGCCCCGACCAGATCGTCCGACTGGGGATCAGCCAGGTGCCCGAGCGGCGGCAGATCTTTTCGACGATGAGCGTGATGGACAACCTGATCCTCGGCGCATACCACCGCTACAACCGCGACGGGCGCAAAGCGGTTGAGCGCGACCTGGATTTTGTGTTTGAGATCTTCCCCCGCCTGCACGAGCGGGTCAAACAAACGGCCGGAACCCTCTCCGGCGGCGAACAGCAGATGCTCGCCCTGGGACGCGGCTGGATGGCCAAACCGAAACTCCTGCTGATGGATGAACCCTCGCTCGGCCTGGCGCCGCTCATGGCCCGCGAGATCTTCCGGGTCTCCGGCCAGCTGAGGGAACACGGAACGACGATCCTGCTGGTGGAGCAGAACGCGCACGCCGCGCTGGTATTGGCCGACCGGGCCTACGTGCTGGAATCCGGCCGGGTGTCGTTCGAAGGCAAGGCGTCGGAGCTGGCCAACGACGAGCGGGTACAGAAAGCGTATTTAGGAAAGTCCGTGTAATACAACCAGCGTCTGGGAAGCTGGTCGAGTAGGGCGAAGCCCGTATCGAGACCTAAATCTGTCGGAAGAAATGCGCGGTCTCGAAACGCTCCTGCGGAGCCACTCGACCGCCTATTCGAGGAGGTTCCCATGCTAGTCAAAGACCGCATGACTCCCAATCCGAAAACGATCGCCCCCGACGCCTCGCACCCTGAGGCGCTGCGGATGCTGCGCAAGGAGAAGTTCCGCTATCTGCCGGTGGTGGACAAGGCGGGCAAGGTGGTCGGGATGGTGACGGAAACCGACCTCCTGCACGCCTCGCCTTCCTCGGCCACATCCCTCAGCATCTACGAGATGAATTACCTGCTGGCCAACTTGAAAATCCAGGATGTGATGAGCAGCCCGGCCGTGACGGTACCGGAGGACGCGCCGCTCGAAGAAGCCGCGCGGATCATGATCGACAAGAGCATCGGCTGTCTGCCGGTGATGCGCGGCGACAAGCTTGTCGGCGTGATCACCGAAAGCGACATCTTTAAAACCTTCGTCGAGATCCTGGGCGGAGGCGATAAGATCCTGCGGGTGACCCTGCGCTCGCCGAACGTTCCGGGCGAGCTCGCCCGCCTGGCCGGTGTGATCGCCGGGCTGGGGGGCAACCTGCACTCCATCGCCGCATTCCACGGCGAGGACCCGCAGCATGTTTATTTCACGTTCCGCCTCGACGGCGTCGAGGAGAAGAAGCTGATCCCGGCGCTCAAGGCGGCGGGCGAGCAAGTCATGCACGTATACGTCGTGGATTGACCAAACGGCCACGCGCGAATATTCCTGCCGCCGGAGAAAAGAATGTCGGAAAAGCAAATCCTCTTCTGGAACAGAGAATTCGAAACGATCCCGCGCAGCAAACTCGAAGAACTGCAATCGCAGCGGTTGCGCAAGACGGTCGACCTCGTCTACCAAAAAGTCCCGTTCTACCGGGAGGCGCTGGATAGAAGCGGCGTGAAGCCGGAAAAGATCCGGTCGCTGGCCGACCTGCCGAGCCTGCCCTTCACCACCAAGGACGACCTGCGCGAACACTACCCGCTGGGGCTGCTGACGATGCCGAAGGACGACGTGGCACGGGTGCACGCCTCCTCGGGTACGACCGGCAAGCCCACCGTCACCGCCTACAACGCGAACGACATGAACGTATGGGCCGAGGTGATGGCGCGGGCCTATACGATGGCCGGCGTTGCGAGTCACGACGTGGTTCACAACGCCTACGGCTACGGCCTTTTCACCGGCGGGCTGGGGTTCCACCTGGGAGCGGAGAAGATCGGCGCGATGATCGTCCCCTCCTCGGGCGGGATGTCGAAGCGGCAGATCATGTTGATGGAAGATTTCGAAGCCACGGTGCTGGCCTCGACGCCCTCCTACGCCCTCGTCCTGGCCGAGACGGCGCGCGAAATGGGCGTGGATTTTCGATCCCGGATGAAACTGCGCGTCGGCCTCTTTGGCGCCGAACCCTGGACGGAGGAAATGCGCCGCGAGCTGCAGGCGCGGATGAACCTCGAGGCCTTCGACTGCTACGGGCTTACGGAGATCATCGGCCCGGGAGTGGCACTCGAGTGCCCCTATCACGATGGGTTGCACATCAATGAGGATCACTTCCTGGCCGAAGTGGTCGATCCGGACACCGGTGCTCCGCTTGCCAACGGCGCCACCGGCGAGCTGGTTCTCACCACCATCACCCGCGAGGCGATGCCGCTGCTGCGCTATCGCACGCGCGACCGGGTGTCGCTCAAGCACTCGCCTTGCGCCTGCGGCCGGACTCTGGTGCGGATGAGCAGGGTCCACGGGCGGACCGACGACATGCTGGTGGTGCGCGGGGTGAACGTCTTCCCCTCGCAGATCGAAGAGGTGGTGCTGGCCACGCCGGGCGTGGAACCGCACTATCAGATCGTCGTCGACCGGCCGAAGAACAAGCTGGACACGCTCGAAGTGTGGATCGAGGCGGCTTCGCCGCTGTGGGCGCTCGGCCCGGACGCACTCCGGCGCACGGAAAAGCAGATCACCACCAGCCTGCACGACATCCTCGGCCTGGCAACCGTGGTCAGTGTCGTCCAGCCGAATTCCATCACGCGCAGCGAGGGCAAGGCGCGCCGCATCGTGGATAAGCGCGATTTAAAGACGTAGGGAAGATTCGAATCGAAAGAAACGCCGGCGTTTGAATCGGATCACAAACCTTGGACAATGGATCATAACCGATGGCTAATCTGCTTTGGTTTCTAATCAATCGGCGGGAAATCCTGCAAATAAAATTGTCGGCCATGGTCCATGGCCTGCGGTCCATGGTCCCCGCAAGAAAGGAACGTGGCGCAAATGGATGATCCCTTTATGAAATTGCTCGGCCTTCAAGCCGAATCAACCGCTCCCGGGACGGCGCGGGTGCGGGGCACGGTGCGCCCGGAGCACCTCAACCTGCACGGCACAGCCCACGGCGGTTTCCTGTATACTTTGGCCGATATCGCCTTCGCGCTGGCGGCGAACTCGCATGATGTTCCGGCCGTCGCGCTGGCGACGCATATGGAGTATCTTCAGGCCGGGAAAGCCGGCGACGAACTGGAAGCAACCGCAACCGAAGTACACCTCGGACGCAGCACGGCGCTTTACCGGATCGAAGTGCGCAGCGGCGCAAACCTCCTGGCGACATTCACCGGAACCGTGTTCCGGAAGCAACCGAAGTAATCTCTGCACCATTCGGAGAAGCGGACTATGGCATTGAAACTCTCCAAGCGGATGCTCGTCAGCGGCGACGAGGCGCTCGCCATCGCCGCGCTGGATGCCGGAGTGGCGCTCGGCTCCGGGTACCCCGGAACGCCCTCGAGTGAAATCCTAGAGACCTTTTCCCAGATCGGGGGACACGCGGAATGGGCGCCGAATGAGAAGGTGGCGCTCGAGGTGACCCTCGGCGCGGCCTACGGCGGCGCGCGGGCGATGGCGACGATGAAGCATGTCGGACTCAACGTCGCCGCCGATCCATTCTTCACCGCGGCGTACACCGGCACGGCCGGCGCGCTGATCGTCGTCTCGGCCGACGATCCGGGGATGGCCTCAAGCCAGAACGAACAGGACAACCGGCGCTACGCCGAGGCGGCGGGCGTGCCGATGATCGAGCCCTCGGACGCGCAGGAAACCTACGATTTCTTCTTTACGGCGATGGAAATCGCCGAACGCTGGCGGATCCCCGTCCTCTACCGAATGACCACGCGCGTCTGCCATTCCAAGAGTGTTCTGACCCGCCGGGCGCAGCCGCTTCCGCCGCCGGCACACGGTTTCGAACACGACCGCAAAGGCCGGGTGATGGTCCCCGGAAACGCGCGTCCGGCGCACCGCCGGCTGCGCGGGAAACTGGCGGAGATCGCCGAGTGGAACGAGAATTCCAAACTCAACATCGCGACTCCGGGTTCGAAGCAGCTCGGGATCATCACTTCGGGCGTGTGCTACCTGCACGCGCGCGAAGCCGCGCCCGATGCAAGCATCCTCAAACTCGCGATGACGTACCCGATCCCCTTCCAAAAAATCCGCGAATTTGCGAAAACCGTCAAACGCATCGTCGTCATCGAGGAAGGCGATCCTTTCCTGACCACCGCGATCCGCGCCAACGGGGTGCCGGCGGAGGGCAAAGCCGAGATGTACCGCTTCGGCGAGCTTTCCGTCGAGCGCGTGCGCCGGATCCTGGCCGGTGATACCTCGCCCGAGCCGGCGCCGGTCCCCGGCAAGCCGCCGTCGCTGTGCGTCGGCTGCCCGCACCGCAAAACATTCGAGGTGCTGAACAAGATGGACCTGATCGTCTCGGGCGACATCGGATGCTACACGCTCGGCGTGCTCCCGCCGTACAGTGCGATGGACTCGTGCGTGTGCATGGGCGCGAGCATCGGCGTGGGGCTCGGGCTGCGCCACGTCCTTCCGGAAGATCAGGCGCGGCGCGTGGTGAGTGTGATCGGCGACAGCACCTTCGCCCACAGCGGGCTGACGGGGCTGGCGGAGATGGTTTACAATCCGCCGAAGACCGGGCACGTGGTGATGATCCTCGATAACGGCACGACCGCGATGACCGGGCTGCAGGACCACCCTGGAACGGGGTACACGCTCGGCTCCGCGCCTTCGGGACGGATGAATTACGAAGCGGTGGCCGCGGCGATGGGCGTGCCGAAGGTGCACACGCTCGGGCAGAAAGCAACGACGGAGGATTTGGAAAACCTGCTGCGCGCATCGCTCGCCTCGAACGATTTGACGCTGATCGTCATGCGCAGCCCGTGCCTGTTGGCGGTGAAGAAAATCCGCGCCCGGGAACAACCCGCGGCGCCGGCCGGATGAGCGGCGGAGAAACCGACTATGGAAAAAACCATCAACGTTAAAGTGGCAGGCCTCGGCGGACAGGGCGTGATCCGCGCATCCGATATCCTGGCCGAAGCCGCGTTCCGCGCCGGCCTGGAAGTGAAGAAAAGCGAACTGCACGGGATGAGCCAGCGCGGAGGCTCGGTTTCGAGCGACGTGCGTTTCGGGAAGGAAGTCTGGAGCCCGATGATCCCGGCCGGCGAATCGGATTATCTGGTGGTGGTTTCGCCCGACCAGGTGGAGAACAACCTGCCCGCGCTCAAGAAAGACGGCGTGCTCATCCGTCCGGAAATGATCGACGAGAACGCGCTGATGAACAAGAAGAGCCTGAACATCGCCCTGCTCGGAGCGCTCAGCGCGCGGCTTGCGATCCCGGAAGCGGTCTGGCTGGAAACAATCCGCGAAGCCTTCGCGCCGGAACTCTATGAGGCCAACGAGAAAGCCTTCCAGCTCGGACGAAGCGCAAACCCGGCATAACAGAAACGGAACAGGCGGCGCAGATTTTCCCGCCGCTTGTTGTTTTTCCCTTACCCATATCTGCAACACCAGGAGGAACCCATCATGACCTTGGAACAATGGAACGACATCCCGGGAAAGTTTCATCCCGCATGCACGCCGGATTTCCTGCCCCTGCCCCAATTGCGCGAATTGCAATTGCAGCGGTTGCAGGCGACCCTCCGGCGTGCCTACGCCAACGTGCCGCTGTACCGCCAGCGCATGGACGAAAAGAAGGTCAAGCCCGAGGCGATCGAGCGTCTTTCGGACATCGACCAGATCCCCTTTACGGTCAAAGCGGACCTGCGCGACACCTACCCCTTCGGTTTATTCGCGAGCCCGATGCAGGAGATCGTGCGCCTGCACGCCTCCTCCGGCACGACCGGCAAACCGATCGTGGTGGCGTATACGCGCGAAGACATTGAGGTCTGGTCGAACGTGATGTTGCGCAGCTTCGCCGCCTGCGGGCTGCACCAGGGCGACATCGTGCAAAACGCGTACGGCTACGGGCTTTTCACCGGCGGGTTGGGCGCGCACTACGGCTTGGAAGCGCTCGGCGCGACGGTTATCCCGATCTCCGGCGGGAACACCGACCGGCAGATCATGATCCTGAAAGATTTCGGCGCCACGGCGATTTGCTGCACGCCATCCTACTTCATCCATCTGATCGAACGCGGGGGCGAGATGGGCGTGAAGATGAAGGAACTTCCGCTGCGGGTGGGCGTATTCGGAGCGGAACCGTGGTCGGAATCGATGCGCCAGTACATCATCGATAATTCGAACGTCACCCCCTACGACATTTACGGCCTGTCGGAAATCATCGGGCCGGGGGTGGGGATTGAATGCTCCGAACATCACGGGCTGCACATCTTCGAGGATCATTTCTACCCCGAGATCATCAATCCCGAAACCGGCGAAGTGCTGGCGGAGGGCGCCGAGGGCGAACTGGTGCTGACCACGCTGAGCAAGAAAGCGATGCCGATGCTGCGCTACCGGACGCGCGACATCACGACGCTGGCGCGCGAGCAATGCGGCTGCGGGCGGACCATCTGCCGCTTCCTGCGCGTAGGCCGGCGCAGCGACGACATGTTCATCATCCGCGGCATCAACGTCTTCCCGTCGCAGGTGGAGCATGCCCTGCTCCAGGTGGAAGGCACCCTGCCGCACTACCAGATTGTCCTGACCCGCGACAAGGGCCTGGATAAGATGGAAGTGCAGGTGGAGGTCACACCGGAGATCTTTGCCGACACGGTCGGAGCGATGGAATCGCTGCAGAAGAAAATCGCCAAGGCGCTCGATCAGACGATCAACCTGAACGTGGCCGTCAAACTCGTGGAGCCGCACACCATCCAGCGCAGCGAGGGCAAGGCCAAGCGGGTTCTCGATCAGCGGAAGATGTAGGAAATATAAAGATGGTCGAGTAGGGCTGAGCGCAGCGAAGCCCGTATCGAGACCCGTTTTTTGGCGAAGTTGGGCGATAGTTTCGATGCGCAAAAAGCGCTGCTCGACCACCTGAAACCAGGAGGATGACATGAAACTACAACAACTTTCCGTATTTCTGGAGAACAAGCCCGGCACGCTGACGAAAGTTTGCGCCGTGCTGGCCGAGGCCAAGGTCAACATCTCGACCCTCTCCCTGGCCGACACCAAAGAGTTCGGCATCCTGCGCCTGCTGATCAAGGATTGGGAGAAGGCCAAGGCCGCGCTCGAGAAGGGCGGCTTCACCGTCAAACAGACGGAAGTCCTCGCGGTGGAGGTGGAGGACCGGCCGGGCGGGCTGGCCGAGATCCTCAAACTGGTCGGTGCGGCAGGGGTCAACGTCGAATACATGTACGCCTTCAGCACCGGTCTCAAGGGCAAGGCGGTCCTGATCTTCCGTTTCAGCGATTTGGACAAGGCCAGCGCGGCGCTGAAGAACGCGGGAGTGAATGTGCTCGGCAATGTGCAGGTATTCGGCTCGTAACAAACGCATGGGAGGAAGGATTCCAACGCCGGGAGAAATCCCGGCGTATTTATCCACGGATTACTCATCCGTGCTTCTCGCGCTCGGGGCAAGCACGGATCTTATATAATAATGAGGAGATGAAGATCTATCCGTGTAATCCGTTTTTATCCGTGCAATCCGTGGTATAGAAAGGCGGCGCTTATGAATCCCCTCATCCCCAAAGAATACACCGACCTGCTTTCCCGCGAGAAAAAATCGTTCGCCGATCTGGCACTCGTCCTGCGCGACGGCACTCCGCAGGTGACGCCGGTATGGTTCGAGTGGGACGGCGAGCATATCGTCATCAATACCGCGCGCGGGCGGGTAAAGGACAAAGTCCTCCATCGGCGCCCGGTCGTGGCGATCCTGATCGCCGATCCATCGAATTATTATCGCTACATCCAGATCAAAGGGCCGGTGGTCTTCGAATCGGAGGACGGCGCGTACGAACAGATATGCGGCTTACAGGAGAAATACCGCGGCGACCGGGATTACCCGCGCCGTCCGGGCGAGGTACGCGTGATCTACAAGATCAAGCCGGAGAAGGTGCAGGCGAGAGGGTAGCGAAAACGGTCGGGATTTGCAGGATTTTCCAGGATTTGAATTTTTACAAACCGATTTATATCCTGACTATTTTCACCTTCTGGAGGATTAATGCCTCTTCAGAAAACGATATTTCTGGCTTCGATTTTTCTCCTGATCCTCGCATGTAACTTGCCACAATCCATAGCATTCCCCAACCCGCGGTACTCGGCCACGCCGACGGTCACGGCGAAGCGGCCAACATTCAATTTCACGCTTAATGCACCGTCGCCGACGGATACCCAGTCAAAGGCGACATTTGTCATCCCGTCCGGACAACCGACCGCCACATTGGCTTATTCGACCGTTGACGAATTCTTCGAACGCTGTCCGACGCCCAAGGAGGTCGCGGCGCTGCTGGAGGACATCCTGATCGCGATCGAAGTCGACCCGACCAGGGGGACGCTGGCCTGCAAGGAATCCGAGGGTTCTCTCGACTTAAGCCCGCTGCAGAAACGCGCCTACCAGTCCGTCTTGATCATGAAAGCAATCAGCTTCGA
>CAZFPL010000019.1:0-43308 GCA_964521085.1 uncultured Anaerolineales bacterium | reverse complement strand
CGCTGCAGAAACGCGCCTACCAGTCCGTCTTGATCATGAAAGCAATCAGCTTCGACGCCCCCCTGCCCTGGACGGATAAGACTCTATATCAGTGGTTCATCGACACGATCGATGCGGTCCGCTTCCGCGCCGACATCACGTACAGCTACTGCTGCGAGCCGGCGAACGTGATCAACATCCGGGTGGCGGAGAATTCCTACGTGATGCTGACCGGCCGCTGGGTGGATCCGGCGATCGGGGGCGGGCTGATGGATACGATGGTGCTCTACGTTCACGAGGCGCGCCATAACGAGGGCTACGGGCATACCTGCAGCTCCAACGATAAAACCATCGCCGAAATGGGCTCCTGGGGCGTTCAATATTACCTGTTGCAGTGGCTGGCCCAGCACACCGACCCGGTGTTCTTTCGCGCGCCGGGCGGCGACCCGGATTCCTACCGCCGGATCGCGCTGAACAGCATGGTCATGATCCGCAAATCATGCTTCTGCAATGAACCGACGATCACCCCGGGTGAGGCGCCGACGCTGGCTGGGTAGGCTGGGGCAAGGACGGATAGACGTCCCAGGCGGACAGCCGTCCGCCCTGACAAGTCTCATTGCCTTGGAACAATCCGACAGCGTTTACAGGATTATCAGGATTTAAAAACCTTTTTACTATTCCGCCGCCAAGGAATGACGCTTCCGGAAAGAATAACCGTTTATTTTTGCTCCTCCGACATGTAATAAATAAATAGAAGCACCGTCGACGCCGCCGTCAGAAAATGCCAAACGGCGTGCCACTGCCACGGTCTGGCGGGGATGCATAGCGCGCCGCTTTCATCAGAAACATTGATCGCGTAGGCGATAAGGAAGCATGCCAGCGATGCAAGCAGCCAGCGCGTGCGAATCCGGAACGGGCGGCGCATCCAGTGGGCGGCTGCTTCCACCGTGGCCACGCCCAGGATCAATCCTCCCAGCAGCGGTCGCCGGTATCCGGGGGCGGCGAACCATAACACGCCGAGGGCAAGCAGGAGAAATACATACGCGGCGATAAAAGTTCCATCGTTCCACCGGCGCAATCGCGCCAGGCTGTAGATGAGCGCATAGCCGGTGAATGCGTACATGCCCATGTAATCCAGCCAGCGGCCGATGTGGGTCAGCGAGATGTGAAAAAAGAGGGAGGTGACGCCAATGGCGATCACCGCTCCACCATAACCGGCGATGTATCCACGGCGGCGAATCATCGGATTATCGTGCGAATGGAGCGCAGGAAGACCGCGCGTCCCGATAATAAGCAAGCCGGCGAGGATGTAGAACAGGTTGGAGTAACTGCTGAGCGGCTGGACGACCCCGCCGACGTGAAAGGCTTCACAGAAACAGCCGGGGTGGCAGGAAGCCAGCTGCCAGCCGGGCCACGGAAACGGAAGCGCGCCGAGGGCGAGAGTCGCGGCGGTGATGAGAAGGAAAACCGCCAGCAGAGGAAAAAATGGCTTGAGGGATTTCATGGCACATGATTGTAGCCGCAATGGCCGATCCCGGCCATTAATCGTCAGGCGGGCTTGCCTGCAGGCGCACCAAGAGGGGGAAAAGGGTCATCTTGAATACTGGCGACACTCGGCGGTAATATGCATGAAATTCGTCAGGAAATACGATCGGCGGAAGGAATCCATGCCTACGGAACAGCCCGGCCGGAAAACCCGCGATGTACCGGCGAAGAAAGCGGCCGGCGGTACGAGTGCCGCGAATGCCCATGCGAAGCGGATCTGGATCAGATCGGCCTGCTTGGGATTCTTTCTTCTCACCCTGATACTCGGCCTGGGCTGCGGCGCATCGGCCTACGGTCTCAGCGCAATCGCCGCGAGCCGCCCGACGACCGTTGAAGCAGCCCCGGCCACAACGCCGGAGGCGACGCCGACTCCGTTTTTGCCATTTCCCCTGCCGTTCGTTCACCCTCTGCCCACCGCCACTCTCTCGCCGACCCCAACCGCGAGTTCCACGTCGACTCCCGCTCCCAAAGAATGGTACGACTATCCGATCGTTCCGGAAGTGAGCGACCGGGCGCGGGCCATCTTCGCATACGGGCTTTCCCTGGGGAACACGCCCAACGCATTCTCAGTGATCGGCGATTGTGAAGGGATTCCTTCCCTCTTCCTCGGCGTCTTCGACTCCTCGCCTTCCTACTATCGTCTGGGAGAGTATGCTTACCTTCAAAGGACCATCGACCACTTCGCCGGCTACTTCGGGCGGATCAGCCGCGCCGCCAACGACAGCTTCTCCACCTCGTCGATCCTCTCCCCCTTGTGGGCGCATCCGGATTATTGCCTTTCCGGCGAGACGCCGCTCTCCTGCGAACTCCGAATTAACCGCCCCAGCATCGCTCTGGTCCTGGTCGGGACGATGGATTACCAACAGCCGGAACGGTTCGAATCGCAGATGCGAATCATCCTCGGCACCCTGCTTCAGAACGGCACCGTCCCCATCCTTTACACCAAGGCCAGCAACCTGGAGGGGAATTGGAGCATCAACGCCACAGTGGGCCGCCTGGCCTACGAATACGACGTCCCGCTGTGGAACTTCTGGCGGGCGGTCCAGCCCCTTCCCGGGCACGGCCTGCAGGCGGACGGGTTGCACCTTACCTGGGCGGCCAATTATTTCGACGATCCCTGGGCGATGCAGCACGGCTGGCCGTGGCGAAACCTGACCGCATTGCAGGCGCTCGACGCCGTTTGGCACGGAGTGGACGACTCGCCGCCGGTGGATATATCCGGCCCCCCGACAATCGCTTCCTCCGGATGAATTTCCGTTCTTGCGTTTAGATCCTTCAACCGAAAAAACGGTTTTTCAGAGATAAACATGCAGCCGGGATGGGTCATCCCGGCTGCATGTTTTAAAAAATCTCATACCCTGAGCGGCTTTCCTTTGCTACACGGCCGTTCTAAACTGCGTCTCATATAGGTGCTGGTACAGGCCGCCCAGCTCCAGCAGCTTCTCATGCGTGCCGCGCTCGACAATCCGCCCGCGGTCCATCACCAGGATCAGGTCGGCCGAGAGGATCGTGCTCAACCGGTGGGCGATGACGATGTTGGTCCGGCCGGCCATGACGCGCTTGAGCGCCTCCTGGATCAGCGCTTCGGATTCGCTGTCGAGCGAGCTGGTGGCTTCATCCAATACCAGAATGCGCGGATCCTTCAGGATCACCCGCGCCAGCGCGATGCGCTGCTTCTCGCCGCCCGAAAGCCGGTAGCCGCGTTCCCCGACGATCGTATCGTACCGGTCGGGCAAACCGGCGATGAAGGCGTGGATGTTCGCCGTCTGCGCCGCCTGTTCGATCTCCGATTGCGCGGCGTCGGTCTTGGCGTACGTCAGGTTGGTGCGGATGCTGTCGTGAAACAGGTATGCTTCCTGGGTCACCATGCCCACTGCCGCCGAAAGTTCCTCCAGCCGCACGTCGCGCAGGTCGCGGCCGTCGAGGAGGATCCGCCCGGAGATCGGGTCATACAGGCGCGGAATGAGGTAGGTCAGCGTGGTCTTGCCCGCGCCCGAAGGCCCCACCAGCGCAACCAATTGGCCGGGCGCGGCGCGGAAGGAAATCTCCTCCAGCACGGTCCCGCGCGCCTGCGATGCGGCTTCTCCGTCGGTCTCTTCCGGTGCGGCCTTCTCCCCTCCGGGCGCGGAAAAAACCGCGGTCACCGCATCCATCCCGAAGCGCTTCACGTCACTGAGCAGTCCCCGGTCATCCGTTTTGTATTGAAACGAGACATCCTCGAACACCAACTCGCCCTTCACATTCCGAAGCGGAGACGCATTCTTCTTTTGGGGGATATCCTGCGGCAGGTCGAGAACTTCAAACACCCGCTCGAAACTCACCACCGAAGTGGAAAATTCCACCGGCGCATTGGCCAGCCCCTGCAGTGCGCCATACAGGCTGCCGAGGTACGAGCCGAACGCGACGATCGTCCCGACGGTAAACGTTTTCAGGATGACCAGATACCCGCCGAAGCCGTAGACCAGCGCGGTGCCGATCGCGGTCAGGAGTCCCATGAATACGAAAAATGCCGCGCCGATGACCGCCCGTCGGATGCCCAGATCCCTCACTTTGGCGGCCCGCTCGCGGAAGCGCGCGCCTTCATCCTCCGCGCGTCCGAATAGCTTCACCAGCAGCGCCCCGCTGATGTTGAGGGTCTCGTTCATGTGAGCGTTCATCCGCGCGTTGTTCTCCATCTGCCGCCGGGCGATATCCCGCAGGCTGTCGCTCAACCGCCGCGAGACCAGGATGAACAGCGGCAGGATGACCACGCTGACGAGCGTCAGCCGCCACTCGAGAGAGAGCATCACGCCGAGCAACACCGCCCCCTGGATGGCGTTGGTGACGATGTTGACGACCGTGTTACTGATCGCGTTTTGCGCGCCGACCACGTCGTTGTTGAGCCGGCTCATCAGCTCGCCCACTTTGGTGTTGGTAAAAAAGCGCAGGGACATGCGCTGGAGTTTTTCGAACAGCGCCACGCGCAGATCGTAGATCACGCCTTCGCCGACTCCGGCGTTCAGCCGCCGCTGGAGCACGCCCGCTGCGCCGTTCAATACCGGAACGAGGAACAGCCCCGCCGCGAGCAGAATCAGCCGCGGAAGGTCGCCGGCGGGCAGGACGCGGTCGATCATTTCCCGAAAGATGAGCGGCGAGACAAGCGAAAGCGCCGCGGCGAACAGGATTAAGAGCAGCATCCCGGAAATCTGTTTCCAATACGGGCGCGCGTAGGTCATCACACGCAGAAGCAGCGCGCGGGTCACCGTCGGCTGCTTGTCCTCGGGGTTCAACATCGCCATTCGACCGAAACCGTGCATGGTTTCTCCTTGTGATCGCTTCGCCTTGCTCTTCCCGATCACCGGGATGATCGGTATTGTAGCCGGGATAGCCCATCCCGACTACAATATACCCGCCATTAATTATCAGGTTTATGCAAGGGAGGGATTCATGAGAAGAACGACCTGGTTGGCTGTCATCGCCATTGGATTGTCGCTCTCCGCCTGCGCCCTTGCGCCCAGCGCCGCCCCGACGGCTGCACCAACCGCCACAGAATCCCTGACGGCCGCCCAAACGGTCGTTCCTCCCACCCCCACGGCGACGCCCTCTCCTTCCGCGACACTCACTTCGACGCAGACGCCCTTCCTTCCCATCCGGGCACTCATCATTGTCAACAACGTTAACCTGCGAACCGGCCCCGGATATTTTTTCCCAATCCTTAAATCACTGCCGGAAGGCAGTTCCCTGACCGTGCTGGGCAAGGCGCGCGGAGGGGAATGGTTCTACGTCAGCGCCACCGGGCGGGCTCTCGGCTGGGTGTTCGGAATGCTGCTCGACGCGACACACGATCTGCAGGAAGCGCCCATCATCGAACCCGATTACGTGCTCCTGATCCGCGGCCGGGTGCTCGATGCAAAGGGTACGCCGATCCAGGGCGTCGTGTTCAACGTCGTCCGGATCCTCGAGCAGAATACGACGGCCAACGTCGTCGTCACCGACCCCGGAGGCGATTTTTTCTCCTATCTGCCGGCCGATGCCCTCGGCACATGGTTCGTTGCGCACGCCGGCATCGCCTGTAAAAGCAACGTCTGGAAGGGGCCGGACTGCTCCGATTACAAGGAGGGATACACCGGCCAAGTCGAACCGTTGTTTATTGAGGTGCGCCTGCCGTTCGACGGCGTATTGGAATTCGCCTGGAAGTAGACAAACCCAAATATGATCCCC
Organism: uncultured Anaerolineales bacterium; assembly: GCA_964521085.1. Taxonomy (GTDB): domain Bacteria; phylum Chloroflexota; class Anaerolineae; order Anaerolineales; family RBG-16-64-43; genus JAFGKK01. Next base: position 37,584 of record CAZFPL010000019.1, on the reverse strand, counting down.
GGTGCCGGAAATGCCGGTACCGATATCCCGTCCCAAGAAAGGAGCAACTAGATGAATGCCAAGAATCTGGTCATCGCAAGCCTGATCGGTGCGGTGCTGACGGTGTTTTTCTCGACCGTGCCGATCCTCAGCTGCACGAACTGCCTGCTGTGCGCGCCGTATTGGGCCAGCGCCATTTTCGCCGTGTGGATTTACAGACGCCTGACCGGAACGCTTACCCTCGGCCAAGGTGTGCTCATCGGCCTGGTGGCCGGTATGCTGGCCGGCCTGGTTGGTTTTGTGCTGAACATAATCGGCCTCGCAAACAGCACCGAGGTGTTAAAGTCAGTTCAATCCTACATTCCTTCGGATGCCAATATCGACATTCCGATGAAAACGTCGGTGAATTTCAGCTGCGGTATCGGGTTCGAATTCATATTCAGCGTGATCGGCGGATTGATCGGCGGGGCGTTGTTCCGCACCGACAAAGGAATTCCAACGCCGTCCGATTCCGTAAAGCCTTTAAATCTTTAACGGGCTGCGGCAAAACGCGTTGCCCGGCATTGCGGGAAACAGAAGGGATCCGCCCAACGAAAGGACATCCCCATGAATTACCGGAACCTGATCGTCGCAAGCCTGATCGGCGCCGTAACAAGTCTCGTCGCCGTCAATGTGCCATTCCTTAATCTGGTGAATTGCCTGTTATGCATCGGCTTTTGGGGCAGTGCCGTCCTCGCTGTTTGGATTTACCAACGCATGACCGGTCCGATCACCCTCAAGGACGCAGTGATCGTCGGATTGGCGACCGGCCTGGCAACGGGCGTGATCGGCTTTGCGTTTAGTTTCATCGGTCTGGCCGGCGGCACGGCAATCGCCAATTCGATCAAGATGGTTGCGCCGGATGCCGAGGTGGACATCCCCGAAGGGTCGGGGGTGGTGTTCAACCTGTGCGGTGCAGGCGTCGATATCATCTTCGGCGCGATCGGCGGCCTTATCGGCGGTTTAATTTTCCGCGCGAAAAAATAAGGGGGCCCTGACCAAAATTTTTTCTGCCGGCGGGACGAAGCAATCTCCTTCCTTTGGTAAACCTGCATGCGCAGGAGATAACCATCTTCGCCGCTCCCATAGACCGCGGCGGCAACCGTTCCACCCCGGCCTGCCCGGCGTCTCGCCGGGCAGGCTCTTAAAAACGGTCTGCATTTTTCTCCCTCCATTTAATTTTTCGTCGCGCTTCCCGCAGCGCTTATTCTTAGCATGGTGAAAAGGCGATTTGTGATATTGTTATCCTGTATCCGGATCGGCGGCACTTGCCGCCCGGGATTCCCCGCTCGAGCCGGGTAATCCGCAAGGAGATGCGAAAATGTATCAACCGATCCCGTCCCGCTATGATGCAATGCAATACAACCGCTGCGGCCGAAGCGGCCTGAAGCTCCCGGCCATCTCCCTCGGCCTGTGGCACAACTTCGGCGGCATGGATGCGCGCGAGAACGCCCGTGCGATGATCCGCCGCGCGTTCGATCTCGGCATCACCCATTTCGACCTCGCGAACAACTACGGACCGCCGCCCGGAAGCGCGGAGGAAACGTTCGGCGCCGTCCTGCGCAGCGACCTCTCCCCCTACCGCGACGAGTTGATCATCTCCACGAAAGCCGGCTGGGGCATGTGGCCGGGGCCGTACGGCGATTTTGGCTCGCGCAAATACCTGATCGCCAGCCTCGACCAGAGCCTGCGCCGGATGGGCCTCGATTACGTGGATATCTTCTACCATCACCGCCCCGACCCGGATACTCCTCTGGAGGAGACGATGGGCGCGCTGGCGGATATCGTCCGCAGCGGGAAGGCGCTGTATGCCGGAATTTCCAATTATCAGCCCGAGCCGACCCGCAAGGCGTCCCAACTCCTGCGCGGAATGGGCAGAACCTGCACGATCCATCAGCCTTCCTACAATATGTTCAACCGCTGGGTGGAGGACGGCTTGCTGCAAGTATTGGGCGAGGAGGGCATCGGCTGCATTGTATTCTCCCCCCTGGCGCAAGGCCTGCTTACCGACCGCTATCTGCAGGGCATCCCCGCGGATTCGCGCGCCGCGCGCAGTATTTTCCTCCGGCCGGAACAAATTACCGGAGAGGTGATGACGAAGGTGACCAAACTGAACGAGATCGCCGCCGCCCGCGGGCAGAAACTCTCACAAATGGCGCTGTCCTGGGTTCTGCGGCGCAAGGAAGTCACCTCCGCCTTGATCGGCGCAAGCCGGATCTCGCAGGTCGAAGACGCGGTCGGCGCGCTGCGGGCGCCGGCCTTGACGGCCGAGGAACTCAAGAAGATCGAGGCAATTCTCTAACGTGCTATTATCCATGGCGATGCGAAAAGGAGACCTTCCATGGCCGATCCGCAACTAAAAAATGTCGACTGCCCTACCTGCGGCGCATCCCTTCTTTTCGGGGCCGGCGTGATCACGATCCGCTGTCAATTCTGCAACGCGGTTGTCGAGCGCCCCGCGCGGGCGGGTATGCCCGCTACTCTGCGGTCCGATTCGGCCGTTCCGCCGCGTGCACATCCGGCCTCCGCGGATCCCGCACCGGATTCTTCCCGGTTTTTCATCCGATCGGCATTCATTCTCGGGCTCGTGTGCGCCTTCGGGGTGATAGCGATGGCGGTGTTTTTTATCATCCGCCAGGCTTCCCAATCCGGTTTCATCCTGTTCGTGACGGGTCCCATCTCCGAGCTCTCCACCGACACGCCCGGCGAGCCGGAATTTATTTCTCTCTCGTCCGATCTCGACAGCGAGGGGTATTTTTTCGCCCGGCTAAATCCCGTCCGGCGAAAAGTGGTTTGGCGCGGGAAAAAATTCGAAAGCATTTCCGACGTCCGGACGATCGTCACCGGTGACGGAAAATTCTTCACCGTCGAGGGGACGGAATTGCACGCTTATCGCGACACGGACGGAAGCGGGATCTGGCAGGCGAAACTTTCGGACGAGCTGGGATATTGTGACGAATGCCTGAGCGTGTCGGGCGGCCGTGCGGTCGCCCTGACCCAGGATTATGTCATCCAGGCCTTCGACACGAGTACCGGTAATTCCGCGTGGAAGCGGAGGATGGACGGGTACACCGGGGGATTTACCATTGCCGATGAAGGTCTATGGGTGATCGATAAAGTCGAAAGCCAGGTCAGCCTATTTCTCCTCAGCCTGGATGATGGAACCGTTTTAAAGCAGATTACTCCCGAATGCCGGCGAACGGACGGCGCCATTACAAACAAACTGGATTCGATCTCGCCGTTCTTTCTCGATCCGGATCCATCCGTCCGGTCATCGAGCCGTTCGGTTTACCTTTTGTACGGCTGGTATCCCGGTTGTATCGAGCGTTGGGATGCAACCTCCACGACGCTTCTCTGGCAGGTCGAAGACGATGGGGGGTATTCGCCGTCGAGGGATTTCGCCACGCTGTTTACACCGGACACGCTTTTCATATCCTACGAAGACACCCTTTGGTCCGTTTCAAAGGCGGATGGGCAGATCCGGGTGCTGTCCGAAGGCGGAGATTACACCCTGGTGCCGCTGGCGCTCGAAAAGGATACGTTGATCCTGCGGACAAAACGCACCCGCGGGACGGAGCAGTTCGGATTGCGGGGTATCGATCCGGCGCGGGGAGAGATCTTGTGGGATTATCCGATCGAGAAAAGCGAACCGGTCGATCCGCCGGATGCCGCGTTCGGACACGTCGATGACGACAGCTCGATTTGGGGTTGGCGGATGATTGATGGGAAGCTGCGGCTGTTCATTTTTCAAGCGGATCCAAACCAGGTGACGTTCGATACCATCAATCCAAAAGACGGGAGTTCTTCGGGGCGGGAGATCCTGGCGCTGCCCATCGACGGCGATTCCTACTTCGGCCCCGAGATCCTCGCATGGAGGGACACGGTCCTCTGGTTTGTGGCGGACGCCAAATTGATGGCGATGGACATCTCCACCGCAAAGTTGATGTGCAATTTTCCATAGGAAAAACTCATCCGTCATCTCTGGGGATACAGCGAGCTATGATCGTCTATAGACGAATTTCAACCGCCGATCCGGTGTATGAAGCCGAGAAGGATCTTCGCAACCGCGCGCTGCGTCTGCCGCTGGGACTCACGCTTTCCGATTCCGATCTGCGCGGAGAAGACAGCCAAATCCACCTGATAGCCGTCGATGACGCGCGAAAAGTCGTCGGCTGCGTATTGCTCGTCAACCCGGGCGACGGGACGGTCCGCGTCCGCCAGATGGCGGTCGACGAGTGCTGCCGCGGATTGGGAATCGGCGCCGGATTGATGGCGCAGGCGGAGAAGGCCGCGCGTGAAATGCATGTCTCCAAGGTGATAATGCATGCGCGCCTGTACGCGCGCGGCTTCTATGAACGGCTGGGGTATCGCGCAGCGTCGGACGTGTTCACGGAAGTGACCATCCCGCATATTACGATGGAAAAAACGCTCGAGAGTTGATCACACCAAAGGGGAGGACGACGAAAAAACACGGCGATGGAAAGGTTGAATCCTTGTCATTGCGAGGAGACTGGGAGCATGTGATTGTTATGCTCCCAGTCGACGAAGCAATCTCCTCCGCAGAATGGATGAACAAACGGAGGAGATTGCCCCGAAGTGCACCGGGCTAAACTTCGTCGCCCGACGACTGAAAATGAGCTGGTCCTTGGGCCCCTCGTAACGACCTGGTAGTAGGATCTTCGTCAAACCAAGGGGGATTGCGATGGCTCGCAAGAAACGATATTGGGTTTATACCCTCACCAATACCTGGCATACCGTTTTATATACCGGGATTCCCAATAATTTAGAGCGGAGGATCACGGAGCATAAGTCCGGGAAGGGTGGAAATTTCACCCGCAAATACAACGCAAATAAATTGGTTTACGTCGTAACAGCCGGTAATGTGCGCGATGCGATCAAACGTGAAAAGCAAATCAAAGCCGGTTCTCGGGAAAAGAAGTTCGCGTTGATCAATGCCGCGAATCCGGAATGGCGGGATCTCTTAAAAGACTGATGATACCGGACAAGAAGGGGATTGCTTCGTCGGCGTGGCGCATGAAGATCACATGCTTCACGCCTCCTCGCAATGACATCTCGAACTCGTCCCGTTTCGGAGGATTGCTCGTCGTGGTCGGCGTTCGCCGCTAGAAAAACGACGAAAAAACACGGCGGCGAGAATGAATGATCTATGTCATTGCGAGGAGATTCTGCCGACTTTAGTTTATCGGCAGAGCCGACGAAGCAATCTCGTGCTTCTTTTACGAAGAAGTTTGCCGCGGTCGCTGCCCCCGAAAGAACACGGGGGCAACCGCTCCCTCGCAATGACATGCAACATTCTTCCGGATACACTTGATGCTTCGTCGTCCTTCTCCTCCAGCTCGTTATCTTGTGATATCCTCCTGGAATGACTCAATCCGGGTTATCTTCCATGATCTACCGCCAATCCGTACGCAACCTCATCCGCCGGCGCTTCTCCTGCCGCACCTATTCCCCCGAACCGATCAGGGTGGAGGATCGGCGGACGCTGGAAAATGCGATCGCCGCGAGCACTTCCGGGCCGCTCGGGACCCCCCTGCGTTTTCGATTGGTCGCCGCCTCCGCGGAGGGTCAAGCCGCGCTCAAGGGATTGGGAACGTACGGTTTCATCCGTGGCGCGACCGGTTTCATCGTCGGCGCCGCCCCCCGCTCTAAAAAACACCTAGAAGATTATGGATACCGACTGGAGCAGATCATCCTGCAAGCCGCCGATCTTGGATTGGGAACCTGCTGGCTGGGGGGCACCTTCACCCAGAGAAGTTTCGCCGGAAAAATATCTTTGAAAAAGGATGAAGATCTGCCGGCGGTCGTTTCGATCAGCCGCGTCGCGGATCCCGAACGCGCCGAACACGGAGCAATCCGCGGGCTGGCCGGATCGAAGAATCGCCTGGCCTGGGAAAAACTTTTCTTTCAAAATTCATTCGCCGATCCGCTCGTCCCGGAGGCGGCCGGTTCATTCACCGAACCCCTCGAAATGGTCCGGTTGGGGCCCTCGGCTTCGAATAAACAGCCCTGGCGAATCCTGCGGACGGGCAACAACTGGCATTTCTACCTGCAACGAACCCGGGGATACCGCGAAGGATTCTTCCAGATAGTTCTTCACTTGGTCGACCTGCAACGGATCGACATGGGGATCGCGATGTGCCATTTCGAGCTTGCGGCGAGGGAGCTTGGGCTTTCCGGGGGATGGATCGACCGCGAGCCGGCCATCGAGAAGCCGGATGCCCTGACGGAATATTGCATCACCTGGTCGGCCTGACTCCGCACTCGGCCCGCCTTTTTCAACGGGCGCCTATCAGCGGATGGAGCCTACTGTTTCTTCCTTCATATTTGTAATACTTTTTCTTCCACTCCGTATAATGGACAGATGATGGCCAAAACGCGACTCCTCCCATGGCCGGGAACGGATTCCTTGGAATCGGATTTCGAAGCGCTATACCGCGCCGAACTTCCGCGGATTTATAACTTCTTCCGGTACCGCGTCGGAGACGGTCCGGAGGCGGAGGATTTGACGTCCGAGACCTTCGAGAAGGCGTGGCGCAGGCGCGCTGCCTACGCGCGAAACCTGGCCGCGTTCTCCACGTGGTTATTCACCATCGCCCGGCGGGTTGCCATCGACCATTATCGGAGACACAAGGTCGAAGCGCCAATGGAACAGTTTTCCTCCGCGGTAGGGGAGGATACTCCGGAGGATCGGGTGGAGCAGCGGGCCGACTTCGCCCGCCTGTCCATCCTCCTGGCCCGGCTTGCAGACCGCGACCGGGAGTTGGTGGCTCTCAAGTATGGCGCAGGCCTCACCAACCGCGCCATTGCGGGTCTCACCGGGCTGAGCGAATCCAATGTCGGAATAATTCTTTTCCGCGCTTTGAATTCTTTGCGCAGCCAATGGGAGGAACAACCGTGAACGAAGATTTTCTCATCCATTTACAAAAATCCCCGCGGCCGGAATTTGCGGCGGAGCTCTACCGGAAGATCAACCAACCGGCTCCGGCGGGGCCGTCTCTCGCGCTCCGTGCGGCGCTGGCCGCATCCGCCCTGTGCGCCGCCGTGGCGGTAACCTCGTTCATTTCACCCGCCGCGCGTGCCGCCGTGCTCTCACTGATCCGCGAGATTGGAGGGGTTTCCTTTTTCGAAACGGCGGATTATCCGGGAATCGATAATCCGACCATCGTTCCCGAAAAAATCCTGAGCCTGGCCGAGGCGCAGGCCGAGCTCCCCTTTTCCATCAGCCTGCCCATCTGGGTCCCGGAGGGATACGTCCGCGATGACAATGTCAGGATCACCCGGTTTTCCAACGCCTACACTCCCGTGACCATCACCTGGCGCGGAAAATCCGCGGACGGGAGCGACACGCTTCTCGAATTGATGATCGGTCAGACCATCGGGGATTGGATTGTCGGATGGAACAGCCTCGAAACGGTAAAAATCAAAGGCCAAGATGCCTCACTGATCCGCGGGATGTGGAATTCCAATACAAAGGAATGGGACGAAAATCCAGAGACCATTGGATTGACCCTCATCTGGGCCAAAGGTGAAACGACGTACTCCCTCTTCTCGCCGACCCTTTCCCGCGCGGAACTGATCCGCATCGCCGAATCCATCCCCTGATCCTCCCTCCGCCCTTGAAAAAAACCGGAGTCCCATCCATCGGGCTCCTTTTTTTAACTTCTCAATCATCGCTTGAAAGATCCTCGAAGAGGTAGACACAAAGCATTCCACCGGCCGAACACAAGAAAAAATCCGATACAATGGAGGTATCCGGATTCTGGAAGCAGACCATGCAACCATCTTCCCGGCTTCAATCCTTTCTTGCACGGGGACGCGCCGTTTGGCGGCCGGGGATGTATCACGGCCACGGCGGGAATCGCGATTTCTTTGAGGGCTGGTATTTTAAATTCGCCGACGCAGCGGAACGGAACGTATGGGCGGTAATCCCCGGCGTGTTCCTGGCCTCGTCGAAAATCCCGGGGGAGGAATCGCACGCCTTCGTGCAGACGCTGAACGGCCGCACCGGCGAGAGCCAATACCATCGGTACGACCTGCATGAATTCCAGGCCTCGACGGATGCATTCGACCTGCGCATCGGACCCAACCGGTTCCGAATCGACTCCCTGCACTTGGAGATCGATCGGCCGGAACAGACCGTAGCCGGCGATCTCGCGTTTCGCGGAATATCCCCCTGGCCGGTCACCTTCGTCTCGCCGGGCATCATGGGATGGTTCGCCTACGTGCCCTTCATGGAGTGCTACCACGGAGTCCTGAGCCTGGACCACGCCGTAAGCGGCCGGCTCCGGATCGGAAGGCGGGAGGCCGATTTTTCCGGCGGGCGAGGGTATATCGAAAAGGATTGGGGCAACGCGTTTCCGCGCGGCTGGGTGTGGATGCAGACCAACCATTTTTCAGAGGCGGGAACCTGCCTGACCGCCTCGGTCGCGCGCATCCCCTGGCTGGGGACGGCCTTCCCCGGTTTCATCGCCGGGCTGTGGCACGGCGGTCGGCTGTACCGGTTCGCCACCTATACCGGCGCCGCGCTCGTCCACCTCGACATCACCGACACCAATGTGCAGGTGATCCTTCAGGACGGCCGCCATCGGTTGGAGTTGGACGCCAAACGGAGCCAGGGCGGATTGCTGCATGCGCCGTTCCGCGCGGCGATGGTCCAGCGCTTGGTGGAAAGCCTGACCGCCGAGGTGTCGGTCCGGCTGCTGGAGCGGCGCACCGGCCGGGAAATCTTTTCCGGCACCGGCCGCAATGCCGGCCTGGAAGTCGGCGGCGAAACCGATTCACTCGTGACGGAAAAGTGATCCCGCGAAAAAATTCCCCGCCATTCGGCGGGGAAAAAATCTTTATCGGCTGAATTGGATGGTCCAGTAATACCGGTACGGCGACCCGATCACATGGGCATACCCCACCCCGCACTTGTAATAATATCTCCCGAGGATGTTGTCGTGGTGGGGCGGACTGTTCCACCACCAGTTCCAGGCTTCTTCCACAGTGTTGTATCCCGCCAGAATGTTCTCGTAAACGCCGCCGGTATGCGCGAAATATTTGTTGCAACCCATGTCGATGCTATGGTACCGGGCTCCTTCGGCCAGCGGCCCGTACCAGGACAGCGACCACAATCCCGCGTCCGCGCGGGCTTGGTTGATCCGATCGTAGATCTGATTTTCGAAATCCACGTTCAGATAATAGGTGCAGCCCGGGAAGGGATTGGTCGGCTCCAACGTGGCGGCGCTCGTCGGAGTCGGCGTAGGCGTTATCGTCGGCGTGGGGGATTCTGTCTGGGTCGGCGTGGCGGTTTCACTTCCGGAAAGCGTGGGGGTCACCGTCGGGGAAAGGGTTTCGGTCGGAGTTTCGCTCGGCGTGATGGGAGTGGCCGTGGCCTGGGGAGCCTGGATAATCGGCTCGCTGGTGCGCGTGACTGTCGGGTATGCCTTGGGAATACTCGTCTTCGTGGGGGGATTGCCGGCAGGCGGCTTGGATGTCGGCGTCACGGACGGCAGGATGATGATTGTCAGGGTGGCGGTGGGCAAATCCGTCGCGGTCAGGATCTCGATGACCGTGAAGCTCGGAGTTTGGGTGATTTCCACAGTGGGGAGTGACGTTGCGGACGGGAGGATGGGCGGCGTACGCGTGGCGAACACCGGGAGGAAAGGAGTGTTGGAGGGGGGCAGGAAAGCGTTAATGTCTTCGCTGGACGCATGTTGATACCCGCCCGTAATCGAACCGGCGACCATCGAACAACTAAGCATCGCCGTCGCAGGCAGGATCCATAGAAGCGTGCGAACCCGCTTTGGAAATTCCATACCTTCCTCACACGGAAAGAATACGTTCCAATCTAAAAGTATGATTATCTTAATTCGAAAAGGAAGGATGAATATACTCTCTTTCCCTTACGTTCGTCTTGTTTCGGCAGGAAGCCGGCTGCGATCGGTACCAATGGGTCACACCTAAAGTACCAGAGAGAATGCAATCATCAAGAATAATCTTTCGTACTACGAGGATGGTGGCGGTGCGCTTGGTTTTGACGTCTTTTCAGGTGGAAGAGGAGAACGACAAAAAGGGACGGCAAAGGGATGGGAAGACCGAAGTCAATGCGAGCCCGCCGCCTTACGGCGCTCCAAAATCGACTGTAAACCAACCCTGACCCGGGCAATAGGCATACCCGACGCCGTAATCCACATACGGCCAATTGGTTCCCAGGACCATATCCCTGTGGCCCGGTTCGTTCATCCACCAATTTACCGCGATGGCCGGGGTGCCGCCGCCGATGATTTCCCCCCAATATCGGCCATAGTAACCCGCCCGTCGTTCCCGCTCCTGCGGTGTGGAACCGTCCGAACCCGTGTGGGACATGAATTTATTGACCACCATATCGATGCTGTGAGCGCGGGCGGAGTTGGTCAGCTTGTCATTCATAATCAATGCATACTTCCCGTTCTCGGCGCGCCGCTCGTTGATCATCACGGCGACCTGCTCCTCCCAGTCAAAGTTGAACGTCGCACATCCCGTCGTGGCCGGTCCGGGCGTGGGAGTTGCCGACGGCTGCGGGGTGTTCGTCACCGTCGGCGTGGGGGTTGCCGTGGGGGTGATAGTCGGCGTGGGAGATTCCGTCATGGTCGGCGTGGCAGTTTCGCTGCCGGACAAGGTCTCCGTCGGCGTAGGGCTGCGCGGATCCTCCGTCACGGTCGGCGTGTCGGTCGGCTGCGGCGTCGCGGTTGCCGTAGGCAGCGGCGTTGGCGATGCCGTCACCGTAATTTCCACCCGCGGTCGGGAAGTGGCGGTGGGATACACCGCCGGTTGATTGGTTTTTTTACTCGTGGGCGTGAGATAGGGCGTGATTATCGGCGTGGGCGTGACGGACGGGATGATAATCACGGTCAGCGTGGGAGTCGGCGTGTCGGCCTCGGTCAGGATGAGAATAATCGTAAGCGTCGGTGTCGGCGTATCCGTCCGGGGAAGCACGGTTGGGGCCACGGTCTCACGGACGGGAAGGAAAGGCGTGTTCGACGGCGGAAGAAACGCATTCAGGTCATCGATGGCTTCCTGCTTGAAGGCGCCCGGCACCGATCCGGTCACCAGGGAACAGCCCAGTGCAAGCATCGCGGGGATGAGAAAGATAAACCTGCGGAAGCCGGTCGCGCGTTTCATATACCGATCCAAAAGACGTTTTCGCCCTTCTTTTAAGTATGAACATCATAAGACGAAAAGGAATGACGAAGATAATCTCTTTTCCTTACGTTAGTCTTGTTTTTGTTTTTTTAAGACCCCTTTTAGTACGAATGGGGAGAGTAATTAGTCCTATCGATCCCGAAGACTCCGGCATTCCGGAGTCGAATGAGTGAACAGCGGTAAAACCGAACGCGAAGGATCATTCACCCTCGGCCGGACCTTGCGGGAGCAAAGTAGCGCGCCGGCACACGTCCCGCTGCGGGTCCATATCCCTCGCGCGGCATGATCCCGGGAGTCATGGCTTTTCAGCTGGAACATCATATAATCATCGTGGATTTTTCGAAGTTCGCAGACCGGATATGAAAAACAGCAGATCGGACAATCCCGTTCCCGTCCGCCGGAAAGGTTGATATGCCTCATCCATTGGTCGACCAATTGCGATTTACCCGCAGCGAGTTCCTGCGGGGTCTGGAAGGGCTTTCGGAGGAAGACGCCTCGCGCCGCCTGCCTCCCCTGAACTGCATCAGCTGGAATGTCGGCCACCTGGCCTGGCAGGAGCAGATATGTTTTCTCTACGGCGGGCAGAAGAAGATCCTGCTGCCGGACGTTAACACCGACTACGCCTACGGCGCTCCCGCCTGCACTCCCGGCCTCCATCAGGTGCTCACGGCATGGCGCACGATCACTGCCGCGGTCGATCCATGGCTCGATATGCTTGTCGCAGGGGATTTATTAAAAATAATCGATCGAGGGAAGGATTTCGGCGCCTACATGCTCGGCAACCTCATGCAGCGCGTGATCTACCACTACTGGTACCACAACGGGGAGAACCTTGCCATCCGCCAGGCACTCGGGCACACAAACCTGCCGCAATTCGTGGGCGATATCGACCGCAAAGCACCTTATCGCGCGGCATAACCGGCTCCACAATCCGGAAAAATTGACCGGTTTTTTGTTCCCGATTGGTTCATCAATCCAGGGGGAAAGGAATCCGCCTTGTCCGGCCCTATCGCGGAGCGGCGTTTTGGATGTTCCAGATAATGAGAATTATTACTAAGACCGCAATCAGAACGGCGATCGGGATGTGAAAAATCCGGGAAGGCGCGGAGATTTTTTTAGGCGTCTGGTTTTCCGCGATCTTCCTATAGATGAATTCCAGCATCTCGGGGTCCGGCTTGTTTTTCGGCAGATAATTCACAAGGCCCCCACTCTGAAATAGGAAAAAGTAATCCCCCGCTTGCTTCCAGCGCAGGAATTCGTGCCGGGATACTTTCGATTCACCGTTGGGGCCGTGCACAAGATAATGGTCGTCGGTGAAGGTAAGCGTGTACTCCCCCGCAAGTTTCTTTCGCTTCTGGAAAAGCGCGCGCATCTGCCGCGGCATATACCAATATTGATAGATGAGGAAGAAGGGAACAATAAGGGTCAAGATAAAAGGAATGATTGCATGCCACCAATCGATCCCCGGTGAACTCACTATGGAAAATAAACTCAGGACACCGGTAATTTCCATTAGCAAAAGCACGATTAAGGTCAAAGGTTTCTTCAGGCCGGCCGCTTCAGATCCAGCCGCGTGGATTTTTATCATTTCATCGGCATCGACGTACCAGTGGATGGTTTTTTCCATCGGCATCCCCTTCCCGGTACGGAGGTCTGTTCCGCCTCATGATTTTACACGACGAACGGTCAGGATTCATTCATGCCCGGGAGATCTTCACGCCCGCAGACAAAAATCCGCACTTGGGCTATCATATCCGCCGATCTCATTCCTCCCCAGGAAGGCACACTCCATGCGTGATCAAAATCTCGGCGGCAAGTGGCAGTTCCGGCAGGCAGATACCGCTCCATGGTTGAAAGCGACCGTCCCCGGCGGCGTGCACACCGACCTGCTTGCCCTCGGCCGCATCCCGGATCCGTTCTTCGCCGATAACGAATTGAAGGTTCAGTGGGTGGCGGAAAAGGATTGGGAATACCGAAAATCCTTCCGCGCGGATCCAAAGGTCCTTGCCATGGAGAAAGTATTTCTGGTATGCGACGGATTGGATACTCTTGCTGACGTATCCCTCAACGGAAAACTGCTGGGCAAAGCGGAAAACCAATTTCGCTCCTGGGATTGGGACGTGACGGGCCTGCTTTTGGATGGGAAAAACGAACTGACCGTCCTCTTTCACTCTCCGCTTGCATTTACCCGCGCGCGCCAGCAGCAGCGGCCGCTCCAAGGCGGCGGCGACATCCCCGGCGGTCCGTATTTGCGCAAATCACCCTATCACTGGGGCTGGGATTGGGGCCCCAAGCTGCCGGCCATCGGCATTTGGAAAGGGATCCGCCTCGAAGGGTATGCCACAGCGCGCTTGGACGACGTGCACGTCCGGCAGCATCACTCGGATGGGAAAGCGCGGATCAGCGTGCGCGCGGCGGTGCTAACCTACTCGGAGAAACCGGCGAGAGTGCGAGCGGTCCTGATTGCGCCGGACGGATCCCGATCGTCCGCGGATGCCGCGGCCGAGTGCGGCGCGGCGGAAGCGGCCATCGATGTAGACAACCCGCGACTGTGGTGGCCGAGCGGCATGGGCGCGCAGGATCTCTACCAACTCGAGGTGACACTCGAAACGGACGGCGTGCTTCTCGACCGGCGGAGCTTTCAACTCGGCCTGCGCACGATCGAACTGCGCCGCGCCCCGGACGCATGGGGTGAATCCTTCACCTTTGTCGTCAACGGAGTGCCGCTTTTCGCCAAAGGCGCGGATTGGATCCCGGCCGATTCCTTCACCCCGCGCGTGAGCGACGCGCACATGCAGGCCCTGCTCCAATCCGCTGTGGACGCCAACATGAACATGCTGCGCGTATGGGGCGGCGGGACCTACGGGGAAGAACGCTTCTACGATATGTGCGACCGGCTTGGGATTCTGATCTGGCAGGATTTCATATTCGCCTGCGGAATCTACCCGGAGGACGACGCATTTGCTGAAAACGTGCGCCTCGAGGCGGTCGAAAACGTCCGCCGCCTGCGGCACCGGGCCAGCCTCGCGCTGTGGTGCGGCAACAACGAGATGGAACAAGGCTGGTGCGATTGGAAATGGAACCAGCCCGACGATCCGGACAACCGGCGGCTGAAAGCCGGGTACGACCGGATGTTCCATCACATGCTCCCCGAAGTCATCGCGCAGGAGGATCCGGACCGCCCTTATTGGCCGTCCTCGGCCTCCTCCGACGAGCCGTTCGTCGACCCGAACGGGCAGCAGCGCGGCGATATGCACTATTGGGGCGTGTGGCACGAGCGCAAGCCGTTCACCGCCTACCGCGAGCAGTTCCCGCGCTTTGCCAGCGAGTTCGGGTTTCAATCGCTTCCGCCCCTTAAAACCATCAAGACCTTCACCACTCCCGCGGATCGGAACCTGACCTCGTATGTCATGGAGCACCGCCAGCGTTCCGGACCGGGAAACCGGGTGATCCTTTCCCAAATGCTGGATACCTTCCGCATGCCGAAGGATTTCCCGTCGCTTTCCTACCTGAGCATGATCCTGCAGGCGGAGGGGATGCGGATCGGCGTGGAGCACTGGAGAAGAAACCGCGCCCGCGTGAGCGGGACGATCATCTGGCAGCTCAACGACTGCTGGCAATCGATTTCCTGGTCGTCGCTGGATTATTTCGGACGCTGGAAGGCGATGCATTATGCGGCGAAGCGATTTTATAAGCCGGTGCTCCTCTCGGTCGAGGATTCCGATCTGCGCCGCGGGATCCACGTGACAAGCGATCTCAATCACCCGTGGGAAGGCGAGGTTCGTTGGCGATTGGAGACGCCGGATGGAAAGGGTTTGGATCGCGGCCGCCAGAAAATCACCGCCGCACCTCTTGCCGACACGCTCGCGTGCGCGCTCGATTTCACCGGGCGGATCGACGAAAGCAACCGGCGAGAAATCATTCTCGTATGCGAGCTTTGGCAAGGCCGTTCCAGGATCGCATCCTGCGTATCTCCCTTCGCGCCGATCAAGCATCTTTCGCTTGCGGATACCGGCATCAAAGTAAAAATCGGCCGCCGCGGAACGGAGCTGGTGTTGGTTGTTTCCGCAAAGGCTCTTTCTCTCTTTATCGAACTTGGGTTGGAAGGCACGGATATTGTCTTCAGCGACAATTACTTCGATCTGCCTGCGGGCGCAAGCACGCGCATCACGGCGCCGCTTCCCGCCGGATGGACTCTGTCGCGCGCCCGCAAGGCGCTGCGTGTTCGATCGCTGGCAGATTCATATTAACGACAGGTTAGCACCCCCGCTTGTTTGACGGTAAAACCCATGCATTTCCAAAAAGGAGCCGCACATCTGAATATAATGCGGCCTTTTGGATGTACATTAAAAGAACGGAATTCTCCATCATTTCCCGAAGCCATCGAAAGCAAGGGTGGATCTTTCCGGCTTTCGGAAGCGGCGGAGGATACACCCCTCGCAAACGAACAGGAGGTTACCATGAGTGACAAATCCCTATCCATTGGAAATCCGGCACCGGATTTCGTTCTGCCGAGCGATACCGGCAAAGCCGTGAGACTTTCGGAATTCCGCGGCAAACGCGTGATCCTTTACTTCTACCCGAAAGACGACACCACCGGATGCACCACGCAGGCTTGCGGTTTTCGCGATCATTA
Organism: uncultured Anaerolineales bacterium; assembly: GCA_964521085.1. GTDB lineage: Bacteria > Chloroflexota > Anaerolineae > Anaerolineales > RBG-16-64-43 > JAFGKK01. Next base: position 21,743 of record CAZFPL010000019.1, on the reverse strand, counting down.
TCCGGAGATCCTGGAACAGAACGCTATCGTACTGGGGGTAAGCCCGGATAACGCCGAATCCCACCGCAAGTTCAAGACGAAATACAATCTGCCGTTCGTCCTCCTGGTGGATGCGGACCACCGTGTCGCGCAATCCTACGGAGTCTGGAGCGGCCTGGGCATGATCCGCAGCCACTTCGTAATCGACGAGAAAGGAAATCTGGAGGATGCCCAGGTGCGAGTCAGCCCGACCGACAGTGTGGATCGCGCCGTGAAGTCCATCGGCACGGGGGCATAACGGCAGATTGCGTTTTTTCGGAATCCACGAAGCCCGCCCCGCGGTCCAGGGAAGATCGGAAGGACACGAAGGCTTTTTTCTTTGTGTCCTTCAGGTTTAATTCGTATCCTCCGTGGAGAAAAACCGGGTCGACGCAGATCAATTTGCACCTGTTAAATCGGCACTGTGCTAAAATCCCGGAGTATCTTCGGGAGCAACCCTCATGAAACCCCTTCTACAAAAGCTCGACTGCATCCGCCTGCCCGTGCCGGATTTGGATGCCGCGCTGGATTTCTATCGCGGACGGCTCGGCCACGAACTCATCTGGCGCAGCCCAACCCAGGCCGGATTGCGCCTTCCCGACTCGGATTGCGAACTCGTCCTGCAAACCGAGGTCCCGAAAGAGGAAGTGGATTGGAAGGTGGATTCCGCCGATCAGGCGGTGGAAGACTTCGTCCGCGCCGGTGGCACCGTCGTCGAACCGCCCTTCGAGATCCCGGTCGGCCGCTGCGCCGTGGTCCGCGATCCGTGGGGCAACCAACTGGTCCTGCTCGATCTGAGCAAGGGTACCTTCATCACCGATTCGGACGGCAACATCATCGGACAAAACAAGCCATAGGGTTCCGATGGCTCTATGAAACCGGGGCATACAGAATCCCAAAGAGGCCGGACATGGACGAGATCCTGAACGAGGAAATCCCCACCCCCGAAGAATACATTCAACTCAGGCAGTTGGTCGGCTGGGGATTACCGGAGCGGGCCGCGATTCAATCCTCATTGCCGAACTCGCTTTACTGCGTCTGCGCCCGCTTGCAGGGGAAGATCGTCGGCATGGCGCGGATCATCGGCGACGGCGGGCTGGCCTATTACATACAGGATGTAATCGTCGATCCTTCCCGGCAGGGAGAGGGAATTGGCAAGCGGCTGATGGACCGGATGATGGAATACATCCGCCGCCACGCGACGCGCCACACCATCGTCGGATTGATGGCCGCGAGGGGCAAGGAGCCGTTCTATGAACAATATGGTTTCAACCGCCGCCCGAATGAGAAGTCCGGCGCCGGAATGACGATTTTTTGGGATGCGGAGAATCCGTCCTAACCCCCTCACCCGGGCTTCGCCTTCCCCTCTCCCCCTTCCCGTGATACGGGAAGAAGGAGAGGGTGGCCGGAGGCAGGGCGAGGAGGATGGGACCGCACGCGGAGGAAACATGTCGGACGCAAAAGAAAAAATCCGTCTCACCGCCGAGCAGGAAACGCTGATGATCACGCTGTACTGCAAAACTCTCGGCGCGCCCAAAGGGTTGTTTCAGGACGATGCGGCCTGGAAGGTCGTGGAACGTGTCGATTACGATTTCGCGCGCTTGAAGGTCGCTCCCGGAACCCGCCTGACGCTTTTTATGCGCGCCAAGCGGCTGGATGACTACATCCGGCAGTTCCTGGTCCGCGCGCCGGACGGCGTGGTGCTGCATCTGGGATGCGGACTGGATACGCGCTACTCCCGGGTCGATAACGGCAGAGTCCGATGGTACGACCTCGACCTTCCGGATGCGATCCAGTTGCGCAGGAAATTTTTCTCCGAAACCGCCGCCTACCGCATGATTGCCTCCTCCGTCCTCGATTATTCATGGATGGAAACCGTTCCCCGCGGTGCGCCCGTTTTCATCGCTGCCGAAGGATTGATGATGTATCTGCCCGAGGACAAGGTGAAGGAATTGATCCTGCGCCTGCGGGAGACCTTCCCCGGAAGCGAATTGGCCTTCGACGCATTCAGCACACTGACGGCAAGGAACGTCAAACGCGCCGCGTCTTTGAAGCAGACGGGCGCGGTCGTCCACTGGGGAATCGACGATCCAAAAACGATCGAGGGGTGGGCGCCGGGAATCCACCTGAAAGAGGAATGGGCGTTCACCCAGTCGGAGGATATCCGGAAAATGAGTTGGGGAAACCGCTTGATGTTCCGATTGGCCGGCCTTTTCCCAGCCGCGGCAAAGGCACATCGGTTGTTGTATTACACGTTATAAATCCACAGGTTGCAATAACGTCCTCTGCGGGAAAACTCTCTTGTCCATGGAGGACACAAAGGGAAAGCTTGAATCCTGCATGCGCTTCGTGGATAATAGATAGAGAGCCCGTCTTCATCTCATACCGGCTGCACCCTGCAAGGCTCCGGGCATATAGAGGTTTCGATGACTGAAAAAACCGAATTGGCCACCTTCGCCGCCGGGTGTTTTTGGTGCGTCGAGGCGGTATACCAGGATGTGCGCGGCGTGCAGCGTGTGGTTTCCGGGTATACCGGCGGCAAGACTGCGAACCCCACGTACGACGATGTTTGTTCCGGCACGACCGGTCATGCCGAAGCCCTGCAAATCACCTTCGATCCAAAAATCATTTCCTACGCCGATCTCCTCGAAATCTTCTGGCATACGCATGATCCGACCACCCGGAACCGCCAGGGAAACGACGTTGGCACACAATACCGTTCGGCGATCTTCCACCACAATGAATTGCAGAAAAAGGCCGCCGAGGAATCCAAAAGCAAGATGGAAGAAGAGCAGGTATGGCCGCATCCGATCGTAACCGAGATCGTGCCGTTCACGGAGTTTTATAAAGCCGAGGAATACCACCAGAATTACTTCAAGAATAATCCGAACCAGATGTACTGCGCGCTGACGATCAATCCGAAAGTCCGCAAATTCCGGATCGCCTTCCGCGCAAAGCTTAAAAACCCGGACGAATATCCTTAGAATAGTAAAAAAAACTTCAACGATAAGAACAATGGACGGGATGTAAAGGGCGGGAGGGAAAAGTGTAAGGGCGGACGGCTGTCCGCCCCTACCTGATAATCCTGTAAATCCCGTCTCATTAATTCTTCACGCGCGGATCTCCTCACTGTACTTGATATAAATCCCTGTAAATGACATAGTTTTCGAAAATCCGGCGCACATAATTCCGGGTCTCCTCATAGCGGATGACCTCCACCAGCAGGTCGTCGTCGCCGCCGGCCAGGTCGCCCCAGGAGGCGGCGCTGCCCGGTCCGCCGTTGTACGCCGCAAGCGCGAGGAAAAGATTCCCGCCGAAGTCGTCCCGTTGCGACGCCAGATACGCCGAACCAAGCTGAACGTTGATCATCGGCCGGTAAAGATCCCCCAGCGTCAGCCCGGACAATCCGAGCCGCTCGGCCATCGCTTCCGCCGTCGATGGAATGAGTTGCATCAATCCGTGGGCATTGGCGGCGGACGCGGCCGAGACGCCGAAGAGCGACTCCTGCCGGATGAGTGCAAAAAGCAGCAGCGGATCGAGGCCGAAGCGGACCGCCTGTGGAACGATCAAATCCGCGAAGTGCGGGCCGAAACGGATGTGGCTGAAGTAGACGGGCGCGGCCAGAGTCTGCGCGTCATTGAATCCCGCCGCATCCAGCACCTTGCGCGCGGCCTGGATCGCGCCCGGGTAATACCCGATTCCCGCGAAGTAGCGGCTGAGGTAAAGCGAACCGGCCGGATCGTTCGCCGCCGAATACCACAGGCTGTCGAATTCGGTACGCGCGTCGTCGTACAGCCCGAGGTCCCACAGGATCCGCCCGCGCAGCAAGCGCGCATCGTTTTGCACGGCGGCGTAGCGCTGTTCCATCGAACCTTCCGCCGGGAAGACCGATTGCACCCAAGCTTCGGCTTGCAGATATTCCGCGTCGAGATCGAACACCAGGTTGATATCCCTCACCCGGGTGAAGGCCGCGAGTCCATCGAGAATATCCGCCGCGCGTTCGGAATAGTAATCGGTCGGAGAGACGGCCGCAGCCTGCTCGAGGATTGTCCGCGCGGCTTGGGTATCCCCGCGCTTCTCGCGCGCCTTGGCCGTCCAGAAAAGAGCCTGGGAACGCGTCCACCCGTCGCCGGAGGAAGCTCCCGCGGCCCAGGCATTTTCCGCCCCGGAATAATCCCCATTGCGGTAAAGCGCAATGCCCGCCTGATGGCGCGCTTCCGGCGCTCCCGAATCGGCAGGGTACTCCTCCGCCATCCGAGTCCAAAGCTGGGCAGCCAGCGCCAGGTCCCCTCCGCGCTCCGCGACCCGCGCGGCCGTGAAGAGCGCCTCCGCCGCGCGCGGGTGCGCCGGCATCGCGTCGGTCAACCCGACCAGGATCTGCACCGCGCCGGAATAATCGTCCACCCACGCCCAGCGCGTATACGCTCCTTCGAAAAGCGCCAAATCCCAGAATCCGGTCCCGGGTCCCAGCGCGGCCGCGGCGTCGAAATCCGCCACGGCATCCTGCGGCTGTTCGTTGGCACGCTCGGCGAGTCCGCGGAAGTAATGCGCCCGCGCCGGCTCGTCGGGGTTCTCAGCCAGATAATTGGACAGGACCGGGATCGCCGTATCGTAGACGCCCTCGTAATAGTCGATGATCCCCCGCGTCAGATTGTCGACGGAATATCCCGCGTAAAGGAGTTCCGAGAGACACAGGAACGCATCGTGCGCGGCGGGATATTGCAACGCCGCTTCGTAGCGGGCATAGCCCTCCTGCGTCCGGCCCAGCGCGATGAGGGCGCCGCCGATCTTCCGGTTCAGCCGCGCCTTGGCATAACTGCTGGTGACGGCGGCAAGCACTTGTTCATATAGAGTGATTGCCGGTTCCGCCAATTTCGCGCCGGACAGCGTATCGGCTTCCTTTTCCAGAAGCCGGAGCCGATTGGCCGGATCGGCGGCATTGGCGGCGGCGGCGTATGCCTGGACCGCCTGATCGTTCCATCCGGCGGCGAGCGAGGAATCGCCGACCCGCTCTTGGACGAGATCCGTAAGGATCCCCGGTGAAAGCAGAAGAAAATTTTGATATGCGGAAACCGAGGCGGACCAGTCTTCCTGCGCGGCGGCGACATCCCCCAGGAGGAAATTGGCGCGCGCGGCGTATTCTCCGGACGGAGAACCGCCGATCAGGCTTTCCAGCATCGAGCGCGCGCCGGCGGAATCCCCGGAAAGGAGCAGCGCCCGCGCGAGGAAGAACGCCGCGCGTCCACCCTCCACCCCCGCCGCGAGCGCCGCGTTGTAATGCGTGATCGCCGCGGACCAGTCCCCGTTCAGAAGCGCCCGGTCGCCGAGGAGGATGCTCTCACCCGCGGCCGGGGTCGACGTCGGCATCACCGTCGGCGTTGGCGATGGACCTGGCGTCGCAGGCATGGTGAATACATCCGATGCAGCCGGATGCGGAGTCTTCGTGACGGGAAGCGCACAGGCGGAGAGAGCGAGCAAAAGGAGGAATGGGATTCGGCGAAAATATTCCATCAGCAAAGGATATCCGAAGGCCGGATTTTTGACAAAGCCGCCTGCGCATGTTACCATAATCCCGCGGCGCTCTCGCAAAGGGAGCGCCTTTTGTGCGGGAGGAGAACATGAACGTCGTCCTCACCGGATCGGTCGCCTTCGATTGCCTGATGACCTTCCCGGGTCTGTTTCGCGAACAGATCCTTCCGGAAAAGTTGGATTCCCTCAGCCTGTCATTCCTGGTAGACAGCCTTGTCCGCCACCGCGGCGGGATCGCCGGGAACATCGCGTACTCCCTGGCGCTGCTCGGCGAGCGGCCGCGGCTCATGGCCAGCGTGGGAAAGGATTTCGGGGAATACCGCGCGGCGCTCGAAGGGATCGGCGTCGATACCGCGCTGACGAAGGAATCCACGGATTGCTATACCGGTTCGTTCTTCGCCACCACCGATAAGGCCAACTGCCAGCTGGCATCGTTCTATCCGGGAGCGATGGGCCGCGCCGCCGAGCTGACGCTGCGCGGCGTCGTTCCACGGCCGGACTGGGTGGTGATTTCGCCCAACGATCCCGCGGCGATGATCAAGCACGCCCGCGAGTGCCGCGAGCTCGGCCTGGCCCTGATGTACGACCCATCCCAGCAAGCCGCGCGGATGGAAGGAGCGGATATCGCCGTCGGCATCGACGCATGCAAGATCCTGATCTGCAATGAATATGAATTCGGACTGATCGCAAAGAAGACCGGCCGCAGCGAAGCGGCACTCGAATCCGCCGTGCCGGTGGTGATCGTCACCCTGGGGGAAAAGGGATCTCGGATCAGGGTTGGCAACGAGCGTTTCGAGATTCCGATTGTCCCGGCGCGGCGCGTCGCCGATCCGACCGGCGTGGGGGACGCCTTCCGCGGCGGGCTGCTGAAGGGCTTGATGCACAACGCGCCGTGGACTGTGTGCGGGCGGCTCGGCGCGCTCGCGGCCACGTATTGCATCGAAGAGGTTGGCACGCAGAATCACCACTACACGCGCGCGGAATTTCTCACCCGCTACGAAGATAAGTTCGGAAAAGATCCGACGGTGGAAAAAATTCTGTCCTAACCCCCGCTCCCCCATCCCTCCCCTCGCTTCGCTCGAGGACAGGCTCTCCCCCTTCCCGTGATAAGGGAAGGGGGAGAGGGTGGCCGAAGGCCGGGAGAGGGGGAAAGGACAGCTCCAAGGAGCAACCATGAAACGCGAATACGACATCAAGAATCTCAAATTGGCGGACGGCGGACGGCTGCGCATCGAGTGGGCCGAGCAGGAAATGCCCGTCCTGCGCCAGATCCGCGAGCGGTTCGCAAAAGAGCGCCCACTGGCGGGCCTGCGCCTGGCGACCTGCCTGCATGTGACGACCGAAACCGCGAACCTCCTGCACACTCTCCAGCTCGGCGGCGCCGACGTGATGGTGTGTGCTTCCAACCCACTTTCGACCCAGGACGACGTCGCCGCCTCGCTGGTGACCCACTTCGAGATCCCGGTGTATGCGATCAAGGGCGAGGACCACGCCACCTATTACCAGCACATCCATGCCGCGCTCGACACCCACCCGCACATGACGATGGACGACGGGGCAGACCTGGTTTCGACCCTGCACAAGGAGCGGCCGGAACAGTGCGCCGAGGTGGCCGGCGGGACGGAGGAAACCACCACCGGAGTGATCCGGCTCAAAGCGATGGCCGCCGCCGGAGCGCTGCGCTTCCCGGTCATCGCGGTCAACGATTCGATGACCAAGCACTTCTTCGACAACCGCTACGGCACCGGCCAATCCACGATCGACGGCATCGTACGCGCCACCAACAGCCTGCTGGCGGGGAAAAACTTCGTCGTCGCCGGCTACGGCTGGTGCGGGAAGGGGCTGGCGATGCGGGCACGCGGAATCGGGTCGAATGTGATCGTGACCGAGATCGATCCGGTGGCGGCGGTGGAAGCCGTGATGGACGGCTTCCGCGTGATGCCGATGGACCAGGCCGCCGCGATCGGCGACGTCTTTTGCACCGTCACCGGCGATGTGAACGTGATCGACGGGCCGGATTTCGAAAAGATGAAGAACGGCGCGATCGTCGCCAATTCCGGCCACTTCAACGTGGAGATCAACATCCCGGCGCTGGAAAAAATGGCCACGGGGAAACGCAAGATGCGCGAATTCGTCGACGCGTATACGCTCCCCGACGGCCGCAAGATCAACATCCTGGCCGAAGGACGGTTGATCAACCTCTCCGCCGCCGAGGGCCACCCGGCCAGCGTGATGGACATGTCGTTCGCCAACCAGGCACTCAGCGCGGAGTATATGGCCAAGAACTCCGGCAAACTCGAAAAAACCGTCCATCGCCTTCCGGAGGAACTCGACCGCGAGATCGCGCGGATCAAGCTGGTGGGGATGGGCATCCACATCGACACCCTGACCGAGGAACAGCAGAAATATTTGACTTCGTGGGAAGAAGGAACCTAGGAAAATAACCCGGGCGGCCGATCGGCCGCCCGGTTGGTTTTACCAACATCACAGCTTTTCGTATTGCGCATTTTCTCTCTTTGTCGCAAAATAATACGGTGCGGCCAGGTATTGACGGCGAAGGAGTCTTGGCATGTCGGATCCCCTCTCCCAAAAAATAAATCCTGTTTCCCGGATCCCGTTCCGGGAAATTATCGTATGCGCGTTCCTGGCCGCGCTTGCACTCCTGCCGTCATCGCCCCTCCTCCAGCGTTTTCCATTCCGGGACTCCGGCGTATTCCTGTATGCCGGCTGGCAAATCCGCGAGGGCGAAGTGCCGTACACGGATGTCTGGGACCATAAACCCCCGCTGATATTCTTCATCGACGCCGCCGGTTTGACCCTGGGCAACGGGTCGGTATGGGGGGTATGGGCGCTGGAATGGATATCGCTGTCCGCCGCCTGCCTGCTCGCGTTCCGGCTCTTGAGGAAGACGTTCGATACCTGGGCTTCCGGAGTCTCCCTTCTGCTGATGCTCGGCGTTTTCTCCATCCTGGTCCTCGGCGGAAACTTTACCACCGAGTTCGCCCTCCCCCTTCAGTTTGCCTGTTTTTACCTGGCGTCCGGAATGCGCGAGAAGCGCGCCGATTTCGGCCGCATGTTCCTGATCGGCGCGTTCTTCGCCTGCCTCTTCCTTCTCAAACAGAACCTCGTCGGGGTGCCGATCGTGATCGCAGCGTTCCGGTTGCTCTCGCTTTGGAGGAGGAACCAAAAGGCATCCATCCCGCAGGAGATCGGCGGACTGGCGGCGGGAAGCGCGCTGGTGATCCTTCCGGTTCTCGGATATTTCGCCGTACACGGCGCTCTTGCGGCTTTCTGGGATGCCGCGTTTCGGTTCAATCTGTATTATGCCGAAACCGGATTCGCCTCCGGCCTGAAAAGCGTGATCCATGGCCTGGAAGCCGTATCGCAAGTGGGTTTCGGCATCCTTGGATCCATCGGATGGTCGGTGGGAGTATGGCTCCTCGTACGCGGCGAGGAGATGTTCCGCAGGAATAATGCGTGGCTAGCGGCGGCATTTGCGGCGCTGCCCGTCGAGTTGCTGCTGGCCGGCCTTTCCGGACACTTCGAAGAGCACTATTATCTCGCGGTCCTACCGGTATTCTCCATATTTGCAGCTCTCGCATTAGGGGCGTTGTTCCGTGAAATTCAATTGCAGGAAGCGCGGTTGCGGGTGCGATTTTCGGTTGCCGGAATTCTTATCGCCTCGCTTTTCGCGGCATCTGCTACCGCAATCGTCACCCGCATCGGCTCCTATCGAACCAACGATTGGTCGGACGTCACGGAGTTCATCATAGCCAACAGCACGCCGGACGACGGGGTCCTGTTTTGGGGCGCGGAGGCGGGATTGAATTTTTCGACGAGGCGCCAAAGCCCCACAAAATATGTTTATCAATATCCGCTTTACCGGACCGGATATTTGCAGGCGGAAGACATCTCAGAATTTTTCAACGACCTGGAAACCCGCCCGCCGCTTTGGATCGTCGACACAAAAAATCCGATGACGCCCTTCCTGGAAATTCCCGCGGATGCGCAGGCGCAGTCCTCCTTCCGGGAATGGTTTTTCCTGAATTATTCCCAAACGGATGAAATCCACGGCTGGACGTTTTATCGAAGGAACGGTCCGCAGGCAGTGCGGGAAACGAACGCGGCACGGCGGGAGGTTTTTCGACCGGCCAACACGGCCCTCTGCTTCGCGTAGGCGGGGGCGCCATTCGATTTTTTTGATATCACAGGAAGGCTTGCTTAGCGGAAATCCGGCAAACACTCTGGGCGGCCGATCGGCCGCCCAGATTTTTCTTTCATTTTGATCAAGGAACAACTCCGATATTAAGTATCACATCCCCCCATCTCCGCACCATTACACGGCGTGGAGATCAGGATATAGACCAAAAAAGTGTGTTCATCTGTCATCAATTCATAACCATTCGTGGGATAGCGTGATAGCTTCATAGGATCCGGCACAACTTCTGTCCTCCGGCCGTTGTCATATGTCGCAGGCTCGACAGAGACTCTTGCTCCGATATACCATTGACCGGGCAGATCCATCGGCACGTTGTACATATCCAACCTCAGGTAGGTGATGCCTTTTGCCGTGAGATCCGCATTGAACAACTCCTCGGACGGATCGGATTGCGATAAATTCGTGGATGTCCCGCAAATCCCATATGTCCCAAGCCGGTTCACCAGACATTCGCCGGGGCTGGAAATTTTTCCCATTCTGTACCAGCTGTAAAACTCACCGAACAACGCCAGCGCCCGTTGGGGGGCGCCCTCTTCCGTCATCGGATCTTTGGTCCGGAGTAACGCATAGGAGGGCAGGTCCTCCTCCCGCGGATCGCTTTTTAAGAATTCAAAACCCGGATTTTCGGCGATGAATCGGTCGATTTGCTCCTCCGTATACATCAAGTCGCTTCCGACAGTCGTAAATCCCTCCGGCGTCCAGGTACCCAATGACCACTTCTCAGGAAAGACATAGCGTAGTGGGTATTGCCCCCCCTTTAATCCTGTCGTATTCCAACCCAGCCATTTTAATGTGTCGTCCGATGGAACCAGCCAGACTTGAAGCGATTCTCCCTTAATATTGCGATAAACCTCCTCGTTCTCATGCGGGGTGCAAATGGGAACGCTGGTCATATAGTAATGGTTCCCGTCTTTATGATATGGATAGCATAGGTCAAGCCCATCCTGTCTAGTCGGATACCCGATGCATTTCTCTGTGTACCCGTCATGCGTTTCGTAAGAAATTCTTCCCGGAGTGGATTGAATTTCGATTGTAATTTTAACACCCGTCTTTTCTTCCAAATCCTGCCCGAACACGATCGGGAATGCAGGTTTCGTCATTTGGGCACTGGTTATTCTAAATCCAAACTTTTCCTCATCACTTTGCCCGAAATCAACTAAACCGGAATCCGGTTTACACAGGTTGGGCTCCTGTGCATGGACAACCCGTATCAATGGGGAGAGCGGAAATGAAAATAGCAGAATTGTCAAAGCAATGATGACCTTTTTCAATGTTCCTCCTCATCCTATATCGAAATCAGTATTAGTACAGAGTTCTTCATCCTGGTTTTCGGCGACTATACGGATATGATCCACGCGCCGCAAATTTTCAGCAGTCATTTCCGCTATCGGCGTAAAATAATCCATCATCTGGTCCGGCGTTTCCCATTGTTCAAAATTGCATTCGCCGCGGTTACATGCCACGCCATAGACGTGGTATTTTCTATTCTCAAGGCAACCAACCGTATTGCAGAATCCTACCCACCCATTAATTAATATATTGATGATCTGATGATCACTATCATACAAGACGATCCAAATGGGAGTCCGCCCCGCTCTTTGATATGTAGGGGAGTAGTACTCTACATCGAAATTGAAGAACATGGCAACATGATCCGGGTTTACTTCAGATGGACGGATCTCATATTCAATATTTTCAACCAATAAATGATAGCCGTCGTAGAAAGTTGGCGGATAATTATGATTAATATATGGGAATTGATATAACTCCTCCCATCGCTTGGAAAACGCCTCGTAATTTATTAGGCGATACCCCATTTGCGATGGAGGTCCAGACAAATTCTCTCCTTCTCCCTTGCAGTTGTTTATATCACTGCATAGAGGATTGAAATCAAACGCAATTACTCCCGTTTCGCCCGGATATAAAATACAATTCATGGCTTTGTCATCAGTGCCCGGTTTAATAAAAGCATCAAATAAATTGTGATAGTAATATACTCCACCATATGTTGACCATTCCTCTATACCCAACCGAACCGCCTCCAACCTCCCTGGGAAAATCATCGGCTGATCGGAATTGTTCCGTATCTCCCCGAGAAAAGCCGTTCCATTCGGACTCTTTGGGAAGGTTACGTTCAGTATTTCCAATTCCGGTGCCGGGCCGGGACTCGGCGTGACCATCGGCTCCACAGTAGGGATAGCCGACGGGGTGAACGTCTGTGTCGCCATCGGCCGTACAGTCGCCGTCCGCGACGGGCCGGTTGTGTTATTGGTCGACGCTCCGGTTTCCCCCGGCCGCGTCTCCGCCCCGGCCGTACAGGCAGCCAATAACAGGACGAATAAACAACATGCAAAATAATTTCTATTTCGAATCATTCCGCTTTCTCCTTGATCCTTTGCCCATCACCACCTGCCGATCGTCGCATACTTTACCTTCACCGTCACGGTCTTCACCAACTCGAACGAGGCGATCCCGGCGAAGATGATCGGCCGCACGCTCATGTGCCCGCTGCAGCGGGCGATGTACGTATAGTCGTTTTGGTTGCTGGGGAAATAGGTCATTTCCGTTAGTTCCCCGCCCTCGGGAATATTGTAGCTGAAGAACCGGTAGCCCTCCTCACGCGCTTCCCCTCCCAATAAGAACACTCCTGTGTTCTTGAACACGCGCTTGTCCGGCGTGTTGGCGTACGCCGAGCAGGCCGCCTCCACAGCGTTCGCCAGTTGTGCTTTTTTAAGCCAGACCCGGGTGACATCCACCGTCGCCGCGAGAAGCGGCATCCCGACCAAGCCGATGAACATGGCATACAACGCCATAGCGGCGCCGCGACCGTTTCTCCTTCTCATTTCTTCCACCCTTCCCTTCGCCACACCGCGCGCACCTCCCCCGAAAACTCCGCGGGGCAGCCTTCTCCAAAGAACGAGCATATCCCTGCCATGATTGTCGGCGAACTCCAACTCACCGTCACACTTACCACGCCGCCAGGACCCTCGCCGATTACCTGCACATCGGTTAAAAATATTCCATCCGCGCCTGATTGCTTCAGCGATGTTTCCGCTGCGGTTTTCGCGAATTGCATGGGGTTGCCGCCCGACACCGCGCCGATCCGCGCCCCGTAGTTGGCTGCGTTGCGCGCCGCCATCGCCACCCACCCCGCCCTTGCCACGCTTAACCCGAACACCAGGATGAGTAGTATCGCCGGCATCGAGATCGCCGCTTCGGCCATGGTTCCTGCGTGTTTATCGGTCAGCATCGGACATCCTTTCTACCCTCATCCCTTTCCCTTGCACCCCTTCCCCTTCTCCCAACTTATGTTGGGAGAAGGGGAAGGGGCCGGGGGATGGGGATGAGGTCTACCACCCTTCCCGCTTACGCGTCACTGTCGTAACACCCCCGAAATGATTCGGGCAATTACCCCCGAAATAATTGCATAGTCCCGAAAGTACCGAAGGGAAACTCCAGGCGACCATCACCTTCACCGCGCCGCCCGGTTCCTTATCGGCCTTCACGCTGAAAGTGAAAGTTCCTCCGGTCCGCGACCTCTCCAGCGCATCGGTCACGGCCGCCGATGCCCACTGCTCGGGATTTGTCTTTGCCATTGCCCCGGCCTGGGCACCTTCGTTGGCGGCGTTGGCGGCCACCATCGCGGTGTAGCCCGCAAGCATTCCGTTGATCACAAACATAAGCACAAGGATCACCACCGGCAATGCCACCGCCGCCTCGGCCATTTCCGCCCCGCGCCTGTCTACGAATATCCCTCTTCTCATGTTTTCTTCCCTTTTAATTCTTGAACCGCAAAGATGCGAAGAACACGAAGGAATCTCAAATTCTTCTTTGCGTACTTGGCGTCTCTGCGGTGAGATTTGCCTTTGACTTTCGGTGGATTCTGTTTTTTCCACGCGCCCTGCCCGACCCATCCATGGGGCTTCCTAGTGCTGGTGCCGGTATGAAAAAGGGCGTCTCGGCGCATACGATCCGCGCCAAAACGCCCTCGGTTGAATTCCGACGAGCAGGGTAGATTAAGTGAGCGTGTGAGTGAGTGAGCCCTCATCCGGCCCCCTGGCTAGTAATACGAAATACACTCCCTCACATGAATTCGGTCAAACAGCGTTTATGCCAATCATTTCCAATTATTTCCCCCGCCAATGCTTCTTCAGCACCTCCGTCAACCCCTCCCGCACGCGGCAATTGCGAAACGCGAACGATTGCATCACGGTGTCGATCTGTGATTCGGAAAGGCCTTTGAACCGCTTGGCGAACGCCGGCTGCATCAGGCTGGCAAAGTAACCCGCCTGTATCGCCTGCGCCAGGAACATCCGGTTGGAGGGATGATCGATCTCCGGGTCGCCGATCGCCCGTTCGGCGATTCCCGCCAGCCGGTTGACCGTCTTCTGAATAACCGTCTTCGGCGCGCCCTTATCCAGCCACCCATCCACACTCAGCGTGTGCTTGGCCCGCAGGATCGGCCGCATCAACCGCATGAATTCGCTTTGCGGATCGACCGCCGCCAGGCCCATCACGCCGATATCCTTATACGTCCAGATCGTCCAATGCGCCCGGTGATCCTCGAAGATCCCGATCTGCTCATCGAGGGCGCGCAGGCGGTAGGCTGCGTCCGATGCACCGCCGGTGAACGTCGCGCCGAACTCGCCCACCCAGAGCGGCACGTGGTTCTGCTCCGTATAGAGGGTGCCTTCGTGGTCGGCAAAGGCGGCCGCCTGGCGCCGCTTATTCCAAACCTTTCCTTCGATCGACCCCGGATATTTTCCCGCCACCGTTCCCGCCGGGCTGTAGTTGTGGCTGCTGTACACGAGGTTGGGCGCAAACGGCGGATCCAATTTGCTGAAATTCCTCGAGAAGTAATCCCCTTCCAGGAAGATGATGTGGTCGGCATCGACCTCGCGGATGGCGTTCACCGCGCGCCGATAGAGCCGGTTGATGGCATCCCAATCGGTCTGGTAATGGATGGTGAAGCGCCCGGCTTGCGCACCCGTGACCGGCTCGTTCATCAGGTTGTATCCCGCCACGGCCGCCACGCCCCGGAAGCGGCGCGCTATCTCGCGCCACAGCGCGACGAACCGTTCCTGGAAGTGCGGATGCTGCCAGATGTATGCATGCCGGCTGGAGTTGTCACAATGCCAGTCGGTGTTCTGCCAACCTTGCGCGGAGTGCAGGTCGAGGATGGCATACAGGCCGGCGCGGGTGCACGCCCCCACCACGCGCGCCAGGCGTTCGAATCCCTTCTCCAGATACCGATAGGGATCGGAATCGCTTTCGAAATGGCGGTAATTGAGCGGCAGCCGGACGACGTTTGCGCCGCAGGATTTCAGAAACGCAATGTCATCCTCATTGAAAAAATAATCCAGCCAGCGGTCGAAGAGAAATTCGGCCCGCGCCGGACCGAGAATCGCCGCCGCCGCGCGGCGCGCCCCGCTTTCGTCCCCGGGGTAACCGTTGATGAAATTCTCCATATTCATCCATCCGCCGACGCACACCCCCCGCAATCGAACCGGCTGATCGCTGGAATCGACTATTTGCGAACCCCGAACCTGCAGCATAGGCCTCCTTTTAATCCGCGGTTTTCGCGCGGGAGAGATTTTACGCCGAAACCACCACGTCGATGTACAGGGTATCCCCAAACGCCGCCCCGAGCGGGGAAAATGCGCGCCAGCTGGAAATATATTCCCCCGGCGCAAGCGGAGCCGTCAGCAGGACGGTGATGACGGCTTCGCTCCCGGCAACGGCGGGGAAGAGGGCGAACTCCTGCTGCGACGAGAGAACCGCTCCGCCCACCCACCGGAATCGGTACTCAGGCCCCCAATCACAGAGTCCGCTGTTGCGCACCTTCCATCGCTTTTCCAGCGGCTGGCCTGTCAGGACCGGAGTGCGGTCCGGATATGTCAGATCGCCCATAAAGGTAAGGTTGTCGGAACAGGACCCGAAAGCGGGCTGGGTTGCGGCGGGGAATCCGGCGTCGGTAGCCGATGGCTCGACCGGCGTTTCCGTGGAAACGATGCCTGATTCCGCGTTTATCCCCGGAGAAGGAATCCGGGATGAAGCGGCGGGGACGATCATGGCTTCCTGCGTAGCCCCTTCCAATCCGTCAGAAGCCGTCCCTGTCCGCCCGGTTTGGCACGCACCCAGCAGGAGCACAAAGGAAACGCCGAGAAAATGGGGGAAACGAAAGCGTTTTCGAGGGATGGGATCCCCCGCAAAGGGCGGAATCGCCTGATAAAGCATATATCGATTATACAGCCCGCCCATTTTCTCCTCCCTTGGAACCGTCCCCTACGCCCCGGCAGGCGGTTGCGAAGCGGCGTCATTACGTATAAAATCCACCCAGGATAGTCGGTATCCGGCTCCCCAGTGTTTCCGGGGGCCGTGGGCGATCCTCCAAGCAGGCGCCGGCGAAGGCGGCGAGGAATACCGATGGGGAAAATACTCGAGTCAGTAAAGAAATTCTTCCGTGACGACAAATGGCCATCCGTTGAAGTGGAAGGCAAGCCATTCCTTCTGCGCACGGGTTTCTCCGGCAAGAACGGAAAGTGGACTTGCTATGCGCAGGCGCGGGAGAATCAGCAGCAATTCATCTTCTACTCCGTCCTCCCCAATCCCGCCCCCGAGGATCGGCGCCCGGCGGCGATGGAATTCATCACCCGCGCCAATTACGGGCTGGTCATCGGCAATTTCGAGATGGACGTGGAGAACGGGGATATCCGCTGCAAGACGAGCATCGATGTCGAGGGCGATGAGCTGAGCTACGATCTGATCCGCCAGGTGATATATTCCAACGTGATGACGATGAACAAATACCTCCCCGGATTGATGTCGGTGTTGTATGCCAACGTCTCCCCCGAGCATGCGATCCATACGATCGAAGGCAAGACCAGCTGACATTCATGCGCGCATTCCGTATCGGGCCGGGGAAGCGAAATCTCCGGCCCGTTTGTTTACCCATCGTTCGTTCCCGGTGAGATATGCGAATCCTTTGCGTGACCGCCCATCCGGATGACGAGTCGGTTTTTGCCGGCGGCACATTGGCGCTGCTGGCCTCCCTCGGCGCGGAAGTCAGGGTCCTTTGCTGCACGCACGGCGAGGGCGGCGAGGCGGGGGAACCGCCGCTGTGCACCCGCGCCGGACTGGGCGCGGTGCGTGAAGCCGAATTGCGCTGCGCCGCCCGCGCGTTGGGATGCGCCGCGGTCGATATCCTTCCGTTTCGCGATCCGGATGTGAGCCCGGACGGCTCGCTGCATCCGTTTGCCGGCTCGCCGGAAGAAGTCATCCCATCGATGGTGGAACGCTTCGAAGCGCAAAAACCCGATGTCCTGATCACGCATGGATCCAGCGGAGAGTATGGGCATCCCGCG
The DNA here is from genome assembly GCA_964521085.1 of uncultured Anaerolineales bacterium. Classification (GTDB taxonomy): domain Bacteria; phylum Chloroflexota; class Anaerolineae; order Anaerolineales; family RBG-16-64-43; genus JAFGKK01. Next base: position 4,613 of record CAZFPL010000019.1, on the reverse strand, counting down.
CATCTCCTGGTTCACCAAGCCGGCCTGCGGGCGGCGAGCGCCGCCGGGATTTCCGCGATCTTCACCTTCAGCGCGGATTACGCCGATCATCCGCGCAAGCGGTCGGCCAACCGGAATGATCCGGCGGATTTCGTTGTGAACATCGACCCGGCCTTCGAGCGTAAACTGGCCGCGATGGAATGCCACCGGACGCAGTACGCGCTCTTCGTCCGCCGGGCTTCGGCCGAGGCCGGACACCCTGTGCCGCTGCGGGATGTGATCGCCCGCAGGGAATCCTTTCACCGGGTTCCTTCCCCCGTTCCGGTACATGCGGACGCCCGTGATATAGTAACCCTCCTGTGCGAATTCCTCGCGCCCGGGTGACCTTTTCACCGCCGGATCCTTTCGGCTCCCTATCGGAGGATTTCCATGAAGTGGTTGGGCATTGCTTCCGGCATCTTCTGGTTGATCACCTACTTGTTAATCATCAAACGCGGCTATCAGGATAAAGCCTGCGGCATGCCGATGGCGGCGCTGTGCCTGAACATCTCCTGGGAATTCATCTTCTCGTTCGTCCATCCCCACACCGGCATACAGCTTGTCATCAACACCGCCTGGTTTGTCCTGGATTCCATCATCGTCCTCCAGTACCTGCGGTATGAAAGCGCCCGCCGGCCGGCGGGTATCTCCGCCGCGCTTTTCTATGCGGGATTTCTCTCGATTATGATTGCATCATTCCTCACCGTGCTCCTGACCACGCGCGAGTTCTCCAACTGGGCCGGATATTACACCGCCTTCGGGCAGAACCTGCTGATGTCGATCCTCTTCGTGCGCATGCTTCTTGAGCGGAAGGACCTTGCCGGACAATCGCTGTATATCGGCCTGGCGAAAATGCTGGGCACCTTTTGCGCCTCTGTGCTAGTTTTCGTCTATGCGCCGGATTCGCACCTGACGGTTTTTTTCGCCTGGGCGATCCTGTTTTTCGATCTGGCGTATGTCGGAATGTATATCCGGCAAAGCCGGCGCCTTGGGGTAAATCCCTTGAAGCGATGGTGAATTTAATATAGCCGCGATCGGCGATCGCGGCAATGCATGAGAGACCGATGAACTGGACTTCCGTCTCCAACACCTCCATGATCGGGAAAATTCTCCGCCTTCCGCTGCGGCTCATCCCGCCGCGGACGGTGATGCCCATCCTGCAGGGCCCGCTGCGCGGAAAGAAATGGATCGTCGGATCCGGCAATCACGGGTACTGGCTGGGCAGCTACGAGATGGGAAAATGCGCCCGCTTCGCAAAAGCCGTCCTTCCGGGCGGCGTGGTGTTCGACCTGGGAGGAAACGTCGGCTATTACACCCTGCTTTCTTCGATCCAGGCGGGGCCGCAGGGCAGAGTGTTCGCCTTCGAGCCGCTGCCCCGGAACCTGGATTTTCTCAAGCGGCATCTTGCCCTCAACCGGATCGAAAACGTGACCGTGATCGAGGCGGCCGTCTCCGAACGCAGCGGGACGGTCCGCTTCGAGGAGGACGCCAGCACGTCGAAAGGCCGGATCGGCGCCCAAGGCGCGCTGGAAGTGCAGTGCATCGCGCTCGACGATTGGATCGGCCAGGGAAAACTCCCGCTGCCGGATCTTCTCAAAATCGACATCGAAGGCGCGGAATTCCTGGCTCTTCAAGGGGCGCGGAAAATGCTTGCCCGATCGCATCCGGTGATTTTCCTCTCCACGCATTCCGGCTTGGTCCACAGGGAATGCATCGAATTGCTGGAATCACTCGGATACCGGGTTGCGCCTATCGACGGCCGTCCGCTGGAACGTTCGCACGATATATTGGCGGCGGTTTCTTCCGGGTAGGTTTTTCCCCGATTCCACCCATCCTCACCTGCATCCTGTAGAAACAGGCCCGAATCGAAAGGAAATGGAACAAACGGCTCTTTTTGCGCACCCGGACCGTCCGGCAATCCACCTCTTCCCCCGAAAGTCGAATGTTTTTTTTTATCTAAACCACATATAATTAATCCAGTATGGATAAACGAGCCATAGCCCATGCTCATCCAGCCGGCGACCGACCGTAAGACCCAAAGAGTGAACGTCAACCGTCTGCCCAAAGAGGAGGGTTCAAATGTCTATAGAAAAGTTCAACAGCCTTCTTCATTCCGAGAAGAAGGAAAGCGCGCTTTTGGAGGCTCTGTTCGACCTAACGGCGATCGAGAAACCGGAAATCCTAGTAAAAGCGGTCGCCCTTTCAGGTTGGGGCATCTGGATGTAAGGCAGGACCGCTAGGCCGCCCGTGTACGCCTGGGACGCAGGTAATATATTACCGGTCGGTCGGCCGGGAGGGATGGCGGAAATCGCTGCGGTTTTTTACAGAGCAAAGAAGAGTTCTTCGTAGCGCGGACGGCTCGCCGCGCTACGTTTTTTCTGAAGGGGCGGAAATTTCGCCTGTTGCTAAATTGGCGGATTTGACCATAATTATTGCGGAGGGATCCCTATGAATATTGAGGACGTTAAAAAACAGGTATTGGATCTTCCGGAAATCACCGATTGGCCGGAAATAGCCGGGATTTTCGAACGGCAGGTGGCCCGGCCGCATCAGGTCTGGGAATGGCCGCTGCGCGCCTGCCAGGCCGTGGGCGGCGACGAATCCGTAGTGGCGGGCGGTTCGGCCGCCATCCTCTGCATGATCCTGAGCATCCTGCTGGTGGACGACATGCTCGACCAGGATCCGCGCGGGGAACACAACAAGTTGGGGGATGCCAAGGCGGCCAATATCGCCTTCGCCTTCCAATCGATCGCCTTCCGCGTGATCGCCAACGCCCGTGTGGACGCGGCGCGCCGGGCGGCGGTGATGGACAGCCTGGCGGAAATGGCCCTCACCATGGCTTACGGCCAGGATTTGGACACGCGCAATCTCACCGGGGAGGAAAACTACTGGAAGGTCACCCACGCCAAGAGTTCTTCGTACTTCGGCACGGCGATGCACATCGGGGCGATCCTCGGGAAGGCCAATCCAAAAACCATCGACCGGCTCCGCCAATTGGGTGCCATCACCGGCGATGCGATCCAAATCCACGACGATATCCGGGACGCTTTGGAGGTTCCGGCCAATCCGGATTGGAAACAAGGCCGCAACAATCTCCTGTTCCTCTACGCCCTGACCGCCGACCATCCCGACCGGGAGCGGTTTCGGGAACTGCGCTCCCAAGTGGACGATCCGGAATCGTTGCGGTCCGCCCAGCAGATCCTGATCCGTTCCGGAGCCGTCAGCTACGCGATGTATCATCTGTGCCAGAGTTTTCTGGCCGCCCGGAAGCTGTTGAACGAGACTTCGCTTGTCGATCCGGCGCCGCTGCGGTCGGTGATCGACCAATATATCGTACCGCTGGTGCATTTGCTGAAAAATCTGGGAATCGCGATCCCGCCCGAGATCGACATAACCTGACATGGAAAAATATCCCACCGGCCTGCGGCAAATAGCCGATTGGCCGCTGTTCCTGATTTCCTTCCTGACCCTGCTGGTTTGTCTTTTTTACGGCATAGTGGGTTCGTACATCACGCCGTATTCCGGGGTCGAAATCGACGTCGGCTGGAAAATTATCGGTCTTCCCAATTGCCTGAGCAACAGCAGCAACAAACCGGAGTGGTGCGCGGCGGACAAGGATACCCTCCAAGCGGGGGACCAGATCATTTCCATCGGGAATCTCCAGCGGGAGGATTACTTAAAGAATCAAGACCGCATTCCCTTTTGGGGATACCGACCCGGCGATACGGTCGCGATCTCTTTCCTGCGCGACGGCACCCTTCGGACGGTTCAATGGACGATCATCAGCCCGGCTCTTTCCGACCGCTTTAAGAATTTCATTGGGATGCTGTTTTATCTCCCCTTCTGGCTGGCTGGGACGGCCGTGCTGATCCTCATCCGTCCCCACGATCGGCGCTGGTTGCTGCTGGTGGTCTTCAACTTCGCCACCGCCATGTACCTTGCAGTAGGCATGACCATCTCGCTGCTCTTGTATTCCTCCTTCATCATCCATGTCACGACGTGGCTGATCGCTCCCTTATACATCCACCTGCATTTGGAAATACCCAATCCCCTTTTTCGCCCCCATCGCAGGCTGTTTCTTCTGCTGCTGTACCTCGCCGGCGCATTGCTCGCGCTGCTTGAGCTCTTCCGGATCCTGCCGCGGCAGGTGTTCTATTTGGGCCTGGTGGTCGCCATCCTCGGCAGCCTGGGATTGCTTTCGTACCGCCTGCTGACCGGGCTTTCGGCCCCGGAAAGGCTTGCCCTGCGGCTGATGTTCCTCGGGATCGGGCTGGCCTTCCTGCCGGGGCTCCTTTTCGTACTGCTCCCCTTGTTCACGCACTTTATATTCCCGTCCACCACGGCGGTGATCGCCACCTATATGGCCATTCCCCTGCTGCCGGCCTTCTACTTTTACGCCATCTACAAGCGCAGCCTGGGAGGATTGGAGTTCCGCGCCAACCGCGTGCTGAGTTTGTACAGCTTCGTCCTGCTCTACAGCCTGGGAATCATTTTCATCTTTTCCGTCGCCAGCCAATCCCTTCACCTGGCGGACGAATCACTGGCGTTCAGCCTGGCCGTCACGCTGATTTTTGTGATCGCCGCCCCGTTTCTGC
>CAZFPL010000018.1:58318-62159 GCA_964521085.1 uncultured Anaerolineales bacterium | reverse complement strand
GATCCGCCAGCTTGGATATCAATTCGAGCGAGCCGATCCCCGGATTCAACATCCTAACCGTTGAAGGCACGCACAACGGCGCGACCTTCGCCTGCACGGGATCCACCTGCTCCGTTCCGCTCCTGGAAGGCGCAAACAACTTCAACTTCTGGGCGCTCTCTTCCTGGGGGGATTCCTCAGGTATGGGTACTGCCAGCGGTTCGGTGGATACCCAACCGCCCTTCATCAATGGTTCACTCTCAGGTGTCGCCGGCAACGGCGGCTGGTTCGTCTCGACGGTCGAAGTTTCTGCTTCCGCCAGTGATGCCACCTCCGGCATCGGATCGATCGTCTACTCGCTCGACGGAGGAGCACAAACCGGCTACTCCGGGCCGTTCACCCTGAGTGATGGAACGCATTCGATCGTATTCACCGCGGCGGACGTAGCCGGCAACAGTTCAAGCCAGACAGTAAACGTCAATGTTGATCTGGGACTGCCGGTTCTTACAATCGACCCGGCAAGCGGGACGCCCGGCGACAACGGCTGGTTCGTCTCGAGCGCGACGGTCAGCGCTTCTGCGGCCGACGGTGGATCCGGCCTTGCGTCGCTGGAATACTCGGTCGACGGCGGGGCATCCGCCGCCTACGCCGGGCCGATTTCACTCGGCGATGGGACGCACACGGTCGTATTTACCGCGACCGACCAGGCCGGGAACAGCATCAGTGGATCACAAACGGCGAATGTCGACACCCAGGCGCCGCAGCTCACCCTCAATGGGATCACCAGCTTCTGCCCATCGTGCGGCGGAACAATGGCGATCGATTATTCCGTGAGCGACGGCAGCAGCGGAGTGGCGGTATGGTCCTTGCTCGTCGATGGAAACGTGCTTGCCGGCGGCGCCGCCGCGGAAACCGGGACGTACAATTGGGATGGAGGCAGCCTGCCCGCGGGCGCGCATACGATCATGCTGATCGGCCGCGACCTGGCGGGAAACCTCTCCCAGGTGGAGGTGATGGTGACTCTGCTGGTGCCCAATCCGACGTCGGTCCCACCGACGGGCGGCGGCTCCGGCTCAGGCAGCGTTTCCACACCCCGCCCGACCGCGACGCGGACGGGCTCCGCCCCAAAATCTACTTCGACTTCGACTGGTGCGGGCGGATCGGCTTCTGGAGCAACCGCGACGGGTACGGGCAGGCAGTCATCTGCACCGACCGCGACACGAACCAGTGCGGTTGTGGCCTTCAATAATTATCCAACACCGTCCGGCAACAATGCGACGATCACTACCTCATCCACTACAACGCCGTTCTCATCGAGCAATGTTCTCTTCGGTGCGGCCGCGGCGGCGGTGGTCGGCTCAACCATGGCAATCGTCCTCGAGCAAAAACGCAAGCGAAAGGAAGAGGAGATACAGGAAGCGATAGCCGCGGCGCGGTTCAATCAAGCTCAGATAGAGATCGAGCGGCAACGCCAATACGAAGCCAATATCCGGGCCAATAATATGGAATGGTTCGGCGAAATGATGGCCACCGCCAGGACGGTGGGCGTCTCTTCCGATAAGCTGGCGGAATGCCAGAAGTTATTCGACCAGGGCAAATACGAAGATGCGATGAAGGCTTTGGATGGGGCAATTCAAGCTGCGATCAGCGAGAACATGGCAAGCTACCGGGCGGCCGCGGAACACAGCGAAGAGGCGAAAAAGTGGCTCGAGGAGAATGTCCTCAAATACTCGGATGAATACCAGCACCAGATGCAGGAAAAAATGGCCGCAGCTCTTCCGGCGGACTACAAAGGCGCGATGGAGCAAAGTTCGGAAGCGAAGGAATGGATCCTCCAGAACAGCGACGTTCTGCTGAAGAAGTACCTCGAGGATGAGGCCGTAAGGATGTCGCAGTACTTATCCCCGGAAGCCAAAGACGCAATGGTACACAGCCCTGAAGCCAGGCAATGGATTCTCGACAATATCGAGGTGCTCATGGCCCAATATCAGGCGGAACTGGCCGCCCTGGAACAAGCGCGGAAGGAAAAGGTTGCGTCGGAATTGGGAGGGTATTATCAGGCGGCGATGGAACACAGCGCAGAAGCGAAGGCGTGGATCGTCAATAACGCGGACGCTTGCATGGCGCAATACCAAGCCGAACTGGAAATGCAGCAGCAAATAAAAGAAGCACTGGAAGCCGCCGAGGAGGCGGAAAAGAACAAGCCATGGTGGGAGAAGGGGTGGGATTGGATCACTCAAGATGCTGTTCCAGTTGTAGCGCAAGTTGGGGCATCCATTATTCAAACCACTGGGGATTTTATTTCAGGAGCAATATATCAATATGTCATGAGCAATATGGATACTCTAGCATTTCTTAATCCATTTCCTGGAAAGGATCGATACTTCGCAAACCGGCAAGCACTGGATAAAAAAATGCCAGATTCACTTGCTTTCGCTTTGGGACGGTTACTTGGTGACATCTTGTTAATAGTCCAGGGAATATGGGAAATGGCGAGTGGTGTTGCGACAGGAACTGGAGGAACTGTTGTTTCTTGTGGAACAGTTATTCTGTGCTTTAGTGGTGGAGCTGCGGCCCTTGCAATCGCTACGGTAGTAGTGATTCACGGTCTTGTTGTCGCTGTGGTTGGCGCAGCAGATGCCGCGAAACAGATATCTGCCATCTCTAATTTCTCGCAAATGAGCTCTGGGATTAAATATCTATTCCAGAAAAAATTACTAAACAAATGAAGAGAAGGGGATGGTCCGAAGCGTCTATTAATGACACTATTCAGCATCCCTATGCTGTAAGGGAAGCAACTAATCGAGCTACAGGAAATCCAGCTACTGCCTACTTTGCAGAAGATGGCTCCTATGTTATGCGCGATAATATTACTGGTGATATTATTCAGATATCAGATAAGACAAGACCGTGGGTCCCGGATTCATCGATAAATGACCCATACATTCCAGAACATTGAGGTGAAATATGTTCAACAAAATTGAAAAGAAATTTCTAAAAAAGGGGCGAATTTGGGGGAAAACCCTTCTTTTTAATAAATCGACGGCACTTTCATTCATAAATGAATTAAAGAAAGCCCATATCCCAATCCTCGGAATTGATACATTCAGAGTTGTCGGAAATTCAATTCAACCTATTATGGAATATAGCATAGATTTTTCCTTAAGCGAAAAGCCCTCATTAAATTCCTGGGGTGATTCCAGTACTTTTATTAGTCTTGATAGGGGCGAGGATCTATTATTCGAAGTTGTTTGTAATTGACCTTTTTGATTGTGTTGTTTTTTTTTTCGGCGCTTGCCACCTTGTTTATTTGGATGATAATCGCCCAGCCGCTGATGAGGAAGTATATAATGACAAGCGTAATAGAAGAGATTGGCAAAGGCGAAAAGACCGTTGATCAAGTGGAGGATCTTTATGAAAAGGAGTTCTCTAAATACTTGGAGCGTCATGAAAAGTTTAATTGGATAGACTTTCTATGGATAGCAAAATAGGAAGCCACTGCGTATGGTCATGGCGCTACTGTGGCAGACATCGTCAATATCCGAAAAAACGGATGGCCCGACCATTGCTGCAAGTGCAACAAATACATCGACTATACCAATTTGGGTGTTTGTTCGTCCCCAATGATTTGGATGAGATTAAGATCCGGCATGTATCCTGTCCACCTGCATGGGTTGCGCATTTTTTTATGGGATGATGTCAAGAGAATCGAGATAGATATGGCTGGTCTACTTTAAAAATATTGGGCGCTGATCTCGGTTATGTTGATTGTTGTCACGTTAACCACTCTATTCCTCTTTCCGGCTGTCGCCCAGCCGCTGATGTGGATCGTCATCCTCGCCGGAATCGCGGTGGCTGTCGT
>CAZFPL010000018.1:0-58218 GCA_964521085.1 uncultured Anaerolineales bacterium | reverse complement strand
TCGCCCAGCCGCTGATGTGGATCGTCATCCTCGCCGGAATCGCGGTGGCTGTCGTCCTTGCCGTCAACCGGCATTACCGGAAGTATCTCCAGGGGCATCATAGCCGCGGAAAACTGGTGCGCAACGCCGGCCTGGATGTCCTGGAGATCCTGTTAGCTATCGGAGGCGCTATATGGCTGGCAGGAATCGTCGCCGCTCGAGTTGTCTCAGCCGCTGCCGATGCAATCGAGTCAATCCAACCCGGAATGGGCTATCTAGCCGGTATAGTTGCCGGTTTGATATCCGCATTGGTCATCGGTTTGGGAGTGGGTTTATTGGTCCGCTGGATATGGGGAAAAATGATGGTTGGGTTGAATTAAAAGCGCAAGTCCCATTATCCAATTGGGGCGCCCACGAGGGGCGCCCCAACGAATCTCTTCTTCGTTCGGGCACCCCTTGTGGGTGCCCTATTCAGTCGAGCTCCCCCTCCCCTCCGCAGACCAAATTCCAACCGCGGCCGTCGCACGCAAGAAGGTCGTCCGATTCCGTAGGCCCCCAACTCCCCCGCGGGTAGGAAAGCAGAGGCGGCGCGCCCGGGCGCTCCCAGGCGGCGAGAACCGGATCCACCAGCTTCCAGCACTGCTCGATGCTGTCGCTGCGGGTGAACAGCGACGCGTCGCCCTTCAAGGCATCCAGCAGCAGCCGCTCGTAGGCATCCGGCAGATCGCCCTCGAAGGAAGTCCGGTAATGGAAGTTCATGTCCACCGAGCGGATGTCTTTATTCGAATCCGGAATCTTGGCATCCACCCACAGGTGGATCCCTTCATCGGGCTGGATGCACATCGAAAGGATGTTGGGCAAGCATTCCCGGCAGCCCTCCAACTCGAAGATGCCGAACGGCGGCTTGCGGAATTCAACCGCGATCTCGGAACGCTTTTCCCGCAGCGCCTTGCCCGAGCGCAGGTAGAAGGGCACGCCGCGCCAGCGCGGATTGTCGACCCACAGCTTCCAGGCGGCGAAGGTTGGCGTCTGCGAGCCGGGCGTTACGCCCTCGGTTCCGCAGAAGCCTTCGTATTGCCCGCGCACGGTGTCCGCCTGCCGGATCGGACGGATGCGGCGGAAGATTTTGAGCTTCGCGTCGCGGATCGCATCCGCCGAAAACGACGCCGGAGGTTCCATCGCCGTCAGCACCAGGAGCTGGAACAGATGGTTCTGGAACATGTCGCGCACGACCCCCGCCCTGTCGTAGTAGGGAGCGCGGCGCCCCACGTCCACGCTTTCCGCGACGGAAATCTGGACGTTATCCACGAAACGCCGGTTCCACAAAGGCTCGAAGATCGTATTCGCAAACCGGAAGAAGAGGATGTTCTGCGCGGTCTCCTTCCCCAGGTAATGGTCCATGCGGTAGACCTGGTTCTCGCTGAAGTGCTCGTGGATCGCGCGGTTGAGGGATTGCGCCGACGGCAGATCGCTGCCGAACGGCTTTTCAACGACCAGGCGGCGCCAGCCGCCCTTCTGGTCGGCCAGCCCGGCGCGCCCGAGGAGGTTCACGATCCCGGGAAAAAATTCCGGCGCCGTCGCCAGATAATACAAACGGTCGGCCGGACCGCCTTCTATTTTCTCCAAGAATCCATCCAACTCAGAAAACGATTCGGGAGAATCCAGCTCGCCCCGGAAATAAAACACCTCCCGGGTGAATTCCTCCCAGCGCGCAGGATCGAACGCGGCGGCGGAAATCTCCGCCGCGCCTTCCCGCAGCCGTTTCCGAAAATCCTCGTCGGTCCACGGACGGCGCGCAAAGCCCACCACCCGCGGGCAGGCCGGCAAACGCCCTTTGACGAAGTTCGCGTACAGCGCCGGGATTAATTTTCGTCCGGTCAGATCGCCGGTGGCTCCAAAGATGACCAGGGTCACCGGCCGGCAGATATCAGCCATAATGAGCTCCCTGATGCGGCACTCTCTCACCATGCGTCAGGCGCGCCACCGCAACTGTATTCGATAGTATGGGATATGGGATTCTTTTTCAAGCCGTGGCACGAACCCTTCATTCACCTTCCCGCTTCCTCCCCCCTCTTGTCCCCCCATTTGCCCGGCCAAGAAAAAGAAAAAAGAAATGGGCAAATGGGGGGACGTGAAATTGGGGGGAGGGTGGCCGGACCTGTCCCGGAGGAAAGCGACGGGAGGCCGGATGAGGGAGAGAGGATGAGTTCATTATCGCATCCTGTCCGCACGGGGCCTGCCCCGCGCTGTTATACGATGCCCCTGCGGGGCAATCCCCGACGTATGAACAAGCCCGTTCCCGGCAGCATTTTTACGCTGGGGACGGGCTTCGTATTCCCGCACAGGGCGATATCCCGAGCACAGCGAGGGATCAGCCCCTGCACGGGTTGTAAGCTAAAGCGATTTCATGTTTTATAATGCAGGCAAGGGAGACGGGTAGCTTTTTTCTCGCGCATAGAATCCCGCCCGGTCAGGCAGGTACATCCTTTCCTTTTTCGAGGTCGCATGAAACTTTTCGTTCCAGGACGCATCTGTCTTTTCGGCGAGCATTCGGATTGGGCCGGCGGCTACCGCCGGATCAACGCCGAGATCGAGAAGGGCTACACGCTCATCTGCGGCACGGACCAGGGGATCTACGCCGAGGTCGAACCGCATCCCACCTCGCTCGTCCTCTCCTCCACCACCCGCGACGGTAAATTGCACGGGCCGTATGAGATCCCGATGCAGCCCAAGGCGCTTCTCGAAGAGGCGGAAAAGGGCGGATTCTGGAGTTATATCGCCGGCGTGGCCTATCAGGTGCTCACCAACCACCACGTGCGCGGGCTGGTCCTCCACAACGATAAAACCGATCTGCCGATCCAGAAGGGTCTCTCCTCCAGCGCGGCGATCAGCGTCCTGACGGCGCGGGCCTTCAACCGCGTCTACGACCTGAAGCTTACCGTGCGCGGCGAGATGGAGCTGGCCTACATGGGCGAGATCACCACGCCCTCCCGCTGCGGCCGGATGGACCAGGGCTGCGCCTTCGGCAACCATCCCGTGCTGATGACCTTCGACGGCGACCGGTTGGATACCGACGCGCTGACCGTGGCGAGCGAACTTTATTTCGTCGTCGTGGATCTGCAATCGAAAAAAGACACGATGGAGATCCTCAACCGCCTGAACCGCAGCTATCCGATTGCGGAAAGCGAGGTCGAGCGCGGCGTTCACGAACTGCTGGGGCCGATCAACAAACGCATCGTCCGGGAAGCGGCGGATGCGCTGCGCGAGGGCGACGCCAGGCATCTCGGCGCGCTGATGACCGAAGCGCAGGCGCTCTTCGACAAATACGCCGCCCCCGCCTGCCCGGAGGAACTCACCGCCCCCGTCCTGCATAAAACCCTTTCGTATGCGAAACTCGAGCCGCACATCTGGGGCGGGAAGGGAGTCGGCTCGCAGGGCGACGGCACCGCGCAATTCATGACCCGCAGTGAAAAGGATCAGCAGGCCGTCATCCAGATCCTCGAGAAGGACCTGCGCCTGACCGGCCTGGCGCTGACGATGCGCCCCACCCAGCGCATCCGCCGGGCCGTCATCCCCGCCGCCGGATTCGGAACCCGCCTGTTCCCCGCCTCGAAGGCCACCAAGAAGGAGCTCTTCCCGGTGGTGGATCGCGACGGGATCGCCAAACCCGCCATCCTCTACACCGTCCAGGAAGCGCTCGACGCCGGGATCGAAGAAATCATCATCATCGTCCAACCCGACGACCTCGACGAATTCCGGTCCTTCTTCAACGATCCGATCTCAATCGAAAACTTCAACAAACTCCCGCGGCACTTCCAGGATTACGCGGGCCGCATCCTGGATATCGGCAAGCGCGTGACGTTCGTCACCCAGAAGGCCCAGGAGGGTTTCGGGCACGCGATCTTCTGCGCCCGCCAGGCCGTCGGCAACGAACCCTTCCTGCTTATGCTGAGTGACCACCTCTACCGTTCGAAGGGCGAAAAATCCTGCGCCGCGCAGCTCGTCGAAGCCTACAGCCGGTATGGAACCAACATCCTCGGCTTGCGCAGCACGCCGGAAAATCAGATTGCCAATTTCGGGACCGTCGGCGGCGTGTGGATCGAGGAAAACCACATTCTCAACGTCAGCGAGTTCGCCGAAAAGCCGACGGTGGATTACGCCCGCACCAACCTGCGCGCCCCCGGAATGGCCGAGGGCGAATACCTCACCGTCTTCGGACTCTACATCGTCAAGCCGCAAATTTTCGAAATCCTCGAGGAGCACATCCAGAACAACGTCCGCGAGCGGGGCGAATTCCAGCTCACCTCGGCCCTCGACCGGCTGCGCCGCGAGGACGGCTTCTACGGATTGATCATGGACGGCACGCGGTTCGATATCGGATTGCCGGATTCGTACTTGGAGAGTCTGGCGCTGTTCCGGCGGGAGTAGATTCGGCCATCGTCCGTCGACGATCGATCACGGATGATCCATTGAATTCGCTTAAAAGGTCCAGCCGTCGGAAGATAAATCCCCTTCCGTAAAACAACGCCGGATACGCGGTATCCGCCGGATGAGGTTGAGGGAACAGGGCTTCAGCCCCGGGCGAACGGTTTTTTCAGTTGCGTCGGTTAAGGGGGTGAGATTTGTGCCGGTGAATTTTTCGAAAACAAATCGACCGTTTGTTTCCACCCAGAAAATAAATCCCGCCGGAGAGATTCTCTTCACGGCGGGATTTTTTCATGCGCTGCCGGTCCCGGGCAAATGATCCCTACGGATCCGTAACTCTCCGGTAAACGGTTACCATTTCGGAATGCCAATCGGCTTGATATTCGGCGCCGGAAACAAGAATAACGGCCGGCAATTCCGAATTCACCGCGATTACGGCGCACGGATGGAAATCGGCATAGAGCGGCTCTTCCGATGCAATCCGTTGCGACACGTTCTGCACCACGACGTGTTCAATCCGCACCCGGCCGTGCAACGCGTTTTGCAGAAGCACCCAGAAGGGATATTCCCAATCGTCCTGTCCGAGGATCAAGCCGATCGATTGGCACGACAATCCGGCCGTGTACTGCACCGCTCCTTCATACGGGACGGCCAGGGACGGCATGTTCGTGAAATACTGGTCCGTCCGGGCAACCGCGAATACATTCTTTTCGCCGATCAACGGCCGGGAGGGATTGTTGAACATTCCGGGCAGCGCGCCGATCAGCAGCGCCAGCATCGCCCATCGCGCAGCCCAAATTCTCTCCGGCCGGAGCCGCGAAAGGGCGCACCCGGCCAATGCGGCTGCAAGGACGAAAAGCGGCAGCTGCAACCGGCTGTTCCACGGCTGCCACTTCAGCACGAAACAGAACAGCAGAAACGCCGCACCCAACGACAGTAAAAAGATCAGCGGCTTCCGGTTTTTCCTCCCATTAATCAGCAGGATACCCGCGCACAGGGTGAACAGGATCAGGTGCAGCGGATTGCCGGCGTCGTCGTCGAAATACGAAAGCGCCGGAACGTGGAAACTGTAGGGGCTCCAGGTGGTTCTCGGATCGCTGGAGGAAAAACCGCCCAGCCGGTGCAAAAAATTGATCCCCCTCTCCATCAGCAAATTAATCTCCGGGAACGGCGTCCCGATCTGCAGCGCAAGGTTGCGGACGACGTTGGACGCCAGGGAGGCCGCGCTGAACACCCCGTTGGTATAGCTGTTCGCGCCCTCCGTCCCCGGGCCAAGTGGATTTCCGTAAAGCGTGTAGTTGCGGTAATAGAACCCAAAATTGAGCGCCGCGGCGGTGATCGCAACCAGCGCGAACAACCGGATCGCCCGCCACGATCGGGGTCGGATCAGCGCCAGGACGGTCCAAACCAGGAAAGGAAGCGCGAAGAGGTAGGCCGTCGCTTTGGTGAGGATGGCCAGCCCGAGCCCGGACCCCGCCGCGAGTGCGAATCCCCCGCGCGGTTCCTCTTTCAGGCGCAGCAGAAAATATACGGCCGCCGCCAGCCAGAAGGCTTCGGCGTAATCCGTCTGCGTGCTGGTCGCCTGCATCAATCCCATCGGAAGCGTGGCGGCGGCGAAGGCGGCCAGGATCTGCCCGCGCGCGTCCGCGCCCAGATATTTGGCCAAAAGGGAAACCCCCACGCATGCGCCGAGCATGGACAGCCATTGAACCCCGTTGGCGAAACGGTCGCCGCCGCTCAACAGCTGCGCATGCAGGATGGCGTACTCCGTCCACGGGTTTTGGTGCAATTGGCGGAGGATATTCGTCGGATAGAAATCCACGCCGCCGTTTTGGATCCAATGAACGACACGCGGCATGTGGTAGGTCATCGAATCCCACGTATTGGGTGGAGCGGCGAAGGCGACCGCGCCGAGCGCCAGGGCGATCAAGGCGGCCGCCGCCGGCCAGATCCAATCCACGGGTGCCAGCGCCGCCCGCGCAGGAAAGGCAAGGATCGGGAACGCCGTCCGCTTCCGCAGGTCTTTCCGCCGCAGGAGGACAAGCAACACGGCGGCGAGCAACCAGCTGCCGGCGACGAAAGCGGCATTCAATTTGTGGAAAAGGCTCAGGCCTTCGGTGATGGCGGTGAGCAAAACGCCGGTTCCGACAGCCGCGGCGAGAAAGGCGGGGCGCCATTCGGCATCCGGATCATTCTTGCGCAGGATGAGGAACAGCAATCCGAAAAATATCAGCGGCAAGAGGATCGGCATCGGGATCGATTCACGTGGAGGCGGTCATTGGGATGGAAAAATCCGGCCGGCTGGAGGGCGAGTTCATACCGGGGGATTATCCGACCGGCGAACCCGAACGACGGGAATAAGTTTATCATCCATCCGTCAATTATCAAAAGCAACATCCCCATGTTGGAACGGAGGAAACGGAGCCGCCGCGGCCGGTCATGGCTTCGCACGGCGGACTCCGCCAAAGGAGCGGATGAAAATTCCCTCCGCTTCGGCCGTATC
Source organism: uncultured Anaerolineales bacterium (assembly GCA_964521085.1). Taxonomy (GTDB): domain Bacteria; phylum Chloroflexota; class Anaerolineae; order Anaerolineales; family RBG-16-64-43; genus JAFGKK01. Next base: position 51,311 of record CAZFPL010000018.1, on the reverse strand, counting down.
CTTGCGTGGCGGATCGTCTGCAGGGTCAGAGCGGCGCCTACCATGCCCAGCTCCGCCGGATGAGTTATGGTTCCACTTTATATAAACCCGGTTCGATTAATTCCACGCTTTTAAAACAGCCTAATATTCCAATCTCCTCGGCCGTATTTAAGGGTCTTCCCACAATCACTATTGTCGTGTAGTTATATTTTGTTACCGATTCACATGTAAATATATTTTCCTGCTCGGGCGTGATGATAAGACCCTTTCGTTGAGAAAACAGCATGATCTCAGGATACCAATCATCTTGGATGGAAATAATATATTCATCCTCGGGCGTAATGGCGGCGACTTTATTCGCGATCGCAATTAAGACGTCGTCCGTATAATTAATTTCATCTTTTACCGTATTCAGGATAAACGCGAACTTTTCAAATCCCGCCATGATGATGAATATCAGCAATATTCCCGAAAATACGTTCCACCAAATATGCTTCCGCAGGATGTATTGATAAAGGCAATAAACGCCAAAACCAATTAATACGCTCATCAAAGCTGCGACGGCAATATAATAATATTCATGGAAATACAAATTGAAGAATATGAAGATCGTCAACGCCATCCCGGTTAATGCCGAACCAAATGCACATCGGCTTTTTAGAGGCAGTTGGTTCAAGCACAAGATTCCCAATAAGGGAAATAAAATTACCGGGCCGAAAAGGAAATAATTTTTTACATTATCGAACTTGCCCAACCATTCCGCATAACTCAGTTTCTGAAACGACGTCCCAAACCACCAATCGGACGAGTTGACCGAACTGATAAAAGCCGTATACATATTGGCTTGTTTTATACCGTCTTCAAACCTAACCCAAAGTATTTCGGATGCGAGAGGCAAGATGACAATTCCGGCCATTAATAAAAAGGAGAATTTATGACTCTTAATGTGACCCATCAACTTTCCCGGGGAGAGTAGTTCCTCAATTTTTATCCCCCAACCCTGCATACCATGCAGGGTCATCAATATTGCCGGAATCATGACAATCGGCATTGTGGTGATTTTTACCATCGCTCCGAGACACCCTGATAATACCGCCAAAATAAAAAATAAATAATTCCGAGGGGATGTCAACCATTTATAAATCCAATAAAGGTAGCTTAATGCCAGTGTAACCGACAAATAATCCGGGAGTATTTCTGTGCTGTACCGGATATTGAAAGGAAGCCATAGATAAACGGTCAATATGATCAGGCAAAGGGCTTTGCTGTCGATAAATTTATAGCAAAGCAGCATCAGAAAAAGAGCGGAAACATAAAAAATAAACAAACTCATCAGGCGGGATGACAAAGTTAATTCTATGCCCGAAATATCGGAAAAGAATGCGCAGATTGCCTGGTATAACGGGAATTCCAAGGGAATCTGCCAGGGCGGCCCAAATAACGGCGTCTGATAATTGAACAGGGCTATGCCTTCTTTTTGAAACCATAAGGAAGTCAGCAATGTATGGGAAGAACGCCACCAGGAACTGATGTGGTCCATAAAGGGCAAACGAGGAACAATGGATAGAGCCAGGTTGAGAATGCAGCCATATAGAAAATACCTTTTATTGCCATTTTGAGTGTCACTTCTATTTTTCAAATTCCTCTCAAGGAAGAAAATTCCGACGGCGGCGGTGACGACGCCGATGAGGAGCAGGATTATTTTGTAATATCCCCACCCCGGGCGCGGGAAGCCAATCACGCCCATGATAATGGCGGCTGCATAAAGCAACCCGCCGAATACAATTATCGCGACGCTGAGGTTGCGTTTGGACATATCCTCTCCTCGTTCGAACTCCAATGGGAATGCGCAAAGTCGGGTCTGACACTATTTTGCATTCGAGCCCCTATATAACATAGGTCGGTCGGAATGCATAACCCCAGGTGAATATTCGGCTTTCCCCGAACATACTTGAAAAACTGCTTTTTCTCACCGGATCTTTCGGATCGCCTGATACAGCGGGCGCAGTTTGCCGTACATTTTCAAATACACTTCTTTGTACAACTCCTCATACACGGCATGCACCCGCGGGTCGGGCTCGAACAAATCGCTCTTGCGCGTCATTTCCTTCACCGCCGCCGTGAAATCCGGGTGGATTCCCGCGCCCACGGCCGCGTCCATCGCCGCGCCGAGGCCGCTGGCTTCGTAGACGTGCGGGCGCGCGACCGGCAGGCCGAAGATATCCGCGGTGAGCTGCATCGCCGCCCGGCTCTGGCTGCCCCCTCCCGCCACGCGCAATTCGGTCGGGCGCACGCCGCTGCGCTTGGCGGTGCGCTCGGCGCCTTCGCGCAGCGCGTACGCAAGTCCTTCCAGGATGGCGCGGTAAATGTGCGCGCGGGTGTGCATGTCGCCAAATCCTATGATCGCGCCGCGCGCCTCGGGGCCGGGCGAGCGCAGCCCGGGCGACCAGTAGGGCTGGAGCACCAGCCCCTGCGAGCCGGGCGGCACGGCGTTTACCAGCTCGTCGAACAACACTTCCGGCTCGATCCCCCGCTCGTCGGCCAGCCTTTGCTCGCGCGATCCGAATTCCTGCTTGAACCAGCTCACCATCCAATACCCGCGGTTGATCTGCAGTTCCAGGTCGTAGGCTCCGGGCACCGCCGATGGATAGGGCGGGATCAGCGGGGTGATTTCGATGTAGCGCCGGTGGGTGGTGTTGATCGTGGCGGACGTGCCGAAACTCAGGCAGCCGTACTCGGGCTCCAGGCAGCCGGAGCCGAGCACTTCGCAGGCCTTGTCGGCCGCGGCGGCGATGAGCGGCAATCCGGCGGGAATGCCGGTGGACTCGGCCGCTTCCGGTGTGATCCCGCCCAACTGCCCCGCTTGCGGCACCAGTTCCGGAAGCAACGCCGGCTTGATCGGCATGGCCAGCCACTTCCAACCCCAACTCGCCTCCCACGTTTGCTTCTGATAATCGAACGGGACGTAGCCGACCTGGCTGCCGACCGAATCGACGTACTTCCCGGTGAGGCGGTGCACCAGGTAGCCGGAGAGGAAAAGGTATTTAAATGTATCCGCCGCCACCTCGGGCTGATGCGTGCGGATCCAGTTCCACTCGGCCTCGGCCTGCAGGTAAGCCACCGTCTCACTCGCACCGGCGACGGCGAAGGCCGCGCCCCAAAATCCGCTGACCGGCGGCAGGCCCTCGGTGCGGCGCTGATCGAGCCAGACGATCGCGGGGCGCAGCGGCTTTCCCTCGCGGTCCAGGTTGATCATCGTCGAGCGCTGGGTGGTGACAGCCGCCGCGGCGATGCTCGAACGGTCCACGCCCGGCATCCGCCAAAGCTGTTGGCAGGCCTGGCACAGCGCATCCCAGAAGACCTGCGGATCCTGCTCGGCAAGGCCGGGCGCCTTGGAATAATACGCCTCGATCGGCACGCGCTGTTTGGCGAGAAGATTTCCGCGCGGATCGAATATCAGCGCGCGCACACTCTGGGTTCCGTTGTCGATGGCAAGCAGGTTTTCAGGCGTCATGGAAAGATCTCCTGTGGTGGGCGGAAACTTGTCCACACATGAAAGGTGGTCGAGTAGCCCGTGTGCAATTCACGGGCGTATCGAGACCACGCACTATATCCAAAGCCGGTGGTCTCGATACGCCCGCATAAACTGCGGGCTACCCCGGCCTCGCCACGGCGGAACCGGGGCGGGGTGACGCTAACCATGTCATTGCGAGTGACCGAAGGGAACGAAGCAATCTCATTCTTGTCGTCGAAAACCGGAGATTGCTTCGTCGCTTCGCTCCTCGCAACGACGTGCATCACCCCCTCATCCCCCAGCGCTTTTCGCGCTGTTCCTCGTTCATATCCAGGCCGAGCGTTCCGCCGGGGTTGAGGATGCCGTGCGGATCGAAGTGCGCCTTGAGCGCGCGCACCGCATCCATGCAGGCCGGGCCGATCTGCCCCTCCAGCCACGGGCCGGTCTGCTTGCCGATGCCGTGATGATGGCTCATCGCCGCGCCGGATTTCTGGATTGCATCCAGCACGCCGTATTGCAGCCGCAGGTACTCGCCGATGTCGGTCGTGCGGATGATGAATATGAAATATAGGTTGGTCCCCTGCGGGTAGGCGTGCGAGAGGTGCGTCATGCAGATCGTCTGCGGGCGGCTCTTGATAAACGCGCGCACCCGCGCGTGCACTTCCTTCACCTGGTCCCACCGCACGGCACATTCGAGCGTATCGATCAGGATGCCGAAGTCGTTCAGGTCCTCCCGCAGATACGGGTCGGTGTAACGGGTGCGCTCCCAGCGCTGCGTGACCCCGAAGGGCGTGAGCGGAAAGGCGCCCAGGCGGCGCGCGATGCCGCCGACCTTGCGGGCTACGAGTCGCGCGTAATCGCCGTCGCCGTCGGCCGAGCCGAGCAGAAGGCAGCGCTGCATCGGCTGGTAACCAAGCGCGCGGAGGAGTGAATCCGCCGGAGTGCCGTGGATGTGGTACATGCGCATCGCCACGTCGGTTTCCTCCGGATCCGAAAGGCGGAACACCGAAGGCAGTCCGAATTCGCCCTGCAGCGACTCGCGCGCCGCCTCGAGGCCTTCCTCCCAGGTGCGGAAGAGGAAGCTGAAGCGGCGGGTGTTCTCCGGCCGGTAACGGAACACGCGCAGGGTGACTTCGGCGAGGACACCGAATGCGCCTTCGGAGCCCATCATCATCTGGTCCACGTTGGGGCCGGTGGCGCAGCGCGGGTAGCCCGGCGTCGAAAGCTTCCCGCGCGGCGTGGCGTATTCCTGAGCCAGGACGATATCCTCGATCTTGCCGTAATAGGTGGAATTCTGGCCCGCTCCGCGCGTGACGACCCAGCCGCCGACGCTGGAATACAGGAACGATTGCGGAAAGTGCCCGCAGGTGTAGCGCCGCTTCGCCTTAAGTGCGGCGGGCGCGTCGTTGAGCAGGGCCTCGAGCTTGGCACCCATCATGCCGGCCTGGACAGTGATTGTCTGGTTGGTCTCGTTGAAGGCCACCACCTTGTTCATGTATCGGCTCACGTCCAGGCACACCCCGCCCCGCACCGCCTCCCTTCCGCGCGTCACCCCCGAGCCGCCGCCGTAGACGTAGAGCGGGATGCGCTGCTCGTCGCAGTAGGCGACCACAGCCCGGACCTCGCCCGCCGCGCGCGGAGACAGGACCGCATCCGGAAGATTTTCCACGATATGTTCGCGCAGCCGCAGCGCGTCGATCGTTCCCGCGCCGTAGGAGGCGCGGACGCGCGCGTATGGAGCGGTGCTCACGTTCCCGGCGCCCACGATCCGTTCGAGTGCCTGCAATTTCACGGCGTCCAATCCGATGGGCGCATCGCCGTCGAATTTTTCCATCCCGGAACGCTTCGGCTCGGCGAAATCCGCGTCGGTCATCCCAAAGGTCTCTTTGAGGAGCGCGAACATGCCGCGGTTGGGGTGGCGGAATCCGTTCGGATCGCCCCATTTGAAAAGGCTGCGGTAGGAATCCGGCGGCGCGGCCCGCTCGATCCAGTCAGGCGTGTCTTTCGATTGGGTCATGAAGTCTCCTCAGAAGGTGATCGAGTAGGTCGCCGCTGTCTGGCGACCATATCGAGATCACCGGTCGGCCTTCGGGGTCTCGATACGCCCGTGAAGAACCCACGGTCTACTCGACCGCCTAATCGGCCAGGTGATCGCGTAGCGATTTCCGCGTATCGAGATCATCCTACAAGCGCGAGGTCTCGATCCGCCCGTAAAGAATACGCGGGCTACCCCGGCCTCGCCACGGCGGAACCGGGGCGGGGCTCGACCGGCTTATCCCCCGCTCATTCAATCCGCAGGCGGTGCATACGAGCGCCGCCAAAGCGCGCGGTAGGAATCCAGCTCGGATTGCCAGCGCGTGTCATCCCAACCCAGGGCAGGCTGGCAAAGCGCCCGGATGCGTCCCGCCTCTCCCAGTGCGCCCTCCGGCAGAACCAGGCCCAGGCGCGTGCGCCGCAGCAGCAGATCGTCCAGATGGACGACGTCCTCGGCCTGCGCCGCCCAGCGCAGTTCGGCCCACAGGGTGGGCGAATCACCCACCGGAAGAAGCTCATCGGCATCCGCGCCGCGCAGCACCTCGGCCGCGGCGCGCCCGAAGCGCCCGAGCAGGCGCACCTGCAGCGCCGGGTTCAATCCGGCTTTTTCCGCCAGCGCGGAAAACTCCTCCGGATCCAGAGCATCCAGGGCGCGCAGACGGCGTTCGGGACGCGGTCCTCCGCGCAGACGGTGTCGTATGAAACCCAGAGTCTTGCGCGCCATGTGGCGGAACATCGTCAGCTTGCCTCCGGTGATCGTCACCAGCCCGTCCTCATCCCACAGCACCTCATCCCGCGATTCCTTCGAAGGATCCGCCTGGCCCGAATCCAGCACCGAGCGGATACCGGTCTGCGTCGAGCGCACGTCGCGCCGCGAGAGCCCCAGGCCGCCGAAGGCCCGCTCCACCGCCGCCATCAGGTATTCGATCTCCTGTTCGGTGATCACCGGATCGGTTTCCATCGGGTTGCGGTAATCGACGTCGGTGTTGCCCACCAGCGTGACTCCCTCCCAGGGGAAGACGAGGATATAGCGGCGGTCCTTCGGGTGCTGGAAAGTGATCTGCCGATCGAGGGGCAATTTTTCGCGGGGGAAGAACAGGTGGCTGCCGCGCAGGCGGCGCAGGCGCGGGCGCCGGCCGATCTGCGACCGCAGGTCGTCGGCCCAGGCGCCGGTGGCGTTGATCACCACCTCCGCCCGCGCTTCGGCCCTGCGGCCGCCGACCACATCCCGGATCTGCGCACCGCGCACGCGTCCGCTGTTTTCGCGCAGCAGGTTTTCGGCGCGCGCGTAATTGAGCGCCGTCCCGCCGGCGCGCACGCCTTCCTGCAGCACCCGCAGGACAAGGCGCGCGTCGTCGGTCTGCGCGTCGAAGAAACGGTAGCCGCACGACAGGCCTTCGCGCGCCGCAAACGGACACAACCGTTCCACCGCTTCGGACGACAGGCGCGCATGCTGCCACTTGCCGGCCAGCGTGTCGTACACCATCAGCCCCGCGCCGATCACCCAGCCGGGCGGAAAATCGTTTTTATAACTGAGGAGGAGGATCTTGAGCGGGTCGATCAGGCCGCGGCCCTCGCGCAGAAGGCGCTGGCGCTCGCGCACGGATTGCACGGTCAGCATGACCTGCCCGGTGTTGAGGTAGCGCAGGCCGCCGTGGACCATCTTCGAAGAACGGCTCGATGTGCCGGAGGAAAAATCGTCTCCTTCCACAAGCAGCGCGCGCAGGCCTTCGTGCGCGGCCTCGCGCAGCAGCCCCGCCCCCACGATCCCCCCGCCGATGATGAGGACATCCCACGGCCCGGAAATCCAATCCCAGATAAGGTCGCGCCGGTTGATTTGCGGCATGGGGGCATCCTCCTTGTCCGCCGGTTATTGTACACAAACGGCCGAGCAGAAAGAAAGCGGGGCGGCGCCGCGCGAAATCCTTAGGGTTCCGGATATAGTATTGGTCGGTCTATCCTACTTCTCCAAACACGGTTTGCAAGTTCGCATGGGATAAAAAGCTACATTATTAACCGCGGCAGTCCGCGGCCGCGTGATCCCTTCCCCCGCTTCCCCGCCATATGACAAACGGGGATCTAGGCAAACGCTTCGGGATCGGGATAAGACCCCGCGCGGATGGAGGAACAACCTCAGAACCGGATTGGATCAGCTGTCTTGGGGATTTATCCCGCAGGACACGCCTGGGCCTCATAAACACCAAAATCCAATTGATACTGGCTTTCCGGTCCATTCATATCCAAGATGCTGTTCACAGAGGGGTACGTCCATGTGCCCTCATGCAGCAATTCCACTTCCCAACCGGAAACCAGCGAGTTAATCGCCTGTTCGCGCATGTCATTCAATCCGGAAGCCTCCAATGCGAATTCCACAAGGTATCCGCCGACGCCGCCGGTATAGATGTTGATCAAGCCTTCGATAAAACTCTGGACGATATCGATGACGTGGTTGATGAGCCAGGCCAGCCAGGCCAGATCATCGTGTTCATAGATACCGACGGAAATCGATAAATACGTCTCGATCGGCCTCCCGCAAATCACGGCTGGATCGGCGTCGGGAATATTTCGATAATAAATTTCACCGTCGCCATGGGTCAATTCGCTCCAGACCATGAACGCGTCATCGCTAAAGCCGCCGTATACCCGGCTCGACGCCGGTTTTTGCAGAAAATTGTTGGTGTTGACCAGGGTGGTGAAACTGATGCTGTCGTCCCCCCACCATTCCGGATTGCTTTCGTCGATGCAGATTAATCTTTTCAGCCTGACGATATAGGGTGTCGCCCTTATGAAAAAATCCAGCGCATTCGCCGAGACGGCCCCGGCCGAGTTTGTGTACCGGAGCGAATACGCGCCGACGGGAACACTCTGTCCGGCAAGAGAGATTCTGTAAGTTTGATAATCCCGGGTTTGTCCGACAAGTCCGGATGAGAGGATCGGAATGGAATAATCGGAGCCGGTCCCGCTTGCCGGTTTGAGGATAATCCCTGCTCCGGCGCCGCCGTCCCTGACTTTGAACCGGATTTCCGGTTCATTTTCCAGCGCCGAGACCGGATCCACGCTGAGGAGGACCGGCTGCCCGCCTGTGATGTAGGCTGTGCCGATAAGGGTTCCGTTCGGAAGCGCATCTCCGATAAGGGTTGCCGTAAAACCCGCGGAATCCAAAAACGGAAGCGGAGTATCCGAGACCAGATAATTGCCGTCGCCCTCCTTCCTGGGCGTCAGGACCGCCTCCGCCACTTTGTCATCCGAGACCGATAACAGGCTTAATAAAAATTGATTTTTTTCATCGAGAAATTTTTCATTCCGGTTAAGGTCTTGGTCGACTACTTTCAAACGAATCGGGTCCTTCAGAGAATGGGTTCCGGCGATAAGTTTAAGATCAATGTTGACGGTCTTGGCCGCCTCTGTGATCGTTTCCACCAAGGTTCCTGAAAACATCGACTGGACGGCTTCGTCCATCCATTTCTCCGCCATATCCTCCGACGGGAGATCGTAAAATTCCTTCCCGAACAGGCTTAGTCGGAGGTCACTATTCACCTCGGAGTAGCGGGATACGATATTCTTCAATCTATCCTGGGTCAGGAACGAGGTTTCGCCCCCCAGGCGGTCCGCAAGCTCTTCCGGAACTTTATCCATATCCTCGATGGATTTGGCGAACAATTCATCCAAGGGAGTGCTTTTCACCGCTCCCGGTTGATACCGCAATTTGGAGTATCTATCCAGCAGCAAGTACGTCAGGGGAATAATCGGCATGCTGGTTTTGGATTTGAACGACAGATACTTTTCCAGGTAATTCCTCTGCGGTTTAAGGTAAAACCGCCCCGTGTCGGATCCCATCGCTCCGGGGAAAGGGTTGCGATCGGGATAAGGAATGGATTCCCGCTGCTTTGGATCACTGTCATCGATGCGCACCGGGATTCCCGACGGCAATTTGTATGCATCCTTCCCGGGCATAGACATTTCACCTTGCAGAGCCGTCACTTGCCAATAATAATACCCGCCGAGAACCAGATCTTTTCCATTTTTTCGCACATCGTATACTGCTTCCCGGACAAAATCGGAAAAAGCCAAATCCCATGAATACGTACCGTCCGCTTCCGGCTTCAGGTGAAATACCTCCAAGGCATACCCCGCCGCGTTCTGTACCGGATTCCACTTCAGAACAACATTCGGGTTGGTGACTTTGGTGTTCTTGCCCGGATAAAGGATTTTCCCCCCAGGATCTTCGGTCGGTCCGGCAGTCGTCCTTGCCGTCGGCATCGGCGTAGGGATCTGCCCCGGCGAAGGTGTGACACAGGATGCCAAGGTGACTCCACCAATGCCGACCACCCCCATCTTCATAAACGCCCTTCGGGTAACGCGGTGTCTCTTCATGATTCCCTCCTCCTAGGGAAAGAATGAACAGCGCACAGGCATGCCATTATTTGTTTTTGCTCAGCGGCTTATAAGGCTCGATTATACGCTATTCCGACCGATGGATCAGATTTGGTTATTTAGCTCATCTGCTTAATAGAATTCCGACTAGGGCGATCAATCCAACCGGCATACCTGGATCATCCTCAGCAGGGAGTTGCTACCGGCCCTGGATCATCTTCGGGTCTTATGTCAGGCGCTTCATATCAATCCCTCTTCCACTCGGACGCCGGGGTGGGCGGGAAATGGTAGACACCCGTCGTTTTTGTCTCTTTCAGCCTTTGAACCCTTTGTGGAAAAAGCCGAAGATGCCAAGGGATGGCGATCTTTCCGGATCCGAAACGGTTTGAGGCAGACCTCCGCTTCCCCCCGCCGCCTTCCTTTCTGCCGTCACCCCGGCCGTATTCACCCGGGGCAGCCGACCCTGTCCCGGAATTCATCCGAAGAGCCTGCTCCCGGCCCTTACCCGCCATTTCATGTTATAATTTACGGCACGGCATGATGAGCGAAGATCCTGAAAAAACAGCATAGCTCCTCTTCTTGGCACCCGGTTTTCTTCGAATCTCTATCCTCATGCAAAAACAGCAGTTTTGCCCTGTTAACCGACTGCGCAAAACTTAGCAGGATAATGGATGCATCAAGCAATATCCATTGTCCACTCCAGGAGATAAGATGGAAACAAAGCTTTTTGTCGGGAATTTAACGTACGGCACCACGGAAGCCGATTTGCAGACTTTGTTTGCGCAATCGGGAGTTGTAAAATCGGTTCAAATCATCAAGGATCGAGATACCGGTCAATCGAAGGGTTTTGGATTTGTCGAGATGACAACCCAGGAAGAGGCGCAGAATGCGATCAAGGCGCTGAGCGGTAAAGAACTTGACGGCCGGGCCCTCACCATCAATCTGGCCAGGCCCCGCGAAGAACGCGGCGGCGGCGGACGTGGCGGGGGACGCGGCGGCGGGGGACGCGGCGGCGGGGGCGGCGGGGGACGCAGAGACTGGTAATTCCCGCGACGCCATAAGTAAATGAAAGGACGGGCCAAATGGATGGTGCCAAGCATTTGGTCCGTTCTTTTTTTAATCACTACCTCACCCAGGGTGAAATTAAGCGAAAGAGGAGGGAAGCAAATCTCTCCCTCCTCTTGGTCAGATTGTCCTTGGCAACGCGGCCTTTTCACCCGCCTACACTGACCGGCCGCATCGCGTGACTCGCCTGCGTATTCTTGAAGATATCAGCCGGTAGACGTGGCAACGGTCAGACCCGGTACTGGGAAGCACAGGCCGAGGCGGGGCTCGACCGGTTTATATCAAACCTGCTTCGTTTCGAACGCCTTGACGTCTGCAATCGCCTTTTTGATATTCACGAAAGGCAGGATGATCAGACCCATCACGAAGAAGAAAATCAACGAGAGGATCGCGGGCCGCAGGCTGCCGAAGAGCTGGTTGACGAGGCCGAAAATCAGCGGGCCGATCCAGGAAGTTCCCCGCTCGCTGACCTCATAAAAGGAATAATATTCCGCTTCCTTGCCGGCCGGGATCATCTGCGCGAACAGGCTGCGGCTGATCGCCTGCGAGCCGCCCATGACCAGCGCGATGAAGCCGCCGAGGATGAAGAATTCTATCAGCCGGGTTTCGCCCTTCAATCCACCATAAGCATAGATCACCACACCCGCCCAGATCACCAAACTGACGACGATCGAACGCTTCGCGCCGATCCAGGCGGCAAGCTTCCCCCACAGCAGCGCGCCGAAGAAGGCGACGAACTGGATCATCAGGATGACGATGGTGAGCTGCTCCTGCTTGATCTCCAACCCGCCGCGCAGGAGCGGCGCCGCGGCGAAGGTGGCGGAGATGGCGATCACCGTCTGGATGCCGTCATTGTAGAGAAAATAGGCGAGTAAGAACTTCAGCGTCTCGGGGAAATTCTTCATCCCTTTCACAGTGGACCATAATTGCTTGAACCCGATGCTGGTATAGGTTTCGCCCTTGGGCAGCGGATGGGCCGCGTACCGCGGGTGGAGACGGAGCCAGGTGAAGAAGGAGAATCCCAGCCACCACACACCGGCCGATGCCAGGTTGATCCGCACCGCCAGATCGGTGGGCACGCCGAGCTTATCCCGCAGCATGTAGAAGGCCAGGTTGAGCACAAGCAGCAGGCCGCCGCCAAGGTAGCCCATCGCCCAACCGTAGGAGGAGACGCGGTCGCGCTGGTCCGGGCTGGCGATATCGGGCAGATAGGAGTTATAGAAAACCATCGCCGCGCCGAAGGCCAGGTTGGCGATCATGTACAGCAAACCGCCGAGCCACCAGACCGGAGCGGTTGTGAGGAACAATGCAATCGTGGCCACCGCGCCGATCACCGCAAAGAGCTGCATCAACTGCTTGCGGCGGTGCGAATAATCCGCGATCGCCCCGAGGATCGGCAGAAACAGTACCTGCATTCCGACCGAGATCGAAACACAGTACGGGAAAAAAGAATCCGGCGCGATGGGGATGCCCGCCAGCCGGGCCATCCCGTCCGGAAACGCCTTGGCCGCCTGAGCGGCAAGGTTTGCCACATACGGGCCGAGGAAGACGGTGCCGACGGTTGTCGAGAAGGCGGAATTCGCCCAGTCGTACATCGCCCAGCCCTTGATTTCACGTTTATCGTTGATCGGTGCGGAGGTCGGTAACGCTTTTACTGCCATGAGGACTCCTTTTTTCGGGGAGTAGTATGGTGGGCAACATCAATACCGTGCCCTTGCAAGTGTACCAGCAGTTGCACCACAGCGCTGTGCCGGGGCGTGCTCTTATGCGACGGCGCCGCGCTCTGACTTCGGCACTCGTTCCTTCACCGCAAACAACGCTGTCGCCGCCAAACGCAGGATCGACGCTGCGACCAGCGCACCGCCCAGACCAATCCGGTTTGCGAGGAGAGTCCCCAGCAGCGGCGCCGCAACGGTCGCGAGGTACAAGAACATTTGGGCAAAGGAGACGAACATCGCGCTGTATTCCTCAGGGACCGTCTTCATCAACTCGTCGAAAAAAACCAGGTCGACTCCCGCCTGGAACACGCCCGCCATTCCGGCCAGAAGCGCAATCACTTCCACGCTGCGGGTTGTGGCCACGAGCAGCGGGAACAATCCCACCCCCAATGTGGTGGCCATCAGGACAAAGCGCGAACCGCGTAACCGGCATTGCCTCGCCCAGAACGGGTACCCGAACAGCATGACGACCGTCGCGACCATGCTGAACACGCCGATCCAGGCATCCGACGCCTGCACGGTGCGGACGTAATACAGCGGCAGGATCGGCTGTGCAAGCGCGATTCCAAAGAGAAACACAAAGCGCTTGACATTGAAGGAAAGGAAATCCGGCCGGGAGCGTACCAAGTGGATGTAGTCGTTGAGTGTTTGACGTCCGAATGCGCCCATCGCCGTTCCTGCCGGCCTGTGCTCCGGCAGGACGATGTGGCTGGAGAAATAGAAGCTGATCAAGCCGCCGACGGAGAGAGCCAGAAACACCGCCTGGTAGTTGATCGGGAACGCTATCCAGTCGAGCAGTTCGCCGGCGATGAGGACGAAGACCGCGCTGGTGAATCCGAGGATCGTCCAGCGGCGGCTGAGCAGATCGTACCGGCCGCTTGGACCGGCGACGGCGTTCATCACCACCGAGAAGGCGACGTTGACGACCGTCTGCGGGATCGTCGCCAGAGCCCAGATCCCGATCACGGCGGGAATGAGCCACTCGCGCGGGACGAAAAAGGGAGCCGCGCCGGTGGCGGCATAGGACGAGATCACCAGCAGGCGCGAGAAACTGAACCATGGGACGATGTTGCGGCGCGCGTTCAGGAAACGGCCGATCGCCAGCGCGAAGATCAACCCGGCGACGGCAGGCATCGCGGTAAGCAGTCCGATTTCGAACGCACCCGCGCCCAAACGCGCCAGGAAAACCGGAAGGAACGGAGTGGCGGCGCTCGCCAGGCCGATTCCGACGCCGTCGATCTGGACATTGCGGTAATTGGCGCGCGTGACCTTATCGAGGCCCGGCGGGTAGAGGAACTGCGAGAACCGCCCCCTCACCGCTTCCCACAACGTCCGGAATTTTCGATCCACTTGCAGCAAATCCTTCATACCGCACTCGACCTCACCGGCGATCTGCGCTCCGGCACTCCGTCCGCACGAAGCTGTGCATATTGTACCGGAACGTCCCCATCAGGATTGCTTGTGAGGAGGAAGAACATATCGATGGAAACGGCGAGGCCGGGAAATCCCCGACCTCAGAATTATGTCCGCCCAATCGTAACTCCATATCTTGGATCGTCCGGTCGCTCGTCTGAGGTTGGTCTCCCAATCCTCCATTCGGGGGAATTAATTAAAAATTTTTCCATACGGAAACGTATTCATCTCGAAAGGAAGACCCTCCATGACAGTGGCGGCAGTATAATCATCTTCACCGGGTGCAAGTTCATTCACGAACGCTCTTCCCGCGCTTCGTTTGGTCTGAATCGGGCACACGAAATACCCTTCACAACCGATGATCCTCTGGAAGGAAGAAATGCAAATGACCATCCAAGAAACGGCTAAAACCCCCAGTTGGTCTGCGGAATTGGATTCTCTTGTCGAACAGCTGCAGAAAGAGACGATTGGATTGACCTTGCCGGGTCTTTTTGTGATCGGCCTCATCGCCCTTACTGCGAAGGATCAATTTCAGGATCCCTATTGGGGCGGACTCCTGTGCGTCTCGATCTTTGCCCTGGCGCTCCTCGTGGTCGGCATCGGCCGGTGGAACTATACGGCCGCCGCCTGTACGCTGGTCATCGGCTGCCTGGTGATCGACTTGCTGACGGTCGCCAAAAGCGGCATGGTCCCCGCCGTTTTTCTTTTGGTGATACCGGCCGGATTGGCGACCCTCGCCATCACGCGCTGGGCCGGCGTATCCATGGCGGCCATCTGCACGCTGTACCTGCTGGCGGCCCCAGTGGTGCTGGTCCCTGCCACGCCGGTTCAGCGTGTCATAGCTGTCTTGGCGGTCTGGTGCACAGTGGGAATGATCTTGCTGGTCCTGCGCCCGCTGCTGAAGGCGACGGAAATGATGTGGTCGGGGTATGAGCGCAGCCTTGCGCTCCTGGAACAATCGCGGGATTTCCAACAGCGCCTGGCCGAGACGCTATCGGATCTGACCGCCGCCAACATGCAGTTGACCCAATTAAACCAGCAGGCCCAGTCACTGCGTCAGGCGGCGGAAGATGAACGCCGCGCCAAAGAGCAGTTTGTGGCCAACGTCAGCCACGAACTGCGGACGCCGCTGAACATGATCGTCGGCTTTGCCGAGATGATGCTGCGAACGCCCGAGACGTACGGGGATCACATTCCCCCAGCCCTGCTGGCGGATTTGGCCGTGGTGCTGCGCAACAGCCAACACCTGTCGAGCCTGATTGACGATGTGCTCGACCTGAGCCAGATGCAAGCCGGCCAGTTGGCGCTCAGTAAAGAACGTGTGTCCCTGGCGGAGATGATTCAGGCCGCCACCATTGCCGTACGCCCGCTCTTTGAGTCGAAGAATCTTTATTTGGAAATGGAAGTGGCGCAGGATTTGCCGCTGGTTTTTTGTGACCGGACGCGTATACGCGAGGTGGTGCTTAATCTGATGAGCAATGCCGGCCGGTTTACAGAGCATGGCGGCGTGCGCGTAAAAGCCTGGCAGGAAGGCAGCGATGTGGTCGTGAGCGTAGCCGACACAGGGCCGGGGATCGCCGAGGAAGATAAAGACAAGCTTTTCCAACCCTTTCAACAACTGGACGGCACGTTGCGTCGTCGACACGGAGGCAGCGGCCTGGGTCTCAGCATCAGCAAGAATTTTGTGGATCTGCACCACGGACGAATATGGATTGAAAGTAAAAAGGGCGTTGGAACCACCTTATTTTTCCGCTTGCCGATCTCCCCGCCGGAACCAGTGCCCGATACCTTTACCCGCTGGTTCAACCCGCATCAGGAATATGAAGGACGCAGTCGGCCGACCCGCCTGAAACCCATCGTGGTGTCCCGGCGGGTCGTCGTGGTCGAACGGGGAGAATCTCTGCAACGGTTATTCAGGCGTTATGTAGAAGGGTTGGAAATTACCCCGGTGGAGGATCTGGAGGAAGCCTTGCGGGGACTGGCGCAAACACCGGCGCAGGCGTTACTGGTCAACACCGAAAAACCCGACGAGGTCTTGAAGCGGCTTGCGGCGTCGGCGATCCTGCCATCCGGCATCCCGGCGTTGGTTTGTTCGCTTCCCAGCGATGCAGACGCCATCACGGCACTCGGCGCCAACGACTATCTCACGAAACCGATCACTCGGGAGGCATTATTCGGCGCCCTGGAACATCTGGGGAAAAAGATAGAAAGGATTCTGGTGGTTGACGACGAACCGGATGCCCTCCATCTGTTCCGCCGGATGCTTTCTACGGCGGACCGCCACTATCGTGTTTTCCGCGCCACGAACGGTCGGCAGGCGCTGGACCTGCTACGCACTCAGCGGCCGGACGTCATGCTGCTGGATTTGGTGATGCCTGAGATGGACGGCTATCAACTGCTTGCGATGAAAAACCAGTCTCCCGACCTGCTCGATATCCCCGTGATTTTAATTTCCGCAAAGGATTTAATCAGCCAACCGCTGGTCAGCCGCACGCTGAGTGTTACCCTGCGTGACGGATTGCCCCTGCCGCAACTCTTGGCCTGTCTGAAGTCGCTCAGCGCTATTCTGGTTCCACCCCCGTCAGCCAATGGTCCAATGTCTTTAGCAGCGTCTCCCGACTGACGGGTTTGCGGAGGAACGCGGCGGCGCCCAAGGTAAGGGCTAACTGCTCCTGCGGCAGGATGGTCGAGACGATGACGGGGATGGAGCGGAAGACCGGATTCTCACGCAAGCGCCCGAGAACTTCCCAGCCGTCGACGCCGGGCAGCATTACATCCAGAATAATCAAGCGCGGGGAAAACGCCTGGGCCTGGGCCAGGGCCTGTTCCGGATCGCGAACGCCGATGAATCGATACCGTGTGCCTTCGAGGAAGCGTCGCAGCAATTGCAGGGTGTCGAGGTTGTCGTCAATCACCAGGACGGAGACCTGCTCCGCCAGCGGCAACGTGAGTGTGGCCGTAAAGGCCTTGCCGGGAATCCAGCGCGGCGAAGTCGTGAGAGTGCCGCCGGTCAGTCGGACGAGATCGCGCGTCATCTCGACTTTCTCGATGACTTCTTCGCTGGACGGATGTTGTGCATCGACGCCCGGGACGGCATGCACCCGTACGGACATGGTCTGCGAGTCAGGAACCAGCGTCAGTTCGATCCGTCCGCCGGGCGTCGCATGGGCGACGGCGGTCAGCAGGCTTAATAAGGTCTGCCGAAGCGTGTCTGCTTGGCTGGCGACGGGGAGAAGCGGATCACCGCGCACCCCCGGCCAGTCCACCTGTGTGCGTGCGACCTCCAGCAGAGGACCGATGGTCTTGAGAACGCCTTGGATGACATCCGCCAGGTCGGCGGTTTCGTGAGGAAAAGATTCCCGCACCCAGGCCAATTCGCGTTCGCGCTCAGTCTGGTCGGCGGGCACGCTTGCATCGGCGTCGGGCGCCGGGAGGACCGGAGCCTGGCGCGTTTTGCGATCGATCTGATAGCGAGTCCACAAATAGTCGGCCAGGACTTGCACGGCGGCTTGCTCCTGGCGACGCAATTGGCGTACGCTCAAAGCCAGGTCGGTGGCCACCTCTTTCTGGCTGGATTGTTCCACATAGCGATACGTTAAGACATGGAAGAGACGCCACGCGAAAGCGCCGATGGGTACTTCGGGTACGGGCTTGAGAGCCTGAATGGCGTCTATGAGCAGACGGCCCAGGGCGGCGGCGGATAGACGCTGGTTATCCAAAGCCAGCAACTCGGCCAATGGGCTTTGTTGCAATTTGGCGGGGTTGTACAGGCACAACAGCGCCTGCTGCAATTCCCGCTCAAAAACCCTTCGAAATGGATCCGGTGTGATGTCCGCTGTCATGTCCGCTGCATGTCCTCTGCATGTCTCCCGATTGGCCCGAACGCCCTCCCGCCGCCCGGGCTTTTCGATTATGCTTTTAATTGCTCCATTGCAGGCCTATCTCCACGCAGACAAGCGGTCGGGGACGATGCCCGGGCGCAGAAGCGGGCGCTGCAATCGGACCGAGGAATTCTCGGCGCTAACGACGGTGTAAGAATACTATGCTGGAAATTATAAGACGAAAATCTGTGCGATCCGACTCCGACGAGTTTTCCGACTCCGATGGAATTTTATCTATTGGCAAACGGCGAAAACACCTCTTGATCGGCAACCGGATTGGTTATGTTTATCTTGCACCCGTTCTGCTTTTTCTGTTGGCCGTCATGGGATTCCCCATTTTGTTCAGCATCTTCATTTCCTTCCAGGATTATACCCTCGAGACACTCATCTCCGGGAAGATGGCCTTCGTGGGATTAAAGAATTACGAGGCGATCTTCCAGGCGCCTGCCTTCTGGACGGCTCTGGAGCACTCGGCGATCTTTACGGTAGTTTCCATTTTCTTTCAATTCACCCTCGGCTTGATCATCTCGCTTCTCTTTGTCAGGTCCTTCCCATTAAGCAATGTGATGCGGGGTTTAATGCTGTCGGGCTGGCAAATTCCCTCGGTCGTTACGGGCACGGTGTTTCTGTGGATCTTCAATCTCGATTACGGTGTGTTTAATAGGATTCTGATCTTCCTCAATCTGATCCCGGAACCCGTCGGCTGGCTTGTCCAGGGGGATACGGCTTTGCTGGCTGTTATCTTGACGAATATTTGGCTGGGTATTCCCTTTAATGTGATTATCCTGACGGCGGGTATAACCGGGCTTCCCGAAGACGTTTACGAAGCCGCCACCGTGGATGGAGCCTCCTACTTTCAGCAACTCGTGTATATCACCATCCCCCTGCTTAAATCGACCATACTGGCGGTCTTGATGCTGGGTTTTATCTACACCCTGCGCGTCTTTGACATTATCTGGATCATGACCCGCGGTGGGCCGGCAGACGCCACCGAAGTACTTCCGACGTTTGCCTATCGCCTTTCCCTGGTGCATTTTGATTTCGGCCGGAGCGCGGCGGTCGCAACGGTCATCCTTCTGATTTTATTCGTGGCGGCATTCTTCTACGCCAAGAATGCAGCCCTGGAAAACATGTAATGACAGCTTTCTTTTGGAATCGTCGTTCCCGTACGAACATCTTCAAGATCAGCCTGGGCGCCATCTTGACGATCCTTTATATTTTTCCTTTGTATTGGATGTTTTCGACTTCGATCAAATCTCCGGAAGAGATCCTGCATGTTCCTCCGATCATGATCCCTGAACATCCACAGATAGAGAGCTATCGTCAAGTTCTCGGCCTGTCCACCGATCGGCAACCATTGACGATGAATGCGATAAATTTAATCATGAACTCCATGATTATTTCCACCTACACAACCTTCCTGACACTGCTGTTGGCCGTCCCCGGCGCCTACGCGCTGGCGCGATTCCGCATTCGCGGACGTTCCATAATCTTGGTGGGTTTGCTGATCGCGCAAATGCTGCCGAGCGTTCTGCTCGTCATACCGTTGTTCGTTCTTTTCCGGCCGCTGGGTTTGACCAATCAATATGCCGGCGTCATCTTGGCGGACGCCGCCCTGGCGTTGCCCATGGCGGTCATTATTCTGCGGGCCAGTTTCCTGCAAATTCCGGTGGACTTGGAGGAAGCGGCGCTCATTGACGGCGGATCCCGGATCCAGGTGCTGTGGCATATCATCCTCCCCTTGGTCCGGGCCGGCCTCATCGCCGTCGGCGTCTTTGCCTTCCTGACCGCATGGGGGGAATTTGTCTTCGCCTTGTCGTTCTTGCAGATCCCGGCACTCCATCCTGTTTCCATCGGCGTGTATCAGTTCATCGGGATGTACACGACCCAATGGGATTCGATGATGGCCTTTTCCAGCCTGGTCGCCTTGCCGGCGCTCATCGCCTTCCTGTTCCTGCAAAAATATTTCATCCGGGGGATGACGGCAGGCGCGGTGAATTAGGCGGCCGCTTTATGTGCGGCGGTGCATGGATTTCGAAGAATTATCAAAGACCGAAAAAGAGCCGCCGCCTATCGAGTTCTGAGGAATCCGGGAGTCGCGCCCCACGAGCAACATGTCGCATGACGGATCCATCCAGAAAGTTTGCAACTCATGCAACGCGGAGGAGATCACAATGCGCAGGAAAATAACAATTCTTCTCCCAATCTGCCTGATCGTCTTATCGGTCATCCTGGCCGGGTGCAGCCACGCGCAAACGCTTGCCGCGGCCACGCCCACGCAACGTCCAGGCGGTCAATCCACCTCCTCGCCAACCGATGCGGCCGCCGGCGGGAAGGTTCAGACGGTGACGATATGGACGTACTACGGCGACACGGGTCCGGCGGCGGCATGTCTAAAAACCGCGGGGGATGATTTTAATGCGTCGCAAAACAAGTATCAACTGATCCTCCGGAACATCCCATTCTCGCAGTTCAACCAGGAAGTGATGACGGCCATCGCGGCCGGGGCGACGCCGGATTTAATGATCGTGGACAACCCGGACAACGCACGCTACGCGGCCGCGGGCGCCCTGGCCGATCTCACGGATAAAGTGAAGGAGTGGGGCCAAGGGGATCAGTTCCTCTCCGGTCCCTGGAACTCCACCCTCTACAACGGACGGAATTACGGCATTCCGCTGGGCAGCAATACGGTTGTGTTATGGATCAATACCGATATGGCCCAAGCGGCGGGCTTGGATATCCACCATCCTCCCAAGACGTGGATCGAATATGAGATGTGGGCGAAGAAGATGACCGACAAAGCCAATGGCATCTACGGCACGGCCATGCTGGCCAAGCGCGATGAGACCGGCACATTCCTGTTCCTGCCCTGGATCCTCCAGAACGGCGGCGACATCGACAGGCTGGATTCTCCGGAATCCATCGAGGCGCTGGCCTTCTGGCGGAAATTGATCGACGAAGGATACGCCCCGAAATCCGCGATCAACGACGGGTTTGCCGAGATTTATCAGCAATTTACCATCGGCAAAGCGGCCATGATGATCAGCGGCACCTGGAACCTGAGCACCATCACCACGGACGCCCCGAACCTCCATTGGATGGTCACAACCTTGCCCTACACCAAGAAACCAGCTTCATCATTGGGCGGCGAGAACTGGACCGTCTTTGCAGCCAGCAAACAGCAGGATGGAGCCTGGGAATTCCTGAAGTTTGTGGTGGATCAAGCCTACGGCACCAAGCTGACGGACTGCATGTCGTACATTCCCAGCCGCAAGGACGTCTTGGCGCAAGTGTCGGAAAAGAACAAAGACAACCCGACGATGCAGGTGTTCTTGAAGCAGATGGAGTCGGCCGCCCCGCGCGGACCTCTGGCCAACTGGTCGGTGGTTTCGGAAATCATCCAGGTGGCGATGCAGGAAGCATTAAGCGGACAGAAGACGCCCGAGCAGGCCATGCAGGATGCCGCCGTGAAGATGAAGGTGGTTTTGCCCTGATAGAAAACGCGGATACTGAGATTCCTGCGCTATCGCTTATTCCATTCCTCACCCCCTTCCCCCTCTCCCGACTTATGTCAGGAGAGGGGGAAGGGGCCGGGAGTTAGGGGTGAGGAATGGAAGGAAGACATCCGGTTGAGTGGAAATGCAGAATGGATTCGTATCAAGGATTCTCCCGTTAAACCATCAAGCCAGGTTTTTTCCAAGGAGACATTCATGCCTGATGTCAAACGCCGGTTGGAACCGGTCCCATTCACCAAGGTTACTTTGGAGGATGCATTTTGGGAGCCGCGCCTGGAAGCGAACCGGACCGTCACCTTGCCGCACATCTACAGGCAATGCGAAGCCACGGGCCGTTTCAGCGCCTTTGATCTCAACTTCCAGCGGCCCGTGCCGTCGCCCATTGTTTTAATCTTTGGGGACTCCGATCCCGCCAAGTGGCTGGAGGCGGCCAGCTACGCGCTGGTAGGGCACCCCGACCCGGCGCTGGAGAAGCTGGTGGACGGGGTGGCCGATAAAATCATCCACGCCCAACAGCCGGACGGATATTTAAACACACACTTTACCGTCGTCCAACCGGAAATGCGCTGGCGGAATTTGCGGGATTGGCATGAGATGTATTGCGCCGGCCACTTGATAGAGGCAGCAGTGGCACACTTCCAGGCCACCGGCCGGCGTAAATTACTGGATGCACTTTGCCGGTACGCCGACCACATCGATGCCACTTTTGGACGCAAAGGGGGCAAAAAGCGCGGCTATTGCGGGCATCCGGAAATTGAGCTGGCACTGGTCAGGCTCTACCATGCCACGGACAATCCGCGTTACTTGAAATTGGCGACGTATTTCATCGACGAGCGGGGAAGAGAGCCGAATTATTTCACCATGGAAGCACGAGAGCGCGGCGAAGACCCGGCTTCTTTTTGGGCCAAGACCTACGATTACTGCCAGGCTCAAGTGCCCGTCCGCGAGCAGACGAAAGTCGTGGGGCACGCCGTCCGGGCGATGTACCTGCTCAGCGCCATGGCGGATCTGGCGCACGAGAACAACGATCCGACCATAGTAGAAACCTGCGAGCGTTTGTGGAACAACCTGATTACCCGTCGCATGTACCTTACCGGCGCGATCGGCCCCTCACGCCACAACGAGGGGTTTACCGAAGATTACGATCTGCCGGACGAGACCGCCTACGGCGAAACCTGCGCCACCATCGGTTTGATCCTGTGGGCGAGCCGCATGCTGCAATTCGCCGGCGAAAGCAAATATGCGGATATCGTCGAGCGCGGCCTGTACAACGGCTTCCTCAGCGGACTCTCACTGGATGGTGCGCGCTTTTTCTATGAGAACCCGTTGGCCAGCGCCGGAGCGCACCACCGCCAAAGCTGGTTCGAGTGCCCCTGCTGTCCTCCGAACGTCGCGCGCGTACTGGCCAGCCTGGGCGGATACTTTTATTCCACAGGACCGAACGCCATCTGGGTGCATTTGTATGCCCAGGGAAAGGCCGATCTGAAAATCAACGGGCGAGAGTTAATCCTCCGCCAGACGACGAAGTATCCCTGGGAAGGCGGGGTGAAGTTCGAGGTGGGCGTCGCCGCACCGCAGACTTTTGCATTGCACCTGCGCGTGCCGGGGTGGTGCGAGCGTTGGAGTCTTTGCATCAACGGGGCGCCCATAACCGCGCCGGTCCCAGAGGCTAACGGATACCTGGCAGTCGAGCGCGAATGGCGAACTGGTGACTCGATTGAGTATCAGATGGAAATGCCGATCCAAACTGTATGGGCTCATCCGGCGGTCCGCTATTTGCAGGGCCGCATGGCGCTCCAACGCGGCCCCTTGGTGTATTGCCTGGAAGGCATCGACCACGGCGGCATTGGCTTGGATCGGATTGCTATCGATCCGGGGCTTGTAGGCTCGGACCAATTTACTGTAGAACACCAGGACCGCCTGCTCGGCGGCGTCAGCCTGTTGCATGGCAAAGGGTGTGTCGTCGACGACGAAGGCTGGGAGAGCGTGCTTTACCGGTATAGCAGGCCGTCTGTAAAGCCCCTGGAAATTACGGCCATACCTTATTACTCGTGGGACAATCGTGCTCACGGCGAGATGCGTGTCTGGATCCGAGCGGGAGCCGAATGAACGGCAGCGAGCGATGACCTCCTCACCCCTAATCCCCGGCCCCTTCCCCCTCTCCTGATATAAATCAGGAGAGGGGGAAGGGGTGCAGGAGAAGGGGGTGAGGACAGGAACGAAGGCGCACAGAGAATCTCACGCGAGGCAATAACGGGGCGCCCAGATTGCCTTTATTATTTATCCCGTATATCCACAACACCTTGTCCGCTGTTTGTCCTCTGAATGTCTCCAAAGCGGCCCGAACGCCCCCCTCCGCCCGAACTTTTAGACTAAGCTTTGAATATCCCGCTGTGGGTTTTTCCTGCGCGATAAATGAATCGGCCCTGAGGACCGGGAGCGGTTGACGGCGTGACAATCCAGCCGACGCCGTCTTTATTCCCACGCAATCGGATAATCGCGTCCGCGCATCCCGGAACTCTCAGGAAACCGGAGAGCACAATCCGATGCGTCGTCACCTTATCCAGGAAGAGAAGTGTCCATGAACCTACGATCGGATGTTCGCAGTCTTCGAGGGATCACATTTTCTTCCCTCATTAATAAATTGACCCCGTACGTTTACATTTTTCCGTCCGCGGTGTTTCTCGGCATGATCATGGGCTTTCCGATTATTTTCAGCATCGTCATGTCGTTTCAAAATTACACGATGGAAACGCTCATCTCGAAAAACCCTCAATGGATCTGGTTTGAAAATTATTCCGAGGTGCTCAAGAACCCCACCTTTCTGGCCGCGCTTTCGCACTCCTTGATCTTCACCATCTTTTCCATTCTGTTCCAATTCCTCATCGGCCTGGGATTGGCGCTCCTCTTCAGCAAGGCATTTCCCCTCCATAATGTGATGCGCGGTTTGCTGCTTTCCGGCTGGCAAATTCCTTCGGTCGTGACCGGAACATTATTCCTCTGGCTGTTCAACCTGGATTACGGGTTGGTCAATTTCATCCTGACATCGTTTCATGCCGTCGCGGAACCCATCGCATGGCTCTTTCAATCCGACACCGCCCTCATCGCCGTTATCATTGCCAACATCTGGCTCGGGATTCCGTTCAATACCATCCTCCTCAGCGCAGGCCTTTCCGGGCTTCCGGAAGACGTGTACGAAGCGGCGACCGTGGACGGCGCCTCGGGATGGCAGAAGCTCTTTTACATCACGATCCCGCTGCTCCGGTCGACGATTCTCGCGATCCTCATGCTTGGATTTATCTATACGCTGCGCGTGTTTGATCTGATCTGGATCATCACCAAAGGAGGACCCGGAACGGCTACGGAAGTCCTGCCGACGTTCGCCTACCGGCTTTCATTCATCTCCTTTAATTTCGGGCAAAGCGCCGCCGTTGCGGTGATCATGATGGTCGTTCTTCTATCGGCGGCGGTGCTCTACCTGAAGTTCGCCATCCAACACGAGGAGTGATCATGATCCGGAAAAAAAACGAGCTGTATGCACGGTTTGGGTTGGGGCTTCTCGCAACCGTGATTTACCTCTTGCCGCTTTACTGGATGGTTACCACATCGTTGAAAACCTCGGAAGAGATTTTTCATAAGCCTCCGATTTTATTCCCGACCACCATCCAAATCGACAGCTACAAGCAAATATTGGGCCTGCCCACCGGCAGGCAGGAAATCTATATCAACGCCGGATTGTATTTAAAGAATTCCCTGATCATCGCCCTGTCCACCACTCTCCTGACACTGGTGATGGCTGTTCCCGCCGCCTATGCCGTTTCCCGGTTCCGCTTCCGCGGACGGACAACCTTCCTGCTTTTCCTGCTGGTTGCGCAAATGCTTCCCTCCGTTCTGCTGGTCATCCCCTTGTTTGTCCTGTTCCGGAATATAGGAATCAGCAACCAATATACCGGCGTTATCTTGGCGGACACGGCGCTGGCCCTGCCGTTTTCGATCATCGTATTGCGGACAAGCTTTCTACAGATTCCCAGTGAAATTGAAGAAGCCGCCTGGATTGACGGCGGTTCCCGTTTGCAGGTCCTGTACTTCATCATCCTTCCCCTGGTCCGGGCGGGTCTGGTCGCCGTGGGCGTCTTCTCCTTCCTGATCGCATGGGGCGAATTCGTTTTCGCCCTGTCCTTCCTGCAAAATCCGGAATTGCATCCCGTCTCGATCGGCGTCTTCCAATTTATCGGGATGTACAAATCGAATTTCGATTCGATGATGGCATTCTCCACCCTGGTGTCCATCCCGGCCGTGGTCGCATTCCTGTTCCTGCAGCGGCAATTCATCAGCGGATTGACAAGCGGCTCCGTGAAATAGCACGCGTCTGGGAGAGGAGGTGGTTCCGGAAAAAAAGCAATCCCTTGTTCCGGTTTTTTCGCTCAACCCATTCTAGAAGGAGAAAAAGAAATGAGACACCATTTAAAAGCCCTGATCCTGCTGGCGGTCATCACCGGGCTGATCCTCACGGGGTGCTCTCCGGCGACACCGGCCGCGACCACGGGCGGCACCGCACCCACCACCGCCCCCGCCACCAAGGCGCCCCCCACCGCGGAGCCGCAGGCAGCCGCGGCGGAGGTCAATCTGTGGACCTACTACGGCGATACGGGGCCGGCCGCACCGTGCGTGAAGACGGCCGGGGATGATTTCAACGCCGCGCAGTCCGCGTACGTGTTGAAAATCCGCAACCTCGCCTTCACCGACTTCAACCAGCAAATCACGACCGCCATCGCCGCCGGCGCCACCCCGGACTTGATGATCGTCGACAATCCAGACAACGCGCGCTACGCAGCGGCCGGCGCGCTGGCCGACCTCACCGATAAAGTGAAGGCCTGGGGCCAAGCCGATCAATTCCTGCCCGGTCCCTACAACTCCACTTTGTGGAAGGACAAGAACTACGGCATCCCGCTGGGCAGCAACACGGTGGTCCTGTGGATCAACACCGATATGGCCACCGCCGCCGGCTTGGATATCAACAATCCGCCCAAGACCTGGGATGAGTTTGAACAGTGGGCGGCCGCGATGACCGACAAGGCCAATGGCGTCTACGGCACCGCGATGCTTGCCAAGAAAGATGAAACCGGCACCTTCCTGTTCCTGCCGTGGATCCTCCAGAACGGCGGCAACATCGACAATCTGGCCTCTCCGGAAGCCACCGGCGCTCTCGCGTTCTGGAAGAAACTGATCGACGAGGGGTATGCTCCAAAAACCGCGATCACCGACGGTTTTGCCGAGATCTATCAGCAATTCACCACCGGCAAGGCGGGCATGATGATCAGCGGCACCTGGAACGTCAACTCCGTTCCGAAGGATGCCCCGAATATGAAATGGAAGGTCGCGCTTCTGCCCTACTCCAAGCAGCCGGCCTCCTCCCTGGGCGGTGAGAACTGGGCCATGTTCGCCGCCAGCAAGCAGCAGGACGGCGCCTGGGAATTCCTGAAGTTCGTCACCGATCCCGCCTACGGCACCAAACTCACCGACTGCATGGGCTACATCCCCAGCCGCAAAGATGTGCTTGCCACCGTGGCGGAAAAGAACAAGGATAATCCCACGATGCTGGTCTTCCTCAAGCAGATGGAATCCGCCGCCGCCCGCGGACCGCTCCCCAACTGGTCCGAAGTGTCGGCCGTGATCCAGGAAGCCATGCAGGAAGCGTTGAGCGGACAGAAGACCCCCGAGCAGGCCATGCAGGATGCGGCCGTGAAGATGGCGCCGCTCCTCGGGCTGTAAGGGGGGATCCTGTTAAAAGGAGGAGCCGTTCCGGAAGCGCAATCGATGTTGGCACATCCTGACCGCACTTCGCAGAACGGCTTGACGGGGCATTGTACCTCCTCCTTCTCCTTTCTCCGGACGGGAGGTGGAAGGGATCCAATCCTTCCACCTCCCGTCCAACCTCTTTTACCAGCGGCTCCTCCCGGGAGGAAAAATGGCGGAATTCACGAAAGGCCTGAATTTCCTGTCCTGTCAATTCGAGATGGAAATTCTGAAAATAGAACCTTGGGGGCGCAACGGGATCCGCATCCGGGCTGCAAAATTGGATGCCATCCGGGAAGAGGAGATTGGCGCCCTGCAAAACCCCGGCGAATATCCGGCGGATATCAAAATCGGTGAAACCGATGCCGAACTTCGGAACGGAGCCGTCGCTGTAAGGATCGGCCCACGGGGGGAACTGTCTTTTTGGAACGCGGAAAGCGGCAGGGAGTTGCTGCGGGAAAAACCGATCCACGACCTGTCGATCCCCGCCAGGCACTACCGCGAATTGCCGGGCGGCTTGTATCGCATCGAAGCCTGCTTCCAGGCATATGAGGATGAGCGTTTCTACGGGCTCGGGCAGCACCAGCATGGCCGGCTCGACCAGAAGGGATGCGTCATCGACCTTGTCCAGAGAAACACGGAAGTATCGATTCCCTTCCTGTTATCCAGCCGGGGATACGGCTTTCTATGGAACAATCCCGCCGTCGGACGGGTGGAACTCGGCGCGAACGCCACCCGCTGGGTGGCCGAAGCCGCCCTGCAGATGGATTACTGGATCACCGCCGGCGACGATCCCGGGCAAATACTTTCCAATTATGCGGATGTAACCGGTCATGCTCCCATGCTGCCCGAATGGGCGTCCGGTTTCTGGCAAAGCAAACTGCGGTACGCGAGCCAGGCGGAGCTGGAGGCGGTGGCCGAAGAATACACCCGGCGCAAGCTGCCATTATCGGTGATCGTCATCGATTTTTTCCACTGGACCCGCCAGGGCGACTGGCGGTTCAATCCGGAATTCTGGCCGGACCCGGCGCGTATGGTTCAAAACCTGGAAAAATTGGGCGTGAAAGTGATGGTGTCGGTCTGGCCGACCGTCAACCGCCGCAGCCAAAATTTTTTGGAAATGTGGCGGAGCGGATTCATCACCCGCAACAAATCGGGAACGCCGGCACATTTTTATTTTGTGGACGTCGGAGACGAGGACGGGACGTACGTCCATTATTACGACCCCACGCATCCGGAGGCCAGAAAGTACATCTGGGAAAAGGTCAAGCAGGGATATTTTCAGCAGGGAATAAAAGTTTTCTGGCTGGACGCGTGCGAGCCGGAAATGAATCCGATGACGCCGGAAAACCTGCATTTCTACGCCGGGGACGGCAAAGCGGTCGCCAATATCTATCCCCGGGATCACGTTCAGGGTTTTTATGAAGGGATGAAAGCGCAAGGCGAAGAGGAGATCCTTTTCTTATGCCGTTCCGCGTGGGCGGGCAGTCAGCGCTACGGTGCCGCCGTCTGGTCCGGGGATATTAATTCCACCTTTGACGCTCTGCGGGTCCAGGTGAGAGCCGGTCTGAATATGGCGTTAAGCGGCATTCCGTGGTGGACCACGGACATCGGCGGTTTCCGCGGCGGCGATCCCGCCGCGCCGGAGTTCCGTGAACTTCTCGTGCGCTGGTTCCAATACGGCGCATTCTGCCCGCTATTCCGGCTGCACGGGCACCGCCTGCCCAATACGAACGATTTCAACGGTGCGGAAAACGAAGTCTGGTCCTTTGGCGCCGAATCCTACCCGATTCTTAAGGACTACCTGCTTCTTCGCGAGCGGTTGCGTCCCTACATCATGGCGCAAATGCGCCTAGCGCACGAAAGCGGAATGCCTCCCATGCGGCCCCTGTTCGTGGATTTTCCATCCGATCCGGCCTGCTGGGCCGTCGAGGATGAGTACATGTTCGGGCCGGATCTCCTGGTGGCGCCGGTCCTGGAAGCGGGCGCGCGGCAGAGAAAAGTCTACTTGCCCGGCGGCAGTATGTGGAAAGACTCCTGGACCGGTCAACTCCTTGCCGGCGGACAGTGGATTAACGCGGAGGCCCCGCTGGAACGCATTCCTTTGTTTCTGCATGGGGATGCCGTGCTTCCGATTAAGCCAAGATGATCGTTCCGGACCTTTCAAGGGAGATCCCTTTGATCATTTTAAATCAATAGACAAAATGTGGAAAAACAGCACGCCGAGCATAAACAGTGCGGCTGCCGCCAGGTTGATGCGCTGCCATTTCGAAAAGCGAATTATCTCAGGAGTCATTGGGCGCTCCTGGAGAAATTATGAGATCGGTTCATTGTATAGCATTTCGAGAAATACCGCATTCGCACGGATATGAAGTACACCCAAAAGGATTTTTCAGTTTTCAAGTATCAAAAAGCAATTAATTTCACAGTCGAATTGGACGCATCTTAATTTTGCTCAATGGAGAAATAAACACATCCGCTGCAAAGAATCATCCGATACGACGATTCTCCGAGCCGGATAATCACCTAGTCAACCGGTCATTTCATTTCCGATAGGCAACCGTTAATCCAAGGAGGGAACCGCCAATGGGCAGGCGTCTTCTTCCGCCTTCAAGGCCGGCGATTACAGCATAATCAGCTTTCATTCATCCGTTCCCCGGCCAGCGAATGGCCCGAGGTAATCCGACCCCCTTTCTTCGCATTTTTTCTCCAGGCAAATATTAATTTCTTCCATGGTTTTCGATCCACTGAAGTGAATGATGTAAATTATTTTTATTTCCACGCCATTCATGGAAATTCTTTTTATTTCCATACCGAATATGGAAAATTATTTAATTTCCATGCCGATTGTTGATCACGCATTATCATTTGCGGGCCGGGTTTTTTTCACCTTTCGTAGGCTAATCGTTTACCAACTCGTTTGAAAAATGCTTGACTCTCAATCGAAGTATGCTACGCTGAAAAAAGCCGCCGCCATTTTTATCTATTGTGTTCCTGTAATACGCAAACGACTCGCATGAATCCCTTGGGCTGCGGAAGCCTGCGGGGATTATTCAGCTCATGCGATTTTCCGGTTGTTACTGGAGAACAGTCGGATGGGAAGAACTTGCTTTGCACTGAATTATTTTTCTTCGAATCTGGGCTTGACTTCGGCGTATAGGAACAGACAGCACGCATATCCTATTAATTCTCTGCGCAAACCATATGGCGAGCATTGGTTTTCCACCGGTTTTATTTTCCCGGCTTCATCCATTCTCCATTTGCGGCAGATTGAGGAAACCCGTCCCTCCGGCAAGGCTCCAACCCGGAAAACCTCGCAACGAAAGGAGTAAAAAGTCATGTTGCCCAAACGGGATCATTTCGCTTCCACGGCGGCAAGGGCGATGCTTGCCGTCCTTATCGTGCTGCTCGCAATTGTTTTGCGGCCGCCGGCAACCGCCTTCGCGGCCGCCGCCGTCAATCTCAATTGGAACAGCGTCCACCAAACCATCGACGGTTTTGGCGCATCCGGCGCCTTCCAGCGGGCCACGTACCTGATGAATTTTCCCGATCCGCAAAGAACGGCGATCCTGGACGCCCTCTTCTCCCAGACTTCGGGCGCAGGCCTTTCCATCGTGCGCAACATCGTCGGCGATGGATCGACGCTTTCCGACGGCGTGCCGACTATCGAACCGAGCTTGAACAACTGGGTATGGACGGGCGATGAAGGACAGATCTGGATCATGCAACAGGCCCAAGCCCGCGGGACCGACCGCTTCATGAGCACCGTCTGGAGTCCTCCCGCCTGGATGAAAACCAACGGCAGCGTGATCGGGGGATCGCTCGATACATCCCATTACCAGGATTACGCCGACTACCTCTCGCGCTACGGGCGCGAGTATGAATCGCGCTTCGGTCTGCCGATCTACGCCATCTCGCTGGCCAACGAACCCTGCATCTCGGTTTCGTACTCCTCAAGCTGCTGGACCGGCGCGCAGTTCCGCGATTTCATCAAGAACAACCTGATCGCCACCTTCGCGGCGGACGGCGTCCCGGCCAAAGTCATGATCGGCGAAAAAGATTCCTGGAGTGAAACAATCGCCAACGAAAGCCTGGCGGATCCCACATCGGCCGCCCGCGTGGATATCGTCGGTGGCCACCGCTACAGCGGTTCGATCACCGCCTTCAGTAACGCCATCAACCACGGCAAGAAGGTGTGGGAAACCGAAGTCTCCTATTTCAGCGGAAGCGATTCCAGCATCACCGACGGGATCCGCTGGGCCAAGGAAGTCCACAACTTCCTGGTCGTGGATACGAACGCCTTCCTCTATTGGTGGCTCGTCACCGAAAAGACCGACGGCGAAGCCCTGGTCAACATCAACCGGTCGAACAACACCTACACGCTCAACAAGCGGCTGTTCACGCTCGGCAATTATGCCCGCTTCGTGCGGCCGGATTACGTCCGCTTCGAGTCGACCGCCAGCCCGGCGTCGAACATCTTCACCACGGCCTACCGTGACCCGGCGACGAACAAATTTGCGGTGGTGGTAATCAACGATAATTCCTCCAGCCAGACGATCGACCTGGCGCCGAGCGGGTTCACCGCCGCCAGCGTAACCCCGTATGTGACCGATGGTACGCGCAATTTGGCGCAGCTGGCAGAGGTTCCCCTGATGGGCGTAAGCCTGGCCGCCAAGAGTGTAACGACGTTCGTGGGAACCGGGGTCGTTGGCGGCGTGACCAACACCCCGACGGGGACGCCCAGCCAGACCCGCACGTTCACCATCACACCGACCGGCACGCAGACCCGGACCCGCACTTCCACCAACACCCCGACGGTCACGCTCACCAGGACCAGCACGCGAACCGGGACCGGCACGGTCATCAGCCCGACCAACACAACCACTCCGACGCGCACATCGACCAACACACCCGGCACCCCAACCAACACCCTCACCGTCACGACTCCGTCATCGGCGAATTTCCTGACCAATGCGGATATGGAGGGCGGCACAACCGGCTGGACAAGATTCGGAGCCGGAACGCTTACGTCGGATGGGACGTTGTTCCACGGCGGCCTCCTTTCATTGAAGATCACGGGCCGAACCGCGGCCTGGAACGGCATCGGCCAAAATGTGGCCGTTTCCAATTTTACAAACGGTCAGACCTACTCCGTCCAGGTATGGGTTCGGACACAGACGGGAACTCCGACCGCCAAGGCGACGTTGCGACTCTCAGCTGGTTCGACGACCTACGTCAGCCTGGCCAGCGCGCAAGTTAACTCGACGGGCTGGACGCTGCTCTCTGGATCCGCGCGGGTATCCTGGAGCGGGACTCTAACGGCAGTGTTCTTCTACATCGAAACCGCATCCGGGACGAATAACTTCTATATCGATGATGCCAGGTTGTTCCGTTAGCGTCTCTCCTTCCCCGAAAGCCGGATAATCCAATCAATCCCGGCGGATGAAGGCAGCGCAGTATATTTCCCCTGCGCTGCCTTTTTGCGCGTCGCCCCTTCCGGGTGGTGCGGAGTCGCCAAGCGGTACAACGGGGATCTATTTCTGCATTCCCACCGGCCGTGGAAAGGCAAGGCCGTGTTAAGGTGGATTATAATTTTCCAATACAAGGCGAGTAGCAAGGAATGTGAACGGGGCCGCCCCGAATCCGAAGGCAGAGAAAATGCCGCCTCCCATGAACACGCCAGAAAACGGTAACTCATCCCAAGACTCCCGCCGAGCGCGGCCCACTTTCGGATTCACATTCAATTGGGGCCTGACCAATCCCTACAGCGGCCCGATGTGGTGGGGAGCGGTGGAAGTGGCGGAAGCGCTGGACGTAAACCTGGTCGGGTTCGGCGATATCAATATCTATGACATCCAGCCCAACCGATCGCTGTATCGGCAATTGCATCCGTCCACGCTGGACGGATTGGTGCTGGTAAATCCCACATTTCCCCGACTGAATCCTGAATTGTTCGGCTCGCTGCCGGTGGTCAACATCGGCTGTTCGATGGAGGATGTGGTCACTTCGATCCTGGTGGATAACTACGACGGCATGCGCGCGGCCGTGAGGCATATGATCGAAACGCACGGCTGCCGCCGGCTGGCGTTCATCAAGGGACCGGTCGATAATCCGGACGCGGAAGAGCGCTTCCAGGCTTATGCGGATGTCCTGCAATCGTTCGGCCTGACGGTCAACCCCGACCTGCTTTATCAACCGTTCGATTGGTCGCCGCCCGGCGGGCAGGAAGGGGTGCGGGTAATCCTGGACGAACGCGGGATTCGGTTCGATGCGCTGATCGCCGCAAACGACAATATGGCCCTGGCCGCGATGGCTGAGCTGCAAACGCACGGATTGCGCGTGCCGTACGACGTGGTCGTATGCGGTTTCGACGACTCGATCGAAGCGCCCACCAGCACGCCTCCGCTCACAACCGTGCGCCAGCCGCTAAAGAAGATGGGCCGCCTGGCGCTGGAAGCGCTCCTGGCGCACCATCAGGGAAAAAGCGTTCCGCCAAAGTTGATCCTGCCGACCACGCTGCAACTGCGCCACTCGTGCGGCTGCCTATCCGAAGCCGTGCTGCATGTCAGCGGCGGGATGCAGGCCATCCGGCCGCTGGAACAAACCGGCGATCCGGCGGATAAGAGCCTGGCCTGCTCCCTCCTGGAAAAGCGACGCGCCATATTATTGGAAGAGATGCACCGCGCCATGGTGCTGCGCGATGAGCCCGCGTTCTCGCATACGGCGGAGGAATGGCTGGAAGCGCTGACCACCAGCCTTAATAATGAGGATAGCGGGGATGCTTTCCTGACCGCGATCGACCTGACGGCGCGGCGCTTGATGGATCAGCATATCCCGGTGACCAAACTGCAGGATGTCCTTTCAGCGCTGCGGCGCGAAGGCTGCCGGGCTTTGATGGATCGCCCGGTGCTCCAGGGAGGGGTGGAGAACATTTGGCATCGGGCGCGGGTGTTCCTGGACGAATTGGTCTTGCAGCAGCAAAGCCAAATGCGGGTGCAACTCAATGCCCAAATGGCGGTCCTGCGCGCCATCAGCCAGACCATGGCGGTGACGTTCCATCTGGACAACCTGATGGATGTTTTAGCGCGCGGAGTAAAGCAATTGGAGATCAAGAGTTGCGTCGTCGCCCTGTACGACGGCGTGAAGAGGCCGGCGGAATGGGCGTACCCGATCCTGGTCTGCGATAACGGAGAACGGCTGACCGTGAAGGGCAAGCGGCGTTTCCCCACCACCCAGCTGCTGCCCATCCATGTGTGGGGGGAAAAACGGCGTACGTTGGTGCGCGAGGAACTCGGTTTCCAGAGCGAGGAAATCGGATTCGTATTATTCGAAGTCGGTCCGCACGACGGCGCAGTATATGATGCGCTGCGAAGCCAGTTGGGCAGTTCCATCAAGGGAGCGCTCCTCTTTGATGAACGCGACCATCTGCTGACCAACACGACGCAACTCTACCGCCAGGCCGCCGCAGCGCAGCGGCTGGCGGAAGAAGCCAACCGGCTTAAAGGCCGTTTTCTTTCCATGGTCAGCCACGAACTGCGTACGCCGCTCAGCCTCATCACCGGGCTGAGCGAAGAGATGCTGAAGGATGCCGACGGACCCAAGCCGCCCCCGAGCGACAACTTAAAACGGATGCACACCACCGCGCAGCACCTCGACAACCTGATTCGGGATGTCCTCGATCTGGCGCGCGACGAGATGGGCGAGCTTCGCTTGGTTTGCGAACCGCTGGATCCGGCCAAGGTGCTCGAAGCGGTCACGGTGGCGGGAGAGCAGTTGGCGCGCGAGCACGGGTTGGAGTGGCAGGCGCAGATCCCCGCCGACCTGCCGCTGGTATGGGGCGATCCCACCCGGCTGCGGCAAGTAGTCCTTAA
Source organism: uncultured Anaerolineales bacterium (assembly GCA_964521085.1). Lineage (GTDB taxonomy): Bacteria > Chloroflexota > Anaerolineae > Anaerolineales > RBG-16-64-43 > JAFGKK01. Next base: position 16,151 of record CAZFPL010000018.1, on the reverse strand, counting down.
TCTGATAAACAACGCCGTGAAGTTCACCGAAAAAGGCGGCATTCGTCTGCTGGTGGCGCCGGGCAATGAGTCGATCACCATTTCCGTCGTGGATACCGGCCTGGGAATTAACCCGGCTGAGCAGGAAGTCATCTTCGACGAGTTCCGCCAGACGGAGAGGACCGCGGCGCGCGGGTACGGAGGGCTGGGACTGGGGCTGGCGATCTGCAAACGGCTGGTGGAAATGCACGGCGGCCGGATTGGCGTCCGTTCCTCCGGTGTGGAGGGGGAAGGCGCGGCTTTTTTCTTCACGCTGCCGACATTGCAGGCAATGTCCTTGGGCGAGGGAATCATTTCCGCCGTTTGGATCATCACCACGCAGCCCGAAAATACGCATCCACTCCGGCAATATCTGGAGGAACAGGGCTTTAAAGCCGAAATTTTGTATTGGGATGAAGACGGACTTTGGATGAAACGCGCCGCACAGACACCTCCGGCGGCGGTAGTACTCGATATCCACAAGACCCGCCGGCGCGGCTTGGATGCGATGCGCGCCTTGAGGGCGAATCCGGCCACCAGCGAAACCCTGGTCCTGTTCTATTCCCTGGAAGTGAAGCAGGACAGCGGGACGATGCTGGAATTGGATTACTTGAGAAAGCCGATCGGCGCACCGGAACTGGCGAAAGCCATCCGGCGCGTGGGTTGGGTCGAAAGCAGTGCCGCTCCCGGCGAGACGACGGACAGCAGCAAAACTATTCTGATCGTGGATGATGATCCCGGTGTTCTGGAATTGCATGCCCGGACCGTGCGGACCCAGTTTCCTCAGTACGAGGTCTTGCTGGCTTCCGGCGGCAAGGAAGCACTGCGCATCCTGCAATCCGGCTGCCCGGATCTGGTCTTGCTGGATTTAATGATGCCGGAATTGGACGGCTTCGGCGTGTTGGAAGCGATGCAAAAAATGGAAACGACGCGTCCGGTGCCGGTCATCGTCCTGAGCGCCAAGACGCTGACCGACGAGGAGATGTCACGACTCAACCGCAGCGTGGCAGCCGTGTTGCGCAAAGGCATGTTCTCTTCGGCGGAAACCTTGTCGCATATCAAAGATACGTTGATGCACCGCCAGAAGCTCAGCGGGGAAGCCCAACGCCTTACGCGCAAAGCGATGGCCTATATCCACGAACACTTCGCGGAGCCCATCGGGCGCGAGGATGTGGCGCAATACGTCGGCGTCAGCGAGGGGTACCTCTCGCGTTGTTTCACGCAGGAGACCGGCCTGTCCCTCATCCACTATCTCACCCGTTATCGGATTCAACAGGCCAAACATCTTCTTTCCGCGGGCGTTTTGCCCATTACCGAGATCGCCCTGAAGGTCGGCTTCTCCGACGGAAATTATTTCAGCCGCGCCTTCCGGAAGGAAACGGGCGTATCCCCCCTGGCCTACCGGCGCAAGCGCTAGATTACCGGGCTTCGTCACCGGCGTGCTAATGCCGGACACAATATTCCATGCAGGTTTGGAGGTCCCGCCTCTATACTGTGCATGGATTTTTTCATTCCTACGTCCGAACCTTGCCTGTCAGAAGGGATGTGGGTCATGCCCGCCGCGGTCACCGTCTTCCGCACCGCCAAGAATTCCAAAGACCGGCTGGCCGAAAAAGAGCCGCTCCTTTTCCAGGAGCAGGCCCTCGAGACGCCGTCGGTGCTGGTGGATTCGCAACACAAGTTCCAGGTCATCGAAGGATTCGGCGGCGCCTTCACCGAGTCGGCGGCCGACACTTTTTATAAACTGCCGCCGGAGACGCGGGCGGAGATCCTGCGGGCGTATTTCGATCCGTCTTGCGGCAACGGATACACCCTGTGCCGCACTCCGATCGGGAGCTGCGATTTTTCGCTCAGCAATTACGCCTATACCGAAGTGCCGGGCGATGTGGAACTCGCGCATTTTTCGATCGACCACGACCGACGCCAATTAATCCCGATGATCAAGGAAGCGGCGCGCGCGGCCGGCCGGTCCCTGAAGATTCTGGCTTCCCCTTGGAGTCCTCCGGCCTGGATGAAAACCAACGGCCAGATGAACCGCGGCGGCAAATTGAAACCGGAATACCGCGAGGCCTGGGCGCGCTATTATGTCCGGTACATCCGGGAATACGAGCGGGAAGGCGTGCCGATCTGGGGGATTACCGTCCAGAACGAGCCGCAGGCGGTGCAAACGTGGGATTCCTGCATCTATTCGGCCGAGGAAGAACGCGATTTTGTCCGGGATTATCTCGGGCCGGCGCTCGAGCAGGCCGGATTCTCCGAGCGGATCAAGCTGCTGATCTGGGATCACAACCGGGACCTGCTGTTCGAACGCGCCAAAGCGGTCTACGACGATCCGGAGGCGGCGCGCTACGTCTGGGGCGCGGCATTCCACTGGTACATGGGAGATCATTTCCGGAACGTCCAGGAGACGCACGATGCGTATCCCGAAAAACAACTGCTTTTTTCCGAGGGATGCGTGGAAGGCCGGCCGCCCGCGGACGAGTGGGAAATCGGCGAACGCTACGGGCGTTCGCTGCTGGAAGACCTTAATCACTGGACGACCGGATGGACGGATTGGAACCTGCTCCTGGACCGGAACGGCGGACCGAATCACAAGGGAAATTATTGCATTGCCCCGGTGATGGCGGATACCGGCAGGGGAACGCTGCACTACCACAACTCCTACCACTACCTCGGGCATGTGACGCGGTTCGTCCGCCCCGGCGCCCGGCGAATCGCCTGCGCCTCCACCCTCGACGAGCTTGAATCCGCCGCCTTTCTGAACCCGGACGGGCAGATCGCCGCGGTGGTTATGAACCGCTCCGAAAAATCCATCCCGTTCGCGCTGAAATTCCGCGGTTTGTCCGCTCCGGCGAAAAGCCCGCCGAGATCTATCACTACGTTCCGATTCCAGGGATAAGACCGAGGGGTTGTCTACTAAGTAGAAAAAATAGATTTTCCCGCCCCAGTTGGATTGTCATTCCCGCGCCCGCCCCCCGAGCGATGAACGCCGGTGATCTCCCGGCGTGAAGACTTCGCGAGAGAGGGTGATCTCAGCGGGAATCCAGGGCCTTGCAGGTGTGGATGCCCGCTAAGTACACCCTCGCTTCGCACCATTCCCACTCAAGAACCAGATTCGAGTGGGAATGCTCCGCGAGGGCGGGCGCGGGCATGACGATCACTTGTCTTTATAGACAGCGCCTCGGTCTTGTACGCACCGCCCGCAATAAACGCGGGCGTTTTTTCGCGCGCGGCGTCGCTTCGATTACAAACGTGCTAGTTTTGGGCACAAATCTGCATGCCCCTCCGAAGGCGTCCCCCTAGAATGAGGTTGCCGCATTCCCGCGGCGGTTTGCATGAAGCTCCAATCCCGAATTCATGAGGACCTCCCGTTTTTTCCGTTTTTTCTCAAGCCCTGCATTTGGATCGCCGCCGGAACAGCCGGGATCCGGGCAGGCCCGAAGGAGGTGACAGCCCGAAAATAGACACCTGACCCTCCTCCATTGTTCGGATCCTGCACCGCTTCTTCGGGTCCGAATCCAAACCAAATTTCGAAGGAGAAGAATTTCCATGCGCAGTAAACATATCTACATCCTGTTGGCCCTGCTGGTCCTGGGAGCGCTGATCGTCTCCTGCGGGCCGGCTCCCGTCACGCCGACCGCGGCGGCCGCCGCCACCGCCGAGGAACAACCGACCGCGGCTCCCGGCGTCACCACGATCCGCTGGTATGTCGGCCTTGGCGCGGGCGGCAATCCCGAGGAGATCAAGAAGGAAAAAGCCTTCGTCGAGAAATTCAACTCGGAGAATCCGCAGTACCAGTTGGTTCTTGACATCGTGCAGAACGCCGTGGCCTACGACGTGCTGAAGACCCAGATCGCCTCGGGCAACGCGCCCGATATCGTCGGCCCGGTCGGCATCCGCGGCTTCTACAGCTTCGAGGGCGCCTGGCTGGATGTGGCGCCTCTGGCCGAAAAGTACAACTACGATTACAGCGACTACGACCCGTCGCTGGTCAAGTTCCTGACGCTGGGCAACATGGGCCAGGTGGGCCTCCCCTTCGCGATCTATCCTTCCGCGCTCTGGTACAACAAGGATCTCTTCGACGAGGCCGGCCTTCCATACCCGCCCCATAAGGTCGGCGAGAAGTACCAGGACAAGGAATGGAACTTCGATACGATGCGCGAGCTCGCGATGCAGCTGACCCAGGACGAGACCGGCAAGACCCCCAGCGACGCCGATTTCGACGCCGAAAAGATCGTGCAGTTCGGATACGATGCCATGTGGACCGACCTGCGCGGCGAGTATACGTTCTTCGGAGCGGGAAGCTTCGTCGGAGAGGACGGCATGACGGCCGTCCTGCCCGACGTCTGGAAAACCGCGGCGCGCTGGTACTACGACGGCGTATGGAAGGATCACTTCATCCCGTCCTCCAACTACGTCAACAGCGACCTGCTGGCCCAGGGCAACACCTTCGGCTCCGGCAACGTGGCGATGTCTCCCATCCACACCTGGTACATGTGCTGCTACCAGGATGTGAACTGGGATGTCGCCGCGATCCCGTCCTACAACGGCAACACCACCGCCAAGATGCACGCGGACACCTTCGGGATCCTCAAGACCGCCAAGAATCCGGATGCGTCGTTCCAGGTTATGGCCCTGATGATGTCGAAATACGCCGCCGATCTGGTGGATGTGTACGGTGCCTTCCCCGCCAAGATCAGTCTGCAGGCACCGCGGCTCACGGATCTCCAGACTCAGCACCCGGGAGTCGACTTCCAGGTGTTCATCGACAACGTCAAGTACAACGACAATCCCAACCACGAGTCGGGAATGCCGAACTTCCAGAAGGCCAGCGATCGGTACACCAGCTTCTACCAGCTGTACAAGACCGATCCGAACCTGGATCTGGAACTCGAGCTCTCGAAGCTGATCGAAGAGCTGCAGGGCATCTTCGATCAACTCAAGCCTGTCGGGTAGGTTTCGGTTTCGGCGGGTGGCGGCCCGGAAGGCCGCCACCCGTTTCCCGTTTCCGGCTTCGCACGATTGTGAACGGAGGCCCCCATGAATGCAGATGTCCAAATGTTGGATCCGGTGGACGCGCCCCGGAAGGAAAAGCGGCGCTTTTCCGGTCAGGATTGGTTCCACACCAAGTGGGGCCTATTCTTCCTTTCCCCGTGGATTATCGGCTTTTTCGCCTTCACGCTTATCCCGATCATCGCCACGCTGGTTTTTTCCTTCACCAATTACAGTCCGGTGACTCCCGAATCGACCGTCTGGGTGGGGTTGAAAAATTATGCCGCCATGGCGACCGACGACAAGGTGCTCAACTCCTTCATGGTCACCATAAAATACGGTCTGCTCGCCATTCCGTTGAGCATGGTCTTCGGGTTGTTGCTGGCTTCGCTTGTCAATTCCAAATATCTGATGGCCAAGAACTTCTTCCGGACGATTTATTACATGCCGGCGATGATCCCGGTCATTGCGGCCGGCATCATCATGGCGGGCATCATGAACACCCAGACCGGTTTCATCAACCTGGGGCTGGAATCCGTGGGCATTCCGGGGCCGGACTGGCTGAATTCGACCTTCTGGATTTATCCGGCCCTGGTGCTGATCGGCCTGTGGGGGCTGGGGAACCTGATGATTACCCTGCTGGCCGGGATGCAGGGAGTAAGCAAAGAGCTGTACGAATCCGCCGAGATCGACGGCGCCAACAGCTGGCAGCAATACTTTTTTATCACCCTGCCCCTGATTTCCCCGGTGATTTTCTACAACCTGATTTTGTTCGTCATCGGCGCCTTCAAGTACTTCGACCTTGCCTATGTGCTGAAGAACGGGACGGGCGGGCCGGCCGACGCGACCCTTTTTTACAACCTTTACCTTTATAAGAACGCGTTCAACTACAACCTGATGGGGTACGGCTCCGCCATGGCGGAGGTCTTGTTTGTCATTGTTTTGGTATTGACCGTCGTGCTCTTTACGACGTCGGGCCGATGGGTGTTCTATTCAGGAGGGAAGGAAGAATGACGGCACATCCCTTACGTTACTTCGGAAAGCGCCAGCGGGATCTGATCAACAAGATTTTTGTGACGAGCCTCGGCCTGTTGATCGTCGTGATGTTTCTCTCCCCCCTGGCGTACATGGTGGTGACCGGGCTGAAAAGCTACGACCAGATGAACGACTCGCAGGTGCCGGCTGTCTGGCCCTTCTCCCGGGCGACGTTCAACTATGAGGGCAAGGAGCTTGAGATTTACGAGGTCCCGACCGCGGATGGCATCAAGGATTTGGCGATTTATAAAAAGGGCCGCACGGAGAGCGTATTCGTCGACCCCGATAACCCGGGCGCGGGGCAGATCACCTGGGCCGGAAATTGGCGCCTGCTCACGCCGGTCTACCATTCGGATCCGCAGTGGGGGAACTTCAGCCAGGCCTGGACGGAATTGAATTTCCCCCTGCTGCTCCGCAACACGCTGGTCATCGCCCTGACCGGCACCCTGGGGGCGGTGCTCTCCGCGATCATCGTCTCGTACGGTTTCGCCCGCTTTAATTTCCGCGGAAAGAACCTGCTGTTCATCATTTTGATCGGGACGATCGTCCTGCCGGTGCAAGCCACCCTCATCCCGACCTATGTGCTGTTCTCGAAGATCGGCTGGACCAACACCTTCCTGCCGCTGATTATTCCGCACTTCTTCGCCAACGGCTACAACGTCTTCCTGCTGCGCCAGTACTTCATGCAGCTGCCGCGCGAACTGGACGAGGCGGCGATGATCGACGGGGCCAACCCGATCCAGGTCCTTCTCCATATCATCATCCCCCAGTCCGTCCCGGCGATCACCGCTGTTTCGCTGTTCCACTTCTTTTTCGCCTGGAACGATTTCTTCATGCCCCTGGTGTATCTGGCGTCCCGCCGGGACCTGTGGCCGATCTCGGTGGGGCTGCAGTATTACAACGCCATCTACGGCCGCGTGCCGAACCTGATTCAAACGGGAGCGTTGATCGCCATTATCCTCCCGGTGGTGATCTTCTTCCTTGCCCAGCGCGTGTTCATGCAGGGGATCGTCTTCACCGGGGTGGAAAAGTAGGTGCGTTCTTCGCCGGCGGATGATGCCTTCCGCCGCGCGATTGCGCAAAGAAACACCTTTCTCCTCAGAGAAGGACTCTCCATGCCGCCTCGGGGACACATCCCGATGGATCAGTATCGGGCATGGGGAGTCCTTCTCCTCCTCCCGGCGCTCTGCACGGTCCGCAAATCCCGGTCCCCCGGCTGCGGCCGGCCAAAAGGGTGATAATCTTATTCCGTAACCGCCCGGTTCGGGCGGGAGGCGGATAATGGAAACCATCGACTTCTCGATTTTTGACCACGGCGCGGAAGCGGTGAGCCGGATGCGTTCCGTTCTCGCCCGGTTCGAGCGCGAATGCCGCATTCACGTCAACCTCGAGGTGATTCCGTTCGACGGCGCCTGGACCCGCATGATCCAGATCGCGCTCTACGGCGACGGCCCAGCCGTATCCGAGATCGGCAGCAGCTGGCTCAGCGATATGGTGATGATGAACGCCCTGAGGCCGCTATCGGAAAAAGAAGTGGAGAACCTGGGCGGCGAGGAAAGCTACCTGCCGGCCAGCTGGCAAAGCGTCCGGGCGGTCCGCGATTCGCTCAACAGCGACGCGTTTGCCTGGGCCATCCCCTGGGTGGCGGATACGCGCCTGGTGTATTACCGCAGGGATCTGCTGGCCCGGGCGGGCTTCCCGGAACGTCCGGCGTTTGCCGACCATGCCGAACTGGAGGCATGCCTGCAGGCCCTCCGGGAGCACTGGGTGGAGATCCCGCTTGTCCTGCCGACGTATCATTCGCGGATCAACCTGCACATCCTGGCCGGCTGGATCTGGGCTTCCGGCGGAAAATTCCTCTCGGAGGATCGTTCGAAGGCGATCTTCGATTCGCCGGAGGCGCTCACGGGGATGGAGAAATTCTTCCGCCTGAGCCGGTACCTCCACCCTTCCGCCCGCCGGCTGGACGACAGCCAATCGGATGCGCTTTTCCGGAAGGGCCAGGCTGCGGTGGCAATCAGCGGCCCGTGGCTGTTCGATCATCCCGATGTGGATCCGCGGCTGAGGGAGCAATTTGCCGTCGCCGTCCCGCCGGGCGTGCCTTTCGTCGGGGGGTTTCACCTCGTGATCTGGAAACACGCCCCCCGGGAGGAAGCCGCCCTGCAATTGATCGAATTTCTGGCCGGGGAAAAAACACCGGAGGAGCTCTTTCCCGCATTTTCCCTGCCCGCCCGGATGGAGATCCTCGCCCTGCCGAAATTCTCCGCCCACCCGGTTTACCGCGTGATGGGCGAGGCGGTGCGGACCGGGCGTTCCTTCCAGGCCGTGTGGATGTGGGGAATGATCGAAAACCGTCTCTATGAAGCGTTGCAATTCATGTGGGAGAAAATCCTGGCAGATCCGGAGGCCGATTTCCGGGGCCCGCTGGAAACTCAGATGCACCGGCTGGTGGAACGGATCAACCTCAAACTGAGTTCATAGGATCTGACAAGGCTTTGAAAAAGGAATAAAAAGGAGTCATTGCGAGGAGCGAAGCGACCCCGGCCTACCCCACCGGGGCAGGCGAAGCAATCTCCTGCTTTATCCGAAGTGGGAGATTGCCCTGGAAGATCACCAGGACAGGCTTCGCTCCCGGAGCTTGCCCTGAGCAGCTTGTCCCCCGAGCGATGAGCATCGGTGTTGTTCCGATGCGAAGAATTCGCGAGTGGGGATAGCGAATGGGGTCGCTCGCAATGACACCTGTTCCTTCCTTTTTCAACACCTTTTACAGAAATTTCATGCCAGCGGAATTTGACGCCCTGAACCGATTCATCCTCCCGGAATTTACAGGCAAGAAGCCGTTCGCGAGCTTCCTGCCGGGGATCGCCGGCCCGCTTGGGATTCCCATGTGGGTGTTCTATGTCAACCGCGGGCAGGGCATTGCAGGCTTCGGCGTGGAAAGCAAGGATCACCCGCTGATGGAATTCCAGCCCGCCCAGCGCGCGTATCAATCCGCGGCGCTGCTCGGATTCCGCACCTTCCTGCGCGGTGTGCGCGGGGAACATGCCTGGACTTATGAACCGTTTTCCCCCTGGCAAGCCGAGGACGCCGGGCGGGCGATGTATATCGGGTTGAACGAGATGGAGATCGAGGAACGCCATCCGGCCCTGGGCCTGAAGATCAATGCGTTGTATTTCATCCTGCCGGGCGAACCGTTCGGCGGACTCGTCCGCCGGGTGAGCCTGGAGAACACGGGCGGCTCCCCGCTTGCCCTGGAGATCCTCGACGGCCTGCCCACGTTGATCCCATATGGCGTAACCAACGGCGAGTTGAAGGAGTTCGGCCGCACGATCGAAGCCTGGATGGAGGTGATCCATTCCCGTGAGCGGCTTCCTTTCTACCGCCTGAAGGCGACCTCGGACGATTCACTCCACGTGCGGGAAATCCAGGCGGGCCATTTCGCGCTGGGATTCCTGGACGGGGAATTTCTGCCGGCGGTTGTGGATCCGCGGACGGTGTTCGGAATGGATACCACGTTCGCATTTCCCCGCGAGTTTCACGTTTCCGGATTGCAGGCGGTCCTGGATGCGGAACAGGTCACCCAGGGCCGCACGCCCTGCGCACTGTTCGGCGCCCGAGTGGAAATTCCTCCCGGCGGCAAGCGGATTATTACGAGCCTGTACGGCCATGCCTCGCGATGGGAGGTCATCGCTGCGGGTGCACCGCCCCTGATCGCCCCCGGCGCCGTCCCCGCCAAATTGGAAGAGGCGCGCCGCCTGACTCTCGATCTGACCGATCCCATTCGAACCGTTTCCGCTTCCCCCGTCTTCGATGCCTACTGCCGGCAGACCTTCCTCGACAATTTAATGCGCGGAGGGTATCCACTGGTGCTGGGCGGAAAGCACATCTACCACCTCTACTCGCGCCGGCACGGCGATCTCGAGCGTGATTACAATCCTTTCGTGCTCACCCCGGAATTCTATTCGCAGGGCGAAGGCAACTACCGGGATGTCAACCAGAACCGCCGCAGCGATGTCTTCTTCGTCCCGCAAGCCGGCGAATTCAATATCCGCTTGTTCATGAGCCTGATCCAATCCGACGGATTCAATCCCCTCGTGATCAAAGGGGTCACATTCACCCTACCGACCGAAGCCGTCCCGGCCATCCTGCGCCGGACCGGTGAAGGGGAAGCCTTGAAGGAAGTGCTTGCGAAGCCGTTTACGCCCGGGCAGCTGCTCGCCGCGGCGCAACAGGCGGAATTGCGCACTTCCACTCAGGATTTTCTCGAACAGGTGCTCGGCCAAGCTCACCAGCAGATCCAGGCCGAGCATGGTCTAGGGTATTGGACGGATCACTGGACTTATAACCTTGATCTGATTGAGTCGTTCTTAACCGTTTTCCCGGAGAAGCGCGAATTTATTCTGTTTGATTCGCAGCCGCTGCCGTTTTTCGACAGTGCCGAGTGCGTTCAACCGCGTCATGAGCGCTTTATCCTCGATGAGGACCGGCCGCGCCAGATGAATGCCCTGATTCACGATGCGGAAAAGGCGGCCCTGATCGCCTCGCGGGGGGAGTCTGCTCAATGGGCCAGGGCAAAGAACGGGCGCGGAGAAATTTTCCGTTTGCCGTTGTTCTCGAAACTGGTCCTGCTGGCAGCCGTGAAATTCGCCGCACTCGATCCCTCCGGCCTGGGCATTCAAATGGAAGCCGGCCGCCCGGGCTGGTACGACGCACTCAACGGCCTGCCGGCTCTGTTCGGCTCATCGATGGCGGAAACCTTCGAGTTGCTGCGCCTGGTCGAATTCCTGGCGGAAACTCTGGCGGAGACGCCCCGGGAAGCGGAGCTGCCGGTCGAGGGGACAGATCTATTGCGTAGCATCCGTTCCATTCTAAACAGTGATCTCCCCACTTTCGATGCGTGGGATCAACTCTCGACCGCTCTCGAAGCATACCGGGCGGCCACCCGCATCGGATTCGATGGCGCGACGGAAATGTGCAGGCTGGTCGATCTCCTGTGGGATATGCGCCGCCGGTTGAAGGACGGAATCGCCCGGGCCGAGACCCTGGCGGGGGATTTCCCGCCTGCGTATCTCATGCATACGGTGAAATCCTATGAACGGACCGGCCGGAACGACGCGCAGGGACGCCCGCTCATCCGGGTTACGGCGTTCGAACCCGCCGCGCTGCCGCCCTTTCTGGAAGGGCCGGTGCACCGGATGAAGACTCTCGATGCGAAGGATTCCGGGAATCTTCACGCCCGGGTACGGAAGGGCAGCCTGTTCGATCAAAAGCTCGGTATGTACCGGTTGAACGCTCCACTCGATTCCCTGCCGCACGAGATCGGCCGGGCGCGCGCCTTCACGCCCGGCTGGCTTGAGAACGAGTCGATTTGGATGCATATGGAGTTCAAGTATCTGCTGGAACTGCTGCGCGCGGGTCTCTATGAGGAGTTCTTTGCCGGCCTGAAAACCGCCCTGCCCGCCTTCATGGATCCGGAAATCTACGGCCGCAGCGTCCTTGAAAACTCCTCTTTCATCGCCTCCAGCGCGCATCCCGACCCGGCTTTACACGGAAACGGATTCGTCGCCCGCCTGAGCGGCGCGACCGCCGAATTCCTGAGTCTGTGGGTGCGGATGACCGCCGGTCCGCAGCCGTTCCGCTTGCGCGGTGATGCGCTCGAATTGGAACTGCACCCCGCCCTGCCCGGCTGGTTGTTTAAAGAAGACGGTACTTTCTCGTTTCGCTTCCTGGGGACCTGCGATATCACGTATCACAACCCGGCAAAGCAAGATACCTTCGCGGCCGGGGTATCACCCAAGCGGTTTGAATTGCATCCGCGGTCGGGAGATCCAATTCTTCTGGAGGGGGATGTCCTCCCGTCGCCGTATGCCGCCATGCTGCGGGAGGGGGAAATTAATTCGGTGGATATCTATTTCGGTTGACCCCTCCCCCTTCCCCTCCCCAGGATGGGGAGGGGAGAATACATGAGGTGCCATGAAACCGTTATCACAATCCGGCTGGCGATTCATCGACGAGCAAGGCACATTCGAACTGGATGATCCGCAGGAAACCAGCTATCTGTTCCTGCCTTTGGTCAATCAGGCCGGAATGATCTCCTGCGTCACACCCACTTTTAATGGCGACGCCAAGGGCGACCAGAACAGTTTCCTGCTTCTTCCGACCTCGGTGGAGGATCTTCACAACAGCCGGGCGGCGCGCAATTTCTGGGTGACGGTGGACGGCCGCCCCTGGTCCGTCACCGGGGCCAGCGCCGAACAGAAAACCCGGAACGATGAATCCGTCAGATTGCGGGCGGGCTTGCTGTGGCAGACGGTGAGCCGCCTGCATCCCTCCGGAGCGCTGCAGGCCGAGGTGACCTCCTTCGTTCCGATGGGGGAAGACAAGGTCGAGCTGATGCGCGTAGTTCTGACCAACTGCGGGTCGCGGGATCTGACCCTGACCCCCACCGCGGCCATCCCCATCTTCGGGCGATCGGCCGACAACTTGCGCGACCACCGCCACGTCACATCCCTGCTGCACCGCACAACCTGCCATCGCCACGGGGTGATCGTCCGCCCGACGCTTTCCTTCGATGAGCGCGGGCACACGGTCAACCGGCTTCGCTACGCGGTCCTGGGTGCCGAGGGCGACGGCGCCCCGCCGGTCGGCTTCTTTCCGCTGGTGGAGGATTTCATCGGCGAGGGCGGCGCCCTCGACTGGCCCGAAGCGGTCGTCTCCAATTTAAAGCCGGCGCAATCCGAAGGTCCCGCTCCGGCCGGCTTTGAATCCATCGGCGCGCTGCGTTTCGCGGACCTGACGCTGCACTCGGGGCAATCGGCCACTTATGTGATTATTCTGGCAATCCTCTCTGAAGAACAGGATGCCGGAGCCCTCCTGACCCGATACGCATCCGCCGAGCGTTGCGAGTATTGGCTTTCGGAGACCCGCAGCTTCTGGTCGCGCAAACTCGCCGCGTTGCGCTTCGAAACCGGCGACGCCCGTTTCGACGGGTGGCTGCGGTGGGTGACCGTTCAGCCGATCCTGCGGCGCTGGATGGGCAATTCCTTCCTTCCGTACCACGATTACGGCCGGGGCGGACGCGGATGGCGGGATCTGTGGCAGGATGCGCTGGCCCTGCTTCTGACGGAGGGAACCGACGTCGCCGATATGCTGGCGGAAAATTTTGCCGGGGTGCGCATCGACGGCAGCAACGCCACCATCATCGGGAGCCGGCCCGGCGAATTCAAAGCGGATCGCAACAACATTCCGCGCGTCTGGATGGATCACGGCGCCTGGCCGCTGTTGACCGTCCAGCTGTACCTGGACCTGACCGGCGATCTGGATTTTCTGCTGCGGGAACAAACCTACTTCAAGGACCACCTTAGCCACCGATGCAAGCGGAACGATCCGCTCTGGACTCCGGAACAGGGCACCTGTTTGAAGACGGCCGGCGGTGAATCCGCGCGGGGCACACTGCTGGAGCACATGCTGGTCCAGCACCTGGCATCATTCCACAATGTGGGCGGGCACAATATCCTCCGGCTGGAGGGAGCGGACTGGAACGACGCCCTGGATATGGCCGCCGAGAAAGGTGAAAGCGTCGCCTTCAGCGCGTTGTATGCACAAAACCTGCGCGTCTTGAGCGCATTATTCCAAGCGCTGGCCGATAAGGGCGTCACGGAAGTTGCCCTGGCGGAGGAGTTATCAAGTCTGTTGAATCCCGTGGATTACGCTTCCGTGGATGTAAAACAGAATCAACTGCAAGGTTATTTCGAGCGGATTGCGCATACGGTCAGCGGTAAGAAGATACAAATTCGGACGGTCAACCTGGCCGACGACCTGCGCGGAAAAGCCGATTGGCTGAGCAGCCACCTGCGCCATCAGGAATGGCTGACGGACCGGGACGGTTACGGCCGGTTCAACGGCTATTACGACAATGACGGCCGGCGGGTGGATGGGGATTCCGAATCGGGACCACGCATGACGCTGACCGGGCAGGTTTTCACCCTGATGGGGGGAATCGCTTCCGATGCGCAAGCCCGGGAGATCGTACGCTCCGCCGATCGTTACCTGTTCGACGAGAGCGTGGGCGGCTACCGTTTGAACACCGATTTCGGCGGGTGGATGAATAAACTGGGGCGGGCGTTCGGTTTCGCGTACGGCCATAAGGAGAACGGCGCCATGTTCAGCCATATGGCCGTCATGTTCGCCAACGCCCTTTACCGGCGCGGCCTGGCCGCCGAAGGCGGACGCGTGCTGGGAGGGATATACCGTCAGAGCCAGGATTTCAGACGCAGCCGGATGTACCCCGGCCTGCCGGAATATTTCAATCCCCGCGGGCGGGGGATGTATCCGTTCCTGACCGGTTCGGCGTCCTGGTACCTGCTTACTCTGCTGACGGAAGTCTATGGGGTGAAGGGGCGGTTGGGCGACCTGGTGCTGGCGCCCCGTTTCACCTCCGACCAATTTGCCGGCAGTGATGGGTTAAAGGTGCAAACCGTCTTCGCCGGAAAAGCGATTGAGATCGAATATCGAAATCCCAATCATCTATCCTGCGAGAAGTACCGAATTTCGGCCGTTGAGGTCAATGGCAAACCCCGGGCGACCGCCCCAGATGCACACGAGGTGATTTTCCCGCGAAAAGAGATTGCCTCCTGGACGGAGCCGACACACATTGTCGTCCAACTCGGAAGATGAAAGCGGAGTAAGCGCCAGCCATCTCGCGATGACCCAATTATTCGCATCTCCATCGCGAGTTCCCTGTCCGGAAAGGAAGAACCTCATGCGTTTCTTGCTGTATCACTCTTCGAACCTCCGCCGGCGCCCGAAAACGAACGTCATCCTTAATCCCGGGCTTCTTCTTGGTGCATTCGCCATCCTATTAGCCTTGGTTGGATGCCGTCAGGCTGCCGTCGCCCCGACCCTGTCTTCCACCGCCACTCCGCCGCCTCCCACCCAGAGTCCCACGCTGGTGAATTGGGATTTGTTTTGGAGCGACGAGTTCGACGCGCCGGACGGATCGAGCGTCGATTCCGATAAATGGAATCTTACCGATAACCCGGCCTGGGTGAACGGGGAGCTGGAGTATTACACGCCCCGCATCGAGAACGTACACCTCGAAAATCCGGCGGGGATCAACGGGGTGCTGGTGATCACAGCCCTCCAGGAAGACTACGAAACAAGGGAATATACCTCGGGCTCCATCAACACCAGGGGCAAGTTCGATCAATTGTACGGGCGCTTTGAAGCCCGGATTAAAATTCCTTTCGGGCAGGGTATTTGGCCGGCCTTTTGGATGTTGGGCAGCACCGGCGGGTGGCCGCTGGGCGGCGAAATCGACATCATGGAAAATATCGGCAAGGAACCCAACATCGTCCACGGCACCATGCACGGCCCGGGCTACTCGGGCGCGAACGGCATCGGCGGTCCGTTTGCTCTGCCGGAAGGGCAGCGGTTTGCCGACGATTTCCACCTTTTTGCGGTTGAATGGGAACCCAATGTTATCCGCTGGTATGTCGACAATCAGCTTTATAAAACCAGCACACCAAAAGACTTGCCGGAGGGTGCGGTCTGGGTTTACGACCACCCCTTCTATTTAATTCTGAACGTCGCCGTCGGCGGCGGTTGGCCCGGCTATCCGGACGAGACGACCGTGTTCCCCCAGACCATGAGAGTCGATTACGTAAGGGTGTACGTCCGCCCCGGCGGCTGGCCGGCCGCAACTCCTTAATAGGAAGATTCCTTCCACGCCACGGCCGCCGCTGCGCCTAATTCACTTCGTGCAACTTGTCGAACCTGTCCTAACCCCCTCTCCCCCGACCCCTCTCCCCCTTCCCCGTAAGGGGAAGGGGGAGAGGGGTGTCTGAGACCTGGAGGTCTTCCTGGTCGAAGACAGGGTGAGGGGGTTAGGACAGGAAAGGAAGACCGAATTAATTCACTTGCATCCAAAATCTTTTTTTGCTCTTTGCCAATATTCCCACTTTACTGGAAGGAACCTTGTGATCTAATAACCCATAATTGCCTCTCCCCCTCTGGTCGCTTACAATAGGCGCTCAGGAGTCGCCAATGCCTGTGTTCGATGTCGCGATTATCGGAGCGGGGGTGGTCGGCGCGGCAATCGCCCGGCG